>CAZKBK010000045.1:0-38742 GCA_964551035.1 uncultured Roseivirgaceae bacterium | reverse complement strand
TGTAGAGCGCCGCCGGCAGGATCGGGGTTGACACCGTTTCCACCAGGGATGTTTGACCGGCGAGGTCGATCACCACCGGCAGGTTTTCGATGCGTGTGTTGCCGACGTTTTCCAACGTGAGGATGAGTTTAAACGTCCCATCACTGTTTTCCTCAGCCGTTATGTATCGCAGGGCAACGTCGTTGACAGGTTCCAGTGCTGAGACCCTTCGGGACGTTGTGTTGGTGCAACCTTCGTCATTGGAGGCGGTGAGCACGACGTCAAACGCACCCACCTCCGTAAATACAAATTCAGGCGACACCTTCGAAGATGTTGTTCCCGCTGCGTCCCCGAAATTCCATAAGAGGTTATCCGCGTATTGCGTCAGGTTTGTAAACTGAACTTTAAACGGCGTCCCCCCCGTCTCTGCCGACGTGGAAAAGTCGGCCACCGGCGCGGGCACGATGGTCAATGTCTTTTCAGCCGTGTATGTGCAACCAGATTCCGTTGTCACCCTTAATATCACCGTCTTTTCTCCTGTCGCGTCGAAGGTCCACGTTTCCACCGGGCTATCGCCCGCGCCGCGCCCGTCGAAGTCCCATGCGTAACCGGCAACGGGGTCGTCGCCGGGAGCTGCGGCCGTGAACGCAGTTTCAAAACCGACGCAGTTCATCGAATAGGAAAAATCCGGCAGGAGCGGCTCCGGGACATTAACCGGAACTTCGTATTCCTCGACACAACCGTTTACGCCTTCAATGAAAAGGTTAACGACGTGTTCTCCGGTCGTCTGAAAGGTATGTTGGAACGAAGCCTGCTCGTAAAAAGCTGTCCCCGTTTCCCAATACCAATACCCTATGTCTTCACCTGTACCTTCAAAAGAAGCGGGAACATTTAAGCATGCGGGACCCTGGGTGATGGTTGCCGTTGGAGCGGGGAGGATCTCGATCTGCTTTTCGAGGGTCGCGATACAGCCCTTGTCCGTCGTCGCTGTCAATGAAACCACATAGCTGCCGGCGTCCCCATAGACGAAGGTCGGGTCGCTGGCGTCGGCGGTACTATTTAACGGGTCGCCAAATGCCCATGCCCAGGTTTCTACGGCGCTGTCGTCGGGGTCGGGAGTTGTGTTGATGAATTGGGTAGCATCGGCGGCGCAGGAAGACGGTGGCCCTTCCACATCAAAAAAAGGCGATGGTTTTTCGTAAATAACAAGCGCCTCCGTATGGGTTGTCGTACAACCATTGTCCTTTGTTGCCGTCAATGAAACATGGTGTTCTCCATAGTTTGAAAACGTATGGACAACACTTGGGTCCGGGCTCCCGTCGCCATCCCCAAAGTCCCACGTCTGACTGACCACGGTTTCATCGAATAATGCTTCAAGGAGGACCGGCGTGTCCTGACAATGTCCTTCGGTGGTGAACGCCACGACAGGTCCTTCCCCCACGGAGGGTATTATTTTCTCAGACTCATCCGAACATCCCGGTATGGAGGCTACCAACTTCAGATTTTTCTGACCCGTAGTAGCAAAGGTCGCAACAAGATTTTCCTCACTGCCCAGCATGGCGCCGTTGATCGACCACTGAAAGGTCAGGTGGCCGTCGAAAATATCGTCGGTGAGGTTGACGACCGTGTACTCGTTGTTGGTACAGACAACCCCTGAGGGAAGTTGAAAATCAGCCAGCGGCGGTGGATAGAGGGTCAACGTTTGTTTTGCGCTGTTGTGGCATCCATTTGCCGCGGTCACCTCCAGTCTTGGTTCGAAGGTGCCGGGTGAAGCGTATTGATAAGAAGGGTCCTGCGTTACAGACGTTCCGCTTCCGTCACCGAAATCCCAGGCGAATGCCGCCAGGTCATCCGACTGGGTCTGAATAACAAAGTCAATGTCGTTCTGAACGCAGACGTTGTTCGTTGAAAAATCTATATCGGGAGCTGTGTTGGATGAAACGGTAATTTCGTGGACCGCGCTGAACCGATTACCCAATGGGTCCTCCGAAGTAAGGATGATATGGTACACACCGGCTTCGGAGTATCGAAGCGCTGGGGGCGCCGCGCCAAGAAATGAGCCGACACCCGCACTACAATTGTCTTCAAAGTCAAAGCGAACCAGCGATTTTGTTGAAAGGTTGACGCTGTAGGCGTACCACCTGGAATCCGAGTGAGCAAGGTCAAGCGCATATGCGCCGCCTGTAAGGACTGGAGATTGCAGTATCTCTCCGGTTGCAAGACCGGATGCCAATGATCCAAATTCGATACGATAGAGCGCAGCATTCAACTCTTCGATTCGCGCATTTTGAATGAAAGCAAAGGATCTGCCGGCTTCCTCGCGCAACTCGATATTTACAGGCTGATTCAACGTGACACCAGGGTCAATTTCTGAAACTTCCGGGATGGCGTTAAGATCACCAAATGCGAGGCGATAAAGCTCGTTAGTCCCGTACGAAAGCGCAAAGCCAAACCATACGCCACACTCCTTCATGAAATCTATACCCCTGAGCTGGTTAGCGCCGGGAACCTCTATTTCCGAGATCGTTGGAGACGTATTTTCAACGGCGGTACCAAACGTAAGGCGAACAATTTTCGTGGTGGCTGGCGTGGTGCCGACAGTAACAAAGCCATAGAGGGTTGCGCCATCGGCAATGATCCGTATCGCATTCGGCGGGGTCTGAGAGAAAGCTGATCCGGTACTGATCGCGGTACCCATAGGTTGTTGGGTGATTCCATCGGCAAATGAAAGTCTGACAATATTGAAGTCCCCTGCGTTCGCAACCCACATATGCCAAACGTCATCCACCTTGATCATATCAAACGACCACGCTGACGAAAGCAACCCCGACACATTTCCGAGATTCGTATAGTGTGGCGTAGATTCGAGATCTGTTCCAAAGTCCAACCGCAGGAGTGTGTTCATCGTCGCGCTGATGGCGAAACCATACCAGGATCCTTCTTCCTCAATTAACTGAAGCGAGCGGGCGCGAAAAAGATCATCGTGGCTCAACACGCTGATCGTGCTGGTCCCGGCACCCAAATCTCCTCCACAGAAGTCCCATTCAAATGAAAGATCCTCGCCGGCAGTTGTGTTAGTCATTTGTACGAGTTCATTCCTACATGCCGTGGCAGGTCCGTCGAGCAAGATCAAAGGGGCATCGTCTACTTCGATTGTCTGTTGGGATCCATATATGCATCCCTGCGGAGTTGTGACTTCAAGGGTTACGGTCTTCTCACCCGCCGAATGGAAGGTCCATCGGGCAATGGCTCCCTGATTGCTGGAAACGCCATCGAAAATCCATTCACGGGATGTAAATTCTCCTGAAGAGAGATCGATGAAGACGGCTTCCTGACCGGCGCAGCTGAACTCGGAAACGAAATCAACAGCGACAGACTCACTCACATGGACAACGGTGTCGTAGGCGGTGGAACAGCCGGTCACTCCCTCAATCGTGAGATGCACGGCATGATCTCCCGTAGACGCGAACGTGTGGCTAAATTCCGGGCCGGTAAAAACGCCATCGCCTGCGTCCCACAGCCAGGTGGCGATGCCATCACCAGGCGCCTCGAACGTGACCTCCTCTCCTAAACAAACCGGTGTATGGCTAATTTCGGCCTCCGGTGACGCGTCCACCGACAACCAATCCTCTATCAAAGCGTTGCAGCCCATTGTCGATGTCGCTGAGAGGCTTATCAAATAGTTCCCCGCAATATCATAGGTGTGGAAAGGGGCTTGCAACGAAGAAGCGGAACCCTCCCCAAAAGACCACAACCACGAAGAAATGTCACTATCGTCAGGATCGGGCGTCAGATTCTCAAATGAAAGGGCTGTACTCGTACAATACGGCCCAACCGTTGCAACCTGAAATGCGACGGCTGGCCTGGAGAACACAGTAATCTCCTTGACCCTTGTACTCTGGCATCCGTCAGCGCTCGTTAAGGTTAGCGCAACTTCCATTTGACCGTGGTCCTCATACACATGCGAGGTGTTGAGGTTTGTGTCTGAGGTTCCATCGCCAAAATCCCAGGCGATAGTCTGAAACGTTCCTTCAGTCACGCCGTCGAATAGTATCTCTTCACCCTCGCATTGCCCTGACACCGAAAAATCTACCGGAGCGCCTTCGCCAACGTCGGCAACTACAGCCGTTGCCTCACTTTGACACCCTTCTATGGATGCCACTAATTTGAACTCGTGGGAACCCGGTGAAACAAAGGTATAATTCAGATCCCGGGCAACGCTCACAGAACTACCGTTCACAAACCATTCATAGGCCAGGTTGCCACCGTGGTCATCCAAGGTGGCATTGGCGATCTCGATAACCCCGTTGGTACACCAAACACCCGGTGGTAATTCAAATTCTGCCACAGGAGGTGAGTAGATGTCGATCGTCTTGTTGTCGGAATTCGAGCACCCGTTTGCGTCAGTCACCTCAACTGCCACATGGTATTGTCCCGGTATTGAATAAACGTGTGCGGGCGATTGATCATTCGACGACGCGCTTCCGTCACCGAATTCCCAGGTAGCGGAAAATTCACCTGGAATCTCGTCGAGTGAAAAATTGACTTCGTGTCCCGCACATACGTTTTCCGAATTCAACGTTACCGTGGGTGCGGTTGCCGTCTGGACCAGAACCGAACCGAGCGCAAATGTTGAATTGCCGGCAGCGTCAGTCGCCTGAAGGGTCAGATAATACTTTCCCTCCTGACTATATTCAAGTAACGGCGGCTCAGCACCCAGGAATGAGGGAAGGGATGCCGAACAGTTATTCACAAAACTAAACGACACAAGGTTTCGGGTGCCAAGATTGAAAGTAAAGCCGATCCATTTTGAATCTGTATTGACAATATCAAGGGCATACGCACCCCCGATGAGTTCGGGCGCCTGGATTTTTTCAGTTTCAACCGATGTGTTGCGTATAGACTCACCGAAACTGATTCTGTAAAGCGCAGCGTTCGTTTCTTCAATGCGCGCATTCTGAATGAACGCATAGTATTCCCCCCATTCGTTCCTGAGTTCAATGTTGACCGGCGTGTTCAGCACGCCTTGTGTGTCAATTGTCGAAATGGTGGGGTCTACGCTGAGGTCTGCGCCAAACGCCATGCGGATCAAACTGTTGGTATTTGTAGACAATGCCAGCCCGATCCACTCGTCACATTCCTTTGCAAAAGACAAACCACGCAATTGATTGCTTCCGGCGACCACGAACTCGGACACTACCGGACTCAGATCGGTGACGTCCTCTGCGAAATAAAGGCGCACCATTTTTGTGTCGCTTACAACGCTTCCAACGGAGACAAAGGCGTAGTAGTCATCGGCATCCTTGACTATCCTAATGAAATTGGGACCGGCGGCATCGAAGGTTTCCGGTATACTGAGAACGTTTGCCGTTGGTTGTCCTTCGATTCCGCTGTCGAACGAAAGTCTAAGAACGTTCTTGGCACCGCTATTCGCAACAAACAGGTGCCATGTACCATTTGCGTTGACCGCGTCAAATGCGAAGGCTGACGAAAGACTACCAGAGATGTTGCCCAATTTGGTAACCGTAGGCACCGACCCAATCTCCGTTCCGAAATCCAACCGCATCAGGATGTTTCCCGTAGCACTGATAGCAAATCCGTACCAGTTATCAGCATCACGGACTACCCGGAGCGAACGAGCCCGGAAGAAGTCCGTGTCCGAAAGCAGCTCGCTGGTAACAGGCTCCAGACGCAAGTCACCGGCACAAAAATCCCATTGAAAGTCGAAGTCGCCTGCCGTTTCATTCGAAAGGGCAAGGCTTTCGTTCCGGCATGCCGTCTCCGGCAAGGAAAACTCAGGCACGGTACATTGCCCGTACAGCCCCCTGGACATAAGGATCGACAAAAACAAAATTAGCAGCCGCATTCGCTCAATACATCGTTAAAACGGGCCTTTGGTGACCTTTAAAGGCGATAATAACCTGTCATAAATCGCCGTAAGCTCACGAGAACTTATTTCCGGCGCGAATTTCCTTGCAACTGCCGCTTTTCCGGCAGCTGCAAAACGCTGGCGCAAGCCAGGATCCCGGCTGAGCCTCAATATCGCAGCCGCCATGGCGCCGACGTCACCCGTCGGAACGAGACACCCGGAGACACCATCTTCAAAAAGCTCAGACGGCCCTCCGCTGTCGGTGGCAATCAGCGGCACGCCATAAACCAGTGCCTCGAGACAGGTGAGGGAAAATGACTCGGAGTCAGAAAAATTGAGGAACACCTCGGACGATTTCATAAGCCTTTCCACATCAAACTCAAAATCGCCAAAGTCAATCACCTTTTCAAGATCTGCATCCCTGGCAGCATTCTCCAACCGTTTTTTGTACCGCTCATTCTTCTCTAAATTCAATGTGCCTCCGACCATGCGCAGTCGCAAGTTCTGATCTCGGGAAAAAGCAATTGCAAATGCCTTGATCGCATGGTCATGACCTTTTCCGGGAATAAAGTTCGCGAGATAGAGTAAGCGAATGGGTTTGGCCCCTGGTGTGATTCTTTTTTGGGGGTGTTTCTCACGGACATCAACCGCATCGCAGACCACAAACGTCTTTGAGGGATGGGTGTTTAGCCCCCGCCTTACCGCCTGGGAACAGGCCACAATAGCATCGGAAAACCGATTGATGATCCTGATCCATAACGCATAGAGACTACGTACGTAGGAATCTGGCATGAGTCGGACGTGATAGACCAGCCTAATTCCAGGGTCGAGTATCTTGATCACCACACCGGTCATATTATAGATGTCGTTGACGTGGATCAGCCCAATGCCCTGGGCGTGTACAAACTTCAGGATCCTCCAACTGTTAATCAACAGTGCTGGAAAATAGATCAGACTATCAATACCTTTTCGCAGTTCAACAAACCTGACGGCATAAAACGCAATATTGGCAGCATTGATGAACGGTTTAACCCGCTGGTCGGCACACAAGGTAATCTCATAATGGTCGGCATGCATCCTGCTCACATGCAAAATGGACTTCAACGCGCCGGTGTGCGAGGTAGAATTGTCAATAATCAGGATCCGCGCCTTCATCGTCCAAAAGCTTTAATTTCGCCGACGGTGTTCATCGGTAATGAGCTTCTCCCATTTCGGCAAGATTTCGCGAGCGCTAAATGCATTTGCGACGCGCTCCTTTCCTTCGCCTATATATCGCTGTCTCAAGTCCCCGTCTCTCATCATCGTCGTAATTGCATCAATCCAACTCTCGACTGCAAATTTGCTTTCTCCGCCATGCATAAGAGGTATCAGGGCCCCCACACCCCGATATTCATTGGCTTGCAACGCGGCTTTGCCGTCGATAAAGGGGGTTAGTATCTCTCTGGGACCGGTCGGGCAATCAAACGAGATGACCGGTACCCGGCAGGCAAGCGCTTCGCACAAAGCCATCGGGAATCCCTCCCACAACGATGGAAAAAGGAAAAGTCGTGACCTGGAAATGAACTTGAATGGGTTCTCCTGGAAACCACCGAAGTATACATCGTAGTCGTCGCTATACGGTAGGTCCATCGTTTTTACTTTGAGTTTCAAGGAAATTGCCTCTTGTACCAAAGAATGATATAATTCACCTTCGCCCAAAAGAAGTAGTTTCATCGACGGATAGATAGCGCGCAACGCCGGGAAAATCCTCAGGAGCAGCCTTTGGTTTTTCGGCGCGCTCAGCCGGCCTGAAGTAATAAGTACATCATAATTCTGAAACAGAGAATCGTATTCATCAACGGGCTTTTGCGCGAGGGATGATATTTTTTCGACATCGAAAAAGTTATGAATAACGTGAATTGGTCTGTTGTTGAGTCGAAAACAGGATTTGAGTTCTTCCTTTATCCCGTTGCTGACCGTTACAATTGTGTCCGCACGACGGTAAAGAAACGGAATCAAAATATTACGCCGAACCCAACCCGTAACTCCATCAATATTCCGATCGGCCACCTTTGTGCCGTGGACAACCACAATGACGCGTTCATTGACGCGACTAAGAACATTGACGTAATCCGCGCCTTCAAGATGGCTGATCGAGACACGGATCTCATACCGGCGTTTGATCGCACGTAACCTATGAATCCGCAAGAAGAAGTAGTAAATTTTCTTAATGTAATTGTTAGTTTGAGGGGTTTTAAGGTCGACAACTACATTTGCGGATGGATATTTTCGAACCCCATCGGTATTAAAAACGCACTCAATTACATTGAACGTTTTTGATAACTCCACGCCTAGCTGGCTAAATACCCGCTCGGCACCGCCCTGACCAAAATCTGTTGTGATTTGCAGGATGTTCATCTCATTCTTGAATAGGCACTCAAAACATCTTAATACCTTGTCGAAAGTGTGTGACCACGTTTCTGACCACTGCCCAAAATCTCCTCCGGCCCATGAGAGGCGGGTAGTACCTGACAGCCTGCACCAAATGCTTTAAGGCCTTTCTCTTTCCAGATCGGCGTTCAGAATAGCACAATGCCACCAGTGAAATCGATTCGGCCTTAAAATATCGATATCCCCGCCCGAAGTACTGCCTCACGACATCATCGGCATCAAGCGAGTTGATAACAAGCCTTATGGATTGCTCAAACTTCACCGGATCGTTGTCAGCAAGACTTCGATCGTCGTGAATACGTATGACGGATGTAATCCGATTGGTGTAGTGTATTTGATAGCGCGCCCCAAGTTTTAACCACAGGTACCAGTCCTCCGAGACGTTAGCCCGTCGATCATGTATGAATTGGTGAGCCTCGAGGATGTCTCTTCGAACGATCACCCCGTTGCAGCTTAGCGTGTTATGGTAGGCAAGGTCGCGGTTTATTCCCGGGCCAAAGTCGTTGAAGGTTCTTACCAGGCGTCCGCGCATATCCCTCATTTCATAAGCCAAATGGAGGAATTCAGGTGCGTGGTTTTGACCGATCAGGGAATAGGCGGTTTCGAGGTGGTCGTTGTACAGATAATCGTCCGCGTCCAGGAATCCGACATACCTGCCCCGCGATTTGGAAATGCCAAAATTTCGCGCGATGCTGCGTTCCTCGTTTTCTTTTTTGAAATACAGAACGCGCGGATCGCTGACGGCTGCCACCAGGCGATCCGTATCGTCCTTCCCTCCGTCATCCACAACGATTACTTCCAGATCCGCAAACGACTGAGACAAGACTGACTCGATAGCGAATTTCACCATAGATGCCCGGTTGTACGTTGGTATGACTATGGAGAAGTAGGGATCCAATTTCACAATGATTTCAAGAATCGTCCGAGACCCATTTCAGCGATTCGCCGGTTGCGGTGTACATCCTCCGCCACCGTTTCAGTCAACCTCCCGTATGTCCCATGCATCGACCTTACAACCTCCACAAGCTGGTTGGAGTCGAGCGGGTAGTCAACAAGAGAAGCCGACGCAAACATTCGCTGAACTGCCCGCAATTTTTGGCGGATAGCAATACAGATTGACGGAATTCCGAGAATGCCCCCCACGATAGTACCATGGGCACGTGCCGTGACAAGCAGGTCCTGTTGTCCTAGCAATGTCAGATAATCTATGAGGGCCATGCCTTCGGGCTCCCAAACGACGACGGGCTGCCCCTTCGTCGAAAAATACGAAATATAGTCTTTATCATGATTTCGGTCCAGGGAGAAAAGAGTGATCTTGTAGCCGGCTGCCTGAAGCCTTCTTATCGACTCTTCGATCTCAACGTACCGGGCGTCGCCAACATTCCAATCCATGAGGATGAATCCAATGTTACCGGGTTGCGCCGGACGATGTGGCATCTTGAATTCCCGTGGCAACCAATAGTCCGTCAGGAAAACGTTGTCGGTCGAAACATCAATCGGGCCATTATATCCCATTTTTGTCGCAATGCCAGCGCTCAAATGTTCGCGCACCACGAGTAAATCATACTGACCAAGCTGGATTTTGCTTCGGATGTAACTGCGAGCATTCTTATTGAAGGACTCCAGCCCAACGCCAAGCCCGACCCGTTTCGTAAAATGCTGACGGCCAGCCTTACCTGTGAAGCGCCTTACCGACGACGAAAAGGATTGCAAAGTCCGCGCTGAAAAAATGTCAGCGATTCGATTGGCGATGCCGTAGCCCACGCCACCATCATGATAATCGAAATATATTCCTCCACCCGCATCTACACAGAGATCAAAGTCACCACGATAGGTCCAATCGATCAAAACGGGCCGATCAGTCTCAAGTAAATCGAACAGATATGTGTTATATGAAGGGGTCAATGAGTACCCGGGATTATTTTCGGTATTGTTCGACAGAATGAAAATGTCAGCATCCTTGAATCTGGCCGCAATGATATTGTATACAGTCTTAAGGAGAAGATCATCGCCGAGGTTCCCGAAACCGAAATAGCCGTTCAAAAGAATTTTCATAGGTGGAACCCAGTCTTCAAAAGAGAAATAGCCAAGGCAATTGTAAGATATCCCACCAGGATAAGAAACAGTTTTCCATAGGCGCGATACCCCGAAATCTTAAGCAAGATATACGTTTGTGTTCCGTTCAAAAAAACTGAGATGATACTATAGAGCGCCAAGGTGAAAAAAAAGTCCTGGGTCCGGCCTCCAATCCAGAAGCCCAGGGCCACCACAACGACCTGAATCATACTAAAAACAAAAATCAGGCGTTCCTTACCAAAAACGCGAAAAAGCGGCGCGAGCGATGAAGCAACGATGTAAAAGGGATAATACCAGGCCAGCAGCATTGCAAGCAAACCGGCGGTTCGCCATTGGCTGCCAAGGAACAATGCGAAAAAGGAGTCACTGAAATTGATCAGAATCAGAAATGGAATCAGGGTTAACACCAGGAGCCAACGAACCAGGCGACCCACCAGGCTTGGAATTTGTTCCTGCCCTTGATGGTATTGTTCTGAAACGCGTTGAAGGAATACAGGCGCGAGCGACGTGGTGAGCATCAGCGCTGGAATGCTTAGCATGCGATTGGCAATGGCATAGTGGCCAACCATGTCGGAATCAAAGTACGCCATCAGGAAATAAATCGGCAACTGAGTCGCAACGCCCGCCGCAAAGTGGGACGGCAGAATGTAGGTCGGATAAGACCGGAACTGACGTAGCGTGCGCAGCACGTCATTTACTTTGAAAGTACGAATGGCGAGCAACATCTTTCCTATACGCGAAGTCAACAGTGACGCCGTATCAGCGACGTAATGAACGATTTCTCCCGCCACCATACCCACCGGTGACCCTGACGTACCCAAGCCGACAGCCACTCCTGTAATACGTGATCCTATAGTAGCACCGACTTTAGCGTAACTTCCTCTTGCGAAAGCTTTCACACGAATGGCCCAACTACGGACGATATCATTAGACGACGACAGAAAAACAACGAGTGGAACAAATAGCAGATAGGGCCCTACTTCGGGCGCATTGAAATAAAAGAGAAGGTCGCGGCCGAAGGCAATGGCCACCAGCATGGATAGGCCGGAGCACGCGACGCAGAAGGCTATGGCCGTCAAAAAAAGGCCCTTGAAAGTCCCTTCATCCCTTGGCAACACAAACGCCCTCGTTAGCTGAAGGGTCGCCACGCTCCCCAGATTCTGCGAAAGCGCCATAAAAAACGCGAAAACACCGTACGCCTCGGGCGGATAGATCCGCGTGGCAATCGGTGTGAATACAAATGTGATAAGAATTGCGATGAAGTTCCCCGACAGCGTAAAGGTTATATTTTGGCTAAACGAATTCCTGGTTTGCAGATCTCGCCAGATTGCAGATAGCTCTTTTACGACTTTACGCAAGAGGGATGGGGCATGCATCTGATTGGATTATCAACTAAATTGTCGACGCATAAGTCATGAAGATCGCTTTTCTCTGTCCATATCCTCCGCATGGCGCCCCTTCGCAACGATTTCGTTTTGAGCAATATATAGATCTCTTGCGAATCGAAAAACACAAAACAACACAACTATCATTCCTCACACAAAAAGGATGGCATATCCTGTACAAGGAGGGACACATATTATTAAAAACTGCTTTTGCCATAATTGGATACCTCCGACGGATTTGGCATCTGATCATCGTGCTGAGGTACGACATGGTCTTCATCCACCGCGAATTAACACCGGCTGGCCCGCCGCTGTTCGAGTGGTTAATATGCGTTGTCTTCAGAAAAAAAGTAATATACGATTTTGATGACGCCATTTGGATACCCGACATAAATCGCCAGTCTTCGCTTATGCGATGGCTTAAGTGTTATTGGAAAGTGAAATGGATATGCCGGTGGAGTCATCGCGTTTCATGCGGAAACGAATATTTGCGGACTTTCGCATCCACATACAATCGTGCCAGTATAACGCTCCCAACCACAATTGATACAAAAAATCTTCACAATCCCAATCGTTTCGCCCGAACAGAAAACGACGTACCTGTGATAGGATGGACCGGCACACATTCAACGCTCAGGTATCTTGAAAACCTCTTGCCTACGCTTGTTCAATTAGAAAAGGAATGTGTTTTCAAACTCCTGGTAATCGGCAACAAGCCGCCATCGCTGGCCTTGACTTCGCTTGTGTTTAAGCCCTGGTCGATCGATGAGGAAATTGATGATCTCTTAAAAATGGATATTGGGTTGATGCCTCTGACTTTTGATCGCTGGTCCCAGGGCAAATGCGGATTCAAAGCCCTCCAGTATATGTCTCTGAAAATTCCGGTCGTAGCTTCCCCCGTTGGGGTGAACAGTGAAATTATAAATCATGGACTCACGGGGTTCCTTGCCCATACAGACGAGGAATGGCTTTCATCTCTCCGGATGCTGCTGCGAGAAAAGCAGACGAGACAGTCAGTGGGTTGCGCCGCCAGGGATTTTGTAGAAAAACACTATTCCGTACGTTCCAACACACCATTATTTTTGAGCCTCTTCGAGTAGGCATGAATCAACACAAGCGCGACACCGAAGAACGGCATCATTGGGATCTTATATCGGACAAGCGTGCCGAAATTAAACGTAGACACACCCACCGCGAACGAAAACGTGATGGCAAACACCATTAGGAAGAGTATATCCGGCTGAAGCATTGCTCGCACGATCCGGATGTTGAACGCTGCGACCAAGTAAACAAATACCACCATGAATGTGAGACTTTCGAGGGCGGAAAAAAACATCAATGGATTATTTGCCTCCCAAATGTATGGCCGGAACAGCGACGCATTGATCGCCTGAGGGGCGAGGCTCAACATCGACTCAAATGAGCCATCAAGCTCGCCAAGCGTATAACCCGACCCTGCACTCCGGCCGGTCCAGTACCGAATGTCATACGCCGTAATCTGCGCTGTCTTCGAAAGATTGCTGATTGCATATTTTGGATTGTCCTCCCCAGCTTTGATCACGGAGACATAGCCCAGTGTACCGGCGAAGGCTACCACAAAGGGAAGCAGAACGAGCCGCACCATCGTGGACGTAATCCTTCTAAAATCATGGGCGAAAACCCATATTATAATCGTTGGCAACATTACCAACAGAATGTAAAGCTTTACCGCGTAAAGCAAGTAGATGCTCAACAAGAAAAGGGCGGCATTCTTTAAGCGCATCGTTCGCTTGATAAAAAGTTCGTTAGTCGCGTAGACGGCCATGCCTGTACCCGCCAATGTAATGGTGTCTTTAAGCAACCCGGAGCCCCAAAAGCACACCGATGGGATAAACAATGAGGCGATGGCTAGGGGTCTATGGAGGTGCGGATACTGCTTGTAAAAGGTCACAAAGAACAACCAGGATCCCGCGAAACCACAGACACTGAACAACACGGCTGTAGCCGAATAGGACGAAAACGTAATCAGGTCAAAGATAAAAGCAATACGCACAATGGCGTATGAATCAGGGTCCCGAAAAAAGGGGATCTTCGATGCATACTCGTAAACCCCTCGCATGCTTGACCCATCGTTAAAAAACAGCGCAATCGCTTTCCCCGGAGAATCCCAAAACGCTTCCCACAGATGCCTACTGCCGTGCGTATGAAAATTGAAGGTATCCCCACCGTCGTAATAGAATTGATAAATCAATCCCACGGTCAATGCACCGACGATTCGCACTGTGAGCGCCGGAAAAAAATAGCGTCGGGTATTGCTATCCGTGATCCTTGCACGTATGAAATATGCAAAGACGTAGACAACGATGATAACCAGCGGAGTTACTATGAGATCGCGTAGTTCCACAACGCCTGCAATTTACGGAAGTTTAATGTGGCGAAGCCGGTATTTGCCCTCCGCCAGCGCTTTCCCCAGCCACCACTTTTCTGATCCAGAACGACCCCGGCCGTACGGCAGGATTCATCCCGAGAACCGGAAACACGCGGGCTACCTGTTCCGGATATGAATTCTTCATGTAGTTCAGGGCAAACACGACTTCAAATTCCTTCGAGCCGCGTAGTAGAGCCTCAAGAAGGTACTGTTCATTCCACATTCTATATTCATCGCGGAGCCATTCAATAGGATAATCTTCCGGAAGGAAAATATCATGGAAATGTATTAAAACCCCCGCATTTAGACTGGGAAGAATTCGAAGTATAAGATAAGAAACATCGCCGCCTGGCCGGATAATATGGGACGAATCGATGAAAAGCATGTCACCGGCATTCAAACATTGGAAAAAGTGCGGATCGAACGTCTCAACCCTGTTCCTAATCAAGCGCATGTCAAGACCCTCCAACTGCGGCATCTCGTAAGGTTCAATGCAGGTCAGTTCACACCCGGCTCCTTCGGCCCGGTTTACCGAAATCGCCTCAAGGGCAATCAGGGAAGAGAAGCCACTTCCAACCTCGATGATCCTCTTTGGCTTCAACTTCCGTATCATGGAATAATAAAGTTCCGCGTCCCCCGATCCGAACGAGCCGTTCTCATAGTGGTATTTCGACGATGACCCATGCATGGGTAAGCGCATTAATTCAGACGCATAACGGAATTCTGTCATCAATGCCAGCGCGGCGTGGGGCCGGAAATCCAGTTGGTCCGTTCGAATAATCCCGTTGTGAATACGTCTGTGATCAAACAGCGGCTCGTAATAATGATCAACAATTGGAAAGACACCTACCTTCAGAAAAATTTGTCGTGTCAGTCTCAGGTTCTTAACGCCCCAATAGCGTGCAACACGAAACCAAATTGCGGCACACAAAGTCAAGGGCGCCAACACAAAATCAGCCAATGGTCCGATGTGCCGAAGCCGCCGGACAGATGCTTTAAGAAATCCTTCCTCCATTATTTTTTTAACTTCAATCCCCACGTTCCAGTTTTTTCAACCTTCGCTTGGCATCCTTGAACGCTTCGTCCTTGCGGTCGGCCTTCTCCTTCACATCCTTAAAGTACCGGCGGGCAGCCGCCTTGTCGCCCTTCGCTTCAGCGATCTCACCTAACGCGATCAACGAGTAAAGATAGTATCCCGACTCATGCGCTCCGATTTCCTCGGCGAACTGCACACAGCGTTCATAGTACACCTGCGCCTCGTCAAGCATTTTTCGCGACTCATAGATCTGGCCAAGAAAAAATGCCGCGTAGCGCCCGCTCGTTCCTTCATAGCCGACCATGCCGCTGTCAATCCGAGCCAGTATCTCCAGGCTGACCGGCTCGCAGTCGGTGTACCGGCCCATGGAATAGAGCACCCGCGCATAGTATCGGTGAAAATAGGGATTGTCCGGATACGTTTCATTGAGATATTTGCTGATCTGCCACGCCTGTAGCTGATCGTTTTCGTAGGTGTTCAGGATGCGCATCAGCCAGACCATCGCCTCTGTGCGCGTATAGAACGCATTGTACGAAACCTCCTTGAGTTGTTTCAGGCCCAGGGCCTTGTCGCCCTTCGGGAAAAACCACATGATCGGCTTTAGCGCTGGGTAATGTTCCGGCACCCAAACTGAAAAGTAATTGTACAGGGCATCGCCGAACAGCAGTTCAGGACTCAGGTGATGGGCGCCCTTGCTCTCTTCCAGGTAGTCGAGCGCCTGCTTGCCCGCCGACGCGGCTTTCCTCCAATCGCGGCGTTCCTCATCCGAATAAAGCCGTCCCTTGAACCCGTAAGCAGCGGCAAGAAAGAACGACGCCTCGACCCGGTACGCCGGGAAGTCGTCATGCAGCCGTTCCGCCACTGCGATCGTGGTGTCCATGTAGGCCAGGAATGTCTGATCGTGGGAAAGATCCTTTGTGTTGGGCATGATCTTCCACCATTCGATAAGTCCCATGAGAAAGTAGGGGAGCGGATGCCAGCCGTAATCCTTCTTCAGGCTGTTGAACCGGGCTTCCGCCTCGTCGAATTTGAAATTGTAAAGGTCATTCAGGGCATCCGTGCATCGCAATTGAACCTGCAGGTCCGAAATCAGAATAACGGTCGAATCTTTTTTTTCAGGGATTTGTGATGCCGCGCAAAAACCAGCGACCAACAGTAGCAACGTAGCAAGGGGGCAGACACCAATGACCCGAAGATGCCTGCGTTTTTGATTAAATTTAACGCGAGTTGACAAATTCATCAGTCCTTTAACAATCATTCCCCTTGGTTAATTCTACGATCGAAAACGAGAGCGAAGCTAAATCATTATTCGGAGCCGACAAAAGACTACTTTTTCTGGTGCTTTGTCTCGCCACCCTCCTGCTCCTGTACGTGAAGATTTCCTTCATCGAGAATGAAACAGCCGCCTTCGAGTTTTTACAGGACCGGCCGGAGGGCGCTGTGCTGCAATTCATCAACGGCCTGAAGTATTTGTCGATTCCCTTCGTCTACCTTTGGAAGTTCACGGTCATTGCATTCGTCATCTGGGTGGGATGCTTCATGTTTGGCTACCGGGTGACCTATGGACAATGCTGGGGTGTGGTGATCGGGGCGGAATTTATTTTCCTGGTACCCGAAGTGATCAAGATTATGTGGTTCATGGTGGTTGAAACCGATCCCGGCTACAGCGACATAAGGGCGTTTTATCCGCTTTCGCTGATCCACTTTTTTGACTATACGGAGATCGGAAAGCGGTGGGCATATCCGCTGCGTGCATTGAACGTCTTTGAGGTGGCCTACTGGTTCCTGCTGGTACAGGGCATTCATCACTACGCAAAAAAGGAAAAAAAGATGGTCTGGCGCATTGTCGCGTTCTCGTACGTCCTTCTGTTTTTCCTTTGGCTGGGGTTCTATGTGATCGTATACAAATAGGAGCGCTCCGGTCGTTTGGGAATGGGTGTCCCGGCGGACAAACCGGCGAACCCTTTGCTACTGGGCACTATCGAGTTTATTCCTTATTTTCGCGGCTTACGTTTTTTCCACGCGCAGATCCATGAACTACAACTTTCAAAAGGTAAATAACTACACAGGCTGGGGTGTCTTTCTGATCGCACTCGTCACCTATTGGATGACGATGGAGCCCACCGCCAGCTATTGGGATTGTGGCGAATTTATTGCCATTGCTTACAAGCTGGAGGTGTCGCATCCGCCCGGCGCGCCCCTTTTCATGCTGCTGGGAAGGCTCTTCTCGTTCCTTGCCCTTGGGGACGTTTCGCAGGTGGCTTACTGGATCAACTTCAGCAGCGTGCTCGCGGGCGGATTTACGTCATTGTTCCTCTTCTGGTCGATCACGCATTTCGCCAGGAAGATCATGGGGGTGGCAAAACCCGAAGACGCCAGGCCTGAGCAGGTCTGGGTGCTGATGGGCGCAGGGCTCGTGGGATCGCTCGCCTTTACCTTCTGTGACTCGGCGTGGTTTTCAAACGTGGAAGCGGAAGTGTACGCGCTCTCATCCTTTTTTACCGCATTCGTGGTCTGGGCCATGCTCAAGTGGGAAGCCATCGAAGATGAGTCGAAGGCAAACCGGTGGCTGATCCTGATCTTTTACATGATGGGATTATCGATCGGCGTTCACCTCCTCAACCTGGTGACGATCCCGGCCCTTGCCCTGATCTATTACTTTAAGAAATACGAACCAGGCCCCTGGGGTGTCGTCTGGACCATGATCCTCAGCCTGCTCATCATTTTCTTCATCAACGACCTGATCATTCCGGGCCTGCCCTCCCTTGCGGGGAGTTTCGAGATCTTTTTTGTCAATAGCCTCGGTTTGCCTTTTGGCTCCGGCGCATTGTTTTTTGGCGTGGTGGTGGTTGCTGCCTTGATCTGGGGGATTGTCTGGTCCCACAAGAACTACAAACCGCTGCTCAACACGTTCCTGATCGCCACGGCTTTTATCCTTATTGGCTATTCATCCTATGCCATGATCGTGATCCGCTCGAATTTCAATCCGCCGATCAACCAAAACGACCCCTCCGACGTCACCAGTTTCGTGCGCTACCTTAAGCGGGAACAGTATGGAAGTCGTCCGCTGCTCTATGGACAGTACTTTACGGCCCGCCCTACCGGCGTCGAGCGCGGTGAGGCGGTTTATGTGAAAGGCGAGGACGAGTATGAGATTTCCGACTACAGGATGAAGTACGAATACGCGCCGCAGGACCAAACGATCCTTCCCCGCATCTGGAGCTCGGCCGACAATCATCCGAGCATTTACCGCAGCATTCTGGGACTCCGGGAGGGTGAAAAACCCGACTTCATCGACAACATTTCGTACATGTTCACCCATCAGATCGGTACCATGTACGTCCGGTACTTTATGTTCAATTTCGCCGGTCGCGAAAGCGACGAGCAGATGGCGGATTGGCTGAGCCCCCTGGATTGGTTTGAAGAGCTTCCGCCCACGGTTGCCATGAACAAAGGCAGAAATAACTTCTTCATGATCCCTTTCGTGCTCGGTTTGTTCGGCATGTTCTGGCAGTCGGTGAACAACACGAAGAACTTTGTGGTGGTGGCCCTGCTCTTTGTGCTTACCGGGGTGGCGCTGGTGGTGTACCTGAACTCGCCACCCACCGAGCCGCGCGAGCGTGATTACATTTACACCGGGTCGTATTACGCCTTCAGTTTCTGGATTGGATTCGCCGTGATCGCCCTTTCGGAGCTTTTGGTAACGGTGACGAAAAACCTGCGAACCGCCGGTATCGTCGCGACCGTGGTATGCCTCTCGGCTCCTGTGCTTATGGCCAAAGACGGCTGGGATGATCACGACCGGTCCAAACGATATTTTTCCGTCGATTCCGCCGTCAACTATTTACAATCATGCGCGCCAAATGCCATCCTCTTTACCGGCGGCGATAACGACACCTTCCCGCTCTGGTACAGCCAGGAGGTCGAAGGCGTGCGCACCGATATGCGTGTTATCGTATTGAGCTACTACAACACGGATTGGTATATTGAACAGACGATGCGGCAGACCTACGAGTCGAAGCCGTTCCCCTATACGCTCACGGCCTATCACTATCGCCAGGGCGGCCCGAACAATTACCTGCCGTACGTCGACAGGAACATCGAGAGCATGGACCTGAAGGAGTACCTGCAGCTCATCAAGCGCGAGCATCCCGGATTACGCGGCGTGTATGAGGGCGCCAACATTCTGCCGACCCGTGATATCACCCTGGAGGTGGACGTTGAGAAAGTGCGATCCCTTAACATCGTCCCCGAGAGACTCGATAGCCTGATCGTGCCGGTGATGCATCTCCGGCTCAGGCCTGGCGCCACCATGCTGGAGATGAAAGACCTTGCTATGCTTGACGTCCTGGCCACGGCCGACTGGGAACGCCCGATGTACGTGAACAACACCTCCCTGGCGCATTTCAATGTCGACCTCAGCCCCTACATCGTGCAGGAGGGAAATGCCTACCGGATCCTTCCCGTGCTCAACCCCGATCCGCAGACCGATCTCGTAAACACACAGGTTGCATTCGAAAACATGATAACGAAATTTCAGTTCCGGCAACTTGATAATCCGAATGTCTATTATTCGGAGGACTACCGGAACTTCGTTCAAAATCACCGCAGCAGCTTGAATTCCCTCGCGGAAGCGCTGATCAATGAAGGCGACACCGCAAAAGCCAGGGAAGTGCTCCTCTTCAGCCTGGAAAAAATGCCAAACAAGGGAGTGCCTTATGACTTCACCAACACGCAGATGGTTGCCATGTTGTTCGAAGTCGGAGAAAAAGAGAAAGCAATAGAGATCGCCAACGTATTGTCCGAGCGGTACGATGAAGAAGCAGCGTATTATTTGAACGAAGGTGATTTCGGGCGCAATCTCCAGATCCCGATCGTGGCGCTTGGGCAGATCCAGCAGGTACTTTACCGGTATGGGGAAGCCGACCTCGCCAAGAAGGTGGAAGACATGTACGCCCGCCACCGCCAGGCGTTCGAGCAGGCCCCGATGGGTCGCTCCCGGTTCTAACGCATTCGTGTAACCGAACCTGTGTCGACCCACAAAAAAACGCCTGACCGTAGAGGCCGGGCGTTTTTTTGTTGGTATTCATTTTCGCTAAATATGAATAACCTCGCCGTATGCTGCGGCCGCGGCCTCCATAATCGCCTCGCTCATGGTGGGGTGTGGGTGAACGGACTTGATGATCTCATGTCCGGTGGTTTCCAGTTTCCGGGCCGCTACCACTTCAGCAATCATCTCGGTCACGTTGGCGCCGACAAAATGCGCGCCGAGCCATTCGCCGTACTTCGCGTCAAAGATCACTTTGACGAAACCCTCCGTGGCGCCTGCGGCCTTTGCTTTGCCTGACGCACTGAAGGGAAACTTTCCAACTTTGATCTCGTAGCCGGCTTTCTTCGCAGCCTCCTCGGTATAGCCCACAGACGCAATCTCGGGTGAACAATACGTGCAGCCGGGAATGTTGTTGTAGTCCAGGGGTTCCGGATTCTTCCCTGCAATCTTTTCAACGCAAATAATTCCTTCGGCTGAAGCGACGTGCGCCAGCGCCTGGCCCTTCACGATATCGCCGATGGCATATACACCTGGTACATTGGTCTTGTAAAATTCATCAACAACCACCTTGCCTTTATCGGTCTTCACACCGGCTTCTTCAAGTCCGATGCCCTCGAGGTTTGATGTCACCCCTACCGCCGACAAGACGATGTCAGCCTCGATCTTTATCTCACCGCCCGGGGTCTTCACCGTGGCCACGCAACCCTTCCCGGATGTGTCGACCTTGGTTACTTCGGAGTTGGTGTGGATGGTCATGCCGGCTTTCTTGAACGTTTTCTCCAGCGTCTTCGAAACCTCCTCATCTTCGACCGGAACGATTCGAGGCAGGAACTCGACCACGGTCACTTCGCTGCCCACGGTGTTGTAGAAATATGCGAACTCAACACCAATGGCACCGGAACCGACCACGAGGAGTTTTTTCGGCGCCGTGGTCAGCGTCAGCGCCTCGCGGTAACCGATCACCTTCTTCCCGTCGATCTTAAGGCTGGGCAATTCCCGGGACCGGGCTCCTGTCGCCAGGATGATGTGTTTGGCCCCGTATTCCGTCTTCTTTCCTCCCGCCTCGACTTCCACCTTGCCGCCTTTCTTCAACTTCCCAAAACCTTCGATGAGGTCGATCTTGTTCTTCTTAAAAAGGAACTGCACGCCCTTGCTGTTGCTGGCGGCCACATCGCGGCTGCGCTTCACCATTCCCCCTACGTCGGCTTTGAAGTCCTTCACCTCGACACCATAGTCCTGCGCGTGTTTGATGTATTCGAACACGTTGGCGCTCTTCAGCAACGCCTTGGTGGGAATACAACCCCAGTTGAGACAAATTCCGCCGATTTCAGCTTTTTCCACCACCCCGACCTTCAAACCCAGTTGGGATGCCCTGATAGCAGCAACATATCCCCCTGGGCCGCTGCCAATGACGATTATATCATAGTTTGCCATAGTGTCGATTATTTTTTCGGGGCCAAAGATACGGTTTGCATCGCGCTTTCAAAAGCGACCTTCATTACCTGCGGCCGCCTTTTCCTAGTCTGAATTAATCTGCCTATTTTTCGCCGCGCGAAGAGAGGACACATAGGGCATGCTTCTCCACAACGTGGCGTTGCGCGTTGGCGGCAACCTTCCGTGGGCTGAACACGCGCTGCCGATGATGACACAAGCTGCTGCGGAACGCCGGGTATCCATTGGAAAACAAAATAGTCTAACTGAAACCGAAATACACGAATGAAACTTCTTGATGGCAAGAATGCGTTGGTGACCGGAGCCTCTAAAGGGATTGGCCGGGCTATCGCCCTGAAGTATGCGTCGCACGGCGCGAACGTAGCATTTACCTACCTGTCGAGCGTTGAGCAGGGACAGGCCCTCGAAGCCGAACTGGCCAAGATGGGCATAAAAGCAAAAGGTTACCGGTCCGACGCCTCTGATTTCGCACAGGCGGAGAAACTCATCAACGATGTCGCCGCCGACTTCGGCTCACTCGACATCCTTGTCAACAATGCCGGCATCACGATGGACAACCTGCTCCTGAGAATGAATGAGGAATCGTGGGACAAGGTCATCAACGTTAACCTCAAGTCCTGTTTCAATACGGTGAAGGCCGCATCAAGAACAATGATGAAACAGAAGAGCGGCTCCATCATCAATATGACTTCCGTCGTCGGTATCAAAGGCAACGCCGGCCAGGCAAACTATGCGGCTTCAAAATCGGGGATCATCGGATTCACCAAATCGGTGGCGCTCGAGTTGGGATCACGCGGCATCCGGTGCAACGCGATTGCGCCCGGTTTCATTGAAACGGAAATGACCGGAAAGCTTGACGAAAAGACCGTTCAACTCTGGCGCGATGCCATCCCGCTGAAGCGCGGCGGCAAACCGGAAGATGTTGCCGACGCCTGTATCTTCCTCGGCTCGGAATTGTCATCCTACGTCACGGGTCAGGTCATCCAGGTTGATGGCGGCATGCTGACATGACCTGCTAACACCTAACCGTCATGCGCAGTGCGGCAAGCGTCAGAACCGTCAGCTAAATCACCGAACGCCGGTAGGTGAGCCCGTCGAACCTCGGTAGGTGAGCTTGCCGAACCTAACAATCGTCAGCGAGAAATTTTGTATTTTTTTCACCCGGTGTTTGGAAACAATCGATCGCCGTTCTACGTTTGTGCTATCAAGTCGAAAGAAGCACATCTGCTTAGTCGATTTATAAAGAAGCGCGGAGAGACAGGCTCTGTGAAGCGCTAGCAACCCTCCCCCATTGGGAAGAAGGTGCTAAATCCTGACACTGGTTCCGAAAATCGGAATCAGGAAATATAAACCGAAAAGAAAATGAAACGCATCATCTGCACCCTGCAAGCCGCATTCAGCCGCTTCACAGCGTTGAATGACTGGTTTGCGAATCCCTTTCCCGCATTCCGGGATTGCCACTACACAGATTACGACGCCATGACCGACGGATCATGTTGTTGTCCCTGCTGTTGCTGTTAATCGCTAGCGCAACCGCTTCCAGCAACAAGTAGCCTATGACCCTGCCCTGTGACAGGCAGTGATGGTTACGGCTATCTCATCCTATTCCAATTCAAGTTTGAAATCAATCACGAATAAAAAATTCAATACAGCCATGTCTAATCTACGTTTTGAAACACTGCAACTTCACGCCGGTCAGGAAGTCGATCCGACAACACGTTCTCGTGCCGTTCCGATCTATCAGACGACCTCCTATACCTTTCGCGACTCTACACACGGCGCGAATCTTTTTGCGCTGAAAGAGTTCGGCAACATCTACACCCGGATCATGAACCCGACCACGGATGTATTCGAAAAACGCATCGCCGCGCTGGAAGGCGGCGTGGGCGCCCTGGCCGTCGCTTCGGGACAAGCTGCCCAATTCCTCGCCCTTCACAACATACTGCAAGCCGGCGACAATTTTGTAACATCGACTTTTCTTTATGGGGGAACCTACAACCAGTTCAAGGTTTCTTTCAAGCGGTTGGGCATCGAGGCCCGCTTCGCGGAAGGCGACAAACGGGAAGCGTTCGAGAAGCTCATCGACGAAAAAACCAAAGCCATTTATCTGGAGACGATCGGCAACCCCGGTTTCAATGTGCCTGACTTCGAAGCGATTTCCGCGCTGGCGAAAAAGCACGACCTCCCCCTGATCGTCGACAATACATTCGGCGCCGCGGGCTACCTCTTCCGGCCGATTGACTACGGCGCAAACGTGGTGGTTGCGTCAGCGACGAAATGGATCGGCGGTCATGGAACCTCTATTGGCGGCGTCATCGTCGACGGCGGCAACTACAACTGGGGCAACGGCAAGTTTCCGCAGTTCACCGAGCCGTCGGAAGGCTACCACGGGCTGAAATTCTGGGAGGTGTTTGGAGAGAATAATCCACTCGGCCTTCCAAACGTTGCCTACGTCATCCGCGCCCGCGTGGAGGGCCTCCGTGACCTGGGCACGTCTTTGAGCCCTTTCAATTCGTTCCTCCTGTTGCAGGGTCTTGAAACTTTGTCGCTGCGGGTGCAGCGCTCGGTGGACAACGCCCTCAAGATCGCCCAATGGCTGGAGAAACATCCCCTCGTGGAAAGCGTCAACTATCCCGGCCTTGAAAGCAGTACTTATCACAAGCTGGCCAAGAAATATCTGCGAAACGGTTTCGGCGCGGTGCTTTCATTTACACTCAAAGGAACAAAGGAAAACGCAACGCAGGTAGTCGACGAGTTGAAGCTGATCAGCCACCTCGCCAACCTGGGCGACGCGAAGACGCTGATCATCCAGCCCGCGGCAACCACCCACCAGCAACTCTCCGACGAAGAACAGATCACCGCCGGCGTATTGCCGAATTTCCTGCGGCTCTCCATCGGCATTGAACATGTCGAGGATATCAAAGCGGATCTTCAGCAAGCTTTTGACAAAGTGTTCCAGGGCCAACTGGTTCATTGATCAATGTGAAAATAAAACCGCGCATGGAACAACAGGATCACACCTTTCACTACGACCAACCTTTTCAGCTTGAAGGCGGGGAAACGCTCCCCGGCTTCCAGTTGAAATACACGACGCTGGGAAGGATCAACGAGGCGCGAACCAACGTGGTGTGGGTGTGCCATGCGCTGACCGGCAATTCGAACGTACGCGATTGGTGGCCCGACCTTTTCACGGCGGACAGTCCCTTCGACCCTGCCAGGAACTTTATCATTTGTGCTAATGTGCTGGGTGGTTGTTACGGGTCCACCGGACCCCTTTCGATAAACGAAAGCGGCAGCGCATGGTTCCACGAGTTTCCGCTCATTACCATCCGGGACATCGTTGGCGCGTTGGATTTGCTCCGCCAGCATCTGCGGATCGAACACGTCCACACGCTTGTCGGAGGTTCCCTCGGCGGACAGCAGGTATTGGAATGGGCAATTGAACAGCCGGACGTGTTTCAGCATATCATCCCCGTTGCCTGCAACGCCGCCCACTCGCCATGGGGAATCGCCTTTAATGAAGCGCAGCGCATGGCCATCGAGGCCGACGCCACGTGGAAGGAGAATGACCCCCGCGCAGGCATCGCGGGTTTGAAGGCTGCGCGCGCCGTGGGCATGGTGTCCTACCGGCACTATTCCACCTATCAACAGACGCAGGGGGAGAAGAACAGCGAAGTACTGGACACCTTCCGGGCCTCTACGTATCAGCGCTACCAGGGCGACAAACTCGCAAACCGTTTCAACGCGTTCACATACTGGACGCTGTCGAAGGCCATGGACAGCCACAACGTTGCCCGAGACCGCGATAACCTCGCGTATGCCCTGGCGCGGATCAAAGCAAGAACGTTGATCGTTGGCGTCGATACGGATATCCTCTTTCCCGTTGCCGAACAGACGCTCCTCGCCGAACTTATCGGGGGCGCCACCCTCGAGGTCATTCCATCCATTTACGGACACGACGGATTCCTGGTCGAGTGCGACCATCTCAAACGGGTGATCCGTCATTTTTTTCAGAACGCCTTTAAAGAAATCACCATATGAAAAAGAAATTAAAACTTGGATTGTTTGGGTTTGGTTGCGTTGGGCAAGGGCTCTATCACGTCCTCAATGAGACGCACGGCGTCAAGGCAGAGATAAAAAAGATCTGTATCCGGGACAAGGATAAGACCCGGCCGATCCCGGCACATTTTTTTACCACGGAGCGATCAGCCATCCTTGACGACGGCGACATCGACATTGTGGTAGAACTTATCGACGATGCCGCCGCGGCTTTTGAGATCGTCTCCGCCGCGCTGAAGAAAGGAAAGGCTGTGGTTACCGCAAACAAGAAGATGGTAGCCGAACACCTGGAAGAATTGTTCGACCTGCAACAGCGATTCGAACGCCCCGTGCTCTACGAAGGCGCCGTGTGCGGAAGTATTCCCATCATCAGAAACCTGGAAGAGTATTATGACAATGACCTGATCAGCAGTGTTGAAGGGATCTTCAACGGGTCTACGAATTACATTCTCACACGCGTGTTGGAAGATCGGAAGACCTACGCCGAAGCGTTAAGCCAGGCGCAGGCCCTCGGCTTTGCCGAGTCTGACCCCGCCCTGGACGTAGAGGGATTCGACCCCAAGTACAAGCTCGTCATCGCCATCGCCCATACGTTTGGCCTTTTCGTAAAACCGGAGGAAGTATTCAATATCGGCATCGACAAGGTCTCTGCCGTTGACCTGAAATTCGCGAGGGAAAACAACTACACGATTAAACTTGTGGCGAGAGCGTTCCGCGAAAACGGAAAGGTATACGGGTTCGTCGCGCCACAGTTCGTCGCGACAAACAGCCCGCTCGCCAACGTTCGCAACGAATTTAACGCCGTCCAGGTAAAAGGCGCTTTTGCCGAAACCCAGCTCTTCATTGGTAAGGGTGCCGGTGGCTATCCCACGGGGTCGGCCGTGTTGTCCGACATCTCCGCCCTTTCGTACCGCTATGCTTACGAATACAAAAAACGTCGCCAGGAAACCGGCCTCGAATTCTCGAATGATCTTCGGGTTGAAGCTTTCGTCAGTTTTGACGAGGAACACCAGGTCGGGTCTGATGATTTCGAAGTGGTCAGGTCGGGTTACGCCGCCCGCGGCAAGCGATACATGGTCGGTACCCTCAAATTGCCGAAAGCGTTTGCGCTGGCACAGCGGAAAGGCGTGGGGGTCATTCTGGCACCCGATCAGGTCGCCGAAACGGTTGCGCTGGACAACCTCGCCGTGGCCTGACGGCGATCAAGCGGTTGCAAACGCGCGTTAGCTGTAACCCAAAGGTTGCGGGCGTTTTCGGAATACGAATTTATTTCCATATCTTCATTATCTGTTTCAACGCAAAGCAACCTGAAGAAAGCGGTATCCATAGCACTCCTTTTCATTTTTGCCTTCAATGTGGGTGGCTACTACGTTTTATTTTGGACCCTGCGGACGCGCGCCGGGCATGAACTGGCATCCCGGCTTGATTCAAACAATTATTCAAGTGAGGAAACCATCGAACTGAAAATTCCCGTTTCACTCAATTTTCCGCTTCAGGCGCAGGGCTTTCAGCGTGTGTCAGGTACGGTGGAGCACCTGGGTAATTATTACAAGCTGGTAAAACAAAAGCTTGAAAACGACACGTTGTACGTGGTCTGCATTCCCGATCACAACGAAAAAATGCTCGCCAGCGCCATGAAGGACTACGTCCAACGGGTGACCGAAACCCCATCTACGTCTAAGAAGGCAGCCAATTTTCTGAGCAAGCTCATTAATGATTTTGAATCCCCGTTTGCGAATGATCCGGTCGGCCAGGGCGGATGGGTAAGGCAAATTCAATTTCTCAGTTACGATCCCGGCATCCTGGATCACGTCGATAAAATCGCAACACCACCGCCCAAGATTTAAGGTGACTTTCCTTCATGGATCCGTGAAATGCACTTGCATGTCACGGGTTATGAATTCTTGTCTTTATCACCTTAACCCAACTAAAATGAAAAGAATTGTTTACTCAATCGTTGTCGTATTGTTTGCAACCATGGCGTACGACGGATACGCGCAGGGCTGTGTGGCCGTGAAAAATATGTCATCCTGCTCGCTCACCGGGCAGGAGAACGAGTCCAACGGATTCCAGTTCTCTCTCAATTATCGATATTTCAAATCGTACAAGCATTTCCGCGGATCGCATGAAGAGACACACCGCGTGGAGCAAGGCACCGAAGTGATCAACCGCGACAATTCCGTGCTGCTTGGCATGTCCTATACCTTGAACAAAAAGTGGTCGTTCGGATTGACGTTGCCCTACATGAGCATCGACCGCTCGTCAAAATATGAGCACTACGGAAACAACCCGGCGACGAATCCACGCTTTAGCACCCAGTCGAAGGGCATCGGCGACATTCGGCTTTCCGCCTATTACAGTGCCATCCAAGAAGACAATTTTCATCTTACTGCGGGATTCGGTTTCAAGCTGCCTACCGGCAACTTTAAAGTGAAGGATTATTTTCACAAGAGGGATGTAGAAGGAGGAGATTCCCTCGCCTACGGGCTTGTTGACCAATCCATCCAGCTCGGCGATGGCGGGTTTGGCTACACGGTGGAGTTCAGCGCAAGCTACATGGCCAGCCATAGCCTCTCAATTTACGGTGCGGGCATGTACCTTTTTAACCCCCGTAACACCAACGGCATTGAGCGCCGTCCCAATCTCACGGCGGGCATCCCGCTCAGCAACCACTTTTCGGTATCAGATCAGTTGTTCATGCGTCTCGGAGCACAGGTTCAACTCAACAGCTGGCAGGTGGCGCTGGGTGGAAGAATTGAGGGAATCCCATCTGAAGACCTCATAGGCAAGAGCGATGGTTTCCGCAGGCCCGGATACATTATCTCCGCCGAGCCTTCGCTCTACTATACCGCAGGACAACACAGTGTGGGTGTGAACCTGCCTATCGCGCTGGTGCGCAACCGCACGCAGAATACCACCGACAAGCGCGAGACCGCCATCACCGGCGAGTACAACATCGGCGATGCTGCGTTCGCGGACTGGTTGCTGTCTATAACCTATACGTATCGTTTGCAGCGTAAATAATACACAAGGATCTTGTTGTTGACAGGGCTGCCTCGCAGGCGGCCCTTCTTTTTTTCACTGTTTCGGAAGAAACAAAGCTTCGGTCTCATTTCCGTTTTGAGGTTGTTGACCATATATTCACACCAGAATCCTGCGCCCATGGACCTCACGATACTCTTTTCGCCCGTCGACGAGGCGATCTATCACGACATCAGCTCACCGACAACTTTTTTCAAAAACATCAATGCCTTCACCGAGCGGATGCCCGACCACAAAGGGGCGCACATTGCGTTGCTGGGTGTGCGCGAAGGGCGCGGGGCGGCGAACAACAAGGGCGCGGAACACGGGGCTGACGAGATCCGGAAAAAACTCTACCGGCTCAAACGCGGTACCGGCGCCTACCGCATCGTCGACCTTGGCAATCTCAACGTCGGACACGACCTGGATGAAACCTACACACGCGTTAGTGAAGTATGCCGCATGCTGCTGGAGAAAAACGTGCTTCCCCTGATCATCGGCGGGTCGCACGACATCGATTATGGCCAGTACCTCGCCTATGAAACGTTGGAGAAACTGGTGAGCTTCCTCAATGTCGACGCGATGCTCGACCTGGAAGACAAGAATGAAGGCACTCCGAGTCGACAGCATATCAACAGAATCCTGTTGCACGAGCCGAACTACTTGTTCAGCTACACGCATTTGGCGTACCAAAGTTTCCTTATTGACCCCCTTTCCGTCGCGATACTTGAGAAACTCTATTTCGAGGCCTTTCGTATCGGACAACTTCGCACCAACATCCAGGAAATTGAGCCCGCGATCCGCAACGCCGACCTCCTTTCGTTCGACGTTACCGCGATCCGTTCCTCCGATGCGCCGGGCAATGCCAACACCCAACCCTTCGGACTCACCGGCGAAGAGGCATGCCAGATCTGCTGGTACGCCGGCCTCAACGAAAAACTGAGCTCCCTGGGCTTCTATGAATACAATCCCGCCTTCGACGATGCCCACAAAAAGACGGCCTCGGTGGTGGCAACCATGATCTGGTATTTTATCGAAGGATTCTATTGCAGAAAGAATGAACTGAATTTCCGCAGTAATGATTTCCTCAAATACACCGTCTCCATGCCGGTGGAGCCGGAAACCATCGCGTTTTATAAAAGCAAGTTCTCCGAAAAATGGTGGATGGAGGTCCCCTACCCACAGGGTCGTGAAAAGTATGCGCGCAACAGCATTGTGCCCTGCAGTTACAGCGATTACCAAACGGCGGTGAAAGGCGAAGTGCCGGAGCGGTATATCAGCACGCTCGCGAAACTGCTGTGAACGGGGCGATGACAGACTTTTTCGGCGTTCAAACGCCAGCGCCGGAAGGAACCATTCCGCGATTACAAAACATTGTTCAACTGTTCCTTGATCTTCTCCAACTCTTCCTTCATTAAGACCACATGCCGCTGCATGTCGGCGTCGTTGGATTTGGATCCGATGGTGTTGATTTCCCTTCCGATTTCCTGCGAAATAAAACCCAGCTTTTTCCCGTTGGAATTCGGCTCCCGCAACGCCTGCAGAAAATAATCCAGGTGCGACTTCAGGCGTACCTTCTCTTCATTGATGTCGAGCTTCTCCACGTAGAAGATAATCTCCTGTTCAAGCCGGTTCTCGTCGAAACCTTCATCTCCAAAAAATGAAGTCACATTATTGCGCAGGCGGTCCCTGATTTTCTCCACACGCTTCGGGTCAAGCGCTTTGATACGCTCAAGATTCTCGTCGATGTTTTTACAACAGCCCTCCAACATGGTTTGAAGCACCTTACCCTCGTCGATTCGGAAGGCATCGCACTTCCGGAGGGCCTCGGTGAGCAAAAGTTTGGTACGGCTCCAGGTATCGTCGCTTACCTCTTCCCTCAACGTGTTCTTGACCACGTTCGGTGAGTTCAGGGCCAGCTCAAAAAGATTGTCATAGGGGGCATAGACACGGTCGGCAAGCTTCTTCAACTCGGTGTAGTGCGACACAAAAAGGTCCTCGTTGTAGTTCTGTCCGCTGACGTCGGCCGTCGTTTCATATTCGACACCCAGCGTAATCTTACCCCGTTCAAGGATGTCGCCTACCAGATTTCGCACCTCCATCTCGCGGTCGGCAAAAGCCTTGGGCATCCTGAGGTTGAGATCAAGAAATTTGGAGTTGAGGGATTTGACCTCGATGTACAACTGCGTCCTGCCATCATCAAACGACGACTGGCCGAATCCGGTCATGGATTTGATCATTCTTTAAAGCTATTGCCCGATACCTAATGCCCAATCCGGTGATTTCGATCGCAAGATGCCAAATGTTTTTAAAAATCAGAAGTCGAAGCCCAGGGTGATGAAGGCTCTTGGGTCACCAACGGTGTAATCCTCGACCGGCCAGGCCAGGTCAAACTTGACGTAGTAGCTAAATACGACGGTCCGTACGCCAACGCCGTAGCTATAAAGCCAAGGATTCAGATAATTCTTGATCTGCGCGCGAAAAACACTGTTGGGCCCGCTCGTGATGAGTTTGTAGCTTACACTGTTTTGAGAGGAAAAAGGTGGCTTACCGGACCAGCTTGTTCCAATGTCATAGAAGGCGATGAATTGGAGGTTGCGGAAGAAGTTTGACGCTATCGGCCCGTTTGTCAGCGCGCGGACGACCGGCACACGGAGTTCGGCATTCATCAGCATGACATTGTTGCCAAATAACGTAGCGTAATCAAAGCCGCGGAGGTTCGTGGCAAACTCTGCAAACAGGAGATCCTGGTTGATGCCGGTCTGCGCAAGCGGGTTGCCATTACCCATGCTGTCGTGTCCATCCGTGCGGATGCTGTTGAATAGCCAGTTGCTCATTCCTCCGAGGAGGAACTTCTTGGGGGAAGGCCCGAAAAAGCTGCCGCCGAATCCCCTTACGGCGAAGACGATTTCTTTATAGATCTTTTGATAGTGACGAAGGTCAATGGAGACGCGGCTAAAGCTCAGGTCCTTGTTGTTGAGTCCCTGATGATGCATAAAGCTGACCTTTCCCCTGGTGCCTTCCATGAGGTTCATGCCCGTAGCCACCGAGTTATCGTAAACGAGTTCCGACTTCGCGCCGATGTAGTAGTTGTAATCCACACCCCCTGATGGCGGTACAGAGGGAAGGGACACCTCCCCGAGGTTCAGGGCGCTGGTCAAGGTCCCAAACGGCTTCACGGTGAGCCGAACACGGTCGGTAAACGGGATCGACGCACCTACTTCAAGGCGGTGAAGGGTGTATTTGATGCTGCTCGGCGTGGGAGCGTCATCGATGATTACGTCATAGAGGATGGCACGCCGGTCAAAGCGGGCATTGAAATCGATGAAGAATGGGAGGTACTCAAACTCGGCAAAGGCGTCGCTTTCCTTGAGGTTGAGGGTCGTCATGATGCCACCATGGAAACGGTAGTTTTCGAGCATGTCGTTCATCTGCGTTTCGAGCAATACACCCAGTTGACGCAGGGGATCCATGATCATCGATGCCACCAGATTGTCGGCGCTGAATTTGTCTTCGTAGGGGAACGGGCCGGTGATACGGCTCTTTTCCCGCGCCTTGATATATCGGGTCAGGAACGACTCCGAGGGTTGGTTCCCGGCGGCATCATCTTCAAACTCATAATTATCGGTTTTGACAACATTATCCTGTTTTGCGCCTTCGTCGAACTGGTAGTCGTCCGTGTCAACAACGGCATCACCCTGCCGGACGGTGTCAGTCACCACCGTATCGGCGGGCAGCAACACGCTATCCGGAGGCACGGTATCACGCTGTGCCTCGCTTTCCCGCAGGCGCTTGTTCAACAGGTCCTTGATGCTCATCGAGCGCGACTCCTCCTTTTTTCTCCTCTCCCGAATCACTTGCGCCTGCTCAAGTTCCTTCCGGCGGGTAGACGGTGTAAAAATCTGACGGTTGAGGTTGAAATCGTTCTCGATATAAATGGCTTCCTTCATTTTTCGAGACATAACGAAAGCGAAAGTCTCCGTTGGGAAGTTCAGGTCGTATTCCTTTACGTTGGACGCATAATTCGTCACTTGCGTATAGATGCCGTTCGTACGGTTGTAACGGAAAAGGTTTACAATCCCACGCTGATCCGACAGGTAAAAGAAATTGTTGTCGTCCATGGCCAGGGGCGCGTAGTCCTTGCTCAACGTGTTGGTGATACGCTTGACAACGTTCTTTGTGGTGTCGAGGTCAAAAACGAAGAGGCTGTAGTGCTCGGGCAGGGCGCCGAATTCGACCGTAGCCTTGGAGGTCAACGTGTCGGTCGTGCGGTTTGAACTGAAGACAATGCGGTTCGATCCGGGAATGAAGCTCGGATCCAGGTCATCAAAGAGGTCGTTGGTAAGCCGGCGCACCCGGTCGCGCCTGGAACTCAAAAGAAAAAGGTCGTTACGGCCTTCAAAATCGGCACTGAGGACGACAAGTCTGCCGTTTCCTGAAAAATTAAGGCTCCGCACGTTACTGAAACGATCCAACTGGCGGGGCAGCTTCGTGCGTGTGCTCAGGTCGTACAGCCAGAACACATATTCGCCTTTTTTAAGGCCGATCACACCGAGGGTGCTTGCATCCGCCCAACTGATCAGTGGCGACCGGTAGTCGACGCGCTGATCAATCACCCGGGTACCACCGGAGAGAATGGTCCGCTCGCGGCCGTTTTCCAAAGACCGCACTTTGACGATGTAACGCCCGCGGTCATTCTGCGCGTAGGCGAGGTACCGCCCATCCGGACTGAGCTTTACGGTAGTGTACAGCGTCGTGCGGTTATGATGGAGGGGCAGCAGCAGGGAGTCCGAAGGAATCATGTACGACTCGCTGACCTTTTCCGCCATGTTGCCATAATATTCCCGCCACTCGTTCATGAGTTGTTTGAACGAAACGCCAAGCGTAATAAGCACGCTCTTTTCCTCGTTGCGGGTAATGCGCGTGTAGTTCAGGATGTTCCCGACACTGCTCTTGCCGTATTTCTCGGCGATAAAATTCCAAACGGATTGTCCCGCCAACGCGGCGCCTTTGCCGGAAAGACGGGTGATCTTTCTGGATTTCCGCGTCCGCATCAACTGCCGGATGTAATCGTCCATTTCCTGGCTCCAGCCCTTGGCCACATAAAGGGATGCGCCGTCGACAAACCAGTCCGGCAGATTCATAAGGATCGAACTCTGAAAAATATCCTTGAGGCTTCCGCCGAACATCATCTCGTTGACCATGAGCTCGGATATCTTGAAGAGTAACTCCTCCTTGAATGCTTCTGCCGTGCCCAGATTCGCGACTTCCACATAAGGCTTGATAAATTCCGTTTCGCCATTGACCGTAAACACCGTGCGGTTCAGGCCAACATTACTTTGCCGGAGGTCCGTAAGGGAGTTGTAGAGAAATACTTTGGTCTTAAAATAGGGCGGGTAGCCGATCAGGTCGGTGATCCGGTCAAACTCCGCCTCGAGAAACTCCAACGCGTTTTGAGCAACCGCCTTACGGCTGTCATAATAGTAGACGTCGAAGTTGTCACTGCTGAGATATTGCCAGTCGAATTGCCTGTATTGTATCCGGTTTTTTCCAAAGACTTCGGGGGTGTACTGCGCCGACACCCTTGACGCCGAAACGAATAATATCAGGGAAAAAACCGCGAAAATTCCACTTCTCAAGGCCGTATTCATTTTAGGGAACTCAATATAATCATAATCAATAATAACGGCTAACGTCGACCTCTTTGTCTATGGCTGCCCCATTTTCCAACCGGCGGACCAATACATCAGAAAAATAGGGTGCCAGGCTGACGCCCTTGGTGCCCAGCCCGTTGAAGATGACCAATTCCTCATGGCCGGGGACATGGCCCAGGAGGGGCCGCCGGTCGATGGTGGTCGGTCGAATACCCCAATCCTGCGCCAGCACCGTATAGGGGACACTTATGAGCGCCTGAAGTTTCCCTTCGACTTCCTGGCGGCCCCTTGAGGTCACCCCTCGTGAACGGTCATTGTACGAATAGGTTGCCCCCACCTTGTAATGCCCTTCAGTATCGCCGGGAACGACATAAACGCCCCTGTTCACAATAAAGTCGACTTTCCAGTCAATCTTTACCATGAGGGTTTCACCTTTTAGGGGACGAATGGGTATTTTTTTGAACCATCTGTTGTCGATGCTCTTTTCGCCTTCGCAAAAAATAATCCGCTTTGAACGGAATTCCCCGTATTCAACCATTTCCTTTCCGTATATCAACTTTTCCGGGTCGAAGGCGTCGTTTTGCACCGATCCTGAATGGCGAAGGAGATCGCGCACGGCGGCCATGTATATTCCGGTGTTGAGATAGCCTGCGTGGCGAAGGATCATCCCCCCAAAGGGGTCGCGCACGCCCGTGAACGTTCCGGGCACGGATTCAACGCGCATGATGAAGTCTGCCCACGACGCATCCGCACTGCGGCCCATCCATTCATTTTGTTCCTCAATGGAGGCAAAAGGTCTGTAGATCTCTGTTGGGTGAAAGAAGCGACGGCCCGTCATCTTCTCGGCTTCGATGTAAAACTTCCGCAGGTATGGAAACAGCACGTCGGCGCGCCAGGTCTTCACCATATGTCGACCGGTAACGGGATTAAACAAACCCGCAGCCTGCAACGACGACCGGTTATTGAGGTGCTCGTCTATGACCAACAGCCGCTTGCCGCGTTTCAGAAGTTGCAGCGCCACAGCCGAACCGGCGAGCCCCTGCCCGACAATAATGTAGTCAACGCTACGCCGTTGCTCCATTGGGCAAAAATGAAATAAATAATTGGGCTGATGGAAAAAAGGCCCCTATTTTTGATCCAAAACGGACCATGCTGAAAGTACACGCCTTTGTTTTCAATCCCTTTCAGGAAAACACCTACGTCCTATACGATGAAACAAACGCGTGCGTGATCGTTGACCCGGGCTGTTTCGACCCGCCCGAAAAGGAGGAACTCACCGCTTTCATCGATCAACAGAAACTGAAGGTGGAGTTGGTGATCAATACCCATTGTCATGTCGACCATGTCCTCGGGAATTATTTCGTGAAAGATACTTACCGCGTAAAGCTTCTCATTCCCAGGGGGGAGGAGCCGGTATTAAAAGCGGTTGCCGCATACGCCCCCAGCTATGGCTTGTTTCAATACGATGAAAGTCACCCGGATGGATACCTTGAGGAAGGTGACAAAATCCGGGTCGGTACACACGTGATGACGGTTATTTCGGCACCCGGACATTCGCCCGGACATGTTGTATTTTATGACGAAATGAGCAAACTCCTTATTGGCGGTGACGTTCTCTTTTACAACAGTATCGGCCGGACCGATCTGCCTGGCGGCAATCACAACCAGTTGATCCAAAGCATTCACCAAAAACTTTTCACCCTACCCGACGATGTGAACGTATTTCCCGGACATGGACCTCAGACGACCATCGGCTTTGAAAAAAGAACGAATCCCTTTTGCGCACTTTCCGGCGTCCGCTCCTAAAGCCTGGGGCCGGCCGCAAACCCGAACCTGACTTATGATCCGACATATTCCAAATCTGCTGACGTGCTGTAACCTGCTGTGTGGATGCCTGGGGGTATTGAACTTGTTTAGCCCGCGACCATTTAGCATCGAGGCGCTCGGCGGGCCGGAAATGACCACGGCTGCGTTTGTCTGGGCGGCGTGTGTTTTCGACTTTTTCGATGGATTTGCAGCGCGCCTTCTGGGTGTTTCCTCTCCTATCGGGAAAGAGCTCGATTCCCTTGCCGATATGGTCAGTTTCGGTCTGCTTCCCGCATTGCTCATGTTCACATTGATCGGGGATGCATCAGCCGCCGGCCCGGAAGGATATGCATATTTTGCGTTTGCCGCTCTACTGGTGGCCGTATTTTCCGCACTGCGCCTGGCGATCTTCAATGTCGATGAAAATCAAAAAGATTCATTCCGGGGTCTGCCTACTCCGGCCAACGCACTCTTCCTTACCGCCATCCCGGCGCTGGAAGGGACTCAACTGGATTTCTTCCTGCGCTCAACGGCGGCGCTGACATCCACCGCGGTGATATTTTCCTTTCTGCTGGTGGCCCCAATCGAGTTATTTGCCTTAAAGTTCAAAAGTTTTCGCTGGTCGGAGAACACGTTGCGGTTTACCTTTCTCGCCCTGTCGGGATTACTCCTGGTGACGTTGAAGCTAATGGCCATACCCCTGATCATAATATTATACATCCTGATGTCGTTAGGAGTAAAGGTGTTTTCCCGGTAATCTGTTCCTAAACCTTTGATGAGGAAGTTCATTGCACACATCTTGCTGCTTACGGTCCTGCCGGTTGCCGGCCAGCCTGTAGGACACGCAATGGCGTCAGGCGAGTGGTACAAACTTTCGGTCACAAAGGCGGGTGTATATAAAATCGATTATGAACTCCTGAGACAGATGGGCGTTGATCCGGCAACGATCAATCCCGTGCACCTTCGGGTTTTCGGCAACGAAGGGGGTATGCTACCCCAGCCCAATGCCGCCGCGCGACCCGACGGGCTTCAGGAGAACGCGATCCTCGTCAGCGGGGAATCCGATGGCAGATTCGACAACGGGGATTTTATCCTCTTCTTCGCGGAAGGTCCGGACATCGCGCGGTACGATCCGGCCCGCGAGGCGTTCTTCTACGAAAAGAACCTGTACAGCGACGCCAACTTCTATTTCCTCTGCATCGGTGACATGCCGGGCAAACGGATACAAACCTCGCCCGACGCCGGGCCCGGACACCCGGCCATTTCAACGTTCGATGATTACTATCACCACGAACTGGATACGTATAACGACCAGCACTCGGGCCGGGACTGGTTTGGAGAAAAGTTCGGAATCAGTACGCTTGTTCACACGTTTGACATTCCCCTCCCCGGTATCGTCGCCGGATCTCCGGTTTCGGTCGTCTCCGACGTCATGGGTCAATCACTCACTTCCGCGCAATTCAAGGTTTCCCTAAATGGCGTGGAGGTCGGTACCCACAATATTCTACCCATTACAAACAGCCGCTATTCGGAAAAAGGCATTAACGCAAGGGACACCTTTCGCATCGACGCCGACGTCGCGGGCATTGATGGTCAACCCACCTTCGGGATCGGCTATGAGTTCATTCGTGGTACGGGATCTTCCCAGGCCTACCTCGACTTTTTTACGCTCACGGTTGAGCGGGAACTGCGGCTCTACGGGAACGGGACCATCTTCACTTCGGGCGAGTCGTTAGAAAACCAGGTGTCGGAATTCCGGGTCGGAGGCATTCGCGCATCGACAAGGATCTGGGACATCACTGACATTTACGACGTGCGCGCGCAGGACCACAGGTTGAGCAACGGAGTAGCTACCTTTTCCACGCAAACATCGTCGCTGCGCCGGTTCGTTGTGTTCGGACCGGAGGTCGGCAAACCTGAGATTGTGGGCGAGGTTGCCAACCAGGATCTCCGCAGCATCTCGGCATCAGACATGATCATCGTAGCCCACCCGACCTTTCTAAGCGAAGCGCAGCGCCTGGCGGCACACCGCGAGGCCTTCAGTGGTTGGAAAATTGAGGTGGTCACCACCGACGAAGTGTATAATGAATTTTCCAGCGGACGCCAGGACGTTTCCGCTATCCGCGATTTCGCAAAGTCGGTATATGAAAATTCGTCCGGAACCTTGAAAGCCCTCTTGCTCTTTGGCAGGTCGTCTTACGATTACAAGGACCGCGTCCCCGAGAACACCAACTTCGTTCCCACCTACGAGTCGCGCAACTCGCTTCATCCGCTTCAAAGTTACTCGTCAGATGACTATTTTGCTTTCCTGGAGGATCACGAGGGTGAATGGGAAGAGCATCACAATGTTGGATACACGCTGGACATCGGCGTAGGCCGATTGCCCGTCGTGAGCCTGGAGCAAGCGCGAAACGTGGTGGATAAAATCATCGCTTACGACACCGACCGCGGTTCAATCGGATACTGGAGAAAGCGGGTGGCTTTCGTTGCGGACGACGGCAACAACGCAGACGGATAT
>CAZKBK010000044.1:0-41177 GCA_964551035.1 uncultured Roseivirgaceae bacterium | reverse complement strand
CCACCGTCTGCGAAACACCGGGTGTTGAAAAAATAAAGCAGGAGAGCACGGCAATCAGGATGGATGAGGCTGTCCGGGTCAGAGCTTGGCGCACAGTTTCATTTTTTTTTCGAACACGTGTAATTAAACCATTTTACGGCCTCCGGGGTTGCACGTATCCGATCAAATGTTGATCTTTTCTTTCTTCCCCAAAAAGCGCGGCTCTGTTTTGAGAACATAGAGGTCAATGACTGCCATCGCGCGGGCGAGGTATTCCCGGATTACCAGTCTGACCGTACCATCGAAGCCCGGATCATCCGCCACCATAGCCACTGCATCAACGTCATAATATTCGCTTATAAATAATGCGCGGTACGTATGAAACGATTGCGTGACGATCGTAATCCGGTCTTGTCCAAATATGGCCTTGCTCCTTACGATTGAGTCGAGCGTTCTCAGGCCGGCATAGTCCAACGTGATCGCCGACGAAGGAACCCCGGCCCTCTCCAGGGCTTTCTTCATTTCAATGGGCTCATTATAGAACCTGCTGCTGTTGTCACCACTCAAGATGAAATGGTCGACCTTACCCAGGCGGTACAGATCGGCTGCGGCCTTTATCCGGTTTTCGAAGAACGGATTTGGTCCACCCCCCTCCTGTCGGTGGCTCGTGCCCAGCACAAGGCCCACCTGATGATCCGGCAGCCCTTCCGCATCAGCAAATACCTTGTCTTCGGTGCTCAGTACAATCCACAGATTGCACACCGCCAGAAAGACAATAAACAACAGGATTAAAGCCAGAAAAACTCTCTTCACCCAGCGCATAAACGAACTATAGACTGCCCATAGGGCGTCCAAATTTACTGAATTGTCCTTAGAAATTCGCGTGCAAGCACATCCGATCGCTTGACAATCTTTTTGTACCACGTGAGCATCAAGGCCTCTTTTTCTTCAATGGAGAGAGAAAAATCCACTTTTGAATGCCGCAGTTTTTTCATGAAAGTGTTCAGACAAATCGCTACACTGACCGAAATATTCAAACTCTCCGTAAATCCGTACATCGGAATATGAATCCGTTGATGGCCGTGTTTGAGGGCAAAGGCCGAGGCGCCCCTCAACTCGTTTCCGAATACCAGCGCAACCCGTCCCCCTTCGACATTTACATCTTCAATCGGAACTCCGTCGGGGGCCGGATCGGCAACCAAAATGCGGTAGCCTTCGCTCCGCAACCGATCAAAGCACACCTGGGTATTATTCACTCCCTTTTGCCTGTATCGGTGAAGGTCCAACCATTTGTGGGATCCCTTAAGTACCCTAACGTTGAGCTGATACTTTGCGGTATTTTCCACAATATGAATGTCCTGAAGGCCCATGCATTCGGCCGTCCGCAACACCGCGCTGGCATTCTGGGATTGGAAAATATTTTCCAGGACTACGGTGATATGCCGTGTACGCGCACCAAGAACGCGCGATACAAAGTCTTTCTTGTGGTCGGAAACGAACTTTGCCAGGTGGTCAGCCAGGCGCCTATCGGACTCGGTCATGAGTTGGAATTTACTCCTGAAAGTTAGCCTTCCGGATCCATTCTTCTATGAGCGCCACGCCTTCTTCGTGAATTTGCTCGCGCCCGATTTCCGGCATCGCGATGGCCGGATCGTTCGTTTTCATCCGATAGACGAGAATTGAGCGATGTGGCTTGCCTGGCTCGATGTCGAACTGGAGATCACCGGCGCCCCGCCCGGCCGCCACGGGTGCCTTGAATACGCCGAGGTGGGCAGGATCGGACGCATACACGTCAAGGAAAAGGCCCGAGGTGTTAGCCGCGCCGGACCGGGAATGGCAATGGCCGCAGTTGATGTCGAGATATGCCCGCGCACGGGCGTTGAGCGTTCCGGAAGATTCGTCGTCCCAAACGGGCGTCCTCGGGACTGCGTCAGCTGCGGGCAGCTCCGCCAGCACGCCGAGCGCCTGCCAGCGTTCCAGTTGATTTTCTGTACCGTCGAAGGTCAAGCGGTTCAACTGCCGGGCCGTCGGTCCAATGGGGACGATATCCTGCCCGCTACGCGCGTGACAGCCTTTGCACTGATTCTTGTTCGGCACGACGTAGGAGGTCTTTATTTTCTTTCCGGAGGCGTTGGTGTAGGAGACCGTCCGGACTTCCCCTGCCGGGTCATAGTACGCATCGGTCTGGTCGTCATCCCACAGGTAAGGATATGCCTGCCAGCCTGTCGATTCGTGCACAAGCAAGCGCGTTTCGATAACCTGTCGTCCTTTCTCAGGTTTGCGAAAATCGCGGGGATAGTAAAAGTTCTTGATCAGTATTGTGCCGACGGGAAATCCAAGCGCAGCGGAATCGTCGTATTGAATGAAGCCCCCTTCGGGAAGTTTAATAAATCTGGACTTTTCAGCGTAGTTGCTGAACAATGGCGTGTTCAACTCGTACCGGATCACGCCTTCCGCGGGAATCAATTTGGCCAGAGGTTCTTTGAAAAAGCCGTACTCCGACAACCTCTCCCTTCGCTCGAAGGTATCGGGCTCCCTCCAAACGAGGAAGAGACTCAGAAGCGCGGATCCGGCGAGAAAAAGCTTCATCTCAATACTGACTTGCCGTGAGATTGACGGGTGAAATAGGCTGCCGGGTGCAGTCGTGGGCCGCCATATCGGTCGACTTATTCCTGAACCCATGCTCAGCGTCAAGGTTTACGAACGTCGCGTTGGTGTTGTCGCGGATGCAGATGTTTCTGTCCGGATTTTTTTCGTCTACAATGCCGTCAAACAGAATATGCGGTACATCCTTTCCAAAACGGAGTTTGAACCGGAACATTTTGCCCATGCGGCCCTTGCCGGTGGCACGCACGCGGGGACGGGCGTAGTAGTTGTCGTGAATATAGATGTTTGCAGGAAAGGGTTTGTACGTAGGATCGTTGATTGGATTTTCCGTCATGTAGTAGGAAATGATCGCGGTTCCCGCGGTAATATTGTTGACTATCCGGTTTTCGAAAACTTCGACGTTTCGCGTCGCAAGGATCATTACACCTGTCCCGGGCGGTACCTTGCCAACAATATTTCCCTTGGGTGCAAAATTGTCGTGGTTGTTGTCATGGATGTTATTATCGAATACCCTCACAAATCCTCCCTCCTTTTGGATGAGGTCCGGCAGGTCGAATACCAGTATCCCGCCCGTATTGTTGAAAACCTCATTCTTATAGACGTCGGCATAGAGGGAATTCTCGATCTCGATGCCCGCGACGTTCTCGTAGGCTTTAGAATTCCTGACGACAATATGGCTCGATTGACCGACGTAGATACCGGCATCGCTCGCGCCGACCGCCGTACATCGGTCAATAAGTACATTCGTACACTGCACGGGGTAAAGACCGTAACCACCGTTTTTTTCATCCGCACCGTTGGTCCATTCTGCTTTGACGTTGATGAAGGAAATACCGTCTACCAGCTGCGTTTTTATCCCGTCACCCCTGGTGTCCTGCACGGTAAGGTCCCGGATGATGATATTGGCTGCATTGGTGACCTTTATCCCTTCCGCACCCGATAGTTGGTCTTTGAAGTTCAAAATGGTGTTGTTGACACCCGCCCCCTGGATGATCACCCCTTTTTTTCCGTCGAGCCAAAGGCTGCCATCGAGGTGGAAGGTTCCAGGCGGCAGGGTAATCGTCGCGTGGTCTGAGGTTTCAATAAACAACGTCTGGAATTTCTTTTGGAATTCCTTCTGGCCGTAGGCCGCGGCGCAAACGAGGAGGGCCACAACCGCTGTAATGGAATGCTTCATGATCTTCGCCGGTTTACAAAAAGGTAGCACAATTCCGATAAAAAACGAAGCGACAAAAACTTAGCCAAGCATGGCCCCTGCGACGGTTCCGGACAACATCGTGGCGAGTGAAGCTGCGAGCAGGGCGCGGACCCCGAGCCGGGAGAGGTCGCCCTGACGAGCGGGCGCCATTCCCCCGATACCTCCGATTTGGATGGCTATTGAACTGAAGTTTGCGAATCCGCAGAGCGCGTACGTCGAGATGATGATGGATTTTTCGTTGAGAATGCCGGCATTTTTCATTTCCGCCAGGCTGCTGTAGGCGATAAACTCGTTGATGACCATTTTTTGGCCCAGCAGGCTTCCCACCTGGAGTGTTTCCGCCCAGTCGACACCCATCGCGAAAGCAAGAAGCCTGAACACCTGCCCGAAAATGTACTCCAATGAAAATCCGGAAAAAGTGCCGTTTGTTGATAGTCTTACCCACTCGTTCAGACCCGTCCATGAGCCAATTCCATCCACGAGTATCCAGTTCAGGGCAGCGATAATGGCAATAAACGCAAGCAACATGGCGCCGATATTCAACGCAAGCTTCAGTCCGTCAGCGGCGCCGGTGGCAAGCGCGTCGACCAGGTTGACGCCGATCGTTTCCTTGCTCACACTGAGTTGCGTATCGATCTTTTCCGGATGCGTTTCAGGGAGAAAGATCTTGGACATGACGATGGCCGCGGGCGCATTCATCAGCGACGCGCATAACAGGTAGGTTGCAAATTGGGCCAACTGGGCGGGGTCTGTCCCACCCAGGAAAGTAATGTACGCGCCCATCACACTGCCAGCGATCGTGGCCATCCCTCCTGTCATCAGGCAGTTAAGTTCGGACTGCGTCATCCGGGAAATGAAGGGCTTGACGAGCAACGGCGCTTCCGTTTGGCCCAGGAAAATATTTCCCGCCGCTGAAAGGCTTTCGGCACCCGAAAGGCGCATGGTTTTGGTCATTACCCACGCGAATCCGTACACGATCCTTTGAAGAATGCCGAGGTAGTACAGCCCGGTGGTAACGGCGGAAAAGAAGATGACGGTAGGCAAAGCCTGGAACGCGAAGAGAAACCCCAGGTTGTGATTGGCCTGGACGGCGGCGCTGTTTTTCGCCAGGTCTCCAAAAAGAAATTGGGCGCCGGCGAGGGAAAAGCCGAGAAAGCGCACGATGCCCGTGCCAATGTAATCAAAGCCATTGCGGATGACCGGTATTTTCAGCACCAACACGGCGATGATCACCTGAAGGAGTAACCCGGCAGCAACGAGTTTCCAGTCGATCTTCTTCCGGTGTCCGGACAGTAGCCATGCAATTCCGATCAGCACAATGATGCCAACGGCACCGCGCAGATAATCCATAAGGTCAGGGGTTTCAGGAACGCCTTGGCTGCACGCAACATCAATAAAGTCGTGAAAGCCAACACTGCTGAAATATTGCGCTAAATTCCGAAAATAAAAAAGGGGAAGAACAAAGGCCGGGGTTATTTCGGCCCCGGTTGCGGCTTAATTCCGCTTGCTGAGTTCGTCGCGGATCTTTGCCGCACGTTCATAGTCTTCCTTGTCGATGGCATCTTTCAGGAGGTCGTTAAGTTTCTCGGTTGAGTAGTTCTTAAAATCATCCTTTCGGGTACTCTCCTTTTTTGTGCGAACCTTGGCTTCGGGTCGCGGCTCGACTTTTTCCTCTTCGGCTTCGTCGGTAAGCACGATACCTGCTTCGGCAAGAATATTTTCGTAGGTGTAGATGGGGGAATCAAAACGCAACCCGATGGCTATGGCGTCCGATGGCCTGGCGTCCACCTCCGATTTTTTCAGGCCATCCGAGCAAACAATCTTGGCAAAGAAAACGCCTTCTTTAAGATCGGAGATCACGATCTCCTCCACGGTGAAATGAAAGTTGTTGGCGAAGGACTTGAAGAGGTCATGGGTCATGGGCCGGTTGGGGATGATCTTTTCGATCTCAATGGCGATCGCCTGCGCCTCGAACATGCCGATGATAATCGGCAATCGCCTGTTTCCTTCGGTTTCTCCCAGTACCAGCGCAAAAGAGCCTGTTTGCGACTGGCTGGAGGAAAGGCCCAGGATTTCTAGCTTGATCTTCTTCACTTACTTTGCGGCTTTTATCGCTTCCGTCAATTTAGGAATTATTTCAAATGCATCTCCCACAACGCCATAGTCGGCAGCCTTAAAAAATGGTGCCTCAGGATCTTTATTGATCACCACAATACATTTGGAGGAGTTTACACCCGCCAGATGCTGGATGGCGCCCGAGATGCCAACGGCAATATACAACTGCGGTGCTACTTTTACGCCCGTCTGTCCAACGTGCTCGTGATGGGGCCGCCATCCCATATCCGATACCGGTTTACTGCAACCGGTCGCTGCATGCAGCGTCGCCGCCAACGCTTCGAGGATGCCCCAATGCTCGGGCCCCTTCATCCCGCGGCCGCCGGAAACGACGATGTTCGCTTCGGGTAACAGCACTTCGCCTGTAGCTTTTTCAGACGACAGTATCCTGACGCCAAACCACTCATCCGAAAGATCAACGTTGTAAGGCTTTACCTGTGCCACACCACCAACCTCCGACACCGGCGCAGCATTCTTGCGCAGCGCAATCACTTTCTTTGCGCCTTTCAGATCAAGGAAAGCGAACGCCTTTCCGGTATAGATACTTCGCTTCACGACAAAGCCGGAAGAAGTATCGGGAAGGTCCACAACGTTCGTAGCCAGGCTTGCCCGGATCCGCGCCGCGACCCGTGCCGCGACCGGCGTTCCCAGCGAGGAATTGGCAAGAACGAGAACGTCAGCGTTCTCATCCTGCATCGCCTTCACCAATACTTCCGCATAGGCCCGGATCACGCCCTGATTGAGTTTCTCGTTGTCAACATGCAAGACGGTTTGCGCACCGTACTTCCCCAGGGATTCGAGTTCACCCGTCTCCGCGGAACCCAGTGCAATGGCCGTGACCTTGCCGCCCATGGCTTGTGCATAGGCGATCGCCTCGTTTGATGTCTTCTTTATCTTGCCTTCAGCGCTTTCTACAAATACCAATATGTTCATGAGAAATCAATGTCTTATAAAACCTTTGCTTCGTTCTTTAACAGATCAACCAATTCGCCCACATTGTCCGCGGAAATCATTTTTACCGCGCCTTTTGGCGGTGGTAATTCGTACTTCAGGGTTGCGACACCACTTTCTGCCGCGCTGGGTTCAACAACCTTCAGGGGTTTGGTGCGCGCCGACATGATGCCGCGCATGTTGGGGATCTTCCATTCGGCGATCGGTTCCTGGCATCCGGCAATAAATGGCAGGCTGATCTCGACGGATTCCTTCCCTCCTTCTATTTCCCGGGAAAGTTTCGCGGTATTGCCTTCAATATCCAGCTTCATAACCGGCGACACGGACGGCATGCCCAGCATTTCCCCGACCAGGCTGTGAACGACGCCGCTGTTGTAGTCGATGGACTCTCTTCCCATCAGGATCAGGTCATAACCGCCAGCCCTCGCCTGCTCCGCGATCTGCGTGGCCACAAAGTATGAGTCAGCAGGATCGGCATTGACGCGAATGGCATCGTCGGCGCCGATTGCAAGCGCCTTGCGTATAGTAGGTTCCGTTTCAGCCAGGCCTACATTAAGGACGGTAACCGTCGAGCCGGTTGATTCTTTCAACTCTATGGCACGCGCCAACGCATAGTCGTCGTACGGACCAATTATGAATTGCACACCAGTGGTATCGAATTTTGTTGCGTTGTCCTTGAAAGCGATCTTCGAAGTTGTATCGGGTACATGGGTAATGCAGACCAGGATCTTCATCTCATTCTAAATCAATAAGTTCGGAGCACATTCTCTTGAAACAGGGCTCAAGATACAAAAAACTGATACCCGCGCTCCCAATTGCTCAAAATTTTAGCACTTTCGCGGCGGGCCCGAAATTATAAAAAACTATACCGGCAGAAACCCGATGGATACCGCCCGGCTTGAACATCTTCGGCAATATTTCAGGGACGATCCGAAGGATCCGTTCAACATCTACGCGCTTGCCATTGAGTACCTTAAGCACGACGTTGCTCAGGCGCGCGAATACTTCAACATTCTTCTAAAGGAGCACGAGGGGTATGTTCCCACCTATTACCACGCGGCCAAGCTTTGTGAAGAAACCGGTGACATTAACGAGGCTATCCGAATACTCGAGAAAGGCATGGCTGTGGCGCGCAAGCAGGGTGAAGAAAAAGCATTCCGCGAAATGCGATCAGCCTATGAGGAACTGACGTTCTGACCTAGAACGGGGTGTCGTCATCGTTTCCCGGAGGTGGCGTGGGGGGTTCATTCGCCGGATCGATGCTGTTGAGTCTGCTCTCGCGGGTAATCATTCCGGAGAACGGGTTGTCGTACCCCATCGGCGCATCGAGGTCGGCAAACTTGGTGAACTTGCCGATAAACTTAAGCTTCGCAGTACCCGTGGAGCCGTTCCTGTGTTTGGCCACGATGACTTCGCCGACGCCCTGCGTGGGCATGCCCTCTTCATCAACAGTGATCTTATAGTACTCCGGACGATAGAGGAACATGACGATGTCGGCGTCCTGCTCGATGGATCCCGACTCACGCAAGTCGGAAAGCTGTGGCCTCTTATCGCCTCCCCTCGTCTCGACACCACGGCTTAGCTGCGAAAGGGCCAGAACGGGCACGTTCAATTCCTTGGCGATGCCTTTTAACGCGCGCGAGATCGAGGCGATTTCCTGTTCGCGGTTGCCGCCCTGATCACCCCGCATCAATTGGAGGTAGTCTATCACAATCAGTTGTACGTCGTGTTCAGCTTTGAGTCTTCGGCTCTTTGCGCGAAGTTCGAGAATGGACAGGGCTGGCGTATCGTCGATGAAGATCGGGGCCGAAGACAGGCGGCTCGTCTTGTGAACGAGTTGGGCCCATTCATGCTCAGCAAGGTTGCCCTTCTTGATCTTTTCGCCTTCAAGTTCCGCTTCCGCCGAGATCATCCGGTTGACGAGCTGAATCGATGCCATCTCCAGGGAAAAAATCGCCACGGGCATTTTGAAATCGACCGCCGCATTGCGCAACGCGGAAACAACGAACGCTGTCTTACCCATACCCGGCCGCGCTGCAATAATGACCAGGTCGGACCGCTGCCAGCCGGAGGTAATCCGGTCCAGCGCCGTGAATCCGCTGGGCACGCCGGTGAGGCCGTCCTTGTGATCCTTGAGTACTTGCAACTCCTGAATGGCGCGCGCCATCAGGTTGCGCATGTTATCGTAGTTCTTGCGGAGGTTGGAGTCCGATATTTCAAAGACCGACTGCTCCGTTTTGTCGAGCAACTCAAAAACATCGGTCGTGTCTTCGTACGCATCTTGATGGATTTGGGAAGCAACCTGGATTAGCGTGCGCTTGATCGCCATTTCGATGACTACCCTGGCGTGATACTCGATATTGGCGGCAGAACTGACCTTAGAGGTGAGCTCGGCAATTACGTAGGCGCCCCCTACCAGTTCAAGTTTGCCGTTTTTGCGAAGTTGATTGACCACCGTCCGCATGTCCACGGGCTCTGACGCCTTGAACAGGTCGATTATGGCCTGGTATATCTCGTTGTGGGCATCGGCGTAAAAATGTTCCGGCTTAAGGAACTCCACCACAGCGTTTAATGCGTTCTTTTCCAGCATCAGCGCGCCGAGCACCGATTCCTCCAGATCAAGCGCCTGAGGTGGCAACTTGCCAAGACTCTCAGAGATGTCTCTCGGAATCAGTTTGTTAGGCTTGCTGCTTAACCTCATCGGCGTTGATCGACCTTGCTCCATACAGTGGTTGTTGTACGTGTTTCAATGTTAGGGCAACAAACCTACACACAACATTCATCACGCTACCCACAAAGTATACACAAACCATACACACCCAATTGTGAATAACGGCTATTCCATTGACAAGTGCTGTCAGACACGACGTTAACCGTGCGCGACACCCACGAGCCGCAGCCTTATGAACAATTGACTTTTTTACTTTACTTTGAGGCGGATTTTTCACTACATGGCGCCCAAAGAACGGATACACTTTATTGCAATTGGCGGTAGCGTGATGCACAACCTCGCTATCGCACTGAAAAACATGGACTTCGAGGTCACGGGCTCCGACGACGAGGTCTTTGAACCCTCGCGCTCCCATCTTGAGAAGCACGGGCTGCTTCCGCCCCGAAGCGGATGGCGTCCGGAAATTATCGATAAGTCTATTGGTACGGTCATACTCGGCATGCATGCGGCGGCGGACAACCCTGAATTGGTACGCGCGCAGGAACTGGGGATAAAAATTCTCTCCTTTCCCGACTTCATCTTTGAACAGAGCCGCGACAAGCAGCGCATCGTCATTGCAGGAAGCCATGGGAAGACCACCATTACGGCCATCATCATTCACGTGCTCAATTATCACAAGCGAAAGTTCGACTATGTGATCGGCGCCCGCGTGAAAGGAATTGAAAACGCTGTAAAGCTCTCCGACGCGCCCCTTATTATTATTGAGGGCGACGAATACCTCGCCTCGGCCGTCGACGCCACCCCGAAGTTCCTGAAATACCGCCATCACATCGGATTGATCAGCGGCATCGCCTGGGATCATGCCAACGTCTTCCCGAATGAAGAGGAGTATGTAAGACAATTTGACCTGTTCGCCGACCAAACGCCCAAAGGTGGCATACTAATCTATTGCGAGCCCGATTCCATGGCCCTGATGATCGGAAAAAAAGAGCGCGTGGACGTAATCGAAATTGCCTACAACACACATCCGCATACCTCGGACAACACAGGACAGTTTTTTCTGACCGATGGAAAGGAAAAGGTGGCCGTAAAAATATTTGGCAATCATAACTTTCAAAATATCGCGGGAGCAAAGGAAGTTCTGAAACGCATCGGGATAACCAATCAGCAATTTTACGAAGCGATCGGAAGTTTCGAAGGCGCCGCCGGCCGACTGGAAATGCTGGCCGCGAATGGCCAAACCTCGGTCTATAAGGATTTTGCCCACGCCCCTTCGAAGGTGCGCGCCACCGTGAAAGCCGTCAGGGAACTGAACCCTTCACGGGAATTGGTAGCCTGCCTGGAACTGCATACCTACAGCAGCCTGAACAGGAAGTTCCTGCCGCAATACAGGGATACCCTTTCCCATGCGCAGTTGCCCGTGGTGTATTTCGATCCCGAAAAAGTCAGCGCGAAGAAACTCGAACCCATTGCCGTGGATGACATACGCAACGCGTTCGGCGTCAAGCACCTCGAAGTATTCAGCGACAGCTCATCCCTCCAATCTTTTCTAAGCGGGCTGTCGTGGAAGAATAAGAATCTGCTGATGATGAGCTCCGGGAACTTTGGCGGCCTGGACATGGCGTCGCTTTCGGAAAAAATTGTCTCCTGAGACGCTTGCCGCAATCGAAAACCTTACCCCTTGATGATGAAGCTTAACCTTCGCAACCCTTTGTGCTTTTTTGATCTCGAGAGTACGGGAATTAACGTCACGCGTGATCGCATCATCGAAATCGCGGTGATCAAGTTGATGCCCAACGGCGACGTTCATCGAAAGCGTGACTTGCTGAATCCCGGTATGCCGATTCCACCGGAGAGTTCAATTTTCCATGGCATTCATGACGACGACGTGGTCGGTAAGCCCTCGTTCAAGGAAGTCGCCCGCGACTACGCAAAATTCATGGAGGGTGCAGACCTGGGCGGCTTCAGTATTCTCAAAATGGACGTTCCGCTGCTGGTTGAGGAATTTCTTCGCGCCGGCATCGAGTTCGACTACCAGCGCAAGCGGATTATCGACTGCCAAAAAATCTTTCACCTCATGGAGAAACGGACGCTCAAAGCGGCGTATAAGTTCTACATCAACGAGGAACTGAAGGATTCTCACACGGCCGAGGCGGACGCCGAAGCTTCAATGCAAGTGCTGCTTGCACAGGTTCAACGCTATGACGGCGAAGATGTCACCGACATAACCGGTCGCAAGGTGGGCGAGATCAGGAACGACATGGACACGCTCAGCAAGATCCTTTGGGCCGATATGGTTGATCTTGCGGGAAGAATGATCCGAAACGACAAGAACGAGGAGATCTTCAACTTCGGCAAGCATAAAGGCAGGCGGGTGACTGACGTGCTCAATAAGGAGCCCGCCTACTACGATTGGATGATGAACGGCGATTTTCCGCAGGACACCAAGCGGAAACTGACCGAGATCAAATTGCGCGGTTTCAAGCGCTGAACCGGTCAATGACCTTCGCTGAACTTCTTTTCACCGGCCTCTATGCGCATGCCGATGTGATTCACTGCCGGCGGAATCGGGCATGAGTATCGTCCGCTGTAGGCGCAATAAGGATTGTAGGCCTTGTTGAAATCAACAATCACGGTATCCGATTCCGGCACGCGAAAGTCAAGATACCTGCCCACCTCGTAGGTTTCATACCCATTGGTGTCATCGGTGAAAGGAATGAACAGATAATCCTCGTATCCCGGCCTTTGCATGATCTCCGGATTTTGATAGACCTCGAGTACCAGGGGCTGCCCATCAATCTGGAAATGTACTTCGCCAAACTTGCGATACTCGGGCAGGCGGTCTGTGGTGGTCTTCATCGCGAACAGCGGACTGTTATCGGTCTTAAGGAACCGGGCGTTCACGCGAAAGGTCAGGTCGATCTCGAAGTAGTTCAAATGCCTGAACTGCGCGCGGTCTTCGGGTGTGAGCGGCGACTTGTCCGGATCGCGAAACTCTTTACGCTGCTCCTTTCGATGCGCTTTTATCTCCCTGACCGCTGACTTGTCAGCCTGCGCACCCGATAGATTCGGGATCATGACGGCGATAACCACGGCGAGCGCCCACCTGAAGATACGGTCTGCAATCATTTGTTATAGTACTTTAAAGCCTCGGGCATGGCAGCATTCAGATCCTGAATTCGCGTGTCGTGCGCCGGGTGTGTGGATAACCATTCCGGAGGTTGGCCACTGCCCTGCGCTGACATCCGCTCCCAAAACTTCGGCGCTTCGCGGGGATCATAGCCCGCCATCGCCATAAAAATAAGTCCGATCTTGTCGGCTTCCGATTCGTGCTGCCTGGAGAACTTCAACATCCCAACCTGCGCGCCGATGCCCGCAGCCTGGAGCAACAAACGCTTTGTCAGGCCCTGATTCTGTCCGAGCGCCAGGCTAAAAGTTCCTAACAGTCCGTTAGCCACCATCGCCTGACTCATCCGCTCACGACCGTGATTGGCAATGGCGTGTGCCACCTCGTGTCCCATGACCACCGCTACGCCCGCTTCGTCCTTGCAGATGGGCATGATACCGGTATAAAAAGCCACCTTTCCACCCGGCATGCACCAGGCATTCACGGTGCCTGGGTCGTCGATGAGGTTAAATTCCCAGTCAAAACCCTCCAATTCGCCAGACGCGTTGTGCTGGGCCATATACTGTTCGACCGCTTTCTGAATTTTTCTTCCCACTTCTTTCACCAGCGCCGTCTGCCGCGGGTCGTCAGACAGGTTTGACGCCTTAATGATGGAATCATACTGCTGCTCAACGACCGGAATAATTTCCGAGTTCGAAACGAGGTTAAGTTGGGTTCTGCCCGTAACCGCGACGGTTGCACAGCCCGCTGCGACCAGGCCTAACAGGACAAAATTTGCGATATATCGTTTCATCATGTTAACTTTAACGGCAATGTACAAATCTTACAGTTTTGCGCTGTTTGAATGGTGTGCGAAAATATTTACCAAAAATAAACTTATCCTGATGCGGATCTTCGCGATAGGCAGAAATTATGTCGAGCACATCCAGGAGTTAAACAACGAGCGGCCGGATGAGCCGGTCGTATTCACAAAGCCGGACACAGCGCTCCTTCGCAACAACGCCCCTTTCTACTACCCGGACTTTTCAACCGATATCCATCACGAGGTCGAACTTGTGCTACGCATTTGCAAGGAGGGAAAGAACATTCAGGAGAAATTCGCGGGCAAATACTACGACAGCATCGGCGTAGGCGTAGATTTCACGGCGAGGGACCTCCAAAAGAAAGCAAAAGAGAAAGGCCTTCCCTGGGATATCGCCAAAGGGTTCAATGGGTCGGCTCCCTTGTCCGATGCCCTTCGGCCGGCATCCGATTTTAAAGACTTAAAAGACATAAACTTCAGCTTATCGGTAAATGGTGAAGTTCGGCAACAAGGAAATACAAGCCTTATGTTGTTTAGTTTTGATTTCATAATTTCGTATCTCTCGCGATTTTTTACACTCCGAACCGGAGATTTGATTTTTACGGGAACCCCGAAAGGGGTCGGACCGGTTAAGGTTGGAGACACGCTGGCTGCTTTTATTGAAGATGAGAAGTTACTGGAGTTTGAGGTTAAGTAAGATTTTATTTTTTGTTGCGGTTTGTCCATTTTTTTCCTCAGCACAATTTAGTCCTCCTGAAGAAAAATTCACCGCAGAAGAAAAATACCTTTACCCGATCAACCCGGGTTTGCCGGGTTCCCTGTCGGGTACCATGGGTGAATTGCGAAGCAATCATTTCCATTCCGGAATTGATATTCGCACCAACAACACCATAGGCCTGCCTGTGCTGGCATCCAAAAGCGGATACATCTCGCGGGTTGCGGTAAGTCCTTCGGGATACGGAAATGCGCTCTACGTTGCGCACCCGGACGGTAACACGACTGTTTACGCCCACCTTGACCGCTTCCGGGGGCCTATCGTCGACTACGTATTAAATGAACACTATCGCCGGAAGGCATCACGGCTGTCGTTGTTTTTTCGGCCCGGTCAGTTCCCGGTCCATCAGGGCGACACCATTGCTTTCTCGGGAAATTCCGGATCGAGCGGCGGCCCGCATCTCCATTTCGACATTCGCGATTCCAATAACCTGGCACTGAACCCGCTACTCGTGGAGGCGTTCCCCGAGATCGTCGACAATTTGCCGCCGGCTGTTGAAAAGATCGCATTGCGCACGCTCGACATCAACTCACGCATCAACGACCGGTTTGGCCGTTTTGAATTCTACGCAAAACGCATCGGCAACAATTACGTCTTCTCCGCGCCGATTCTGGCAACCGGCAATATCGGTGTCGAAATCCTTGCAAAAGACAAGCTCGCACCCGGAAGCCGTTTCCACGGCGGGGTGAACTACATCGAGATGAAGGTCGACAGCCAGACGGTATTCAACCAATCTATCGAAAAGATCAACTTCGGCACGACGCGTTCGATATTCACGTTGATGGACTTTAAAACATTGCGCACAAATGGCGCCAGGTTCTATAAGCTCTATCTGGACGACGGAAACAAGTTGAACTTCTATGACCGCTCGCCTGGCGACGGGAAAATCAGGGTGAAACCGGGTGATGATGCACAGGTCGTCATCACCATGAAAGACACCTATGGAAACCGCAGCAACGTTTCCTTTGTACTGCGCCCCTCGCCGCTGTCCGACGAGGCGATGTTTCTGGCGTCGTTAAGGGAAGATGTCGCCTTTGATATCGAAGAGAACGTTCTCGTTGTGAGTGCAAAGCCGTGCGGCGAAGGGGGCACCACCGCCATGGTTTACCGGAATGGCGAGGCCTACAGTCGGGGGCCGGACTATGGAAACGAAAATCAACTCGTTTTTCTTTTTGACCTGAGGAAGGAAATACCGGATTCCATCCTCGTATGCGACAACACAGTCTTCCCCGGCGTTGAAGCGACCGTTCCGTCCGGCAATGAATACACCTACTACAGCGATCTGATCGACATCAAGTTCCCCTCCGGGGCCCTTTACGATACGGCCTATCTGCATCTTTCACGAAGGATGAACGAGGAGGGGCATGGCGTCTATACCATCGGCGCCGAGACAACGCCGCTTGACAGGTCGATTCAAATTGCAATGAGGCCCTCTGGCATTTCCGGGTGGAAGGACAATATGGCGGTGTATTGCGTGAACGGCGGTGGTCAAAGCTTCCTGGGAGGAAAATGGGAGAACGGACGTATACACTTCAACACCCGTGAACTGGGTGAATTCATGATCCTCGAAGACACGCTCGCCCCTGCGATCCGTCCTGTTGCCGTCAACGGCACGGGCGCGCGTTTCCGCATTGGCGATGGCCTCTCTGGCATCGATTCCTTCGAAGCCTCCATCGACGGGAGGTGGTTGTTGATGTTGTATGACCCTAAAACAGCCACGATCTGGTCAGAAAGATTAGACAACGCACAAAGCTTGAAGGGTGAACTCAAGCTTGTGGTCACTGACCGTGCGGGGAATACTTCAACTTTCACGCAGCAAATACATTAAGCCCGCCGGAGAAGGCAATGGATTGTTTTACTTTTCCTTGTTATCTTTTCGACCTAAATCCATTTGCCATGGCTCTTGAAATCGGCGACAAAGCGCCTGTATTTACCGTTAACGACCAGGACGGAAACTCCGTGAAGCTTTCAGACTTCCGGGGAAAAAAAGTCGTTCTCTACTTTTACCCCAAAGACATGACGCCAGGTTGCACGGCTGAAGCCTGTAACCTTCGCGACAATTACCGGGTGTTACAAAAACAGGGATACGAGATCCTTGGCGTAAGTACCGATAACGAACGGTCGCACCAGAAATTCATTGAAAAGGAAAGGCTGCCCTTCCGGCTCCTTGCCGATTCGAACAAAGCCCTGCATGAGGCGTATGGCACCTGGGTCGAAAAGTCGATGTACGGCCGAAAATACATGGGCACGGCGCGTGTGACCTATGTGATCGATGAGATGGGTATCATTCGGGACATCATCGGCAAGGTCGATACGAAGAACCATGCGGCCCAGATCCTCGGGGATAAGGCTGTGGATCCGAAGGCCCGGGTGACCGCAAAACGGGTCGCACCTTCAACCGCGAGGACCAAGGCCAAGAAAAAGCCGGCCGCGGCGAAAGTCGGGAGCAAAAAGGCTTCGGTCAAGACCAGGAAGAAAACCGCCCCGAAGAAAAAGAAGCGTTGAACTCGCGATGACGTTAGATGGGTTCCTTGTTCTTATGAATGGACCTGTATTTCCGAAAGTGTTTCAGGGCCCGCGGGTCATAGTTCTCTGAGGTATGCACGTCGTGCGCTTTTTGGCGGGTGAAATAGTGCCCGAACCGTGTCAACTCCACCGCCACGCGTGCGGCGAGTGAGTAAAACAAACGCCCTTCCCGGTCAAGCGTGCGGGGTGAGGTCCATACCCTTACGGCGCGATCCCTCACCTGTTTTATTTTTCCGTGTTGCATCAGGGCAAAGCACATCCGGCCGTCCTCCCCGCGAATGTGCCGGTCGATGAAACCGACCTTCAGGCCCAGGTCGCGTACATATCCCATGTTCATTCCCAGGGCGTTCATGAAGGGCCGCTTAACATGTCTGAACTCCGCATAAAAATCCCGGATCAGTTCATATACAAAAAATTTCCAGCGCGGTTTTTCCATAGAACCGATGAACGAATAGCGACCGTACACGCAGGCCACATTCGCTTGCTGAAGCGCCGTTGTCATCCGTCGAATCCAATCGGGCGGATACAGGCAATCCGCGTCAGCCATCAGCACGTATTTTCCACGAGCCCGCTCCTGCCCGAGTTGCCGGGCAGGGCCACATCCCTGCTTTGGCTGGAAAACAGTTTGCACGCCGAGCCTTTTGAGCACCTCACCCGTCCGGTCTGTAGAGTTGTTGTTCACCACGATGATCTCGACAGGAAACGGGGCGACGTTTCGCGACAGGGTGTACACGGCCTTAAGGATGTTTAGCTCTTCATTGAAGGCGGGGATTACCACCGATACCAGAGGATCGCCCTGCTGCAAGGTACCGAGGTTCTTATTGATGTCGTAAAAGATCGAGTCGGTAAGGTCTTCAAATCGGGTGGTGGAAAGTAAACTCGTTTCAATCCACGCAGGGTTCTTAAAAATGTACATCTCGGCCCACAGTTCAACGTCACTGCGGCCAACAGTAAAAATTCTATACCGGTTTTGGCACTGCAGCATACAGCCGCCGTGAACAACGCGGCCAGCAGTTAGTCAACCTTCGTGGGATTGATCTCATAAAACCAAAAATCGTTGTTGGGAACATCAAAGGAAATGCCGGTTACTTTGTTGTTGTTATCCAGTTCGAATTGCACCGTTCCAAAGGGGAACCATGTGAGCGGCTCGGGTTTCTTCCAATGTATTTGCCAGACGTCGTAGTGCCAGTGCTCCAGGGTAGCATTCAGATCCGGGGTGTGCTCGAATTCGATCGCGAGCTTGCCCGAGTCTTCCTTTACGATGATCTTGCCATACGCATCTGCGACGTACGTTCCGACATAAGCATCCAAGTCATGGGTTGGGCGCGTTCCCAATACACGCGCTTCTTTCCGTTCCTCGATGCGTGTGTCTTTCCGCGCGTTTAACGATTCAAGCGCTTCGGCCGCCCAGTCTTTTTCCGGCACGTCGAGAAATGCGTCGACCGTGTACCGCGCAAGCGGGCCAAAAACGGATCTCATGCCATTGGTGAGAATAACGACGCCCAGTTTTTCATCGGGAATGAGCACAACGGTTGAAAGCATGCCGGGATATCCACCGGTGTGGGATATCCACATCCTGCCATGATAGTCTCGGATGCCCCAACCCAGGCCGTAGCCCCGAAGATGTGTCGTTTGGTCACCATCGGTATGATTCACGCCAAACATGTTGTGTGGCGTCCACACCATGTTTCGCGATTGGGGTGAAAGAAGCGTATCACCCTTCCATACCCCATGATCGAGGTTGAAGATCATCCACTGTGAAAGGTCCTTGACGCTTGAAATAACACCCCCGGTTGCCCCGACGGTCTCCCAGTCTTCCCATGAAATGGGCTTGTGTTCGCCGTCAATCAACGCGTGGGGTGTCGCCGCATTGCCCTTTGCTTCAATCGCCTTGCTCGTTGTGATGGAACGTGTCATACCCAATGGTTCAAAAAATCGTTCGCGAACGTTCTCACCCCATGATTTGCCGGTAACCTTCCGGATCACCTCACCGGCGGTAATGTACATCACGTTAGAGTAGCCATAGCCCGACCTGAAATCATAGGCTTTCGGCAGGTGTTTAACGCGCCTCACGATCTCTTCAGCACTCAACGTCGTACGGTACCAGAGGATGTCCCCACTAAACGTCCCCAATCCCACGCGGTGACTGAGCAGATCGCGTATCGTCACCGCGTTGGACACCCACGGGTCGTACAACTCGAAGTAGGACAAATGGTCCTTCACCTTGTCGTTCCAGCCGAGCTTTCCTTCCTCCACCAGTTGCGCGATGACGGCGGTAGTAAACGCCTTTGAGTTGGACGCGATGGCGAACAAGGTATTGTCGTCGGGCGTCCCACGCTTTCCCAGTTCCTTCACACCGTAGCCTTTACTGAAGACGACCTCGCCATCCTTGACGATCGCAATGCTCATTCCGGGCACATCCCACGCCTTTAGCGCTTCGGCATAGTAGGCATCGAGTTTCCGGAAATCGACCTGAGCGTGGGCAGTCAGGTGAAATGCAACAAGTATTGCAACAATACGGGTGAATTTTTCCATAGCAAACAAAGGGTTGGAAACCGAAAGTAGATTTTTTTTCAAATATTTCAAGGCATGGTGTTACCGGTACCCGCCGTCGCGTGATAAAACTTTGCGCGTTTTGGAAATTTCCTCCATCTTCGCGGCAAACTTTTTTGCGTCATGAAGCAGCAACCCGATCTCGTGAAACTGAAACAACTGGCCAGCCAGATTCGAAGGGATATCGTACGGATGGTGCACGCCTGCCAGTCGGGCCACCCGGGCGGTTCGCTGGGCTGCACGGATTTCTTCGTCGCCCTGTATTTTCACCTCCTTAAGCACGATCCGAAGTTCGAAATCGACGGAAAGGGAGAAGATCTCTTCTTCTTGTCGAATGGCCATATCTCACCGGTTTGGTATGCAACGCTTGCACGCTCAGGTTACTTCGATGTCAAAGAACTGGCTACGTTCCGGAAAATCGATTCCCGCCTGCAGGGGCACCCGGCCACACATGAGCACCTTCCCGGTGTGCGCGTCGCCTCCGGATCGCTGGGTCAGGGACTTTCCGTTGCCATCGGGGCCGCACAGGCAAAAAGGCTAAACGGGGATGACCGCTTCGTCTATGTGCTGATGGGCGACGGCGAGCAGCAGGAAGGCCAGGTTTGGGAAGCGTCAATGTATGCGGCCCACCGGGGAATCGACAACCTGATCGCAACCATCGACGTGAACGGCCAACAGATCGATGGTCCGGTGGAAAAAATAATGTCGCTGGGTGACCTGAAAGCCAAATGGGAGGCATTCGGGTGGGTCGTTAATTCCTTTAATGGAAACAAGATGGAAGAGGTTATTACGTCCATGGAGCGCGCACAGCAATTGGCGCGAAACGGCAAACCGGTCATGAACCTCATGAAAACAGAGATGGGCTTTGGCGTCGATTACATGATGGGGTCCCATAAATGGCACGGCGTGGCGCCGAACGACGAAGAATTGCAAAAAGCCCTTGCTCAACTCGAAGAAACACTGGGAGATTACTAATTTCATACGTACAATTTGCGTTGTAGGTGTGGATATGAGAAAACTCACGTGTGTATTCCTGTTGGTGTTGGGTTTTTCCGCCGCGGAAGGCCAGGAAGTGCAGCAGAGCGTTCCTGAAAGAACCAGAATTCTCTTTGTGCTTGACGGATCGGGCAGTATGAACGGGGCCTGGTCAGGTGGCGCCTCGAAGATGTCGATCGCGAGGTTCATTCTCACCCGCCTCGTCGACTCCCTGAAAGTCAATCCCGACGTGGAACTTGCCCTGAGGGTCTATGGTCACCAGTTTCCACAGACCTCAAACAATTGCCAGGACAGCAACCTGGAAGTGCCCTTCGCGATCAACAACCACGACCGGATTATCGAACGCATCAACAGCATTAAACCTAAAGGGACAACACCGATAACGTACTCCCTTCTGCAGGCGGCGAATGATTTTCCCGGCGATTCAGGTTATCGGAACATCCTCATCCTCATCACGGATGGCATTGAATCATGCGGCGGCGACCCCTGCTCGACCTCTGTGGCCCTGCAACGCAAGGGCGTCTTCTTAAAGCCTTTTGTCATCGGCCTGGGCATGGAGGGGCAAAAAAATCTTGACTGCATCGGGAAATACCTCGACGCCAAAAACTCGCGGACTTTCAACAAGGCCCTCAACGAGTCCATCCAGACGACGTTCCTGAAAACGACCGTCAGCGTCGAACTACTTGACGAAAACCAACAGCCGACCGAAACGAACGTCAATATCAGCTTTATCAACAACGCCACCGGCGTAGCTGCATACGAGTTCATTCATTATCGCGATGCAAACGGCAGGCCGGATTCCGTACAGGTTGACGCGGTGCTTTCGTATGACCTGGTGGTGCATACCCTCCCTCCCGTTGTGCGCCGCAACGTCGACATTACCAACGGAACCCACAACGTGTTCAATATTGCAGTCCCGCAAGGTATGTTGGTTGCGCGCGCCGAAGGCCGCGGCAATTCTTTTTCCATGATCGTACGAGAAAAGGGAAAGCACAACATCGTCAATGAACACCACAGCGGCCGCCAATTCAGGTATCTTGCCGGCGACTACGAATTAGAAACCCTGACGTTACCCCGTAGAATAATTCCGGTGACCATTGTGCCTGATAAGACGCAGGTCATCACCCTGCCGGCTCCGGGGCTCGTAAATATCAATACGCTCACAGATGGAATCGGCAGTGTTTACGAAATCCTCGAAGGTCGAACAAAATGGGTCTGTAACCTCAACCCTCAGTCATCCCGCCATGCGTTCAATCTCCTGCCCGGCAACTACAAGGTCGTGTTTCGCGCAAGACGCGCCGGTGGCAGCAAGTACACGGCGGTCAAGGAATTTGAAATGAAGTCCGGCCAAACGGTCAACGTGGATGTCTTCAACTGAACGTTAAAGAAGGATCAGCCATGGCAGAATGGCGATGAGTACACCAACGAGGAACCAGAGCAGAAATCGGCGGTTGTTCTTTTCAGTTACTTTCATTTTTTCGAACCGGCTAACGTCACTATTTACGAAAACGGTTGAAATGCAGTTATACCTGCCTGGGGGATTTTGATGGGTTAACATTTCATTAACACTTTCACCAAATACCGCTGGCAGATCGAAAATATTTTGCGACTTTCGCAGTGCATTTTTTACACACCATGGCTAAATACACATTTACGGAAAAGAAGGATACACGCTCAGGTTTCGGGGCGGGACTTCACGAACTTGGAAAGAAAAACTCCGCTGTGGTCGGGCTTTGCGCAGACCTTACCGGCTCGCTGAAGATGGACGCTTTCAAAAAAGAATTTCCCGATCGGTTTTTCCAGATCGGGATTGCCGAGGCGAACATGATCGGCATTGCAGCCGGCCTCACCATCGGCGGAAAGATCCCGTTTACCGGCACATTTGCAAACTTCTCTACCGGCCGTGTGTATGACCAAATCCGGCAGTCCGTTGCTTATTCCGGGAAGAACGTAAAGATATGCGCGTCACATGCCGGCCTCACCCTCGGTGAAGATGGTGCCACACACCAGATCCTCGAAGACATCGGGATGATGAAGATGCTGCCTGGAATGACCGTTGTCGTTCCCTGCGACTACAACCAGACGCGCCTCGCCACGATTGCCCTCGGTGATCATATCGGGCCGGCATACCTCCGCTTCGGGAGGCCGGGCTGGCCAATCTTCACGACGCCGGACCGCCCCTTCACCATCGGCAAAGCGGATCGGATGATCGAGGGCAGCGACGTCACCATTTTTGCCTGCGGCCACATGGTTTGGCTGGCGATCGAGGCAGAAGAAAAACTTGCCGCGCAGGGAATCAGTGCCGAAGTCATCAATATCCACACGATCAAGCCCCTCGACGTGGAGGCCATCCTCACTTCGGTTGAAAAGACCGGGTGCGCAGTCACTTGCGAAGAACACCAGATTAACGGCGGATTGGGCGACAGCGTCGCCCAGGTATTGGCGCGTTTCCGTCCGAGCCCGCTCGAAATGGTTGCCGTCAACGACTCCTTTGGTGAAAGCGGCGTCCCGACGGATCTCCTGAAGAAGTATGGGCTTTCCAGCGAAAATATCGCCGCGGCGGCAGTCAAAGTGTTGAAGCGGAAACGCGCGTAACCACGGGTTCGCCGGTCTGCATGGTGCCTTTCGCATCCCCGAGGCTTCTATCGCGAAGGGAAAGGATCACGCGGTGGTTTTTCAAGATGGAACGCCATACCAGGGGAAACGCCAGGACCTTCCTGCCCATGATCGCGAACCTGAACATGGCCATTCGATGCGTAGGGGTACCCGGGTGGGTCGTGATGGCTTCGAGCCCGACCGTTGCACACTGACGGACATAATACACGAATTCCCGCGCGATAACCCACAAGGCGGACCGGTACCCCGCCTTCCCGGCAGCGATGGCCTTATAGGACAGAAGCAGGTCAAAACCGATTGCACTCTCCCGTGCATAACGTCTGAAGTATTCGACGCTTAGCCGCTCGCGGGTGATAAAGTGAACGAACACCATCGCTTCATCATACCAGATCTCGAAGCCCAACACAGCCAGCGCGTAACACAACTCGTGGTCGCCGCCCGACGACAGGGCGTTCCCATGGCGGTCGATTAACAGGTTCCGGAAGCCGCTCATTAACAACTTCTCGTAGGCGGACTTCCTGACGATGCAACCTGCTCCATACACCCGATGCGTGTCAACGGGTCCCGAGCGCGCAGCCTGCTTCCCTGAGGCGAAGACGACCTCCAGCCCACGAACCGCTGCCGGGGGGATTACTTCAAGCTGCAGGACGCCAAACCCGCCGAGTACGCCGATCTTCGGATGACCCTCCATGGTGGAATAAGCACGCGCGGCATAATCAGGCGCAAGCCAATTGTCATCATCGCAAAGAACGATGTAGGCATAGCGTGCCTCTGCAAAGCCCCGGGCACGGGCATGGCTCAGACCCAGTGCAGGCTCCCCGATAATTCTCAGGGGTGCAGCCGCACCGGATTGGTGCCAGATACACTCGGCAACATCGCCAGACCCGTCTGTGCTCGCATTGTCAACGAGAATGCATTCCCACTGCACATCCGCCGGTAATCGCTGGGCCGCAATATGCCGGATCGTCTCTGACAGGCGGCGTGCACCATTATGGCAGCACACGATAACGGATACACCTGACGGGCTCATAGGTTTAGGGTCATGCGCGTGAAAAGCTTCCCAATCATGAAGGCAAGCCGGACATCCTGCCACATGCCCCAGGCAGCGCGCAGTTGTGACAACGCGCCAGCCCTGTGGCGTTGGCTTGTCCACAACGTATTGGCAGCCCGCATGGCGTAGTACGCGTAATACTTCCGGCTTTTCCTTAGCACCTCCGCGCGCCTGTCCTCAGGGACATATCGCTGAATGCGCCTCATCACGGTCTTCAGATCCTCCATGTTCTTTCCTGTCAACATGGTCCTGCCTGTTATCGAGAGGCTATGCCTCCTGTAATCAGCGAGGATGTCGGGAATATACCCCATCTTATAATGGGCCGCGATGCGCACCCACATTTCCCAATCTTCGCCATATTCGACACCGTAGAATCCACCTAGCGCTTCGTAAACCGACCTCCTCACGACCATGGCCACATATTGAATACGTTGGCGCTCAGAAAGCCGAACAAGCCAATCGGCCAACACACCCGTCTCGTCGGCTTCGCGCTCCTGGGAGTACATCAACCGCGAATGTTCGTCTATGTACGCATAGCGGCAAAACGCGGCGCCGGCGCCTGCATGGGTGACGAAGAAATTTTCGAATCGCCGGTAGAATCCCTCGCGGATGAGATCATCACCGTGCAAGATGTGAATGAGGTGACCCCTCGAGCGCTCTATGCAAGTTTGAAAGTTTCGCAGGCTACCTCCGTTCCTTGCCTGGCGGTAGTAACTTACACGGCCGCCGCCCAGGTCGCGGACCAACGCGCCGACGTCCCCGTCTGTACTTGCGTCGTCAATGACCTCTACTTGCATCAGCCCCGGTCCGGGATCCTGCGCAAGCACGGCACGAAGGGTTTGCGGCAAAAAACCGATGCAATTGTAAGCCGGGATCATTACAGACCACAACGGTCGCGTGACGCCCCTTGCCACGGGAAGCACGACCGGTGGGCGGTCGGGAATCCGTTTTCTCAAAGTATCCTTCAACGCCATGTCTTTGTACTTCTTTTCATTCGCCACGAGACCCCCCGCATAACCTTGCTCGCGATCGCCGACCAGGCTCCGGCCTTCAGCAAAATCGCAAGTTCACGGCTTTTACTTCCCATGGCGAGCGCAACCTGCTGTACGATAAAACGCCGCTTGGCGTCGTGCGCAGAAAGGACGTCTTCCGCGTTTCCATTTCCCCTTTTGAGCATTGCCCGTGTAAGGCGTTCCAATAAATCGAGGCAGGCGAACAACTCCCCGGGATCGCGCCTTTCCGCCATCGGCTGGAAATCATGCCGAAGGCAGGAAAGCCAGTGTTCGGGCAAGGTGAAATCGCTGCCGAGGTAATAGCGGATGTTGCGAAGCACATTCCTCCTTTCTGCCTCCGCATACTCCTGCTTTTTAGTGACGGAATTCAAACTGGTGGCGGAAAGCCGGTAATTGACAAGCGGTAATTCCAGGTTTGCAATTCTGTAGCGGGTGGAGAGTCGCCAAAACAGATCGTAGTCTTCCGAGTACGGCATGGAATATTTTCCCACGGCCAGCACCGCATCCTTGCGATAGATCACCGTGGGGTGGTATATCCAGCATTGAAAAGTGAGGTTGTATGGATAGAACTCCGAACGAAAACGCTCCATCCTTACGAATTCTTTATCATCACGCATCACGCGTGCCCAGGTGGATAGCAGGGCACAATCGGGGTTGTGGTGGAGGTACCTGACCTGGCGTTCGAGGCGGTCGCGCCGGTTAACGTCGTCCGCATCCATGCGTGCAATCCATTTGGCCCGACACAGGTCGATACCCCTGTTTAGGGTCTCGGAAATGCCCCTGTTATTCCCATTCGTATAAAAGCGTATACGAGCGTCGTCAAAGGAGCGAACGATCTCTTCCGTTCGATCCGTTGATCCATCGTCGACGATCACAAATTCAAAATCCCGAAATGACTGAAACAGCACGCTTTCCATAGCTTCACGGAGATAGGGCTCGCCGTTATAAACGGGCATCAATACGGAGACCAACGGCGTTTTCATGACTTGCTATAGGTCAACATTCCGATCGCTGCTAAAATATCCCTCGTCCATGCTTTCAAACGTTTTGGCAATAACACGATGAGCCTGTATTTCAGCGGTTCATCGTATACAAAGGCTGCCTTTCGCAACGCAACCTTCGCCCTCCGGCACGAAATGTTATGATAACGCATATGCTGATCAAACCACCGCAGGTAGTATCGCCTGACCATGTCGTAGCCGCCGCCATTCACAACCGTGGCCACGATGGAACCCGGTCGACGCCGGTAAAGGTTGTGGCAAGAATCGGAAACGAATACTTTTTCATTGAGATACACCTGGGCGAGAAACGCCTGATCTTCGTACAATTGAAAAATACCGCGGAACGAATCTTCGAAACCACATCGTTCGAATACATCCCGGCGTACGATGATCGACGAAGGGCAAGGCGCGGCGCCTTCACCAAGGGGATACAATACTTCAAGCAACGCCGGCGGTGAATAAAGCCCTTCGGGCACCCCTACCCTCACGAGCGTGTCCCGTCCCCTCTCCTTCGACCAACTGTTCCAATAGGTCGACGCCTGAACCTGCACCGTGACAAGCGGATTCCCGGTAAAGATGCCAACCTGATAGCTCAATTTTCCGGGAAGCCATACATCATCGGCGTCGAGGAAAGCGATGTATTCTCCCTGGGCGACGGAAATGCCAAGATTGCGGCTGGCGCTCAAGCCTTCATTACAATGACCGGGATGGTGCCTGTATTGAATCCGGCCGGGATACAACGCGGCATACCGTTTTGCAAGAGCCGTGCTGCGGTCAGTCGATCCATCGTCGACCAGTATCAGTTCCCATGATTCGTATTGTTGGCCCAGAACACTCCTGATCGCTTCTTCCAGAAAACGCTCCTCGTTATAAAAGCACGTGATCACGGTAACCAAGGGATTGACAGCGTTCATTTGTTCATCACTTGTTGAATGTTAAAACGAAGCTGTTCGGGCGTCCAGTTGTTCACCTGCATCCGCGGCAGGGCAAATGGATCGGCACCGTGACCAACCGCGCCGGCCTCCGTTGACACGGCGTAGTCAAAACCCAGTTCCTCAACCAGGCTTTTGCTGACACGATTGTAGTTGCCGTACGGATAAGCAAAGCCGCCGACAGGCTGTTGAAGCATGGATTCCACCTGTTGTTTGCTTTCCTGGATTTCAAACCGCTGATCGCGCTCCTCAAAGGCGCCCAGCATAACATGGTTCACCGTATGCGCGCCAATCCGGAACAAAGCGTTCGCACCGAGTTTAACCACCTGGTACCCCCGCATCGGCATGGCCTCGTTGCAACGAATGTAGTCTACGCCCGCCCACTCGCGCAGGCATTCCAGTACGCGCTCCCGTTCTTTGACGTCCAATGGCTTAATGCGCTCCCACAGCTTGAGGTAGAGGTCTATTCGTTCGTTGGGAATGCGCATGCCGTAGCTCCAGCTGTTGATCTGGTGCCGATGCTTCGAGTTGATAATTTGTTCCTTCCGGAAAACATATCGGAAAGATGAGTCCGAGATCATCGTGTCGAGCGCCCACGGCAAATGCGGGGTCTGAAGCAAAAGCGACTGAAGCGCATCCCACCAGTAATGACGCCGCACACCGATCATGCTTGTTGTGAGGTGAAACGTAGCCGGCAGGCGGTGCCATTCCAGCAGGGGCGCGGCGTACGCGTAGTTGTCAGCGAACCCGTCGTCGAAGGTGATCGCAACCGTATTCTTCGGTAAACGTCTCCGCCTCAGGCCGTGGACAAGTTCGGCCATAGAGATCACATTGAATTGGTTCTTGAGGCTTTGAAGTTGCAACTCGAACCGCTCGGGGTGAACGGCGAGTTGCCACGGATCTGCCTTTCGTTCGGAAACCTGGTGATAGAGAAGGATCACGGCCCTGCCCTCATACCGACGCTTCAAGCGATCAAAAAATCTTCTTATCATCGTGCTTCCTTTTCTTTCACTGCCCGAACTGCAACGATCAACTGATAGCATGGGTCATCAACCTTGAACGCGCTTTCCTGTATTTCAGGCAGGCCCATTCCATACAGAAATGCGGCAGCAACATAGACGTTTCCATAGGCCGTTACCTCGGTCGAGGAATGCGTGAACGTTTCGCGCATTATTCTTCGCATGGCGTTGTCGGTGAATGACCAAAGCCAATGTTCCTTCCAGGGACCAGCGTCTATGTTGCTAATCCCGGGAACGGTAAGCAGCAGACAGCCTCCGGGTTTAAGTATCCGATAACAGGTGCGCAGCGCGCTTTTGAAATCATAGATGAGGTGAAGGGTTTGTGTGAAAATGATGCAGTCAAAACACGACGCTGGAATTTCAGGCACATGCGTGATATCACCGACGTAGGTAGCGCGTGCATTCGAGCGATCAACGTGAAGGATCTCACTCTTTTCCACCAACGCCCGGCCATACTTCAGCGTGTACGCATTGTCGCCGATCTCGAGGACGCGTCCGCGAATGTGTTTGGCGTTGGCCTGAATAAATCGCTCTATGTAAAAGCGATCCACGGCGCCGCCGCGATCAAACCCAAAATCACGACTGAAGGGCTCAAGGCGACCGAAGTCCCCAGGCCGGACATGGCCTTTTGGCGGCAGATGCTTCTGCCGGACATGCAATCCGTGTAAAGGCCGACGGAGCCGTTCCGGCAAGATTGCCTCGACCATCCGGTGAACAAAAAGCGGGACCTTATATAAAGACATGGAAACCATTCGCCTCCATTGGCTCGTCAGCAGGATGCTCCAAACATCCGCTGAAGGCCAGCCATCCCCCTTTCTGATCCGTCGCCATGCCTGGCGAAGTAACTTTTCCGAATAGTACCTCTTCCAACCCGAAATCCCCCGGTGGTAGGCACGATACTCATCGTTGTTGCCAAGGTAAAGAAACTGCCGCCGACAAACCCTGAGCACGGTGTTGTACATCAGGGCCATGTTGCGCGACATACCACCGTCGTGGATGCGGTAAAATGCGATCTCTTCCTCGTGGCTGACGACCGGATATCGTCGGCTGATCCTTAGATAGAGATCATAGTCCTCGCAGGCCCGCAGGCCGCAGTCGAAACGAAATTCATGGAACACCCATCGGGCATACATCACGGCGGCATGCATCCCGATGAAATTCCCGGCAAGCAAGTGCCGGTAATGGTCTGAAGCAATACGCTCACGGCCCTCCTGTTCGTCAAGCGGTTCGAGCCATTCGTTTACTTTCGTATGCGACCCCGCCACAAATGCAGCGGAAGGGTTATCCGTAAATACGGTGATATTCTTTTTCAACGCGTCATCCGCGAGAAGGTCGTCGGCGTCGAGAAACACGAGATAGTCTCCGGAGCATTCATCGATCCCCTTGTTTCGCGCGGCCGAGAGGCCTGCATTTTCCTGGAAGAGATACCGTGCGCGCGCAAAGGACCGCACCACCCAAAACGTGTGGTCCGTCGATCCGTCATCCACGACGATCAACTCATACGCAGGCCACGTTTGCCGAAGCACGCTTCGTATCGCATCCGACAGATAATGCGCCTGGTTGAAACAGGTTATGATCACAGACACCAGCGGCTTCCCCCCAACGACTTCCCTCATGACGGTGCTAGTAATAAATTCCCGGATCTGTACGGCGATGTTTCAGGAAAAAGAATATCCCGCTAAAAATGCCACGCAATTCTGCCAGTAGCGTCTTGTACTGGAAAGCGTAGCGCGGGAATCCTTTTTTGATCATATTGAAATAATAAACAGGGATCACCTTCAACAGATGCCGGAGGTTGCCCCTGTGCCCGAATCGCTGATGTTGTATCAGGATCGCTACCGTGAACCCTCTCATGTATGAAAATAGCTGTCGCTTCAGGTCGGCCATTGAACTTCTATGCCGGTGATACACTACCGCGCCCGGATCATAGCGAATGGAATAGCCATGTGCCAGAATCCGGTACCACATCTCCGAGTCTCCGCTGCATCCTGCAGCACCGGCATCAAGGCGCTCGTCAAAGTATCCGACTTCGTCAAAGACCGCCTTCCTGAAGGCCATGTTCGCGCCGGCGCCAATCTCCCATACGGGAGATCCGGCACCAAGCGTTGAAAGGAAGAAATGGTCGTCAAACAGCCGCGGAACGTAGCCCCGGTTGAAGCGCCAGAATTTTTCAAAGATGACCTCGGCTTCCGTTTGCAGCGAGGCGGCGATAATCAATCCTGTCGCGGCGGCAACCTCCGGGTGCGCTGCAAACGTTTTGCTCACGCGGTACACCCAAAATGGATCCGCTTCCGCATCGTCGTCCGTGAAGACCACGATCTCCCCGCCGGCCTCGCGAACGCCGCGATTGCGCGCGATGTCGAGTCCCGGAGTCTCCTCGCGGCAATACCGAACCCCCGCAAAGCGGCTGACGACGTCCTGCGTATCACGTGTAATGGAGGCGTTGTCAACGACAACGATTTCGCGTGGCAGGCAGGCTTGCCGGCGGAGCGACGCCAGACATTTTTCAAGACTTAAGGCACGATCCCTTGTGCATACCACAACCGAGATGTTGGCTGTTGCCGGAATTCCCGGTGACGTGCATGTATCCAGAATTTCCCGGCAAAGTTCGCTCAAAACGGAGGGGGTTGGCGCAACAGGTTTCGTCAACATGTCCGGGGTGCCTGCGCTTGACGCGTGATACGCGACCAGAGACGGCCAGATACTTTCGAGGGTTTCACGCCAAAAGAAGGCATCCTGAACTGGCCGGTTGTGGAAGTAACAATCTCCAACGGGTATGGTCTCAAACCAGAAGACGAAATACCAGGGACCTGAACCCTGAAAGGGAACAGGGGTACCGGCCCGCGCCAGGTCGAAGTGAACAATGCTATATTTGTCAAACGTCATTCTCGGCAACCATTTCCTCTTCGATGGTGACCTGCGTCACGCGAAAGGGAAATTTCGGACGAACGTATCCGATCCACTTACCGTACCATTGCATGTTCTCCCGGACATCTTCCACTTCGAAGGACAGGCACTCTTCCAGATAGAAGACCTCCACCGACGTGTCCTTGACAAAGATCAACGAGAAATAATAGCTTCCATCGTTGAGAAAATTCCCAGGGATGTCACACTGCCCCTCGATCAAACCCTTCTTGTAGGTCCGTGGCATTGTGTTGACATCAAAAATGCATTCCCGACTTTGCGTGAACAAGTGCAGCCCAATACAAAGGTTCTGACCATCCACGAAATTCCAGAATTTAAAGCGAATCGTGAGCGGGGTTCTAATGTCGATCGGATGATCAACATGCACGCGATGTGGAATTAGGTCCACGAAACTTACCCGTATCAAATGATTCCCGGGCGCGGCATCCGGATCATCCCAGTGCCGATGAAGTACCCTCGCCTGATTGCGATTAAGATAAGTATTGACGACCCTGGATGCCGCACCGATGTCGGCTACCTTTCCCTTATGGAGGTGCAGCACGCGATTGCAAAGATTGATGACTGACGGCATGTTGTGACTCACATACAAGATCGTTCGGCCTTGCTGTGAGGAGACCTCGTGCATTTTACCGAGGCACTTCTTTTGAAACTCGGCGTCGCCGACGGCGAGCACTTCGTCTACGATGAGAATGTCGGGTTCAAGGTGGGCGGCTACCGCAAACGCAAGCCGCATGTACATACCCGACGAATAGCGCTTCACGGGAGTATCAATGAACTGAGCCACGCCCGAAAATTCAACGATCTCGTCGAACTTCTTCCGGATCTCCCAAGGCTTCATTCCCAGGAAATAACCGTTCAGGTATACGTTCTCTCGCCCCGACAGTTCACTGTTGAATCCGGTGCCGACTTCGAGCAGGCTGTTTACCCGGCCACGGCCCCTGATGGAACCTCGCGTCGGCGGCGTAATACCGGAAAGGATCTTCAGGAGGGTTGACTTCCCGGCGCCGTTGCTCCCAATAATGCCGAACACCTCACCCTCGGCGACGCTGAAAGAAACGTCGTTCAATGCCCAGATGTGGCCGCGATCAGACTCCGCACCCATAAAAAAAGGATCGTTCTTCCGGAGAACTTCGCGCGTCCACCAATGCTTGAGGTCCTGGCGGAATGAACCGGTTCCCAGCGACCCGATAGAGAACAATTTGGAAATGCCTTTGACTTCAATGACCGGGGTCATGTCGTTGTTAGATAACGTCCTGCAATCTCTTGCTGTACTTGGTGAAAAGAATCACGCCGCCGCCGACGACCAGGATCGTCGCGCAAGCACTGTAAAGAATATCCGAAGCAGAAAACAGACCGTGCCCCGAAAAACCGAACCGAAACAACTCGATCACACCCGACAGCGGATTGACGTAGGCCCATTTCCGCATTGACGCATCGATGGCGGACATCGGGTAGATCACAGGCGTTGCAAACATCAGCAACCTGACGATCAATTGAATAACATTCACAAGGTCCCGATATCTGGCCGTGATGATCGAAAATATCAGGCCCAGGCCCAGGCCAAATGCGGCGACCAGCGTGACGGTGAATAAAAACACGCACAGCCACCGCAGGGGATGATCGACCACGACAGCCGGTTCAAGCCAGATCAGGAACGCGAAGAAAATAACGAACTGGACGGCGAACCTGACCAGGTTCCCCATGACCACGGCAAGCGGGACCACCAGGCGGGGAAAATACACCTTGTCAAAAAGATCCCGGTTTTGCGTAAAAGTAAATGCGGTGCCCGTAAAACTCTCGGAAAACAGGGACCAGAGGATGATGCCCGACAGATAAAACAGGACCGGATGAATACCATCCGTCGAAAGTCCAACGGCCTTCTCAAAGATCAGAAGGTATGCAATCAGTGTGATGACCGGATGAAAGACGATCCATAGCGGTCCGAGTATCGTCTGCTGATAAGTGATCAGAAAGTCGCGCCGGACCAGCCTGAGCATGAGATGCCGAAACTCCCATAGGCCCTGCCACCAGAATGAGTCAGTCCCGATCTCCCACGTTTTGTATCGCTCCACACCCCTTTTTCTCAAACCGGATTACTTACATACATACTATGCCCGGACTCCTGATACCAATATAATGCCCGCGTGTCGACGGGGCATATTTTTAGACCCCCCTTTGCCAATGCGCAAACGGAGTTGGAAATTCGTTAGGATTGCAGGATTCCTGCTCGTGATCACCGGGCTCTTTCACATTGCGGGTCATTTCTTTATCTCAAGCACCTTCCCGGACGTCGTCCCGCTGACGGACACCATGCACGCCTATAAAATCAGAATCCTCGGAGGTGAGACGTCGCTCGCCGCCCTTATTGATGGACTCAACGTCATGTACGGGCTCTTCCTGATTTTTATCGGGGGCTTCAATCTCCTGATCATGCGGTTTCTGTCGCCGGAGGGAATTCCATCATCCGTTGCCGCCCTGAACGTTGCTACGCTTGGAACGGGCTGCCTCATTTCGATGATCTATTTCCTCTGGCTGCACGTGACCTACTTTGCAATTTTTACAGGCTTTTTTTTCGCCGCATGGCTCGCGTCCGGGCAAAGAAACGCCCCGCAGGCAGGGTGAAACGAACAGAACTGTTTTCGATAAATCGAAGGACTTACTATCTTGTTGGAAGCAAGGCCGGCTTTCCTGTATTCCTAATGCGGGCCCATACGAACACCAACCACTATGATGAAGCAGCCATTCAGACGCATTGAAGATACCGCAGGCTTCGACGACTTCCGCGAACTGCTTCGATCATGCGACCTGCCCGCCGACGATCTTGACTATCAGCGTGATTTCCTTATTGGCTATTACGAAAACGACCAGATGGTGGGCACAGGTGGTCTTGAGATCCACGGACCCTATGCGCTGCTGCGTTCATTGTCCGTAAAACTCGGCATTCGTGGCAAGGCCGTCGGCAGCGTGATCGCTGAACACCTTCTGCGGACGGCCAGGGAACGCAACCTCCGCGCCGTCTATCTCCTCACAGAGACAGCGCCAGACTTCTTCCGCAAGAAAGGATTCCGCGAACTTCCAAGGGAAGACGTCCCGGGCGACGTGAGGGCGTCCGGCGAATTCTCCCAAGTGTGTCCGGATACCGCGGTCGCCATGTGCCTTTCCCTCGCCTGATACGCCACGCTTTTCTCATGGCGTTGGCCCGCAACAAAAGCGCGGGCCGCTTAAGAGATAAGAAGGTGTTTGATTGACATCCCAACCTTCTCCAAGCCTGGGTAAAAGCCTCAGGACTGAACGGCGACTTCTTTCGCGGCCTACCTGCCCATTCGAAAAACGGTTCCTTAAAAAAAGAATTCCTTTTCCTTACATTTGCGCCGTTACCGTAGCGCATGAAACTGAACAAATACCTCGTAATCGATTTCGATAGCACCTTTACCAAGGTGGAAGCTTTTGACATCCTTGCTGATATCTCGTTAAAGGACCATCCTGAAAAAGAAAAACGGAAAAAAGAAATCGTCGAAATCACCAGCCAGGGAATGGATGGCAGCATTTCTTTGCGTGAATCGCTCGAACGAAGGCTCAACCTCCTCGCGCCCAGCCGGCACCACCTGCCCCCGCTCATCGCCCGGCTCCGTGAGAGCGTCTCGGAATCGTTTAAAAGAAACCGCGAGTTCATGCAAACCTATGCGGACAATATCTACATCATCTCGAATGGTTTTCGCGAGTTTATTGAGCCGATCGTAACCGATTTTGGTATTCGGCCGGAAAACGTCCTGGCCAACGAGTTCAGGTTCGACCAGGAAGGAAGGGTGATAGGCTTTGATGACAACAACCCCTTGTCGGCTAACGGTGGTAAGGTTGAACAGTTGAAGCGCCTCAATCTTCCCGGCGACGTCTATGTCATCGGCGATGGTTATACGGATTACGAAATCAAACACGCCGGCCTCGCCAACAAGTTTTACGCCTTCACGGAAAACGTTGCCCGGGAAAATATCAAGAGTCGGGCAGATCATATTACGCCGAGCTTTGACGAATTCCTGTATTTGAATAAGCTTAACACGGCCATTTCATATCCCAAGAACCGCATCAACATCCTGTTGCTCGAAAATGTCCACCCGGTAGCCGTCGCCCTGCTCAAGGCCGAAGGATTCAACGTGGAAACCCACCCGTCGGCGCTGGATGAGGAGGAACTGATCAAGCGTATTAAGAACGTCTCGGTGCTGGGTATCCGATCAAAGACCCAGGTGACGGCACGGGTGCTGGCAAACGCCAACCGCCTGATGGCGATCGGCGCATTTTGCATCGGCACAAATCAAATCGCCCTGAAGGAGGCAACAAAGAAGGGCGTCGCCGTGTTCAACGCCCCCTTTAGCAACACACGCTCGGTGGTGGAACTTGCTGTAGCCGAAATGATCCTGTTGATCCGAAACATCGTCGACAAGTCCGCGAAAATGCACAACGGTGTCTGGGATAAGTCGGCACGTGGAAGCTACGAGGTGCGCGGCAAGAAACTCGGCCTGATTGGTTATGGCAACATCGGCACGCAACTTTCTGTCATTGCCGAATCGCTGGGGATGAAAGTGTACTACTATGACACGGAAGAACGGCTGTCGCTGGGCAATGCCGTCAAATGCAGGTCGATGAAAGAAGTCTTAGAGGTAGCCGATGTGGTTTCTCTGCACGTGGATGGCAGACCTTCTAACACTAAATTGATCAGCGCACCGGAGTTCGCCCTAATGAAGAAGGGCGTGATCTTCATCAACCTTAGCCGTGGCCATGTGGTTGATATTCCCGCATTGCGTGAGAATATCTTGAGCGGAAAGGTTGCCGGGTGCGCCGTCGACGTTTTCCCCGTTGAGCCCGCGAGCAACGACGAGGAATTTGTGTCGGAGGTCCGCGGGCTTCCCAATACCATCCTGACGCCCCATATCGGCGGTAGCACGATGGAGGCACAGGAGAACATCGGCAATTTCGTGCCCGGAAAAATTATGGACTATATCAACACCGGGAGCACTTCCAACAGTGTCAATTTTCCGAACCTCACGCTGCCGACCCTGGAGAACGCGCACCGGCTAATCCACATTCACAACAACGTTCCCGGCATTCTCGCCAGTATTAACCACACGCTCGCCGACCACGGGATCAACATTGTCGGGCAGTATCTTAAGACCAACGAGACCATCGGCTACGTGATCACGGATATCAATAAGCAATATGATAAAGACGTGATCGCCCGCCTTCGGGCCATCGAGCACACAATTAAGTTCCGTGTACTATATTGAGGTGTGAAACAAGATGAAAAGGTTCGCGCCGCCAGGCGAAAGCTCTACGAAGTTATTTTTGAAGCTGACACCCGCGAAGGTAGGATATTCAACGCTGCGCTCCTGCTTTGCATTGTCGTCAGTGTGGCCGTCATCGCCCTCGAAAGCGTAGACTTCATTCAGGAATCCGTTGGTGGATGGCTTCGCGGCCTGGAGTGGGCATTTACGATTATCTTCACAATTGAATATGCTGCGCGGATCTGGACCGTCGACAACAAGCGAAGGTACGTATTCAGCTTTTTCGGAATTATCGACCTGCTATCGATCGCGCCCACTTATCTGGCCCTGTTCTTCGCAGGTGCCCAGTCGCTGATGGTCATCCGCAGCCTCCGCCTCCTCCGCATTTTCCGAATATTCAAGCTTACACGCTACGTAGGCGAGGGGCAATACCTTGCCCGCGCATTGACCGCCAGCCGGCATAAGATTACCGTTTTTCTCGTCACCGTCATCACTACGGTTATTATTGTGGGTACGCTCATGTTTCTCATCGAAGGCCCCGAGAACGGGTTCGAAAGTATTCCGGTCAGCATCTATTGGGCCATTGTGACCATGACGACCGTCGGCTATGGCGACATTGCGCCGCAGACGGGCCTTGGTCAGGCCATCGCTTCGATCATCATGGTGCTGGGATACGGTTTGATTGCCGTACCCACCGGCATCGTATCTTCGGAACTCATCCAACAGCGAAGGCACGAACGCATCACAACGCAGGTATGTCCCCATTGTTTCAGGGAAGGCCATGATGTGGATGCCGTTCATTGCAAGTATTGCGGAAGCGTGTTGAATGAGGAAGAGGCGTAAGAGCAGAGAGCGGAGAGCTAAGAGCAGAGAGCGGAGAGCTAAGGGCGGAAAAGAAAAAAACCCATCGGATCTGGTGAGGTGTTTCTGAACCCCATAAAGACAAGTTTTGAGCTACCTTCAATCTCAACCTTCTTCTGTTAACCTGCTTTTTGGGCGAGGTCCCGACAAGTCGGGATGAGGCCTGATTTCGACTGAACGCTACACTCGGTATTGTTTTAAATTGTTAGGTTCAGCAAACGTGTCCCAAATCCGAATGGGAATTTCAAATACTAACGTAGGCAAATCGGTAATGTTGGGCAATCTTGAAAAAAATCTATTTTTTCCGTAAGCAAATTCTAGCTTTGTAACCCGCTATGAAACACCACGTTAATTTTACGCCGGGTCCATCCCAACTCTACTTTACGGTCGCCGACCACGCGCGCCAGGCGTTCCGCGAAGGCATCCCGTCGTTGTCGCACCGGAGTAAACCTTTCCAGTCCATCGTAAGCGAAACGAAGGCGGGCTTACGGCATTTATTGAGCATTCCCGACGAATTCCACATCTTCTTCACAGGATCCGCAACGGAAATCTTCGAAAGGGTCATCGAAAATCTTGTAGAAAGGAAATCATTTCATCTGGTCAATGGCGCTTTCTCCGAGCGATTCTACGAAGCGGCCGTACAACTGAACAAGAAGCCGGAAAAAATTGTCGCTCCCGATGGGAAGGGGTTCGCTGACGAAATCAACGTCCCGCCCGACGCTGAGGTCATCGTTGCAACACAGAATGAAACGAGCACCGGTGTCCAGTTGCCCGTTGAATTTATATCCTCGCTAAAGAAAAAAAGCAGCGACGCAATAGTCGTTGTGGATGCCGTCTCTTCCCTTCCATACCCGGCGTTCGACTTTAGAACCTTAGACTCCCTGTTCTTCTCCGTGCAAAAAGGATTCGGATTGCCCGCGGGACTCGGCGTTTGGATCGTCAATGAAAAATGTATTGAGCGCGCACAACAACTCCTCGCAAAAGGGCACGCTGTCGGCACCTACCACAGCCTTCCAAGTTTGAGCGCCAACGGAGCCAAAGACCAGACTCCGGAAACGCCGAACGTGCTTGGCATTTACCTCCTCAACAAAGTCGTTCAGGATCTTCTCCGGCGGGGGATTGAAACCATCCGGCGCGAAACGGACTACAAGGCAGTAATCCTCTACGAATGCCTCAACCGGAACCGGTGGCTTCAGCCGTTTGTCAATGAACGGCATTCCCAGTCGCGGACGGTGATCGTAGCAGACACCGGGCCGATGACCGCCCCGTTGACGGAGTACCTTTTGCAAAAGGGTTTACATCCCGGCGACGGATATGGCTCCTTCAAGAAAACGCAACTTCGCTTCGCGAATTTTCCCGCGCACGCTAAGGAACAGTATGAACTTCTCGTTGATTCGCTGGACGCTTTCCAGGGCGGCTGATTAAACCTTTCGTCCCGGGAGTCGTCTATATTTCAAACCAAAGCCCCCTGTTTTTGGAGGACAAAGAAATTCTGGAAAAGATCCGGCGTCCGGAGACCCGCGAATACGGCTTCAACATGTTGGTGCGCACCTATCAACGGCGTGTGTACGGGCATATTCGCAAAATGGTGATCGATCACGATGACGCCGATGACCTCACACAGGATACATTCATCAAGGTATACAAAGGCCTCGACGCTTTTCGCGAGGACGCACAACTGTACACCTGGATATACCGCATTGCTACCAATGAATGCCTGACCTTCCTCCACCGCAGGAAACGCCGCTTCTTCCTCCCTATCGGCGACGTGTCCGCAGCGCTTGCCGTCAAACTGGATACCCAATCGCCACTTTCCGGAGACGAGATTCAGCTCAAGCTCCAAAAGGCCATCCTGACCCTCCCTGAGAAGCAGCGAATTGTGTTTAACATGAAATACTTCGATGATCTTTCTTACCAGGATATATCGCAGATCACCGACACCAGTGTGGGCGCACTCAAAGCGAGTTTTCACCACGCGGTAAAAAAAATCGAGGAATATATCTCCCGGAATTAAACCATTCTGACTTCACATCGTCAAAATTAAAACATGAAAAAGCTCGAAGACATACCGAAGAAACGCGCTTTTCAAGCCCCGGATGGCTACTTCGATTCCTTGCCAGCCCGAATCCGTTCGCGCATCGATGCCGGCAAACCGGAGGTGCGACCCGTTTTCTTCCTGCGATACCGCCTGCAATATGCCCTTCCCGCCATCCTCCTGCTGGCTGTCGGATTGCTGTGGTTCGCGCAGCCGCCCGACAGTGTAGCGGAAACGCTCGCGACCATCGAGACGGAACAACTGGTGGCTTACCTGGAAGATACGGGTATCAGCACGGAAGAGTTGCTGAACCATCTGGAGTTCAGTCCCGGCGAAGTCGAGGAAATTGAAACGGAAGCTTACAGTCTCGACCTCACCGAAGAAGAATTAAACACGCTGTTGGACCTGGATACACTACGACCATGAAAACGCTACTTTTTTCCATGCTATTTTCGTGCACCCTGCCATTGTATGGGCAAGACAAGGATGTTGAGGCCATAGAAAGAAATCCCCGGGCCCAGGAAAAGATCAGGGCAGCCCGCATCGCCTTTATCACGGACCGCCTGGAGCTTTCGCCCGAAGAGGCGGAAAAATTTTGGCCGGTGTACCGCGAATACACGGAGAAACGAAAAGAGATCCGTCAGCAATTACGCGAATCCCGGCGCAGCGGTCGCGATGAAAAGGAGATCATCGATCTGGAACTCGACCTGAAACAGCAGGAACTCGACCTGGAAAAAGATTACGCTCAGCGCCTGCAAAGGGTGATATCTGCAGAAAAGGTGGTAGCGTTGCGAAAGGCGGAAAGGGACTTTACCCGACTTCTACTCGAACAGATCCGGAAACGCCGGGAGCAGGCCGAACGCATACAACGCCACCGCGACCGCACCGAGCGCGATCTTCAGCAACGAGGCAACTAGGCTACACCAGACCCGCGTCGGACCGGAACCGCGATGATGATGCCTGGAGGTCTTTACCGACCGGCAAGCGCAATGCGTGAACACGACACGGAATGATACCCTTCGCTTCGGCGTGGATTCTCCTGCCCAAGCACTCACCTCGCACAGGTTGCGTTCTCCGGAGATGGAAAATGCCTTTGTTTAGTTGAGAGGTTTGAATATTTTGCACGCCTTAACGTACGACCGTCATGCACAAACTACTGTTGTTTATTGCCCTTTCAACGACTTCATCATTTCTCCTTGGCCAGGATTTTCGCTGGCAGCAACGCGTCGAATATGAGATGGAGGTTCGCCTTGATGTGCAAACGCATAAAGTAACCGGGGATCAAAAGCTCACTTACTACAACAACTCCACCGACACCCTCAGGAAGGTATACTATCATTTATTCTTCAATGCGTTTCAGCCTGGCAGCATGATGGACGTGCGGTCACGAACCATCGCCGATCCTGACGGGCGTGTCCTTGACCGCATCTCAAAACTGGAACCGGACGAAATCGGATATCAGCACGTCAACAGCCTTAAACAGGACGGCAAGGATGTTAGCTATCTCGTCAGCGGAACGATCCTCGAGGTAACCTTGCGGAAGCCTATCCTTCCAAAGAGCAAGAGCGTTTTCGAAATGAAGTTCGAATCGCAGGTGCCCCTGCAGATACGCAGATCGGGACGGAACAACAAGGAAGGTATCGCTTATTCCATGACTCAATGGTATCCGAAAATGGCGGAGTTCGACTACCAGGGATGGCATCCTTATCAGTATATCGCCCGGGAGTTTCACGGCGTTTGGGGCGACTACGATGTGCGCATCACCCTTGATCCCTCCTACGTCATTGGTGGCACTGGCATCCTCCAGAACCCTGAGAAGATCGGGCATGGTTATGAAAAGCCGGGCACGGAAGTGAAGCGCGACGAAGGTGAACTTACGTGGCATTTTGTCGCCGAGAACGTCCATGATTTTGCGTGGGCCGCCGACCCGGATTACGCCCACGAGCGGGTGCAGGTCCCGGACGGTCCCGAAATTCACTTCTTCTATCAGCCCGGTCAAAAGACCACCGAAAACTGGAAGCGACTACAACAGGTCACCGTTGCTCACTTCGAATTCATGAACAAGACATTTGGAAAATATCCCTATCCGACCTACTCGGTGATACAAGGGGGCGATGGGGGTATGGAATATCCGATGTGCACCCTCAT
>CAZKBK010000043.1:0-42011 GCA_964551035.1 uncultured Roseivirgaceae bacterium | reverse complement strand
AAACTCAACCCAAATCGCCGATTCTGGTCTACGAACAAAGTTTATATGTAAAATTGTAATTTTTACCGGACAGCAGTGATCTTAAATCATTGCTGCCCGGGGAAGGCTTGCGGATACTCCTGTGAGATCGTTCGGCTGATCAGATCGTTACCACAGTTTTGCGGTTACGGCTCCGTTAGGAGCCACCCATTGTAGAAATTCCAAACGTTGTTCTCGAAGGACTTTTTATTCGAAGTGTGGTTCATATTGACTTCGAGAATATTCTCAACATACGCCTAATTCAGGCAATCAACTTGATTGGGGCTATCACTGTGTTTGGCCTGATGGTGAAGCACGCCGTTTTGCCGTACCTACAGGTTAAGGACGGCCTGCTAACCATTTACCGGATGTTTTCAAAGAATTCATTGCCAATCGATCACATCGTCGATGTTGATGTGGTCGATGGTCGCATATTGCTCCGTGATGGAATAAAAGTGAATTTCGACGTTCATATGCTACGTCAAGGTGACTTGCAGGAGCTCAGGCGTTTGTGTTTACGGGCAAAGGAGTCGGAACAATGACTTGTCCTTTACCGGCGCTAACGATGTTTGAAGGTGGCGTCAGAACCTTTTTACGTCCATATGCCGATAGTTTTGAACCGTGGCTACCTGACGTAAGTTGATCAGAGGTTTACTTTGATAAATGCCATGGAAGCCCTATGTTGACTTGTGATCGACTGTACGAGGGAACGGGAAGCACCATTGACATGGCACCGTGACGCCGAGGCCAATAGCCTAATGAACACGATCGTGCTTCCAACAACTCCAGCGGACTGATCACCTTAGGATCGTTCGTTGCATTCCTTGTCACTTGGGACGAAGACTATTTCGCCATAGCAAATGAATAAAATCATTTTTATTTTCGTGTTGTGTCTGTGCGCTTGCGATCGGGGCAAGTAAGAGGTAGCCTCAGTCTTATCGCAAGACTCCCTTGAAACGATATCGAAACAATGGAAGACAGACTCTCTTGGTTGTTCACGCCTTCGAGATCCGGAAAAAATCGGGCTGCTTGTAAAGCAGTTGAAATTGGTAGGTGAAGATTCATCTTTGGTGCTTGAATACCTTGGCAGACCTGACGAAAAGAATCGTATTGAAAATGATATTACTGTCTTCTGTTACTATATGGCATGTGGAATGAAAGATGGCGCAGGATATAACTTCTACTGCAACTTTAAGGGCAAAGAAATGGTCTCCATTCAAAACGCCATCCTCAATTGACAATCCGGTTTCCTGAAGTTTGGAGCAGACTTCTTTTCGTGGTTGCAACAACTGTATTGTTACTATTCTGATTCGCGTTGTATAAATACATGGGTGAGGAACATTGTATGAGAATATAGTCGTCATAAGTGTTTCGGGGAATTTTGCCGTACACCTTTTCCCTCTTATTGCTGCGGGGTGTTCCAAGGCACAAGAAGTTCATTCAAAAAGGCAGCACCTGAACTTTTTGTGCTTTCCGTGGCGAGTATTGCAATATATGTCGGATCGAAACTGGTATGAAGGTCAGGAAATCATTTGTTATTGCCTCGGCGATTGTCATCATCGTTCTTGTCACTTATTCTATGGTCATGCGAAAGGCCTATTATCGCGTAGCGCGCGAGAATATGATACTTAAGGATTCTTTGCACCGGGCCGGGAATGAGTTAATCAGGCTTAGATCGTTACAACGATGAATGTATTGCGACGCTGATCCCAAGGATGTTGATGCTCCAGACGACGTGGTCACCGATCGGGATTTTGGTTCCTGTATCGGACACCACCTGCATTGAAGATGCCTGATTGAAGCGGTAAGATTTTGGATGGGCCCCACGAACCAACCCCTCCCGACCCATCATGAATCTCCGCATTCATTGCATCCTCCCCCGAAGCACACTGCGCCATTTTCGGGATGTAAGTTTCCACCCCAAAGGGGCTATTAAATCGGCTGAATTTTCTGCTTCTTTGTGATACCATCCTTCGCATGCGAAAAGAATTTTTTAACCTCTTCCTTTTGTCGCTGGCGATTTTTTCAGCGACATCCACCTGTGCACAGACTATTGAAGATGAGATTCAATGGTTTCAGCACTTTAGCCGCAGACATCAAAACGTTTCCGTGGAGACATTGCTTGCGCGCAACCAGGCCAACCTCGACACTGCCGCCGGCATGGGCGACCTGAACGGAAAGGCGAAAGCCTACATGGAAATGGGAATGACCCACCTTCACAGGACGCTCGTCTATGAAAAGGCGATAGACGCCCTCATCGAGGGACTGGCGATCTACGACTCCTTGGATGATGACCCAGGTCGGATCGTCGCCTACATCCTGATCGCCGAAGTATTTGAAGTCGTGGGCAATCCGCATAAAACGGAGGAAATGCTCGTGGAGGCACAGGTGGTAAACCGCCGCCTGGGCAACGATCATTTCGAAGCCATTATTCTCAACCGGTTGGGGAAGGTCAATGCGTTGCGCGCCGACCTGGAAAAGGCGGAGGCGTCGTTTGAAGGGGCGCGGCAACGGATGGACGCATTCGACGACCTCCTGCTTTCGGCCCAAACGGACATCAACCTCGGCCACCTCTACACCACGCAGGGCGAATATGCGCGCGCTCTTGAAACCCACAAGCGCGCCCTGAATACCATCCGGCGGATGCGCGACCGCTACATGGAAGGTCAGTCCCTCAACGACATCGGCGAATTGTACGCCACAATGAAGAACACCGAACGCGCCTTCGCCAACCACGAGGCGGCGTTGGAGATTCGCACTGAATTGAAAGACGACGCCGGCCAGGCCCAGTCCCATAACCAGCTTGGCGTCTTGTATTTCGACCAGGACGACTATGCCCACGCCATGGAACACCTGCACCTCGGTCTCGACATCGCCCGCAAAGCGCAGGCCCACGAGGAGATCCGGCGCGCGCACGAATACCTAAGCCGGTGCTATGAAGCCCGCGGCGATTATCCCCTCGCCCTTGCCCACAAAAACGAACTGGTGATGATCACGGACTTTATCCGCCAGGACAACAACGACCGGCAATTGCTCGAAGCGCAAAACCGTTACGTGGTGGACGAAAAGCAATCGCAGATACGAACGCTGGAGACGATCCGTCAAAAACGCGAGGAACAACTCCGGCAACAGGCTGAATTTCAAAAATTCCTTTTCGCCGTAATTGGCCTGGGCACGGTCATCGTCTTCCTCGTCGCCTACCTTTACCTTACCATCCGACGGTCAAACCGGAAGCTCAAGGTGGCGCATGCGAAGGTCCAGGAACAGAATGTACAATTGACGGACCTCAATGCCACCAAGGATAAATTCTTTTCCATTATCGGTCACGACCTGAAGGGACCGCTGAATTCACTCACGTCCTTTTCGTCGCTGTTGCTCAACCATACCGACAGCCTGACCAAGGACGAGATCCGGATGCTCGCAACTGACCTCGACAAGTCCCTGAAAAATCTTTTTTCGCTCCTCGAGAACCTCCTGGAATGGGCCCGGTCGCAAACGGGCAACATCGACTTCGAACGACAGACGTTCGACCTTGTGCCCCTCGTTCACGAGAACAAGGCGTTGTTGCAAAAGCAGGCCGCGAATAAGAACATCGCCATCGAAGTCCGCGGACTGGAAGCCATCACGGTTGCAGCCCATAAGCAGTCGGTTAACACGGTCATTCGCAACCTCATCTCCAATGCGATCAAGTTTACGCCCGCGGGCGGGCGGATCACGGTGGAGACAACGTGGAGCAGCGATGCGCTGGTGGTTTCCGTGGCCGACACCGGTGTGGGCATGACCGACGACGTGATGAAGAAACTTTTCCGTCTCGATGCCAAGCACTCTACGAAGGGTACCGCCGACGAAAAAGGAACAGGCCTGGGCCTGATACTCTGCAAAGACTTCGTCGAAAAGAACGGCGGGCGCATTTGGGTGGAGAGTACACCGGGGAAGGGATCGGTGTTCTCCTTTACGGTTGTACCTGCTGAGGGGCAAGCCGCGGCCAGGGGGAAGACGGTCCCGGCCTAGCCATGGGGATTTATCCGCCTTGTTATTTAGCGTTGCTTTTTTAATCTTTGTGCAATCTAAAACACCGGCCGCTGAAACTCCGGACCACCATAGTATCTCGTCTTAAGGGAATTGCCCTTTAACACCTTGCTCGATTTAGCGAGGTAGTCCACCGCGGTGTATCCACCGCCTGATCATTCTTTTTTACACATCGTTAATCTCATTATTAAAATGGAAAATGCATTAAACGCATTGGGCTGGAACGATTTCTTCCAGGCCGGGTTGCTTAACATACCCATGTCTGATTTCCGGGTGGCGCGGGTCTGCTCGGAAAACAAGACCAACTACAATGTCAGAACGGAGAAGGGAGAATTGAGCGCGGAGGTGACGGGCAGAATGCTGTTCACATCGGCGCCGGCAGACCTTCCGAAAGTGGGAGACTGGGTGGTGATCACCGATATGGATGACTACCGGGCCATTATCCACGCGGTCCTTAAACGCAAATCCGTGCTGTCGCGAAAGGAGGCGGGCAGAACCACTACCGAACAGGTTGTCGTTGTCAATATCGACGTACTTTTCATTGTACAGGCGCTCGACGATGATTTCAGCCCTGCACGATTGGAACGGTACCTCGCTGCGGCGAAGCACATGACGCCTGTGGTCGTTCTCAATAAGACGGACCTGTGTCAAGGTGTCGACGAAAAGGTCAGGGCGGTGAAGGAACGTCTTCCCGGCGTGCCCATCGTGAAGACCTCGGCAACAGGGGGAAATATCGAAGCGCTGCGCGGGTTGATTACAAGTGGAAAGACGGCGGCCTTCGTGGGCTCTTCCGGTGTCGGGAAGTCGTCGCTGATCAACGCGCTCATCGGCGGAACTGAATTGCGAACGGGTGACATCCGCGAAAGCGATTCAAAAGGGAGGCACACCACCACCCGGCGTCAGATGATCTTTCTGCCCGCTGGCGGTATCGTCATTGACACGCCCGGCATGCGTGAGTTCCAACCCTGGGACGGTGAACAGCACCTCTCCTCCGTGTTTTCCGACATTGCGGAATTGTCCAGGCGTTGTCATTTTTCCGATTGCACGCATGTACATGAAACCGGTTGCGCCGTCACGGAAGCCGTGGCAAGCGGCGGGATCACCGCGGATCACTACAACAATTACCTCAAGCTCAAGCGGGAAATGGAGTACCAGCAGGCACTGGTGGATACAAATAAAGCACGTGAACGCAAACAGCAACACAAACAGCGGATAAAGGCCTATAAGAAGATCGTCAGGAACAAACGCGGAGGAGACTAGGTGGACGATTGACGCCGGACTCTCTTATATTTGGGCGTGACGCTCCGAAAGATCATTCACATTGACATGGATGCTTTTTACGCTTCCGTTGAGCAGCGCGACAATCCTGACTACCGTGGAAAGCCGATCGCGGTGGGGGGTTCGCCCGAAGGCCGCGGCGGCGTGGTGGCGACGGCGAGTTATGAAGCCCGAAAGTTTGGGGTACATTCGGCCATGCCCTCGAAACATGCGGCGCGGTTGTGCAGGGACCTGATCTTTGTGAAGCCGCGCTTTGAAGTATACAAAAATGTTTCGGTGCAAATACGGGATATCTTCCGGCGTTACACCGACCTCATAGAACCGCTTTCGCTCGACGAGGCGTACCTGGATGTCACGGAGGACAAACAGCGTGTCGGCTCCGCGCTGGAGATCGCAACACAAATTCGCGAAGCAATACGCGGGGAGCTTCACCTCACCGCTTCCGCGGGCGTGTCGGTGAACAAGTTCCTCGCCAAGATCGCGTCTGACATGAAGAAACCCGACGGGATGACTTTCATCGGCCCGTCACGTGCCGAGCGTTTTGTCGAGGCATTGCCCGTGGAAAAGTTTTTCGGTGTGGGGAAAGTGACCGCTGAGAAAATGAAACGACTCGGCTTGCACACCGGCGCCGACCTCAAACGGCTTTCGGAGACCGAGTTGACCCAACACTTCGGAAAGGCGGGCAGGTTTTATTACAAAATTGTCCGGGGCATCGACGAGCGTCCTGTGCAACCCAATCGGGAAACAAAATCCGTGGGCGCGGAAGACACCTTTCCATCGGACCTGACGGCATTCGAAGAAATGGTTCCCGAACTCGAACGGATCATCAACACCGTGCACCGGCGCCTTAAAAAGAACGCCCTGAAAGGAAGAACCATCACCCTGAAGATCAAGTATCACAACTTCAGGATCGCCACCCGCAGCAAGTCTTTCCCGGACCCGACCGATGATTACGACCTGATCGTTGAAACGGCCAAGCAGTTGCTCACAGGATCGGGACTGGTCGACGTGAAGGTTCGCCTCCTTGGGGTGTCGGTGTCGAATTTTGGCGACCATGAAAGGGAACGCGGCGCCGACACCCCAGCCGATCAGCTCCGGCTGTTTTAGTGTGTGCAAAGGCACATTTTGTTGCCACCGTTCATGCTTGAGAGCGTCCACTGGTCGCCATTTATTTGGTTACCTGCCGTGCATACCCTAACTTCTCATTTCATTCTTCCATCAAATCCACGCATTATGAACTCCGGCAAGAAGATCAATCGAAGAAAATTTATCGGGTCGGCTGCGACCGCCTCGCTGGCATTTTCAATCGTACCAAGACACGTGCTGGGAGGTCCGGACTTTATCCCGCCGAGCGATAAGCTCACCATCGGGTACATCGGCTGCGGCACGCAGGGCCTGCGGGAGATGACGGGGCTGATCAGCAACCCCAAAGTCCAGATCGTTTCAGTGTGCGATCCCAACAAGATGTCGACGGACTACATCGACTGGTCGGCCAATGGGATTCGCAACAGCATCCGCGAGGCGCTGGGCGACGAGCAGTGGGGCGAGGGGCTGAAAGGCATTCCCGGAGGAAGGGATGTCGGACAGGAGTTCATTGAAAAATATTACGCGAAGAACAAGCCCTCCGGCAAATGGAAAGGATGCAGTTCGTATGTGGATTTCCGTGAAATGCTTGAGAAGCAGGATGACTTCGACGCGGTCAAGATCATGACGCCGGACCACCTTCATGCTGTGATTTCTGTGGCGGCGATGAAGAAGGGGAAGCATGTCGTCATTCACAAGCCCATTGCCAACCGGATGGCGGAAGTGAGGAAGACCCTGGCCGCGGCTAAAGCAACGGGCGTGGGTACACACCTGCTTGCGTGGAGCAAACGCCCGGGGAACGATCGGGTGAAGCAGTGGATCGCGGAGGGCGCGATCGGAACATTGAAGGAGATCCACAACTGGTCGTTCCGGCCGGTGTGGCCGCAATGGACGTCCACCCCTGCGGAAAAGCCTCCGGTTCCCGATGGGTTCGACTGGCAACTGTGGCTGGGGCCCGTGCCCGACCGTCCCTATCATCCCAACTACACGCACTGTGTTTTCCGCGGATGGTATGATTTCGGTGGCGGAAGCATTGCCGACATGGGTCATTACAGCCTTTGGCCGATGTTCCTTACCCTTGGGGTCAACACGCCGCCGCTGAGCGCGGAAGCCTATGCGACGACCACCCGGACCGTCGTCGATCATGTTAGCCGTCCCGTTGTAAACGACGTGGCCTTCCCGTATTCGTGTATCATCCGGTTCAAGTTTCCGAAGCAGGAGACGCTGCCCGCCTTCGACCTTTTCTGGTATGATGGCGGAATGAAGCCGCCCACGCCCGAAGAACTGGAGGTGGACGGTAAGGATCTCCCCGCGGAAGGGATGATGTTCGTGGGGGATAAGGGCAAAATATTGGGAGGCTTCAGAAATGAGAATCCGGTATTGATCCCGCAAAGCCGGATGGCCGACAGGGCAACCTCCGGCGAGGAGGACGAGCGCGACGGGCGTAGTGAGGACGTCTGGGTGGATGCTTTCCGCGAAGGCAAACCGTCGCCGGGAAGTTTTCTTCTTGCCGGGCCGGTGTCGGAAACCATCAACCTCGGCGCCGTGGCGCTCCGCGCAAGAAAGAAGGTCCTCTATGATGCGGCGAAAATGGAGATCACCAACATCCCCGAGGCAAATGCGTTCCTGACCAGGGCGTATCGCAAGGGATGGGAGATGACCTAAGCGCACAATGCTAGTGCAATTGATTTTTGAAAACCATATCTTTCTTTAATATGTCAAGCATTAACCGGAGAAGTTTCGTTGAAAAGGCAGCACTGCTCGGCGCCGCCGCGCTTGTGACCCCTGCCGCATTAAAGGCAAACCCAAAACCACGCAGACCAATGATGAAGGATGACATTTCACTCGCCCAATGGGCGCTTGTCGATGAGATTCGGGCCGGCAAATGGAAAACCCTCGACTTTGCGCGTGTGGCGCGTGAAGACTTCGGTCTCAATGGCATCGAGTACGTCAACACGCTTTTTGAAGTGACCACCGAAAATTACCTGAGGAACCTGAAAAAGAATGCCGAAACGCACGGCGTCACCAGCGTGCTGATCATGTGCGACGCGGAAGGCGACGGATGCATGCCGACAAAAGAAGGGCGGAAACAATTCGACATCAACCACCGGAAGTGGATCGATGCGGCTCACTATCTCGGATGCCACGCGATCCGAACGAATTGCCGCGGGCCGGAAAACGTCGATAAAAAAGAAGCCCTGAAGTGGGCGGCGGAGTCATATAACATGTTGCTGGATTATGCGGAGCCGGCTGGCATAGCTGTCGTCATTGAGAATCATGGCGGCGTCTCCAATGACCCGGACTGGATGGTGTCGCTGGTTAAAGAAGTGAACCGCAAGGGCTTCGGGACGTACCCTGATTGGCGGGAACCCTCCCCTGAGTTCGACAACGTGGAATACCTGAAGAAGACGTTGCCGTACGCCAAGGGCATGTCGTACCGTAATCAGCCTACGGAAGAACTGTCCGCGAAGATGATTGGCATGGCGGTCGATGCGGGGTATCATGGGTGGTACGGAATAGAATCTTCGGGACGGGAAGCCATCGCGGAGGGCAAACGCATTCTTGAAAAACACCTGCTGAAAAAGGGGTAGGCATCCGGGACCCACCATGTTCTTTGACGACCCTTGTGCATAGAGGCTCGGCACGGCACGTTATTTTTAGCCGCTTCCCAATCCCTAATCCCTAATAATGCCTAATCCCCAACCCATGCGCCACCTCCTTTTCCTCATCCTGTTAAGCATCACCTCGTGCGACAAAGCCGACGAGTTGCTGACGTTTTCAATCTCCAATGAAACCGATTTTACGATTGAAAGCCAGGCCATGCTGGAGCTGCCATTCAATATTGGAACGCCCGATGTGGCGACGGAATCGGAGCAGTCTTTTGCGAATAACAACACGCGCGCTGACCTGGTGCGTGAAATCCGCCTTGAGGAATTGGTGCTGACGATCACCGCGCCGTCGGGGAATACGTTCAGCTTTCTGAAATCGATCCATATCTACGTGTCGGCGAATGGGAATGAGACGGAGCTGGCCTGGCTTGACGATGTCCCGGCTTCCGGGACAGTGTCGCTGGAGACCACGGACGAAGAACTTGATGCTTATGTGAAAGCCGATTCGTATAAGCTTCGGGTGAGCGTCGTCACGGATGAAACGCTTACCGAAGACGTCGACGTGACCGCGAACATGCGTTTCAGGGTTCGCGCCAATGCATTGTGACGGATTCCGGAAATCGCGTGGAGCACGTTGCGGGGGGATATGGGCCACCAAAGCACCAAGGTTCTGTTTGGCCTTCCATACGCCATATCTTCGTGCCTTAGTGTCTTCGTGGCAACCTTCCTCCCATAAAATTAATACCTTGTTCCCTTTGCCACGCGCCCGAATGATCACGCTGAAAGGAATAGCCATCACCATAGTCGGCCTTTACCTGGCGGTGTCCCTGGTGTTGTACCTGCTGCAGACACGCCTCATTTTTTATCCCCGCAGGTTGACTCCTGGTTTTCGCTTCGCCGCGGAGGCGCGGGAAGTTGTTTTAAAGACCGCTGATGGCGAAAGAATCAACGGGCTTTTTTTCGTTGGGGCGAGCGACGATGTGATCCTCTATTTCCACGGCAACGCGGGTGACCTTTCAGGGTGGCAGTATGTCGCGGAGGATTTTACGGACTATGGATATAACGTGCTCATCATCGACTACCGTGGTTACGGCAAAAGCACCGGAAAAATATCGGAGGAAGGATTTTATCGGGACGCAGAAGCGGCATGGAACTTCCTGGCAAACGAAAAAGGATTTAGCGGCGACCACGTCATCATCTACGGCAGGTCCGTGGGCACCGGAGTCGCCACCCATCTGGCATCGAAGAAAAAATGTAGAGGGTTGGTGCTGGAAGCGCCCTATTCGTCATTGACCAAGCTCGCCAACGAAAAGCTGCCGATGTTCTTTCCCGGCTTGTATCTCCAGTACCGGTTTGACAATCTGGCGAAGATCAACGAGGTGACATGCCCCATCGTGTTTTTACACGGCAGTCATGACGAACTCATTCCCGCGCGGCACACGAAGGTGCTCTACGATGCTTTTCACGGCAAGAAAGAGATGGTACTGTTCGAGGGGGGATCGCACAACGACCTGAATGCTTTTCCCGAGCACCGGTATGTCATGGAAGAGGTATTGTCCGGCTTCTTTGAGAAATAATTTTATCCAAAAAAAGGTTGGCAGATGCCAACCTCTAAGATCGGTGCAATATCCGCTCACTTGTTTTTTGTCCATGCGCCGAGAATGAAGCCGGCGATGGTGTTTCCCGTGAGTGCGTATCCCCCGTTTATCCAGGCAAGTCCGTAAGGATCCCCTGCAAACATGTGGTTCCTCATCAGCGTAAGGTGTAACAGGCAGAACGTGACCAGGAAAGCAATGCCCGCCCCGCGAATCCCTGAGGTAACGCCGAGCCGGACCAGTATCCAGGCAATAATGTAGACCGCGGCAATGATCGCCAGGGAATTGGTGATCCACAGGCCTGCCCCTTGCGGGTTGTCGGGATTGTCCATTTCCATTCCAACCATCGCTATCCATGAATCCATGAATAGCGTTCCATACCAAATCATCCCAAGTGCGTGCAAGAGGACGACGCTGACCAGGACCGCGAGGTGATTGATTTTCAAATTGTTCATGATGCAGGGGTTTGATTTGCATCAAAAGTTAACGGAAAGCCCCGAGAATTCCCATTGATAGTCGAGCTGGAAAAACACGCCCCCCCTGCGGTCATTCCCCTTCCACGTCCCGGACGACGATCTTCTCCATCACGTCACCCTGTCGGATCTGGTCGATGACCTCCAGCCCTTCATACACTTTACCAAAGACGGTGTGGTTGCGATCAAGGTGCGCGGTGTTTTCACGGCTGTGGCAAATGAAAAATTGCGAACCGCCGGTATTCCTTCCGGCGTGGGCCATTGACAGTACGCCGCGGTCGTGGTATTGATTATCGCCATCCAACTCACAGTCGATCTTGTATCCGGGCCCGCCGTTCCCAATACCATTGGGACATCCGCCCTGGATCACGAAGTTGGGAATTACGCGGTGAAAGGTCAGCCCGTCGTAAAAGTTTTTCCCGGCGAGCGTGACAAAGTTATTGACCGTGTTGGGCGCATCCTTTTCGAAGAACCGGACTTTCATCACACCCTTTTTTGTGTGGATCTCAGCAATTTTCATTGATATTTACTTTTCAAATGGAGGCGCAAGTAAGGGATTATTGACCGGAATGCAATGCACAAAGTGGCCGACCCGTACGCCGCTCGCGTGTTGCCTCCGGATGGTCTAATTCGATTCAGGTTATGGACATTGAAATAGCTAAGCGGCTGATCGGTGGTGCCCTGCAGGAAACAGCGCACCCGGAAAGTTGGGTGGATCTCGGCGCAGGAACGGGATTGTTCACACGTGCGCTTGCCGGTTTTCTTCCATCGGGAAGCGTTGTTTACGCGGTCGACAGCGACGGCAAAGCGTTGGAACAAATTCCCCGGACGCTGGAATCCGTCCGTACGGTTACGGCTGATTTTATCACCCAACTACCGGAAGTGGGACCTTTGAATGGCGTGCTCATGGCGAACGCGCTACATTACGTCAAAGACAAACCTTCGTTTCTAACAAAAGTCCGGCGGCTGTTGCTGCGTCCGCACCGGATGATTTTGGTGGAATACGACCGGGAAACTTCCAACCGCTGGGTACCCTATCCGCTCAGCTACGCCGCCTTGCTGACCCTCGCCCACGAGCAGTCCTTCAGACGGGTTACCCGCCTGGGCGAAGTACCGTCGCTGTATGGCGACTTTCCGATCTACGCCGCGTTGGTTGAAATGTAGACCCGCACCGGCTATTCAAGTTCCGGATCAATGCCGCGGTCTTCACGTTCGTCGTCCGGAAACGCGGGGTCTGCATCCTGATTCAAAAGCTTCCCGGCCGCGTTGAATTTTAGATGGTGGATGTAATCGTCTTTCGTTACTTCAATCGCGTAGATGGTATCGTCATCCGTCCTGACGATGGACTTCACCTCGAAGAGAAACGCTTCCCGGAAGCGCTCCTTAATATAGTCGGCGATTGCCTGCGGGATTGCGGTCGTCGATTTCATAGCCATTCAGATTTTAATTAAACGACTTTGGGTTTAAGGCTGGTTCGTCGAACCGACGACGAAGGGTGAGCCGTTGCGCGTCATTCGCTCAAAAAAACGGGCCAGAGAGATGTGATTTTCCGGCGATGGAACAACCTTGGCATGTGACTTTAAGCCTATGGTGAGGCATTTATGAGATATTCGCTTCCACTTGGCCGGTTGGCCGGGATAAAGATTTTCGTACACTGGACGTTTGTTTTCCTGGTGGCATGGATCGTATTCTCCAACCTTCGTGCGGAGAACGACTGGGCGCATATCGCGTGGACGCTCGCCCTGGTCATCGTCCTTTTTGGATGTGTGACGCTTCACGAAATGGGGCACGCTCTCACGGCGCGCCGTTACGAAATCAAAACGCGTTATATCACGCTCTTACCCATTGGTGGCATCGCGCGGATGGACGCGTTGCCGGAGAAGCCCGGGCAGGAGCTCGCCGTCGCGCTGGCCGGGCCCGTTGTGAATATTGCCATTGCCGCTCTGATCTTCCCGTTTTCGCAATGGGGTGATCCGGCAACGGACGCCGCCGCCCTTCAACACATCAACGCGCACAACTTCCTTTACCTCCTGATGGCGCTGAACCTGTGGCTGGCGATCTTTAATCTTATCCCGGCTTTTCCCATGGACGGGGGGCGTGTGTTGAGGGCGTTGCTCGGGTTTCGGTTTGACTTTCTGAAAGCCACCCACATCGCAACCTGGGTCGGGAAGATTGTTTCCGTCGGATTTGTGATGCTCGGTCTGCTCTACAATCCGTTCCTTTTCTTCATCGGCATATATGTATTCTTTGCCGCCGCCGCCGAGGCCAGGGCCGTCGCTTCACGGCACGTGCTCAAGGGCTACACGGTGAATGACGCGCTGATCACCGATGCGCCGGTTGTGGATGGGGGTGTAACGGTCAGGGACGCATCGGAAATGCTTTCTCACTTTGACCATCAGCATTTTATTGTCCGCAGCCAGGGCCATCCCGATGGCCTGCTGAGCCGGGATGATGTAACGGCGGCCCTGCACCGCACCGGTCCGGATCTCCCGATCCGCGTGCTGCGACGTGCCAGCACCGACTTTTTCCCTTCACACACCCCCCTTGAGGTTGCCTTTCAGAAAATGGTCGCTGAAAATATTCCGGCAGCCGTGGTTCGTTCCGGCAACGACGTGATCGGCATCGTTGACGAAGATAAACTCGCTGAATTTATCCTGCTTCGTCTCCGGAAAGAACCGTTGAGCAGGAATCAAACCGCAGCATAATTGCCCTTGTCCGGGAACTTTTTTTTTATTTTTAATGCAAACCGCGCGATCGCTGATTTTTCACGTTCGCTAATTATCTTGGGGTTGGAGAAACTTGTCCTGTGCGTTTTGCCGTTGAAGAAATTCTGCTGATCATTTCTGTCCTGCTTTTTATAGCGTTGGTCGCAGGGAAGCGCGCCTACCAGTTCGGCGTACCCGTGGTCATACTTGCGCTTGCCATTGGCATGCTGGCCGGCTCGGAAGGCGTCGGTGGCATTTATTTCAACGATCCACAGGTTGCGCAAAGCATCGGCATCATCGCATTGAATTTTATCCTTTTCGCCGGCGGATTCGATACGAGCTGGCAATCCATCAAACCCATCCTGTGGCAAGGCATCAGTCTGGCCACGCTCGGCGTGCTGCTGACGGCAGCGCTCATCGGGTTGTTTGTGTGGTCTATCACAGACTTTACGATCTATGAGGCGTTGCTGTTGGGTTCGATTGTGTCATCGACCGATTCCGCGGCGGTGTTTTCCATTCTCCGCTCAAGGAACCTTGCATTAAAGGGGAACCTTCGTCCCACCCTGGAGTTGGAAAGTGGCAGTAACGATCCCATGGCCTTCGTACTCACCATCACTTTCATACAACTGATCACCGGCGAAGAGTCGGGCCTGATCGGCGCCATACCTGAATTTTTCGGGCAGTTGGCCATTGGCGCCGCGCTCGGCCTGGCCTTCGGCTATCTGGGGGCGCTGGTGATCAACAAGATCAACCTTGACTATGAAGGGTTGTATCCCGTTCTGCTGGTAGCGATCATGTTCTTCGCCTTCTCGGCGACCAGTTTTGTCGGTGGAAACGGATTTCTGGCCGTGTACCTTTCCGCTTTGTACCTTGGAAACCAGGAACTGATCCATAAGAAACAAATTACCCGTTGGTTCGATGGCATGGCCTGGCTGATGCAGTTGCTGCTTTTCCTCACGTTGGGGCTATTGGTTTTTCCGACAGACCTGGTCCCGATCATGAGCCTCGGTATTGCGGTGTCGGCGTTTATCATGGTCGTTGCGCGTCCGCTCTCGGTGTTTGTCAGTCTCGCGCTCGTGCCGGGTAAGCCCAGGGCGAAAACGTTTATCTCCTGGGTAGGGCTGAGGGGGGCGGTGCCCATTGTGTTTGCCACCTACGCCCTCCTGGCGGGGCTGGAGAAATCACAGGTGATATTCAACATCGTGTTCTTTATCTGCCTGACGTCCGTACTCATTCAGGGTACCACCTTGCCGGTCATCGCGGCGTGGTTGAAATTGCTTTTGCCGCTGAAGCTAAAGCAACGGACCCGCGCGGACCTGGAACTCAGCGAGAGCATAAAATCGGAGCTGATACAGATCATCCTGCCTCCGGACAACCCCGCAGTGGGCAAGAAGATCATTGAACTCGAATTTCCCAAGACCTCGCTGATCTCCATCATCGAGCGGGACAACCGGTATATTACGCCCACGGGATCTACTGTGCTTCAGGCGAATGATAAACTGTTTGTTATCTCGGAGACCCGGGATTCCCTGCAAAAGGTGTACGACAAGCTGCAAGTCGATGCCGTCGCGGCAGAAAGAATAAATTAGGTGAGCAATTCCTGCAAGGTGCTGTTTCGCAGAGACCGTCGCAGGTCGAGCGTAGCCTTTAACTTGATCTGTCTCACCCGTTCTCTGGTGATCCCGAACTTTTCAGAGATATCCTCCAGCGTGAGCGCTTCCTCGCCGTTGAGGCCGAAGTAAAAGGTGAGCACCTGTGCTTCCCGTTCGGGGAGCGTTGACAACATCCTGGCGATTTCTGATTTAACCCCCGATCGCATCAACTCAGAGTCCGGTGTGGTGGCATCGCGGTCGGGGATGAGGTCGAGCAGGGACGTTTGTTCTTCCGCGCCGATGGGTGCATCCATCGAAATCTGACGCGGCGCGAGGCGTGCGTCGCTCTGCACATTTTGGAGGGTGGTCTCGAGTCGCTCTGCCAGTTCCTCCGCAGAGGGTTCGCGCTGAAGCTCCTGCTCGAGGCGCGCGTGAGCGGCCGCCATACGTCCGACGGATCCGATCCGGTTGAGGGGAAGCCTGACCACCCGCGATTGCTCGGCAACTGCCTGCATGATGGACTGACGGATCCACCACACCGCGTAAGAAATGAATTTGAAACCACGCGTTTCGTCGAAGCGTTGTCCCGCCTTGATGAGCCCGAGGTTGCCCTCGTTGATGAGGTCGTTCAAAGATAGCCCGCGGTTTTGATATTGCTTAGCCACCGAAACGACGAACCTGAGGTTCGCGCGGGTCAGCTTCGCCAGCGCCAATTCATCGCCCTCCCTTATCCTTTTTGCGAGCGCGATCTCCTCGTCAGGGGTGATCATGTCAACTTTTGATATTTCATTGAGATACCGGTCGAGGGAATCGTTTTCCCGCCTGGTAATCTGCTGTGTGATCTTCAGTTGCTTCATTGGTCCTGATGAACGCGTTGCTTCATGGAGTTGTATTTCAGCCAGAGATCGGACAGGATGTTGTCGGCAAGGTCATTCACCGGAAGGAGGTTTTGATTCACAAACATTATATTCTCCAGCACCTGCGGCTGACCATCGGTGTCTTCCCACAACACATCACACGACACCTCGTCGCCCAGCGCGCGTCTGGGCACAACCAGCGATTTCTCGGCGGGAATCCGGTAATGAGTTTCGTAACGCTTGTACCGCAAGGCGGCGATCTTATGGGGTGCGTTCAATTGTATTTTCATCTTCTCTCCTGTTTTATCCCTTTCTCCACTTCAAATCCCAGGTCCGTCACGCTGCAAATTCCGGGTTTGAAACTTTGCAAGCAGGTTGGTGGTGAAGGACCTCTTCGTCCGGTGCCGGAGCAATCCCTTCAGGTAGTTACCACGACTTTGGCCGGGCCTTTGAAACAACAAGCCGGTTTCCAAAGAACGGTGCGTTCATCAACTTGTCGATCGCTTCAAGGCCATTCCGGTCGTCGTCCATTTCCACGAAGCCGAATCCACGGGATTCGCCCGTGAGTTTTTCCGTGACGATCCTAACCGATGTTACCGATCCGAATTCTGCAAAGAGCAACCTGAGGGCCTCCTCATTAACGTTCTGATGGATGTTTCCGACAAATAAATTCATAAGCAATAAAATGCGTGAGGTCACAACAATGACCGTATTTCAATTGAAAGCCCGGGACAGAACTAATTAACGGTGGGGAGGGAAATTATTCCGGTACTGGCAGAAATTGAATCGAACGACCTAAAGGTAAAGATTAAAGGCTACACCGGGTAACAAATGAAGTAAAAAGATTAACCGGCAGCACTTTCGTCACGCGTTGGGCGCGCCCAGTTGCTTCAACAACCGGGCATGACCCGCCAGCGCGGCGAGAAACGTTCGGGATGATTTGTAGGGCAGCCCATACTCCAATGCCGTTTTCTCCACGATGCCGGCAATCTTCCGGTAGTGGACGTGACAAATGTTGGGGAAGAGATGGTGTTCGATCTGGAAGTTCAGCCCGCCCACGTACCACGAGAACCAGCGGCTCTTGTTTCCGAAGTTCGTTGTGGTCAGCAACTGATGCACAGCCCAGTTGTTTTCCATCGTGCGCTCGCTGTCGGGCAATGGGTACTCGGTGCCTTCGATCACGTGCGCCGGCTGAAAGATGATGGCCAGCAGGAACCCGGCAATGTAATGCATTCCGAGAATGCCGACGATGATCAGCCACCAGGGCAGCGCGGTGAATACGACAGGGATCACGAAGATGTATCCGATGTAGAACAGCTTTGAAGCGATCATGATGATCCACTCGTTCGTGATGTTGGCCTTCTGCTTCGCCGCAATACCCGAGCGATGGTAGTTCACAATCCGGACGAAGTCTTTAAAGAACAGCCACACGATCGTCATCAAGCCATAGAGAAACCACGCGTAGATAAACTGGTAGCGGTGCATCTTTTTCCATTCGGAGTGCGGGGAAAGGCGCAGGACGCCCCGGGGGCTGATGTCTTCATCCTCTTCGTGCACGTTGGTGAAGGAATGGTGCAATACGTTGTGCTGTATTTTCCAGTTGAATGCGTTGGCTCCGATGAGATTGAGGGAGTAGCCTACGGCAGTGTTTATCCACGGGTGTTTCGAGTAGGCGCCGTGGTTGGCATCGTGCATGACCGAGAGGCCGATGCCGGCCAGTCCCAGGCTCATGACCAGGAGCGCCGCGATGAGCGGAAGACCACCCGTGATCACGCCGGTGGCGATGAGGATGTACGGTGCAAAATACGCTGCAAACATGCAGACGGATTTGATCACCATTTCCGCGTTTCCCTGGCGGCTGATGCCCCTTCCCTTGAAATATTCATTCACGCGCTTGTTCAGCGTCGAAACGAAGTCGCGGTGCGTGGGGGCGAACCGGAGTGTTTGTTGTTGTGGAATTGTGTTCATTAGATGATAACGCCGTCAGGCAAAAGGATGTTCAATGACTTCAAGTTTATTTGGGACCAGGCGGTTTATGCCCTTTAAGTTACCTTTTTCCTCGCGATCACAAAGGGAGAAAGCGGTGCCAACGGCGCCCGCCCTTCCTGTGCGGCCAATGCGGTGGGTGTAGGTCTCCGCCGAGTCGGGCAATTCAAAGTTGATAACGCACTTCAGCGCGGAAATATCGATTCCCCTCGCGGCGATGTCGGTGGCCACGAGAACCCGCGTTGCATTCTTCTTGAAGTTCGAAAGGGCCCGCTGTCGGGCGTTTTGGGATTTGTCGCCGTGCAGGGCTTCTGCCGTGATCCCGGCGCGAACGAGATACTTCGCGATCCTGTCGGCGCCGTGCTTCGTGCGGGAAAAGACAAGGACGTTGTCCATTTGTTGTTCTGAAATGATATGCTGAAGCAGCGCGCGCTTGTGTTCCCGCTCAACGAAGAACACGCCCTGCCGGATCTTCGGCGCGTTTTGCGGGTCGGCAATGGCGATGCGGGCGGGGTTCCTCAGTATCGACGCCACCAGGTCGCGGATCTCGTTGGGCATCGTGGCCGAGAAGAAGATGTTCTGCCGAACAGCAGGCAGCGCATTGATGATCTTGCGAATGTCGCGGATGAATCCCATATCGAGCATCCGGTCGGCCTCGTCCAAAACGAACGTGTCTATTTTAGCAAGACGGACGACACCCTGGCTAAGGAGGTCGAGCAAGCGCCCCGGGGTAGCTACGAGGATGTCCACGCCGGCGCGTATCTGCTTTACCTGTGCGGTCTGGTTCACACCGCCGAAAATGACGGCACTCTTTATCGGGAGATGCCGGCCATAAAGGCGGAGGTTTTCCGAAACCTGGATGGCCAGTTCACGGGTGGGTGTAAGGATGAGCGCGCGTATGCCGTCGGTATGATTGCGTGTGGAAAGCTTTTGCAGGATGGGCAGGCAAAAAGCGGCGGTTTTGCCGGTGCCGGTCTGTGCGCAACCCAACACGTCCCTTCCGGAAAGGATCTCGGGAATCGCCTGTTGCTGGACAGGCGTCGGTTGGGTGTAGCCCTTTTCTTTCAACGCCCTGAGAATGGACGCATTCAGATTGAATGTTGTAAATGACATTAATAATAAATGTGATGGTATAAGTGACGCCGCGACCTTCGCGGGCGTCGTTGAGAACGGCATCACATTCACTGAGTGGCATTCGTCGTGACGACGAGGGATGGCTCCGCTAAAAATTTGATGCTATTCGGCCCCAATTGGGGAGAAATTTAAGAGACTACGCTAAAAAATGAATGGTAGTGAAATAGATCTGTCCGCAATTGATGGCACAAAGGTACGGTCAATATTGGTGGGAACCTAGGGTTTTCGCATCGCCGTGAATTACAAGCGAATAGGTGCATACAAGCATCGTCAAAAGGGCGTTGGAGAGAACTAAAACGGGGTGTTTATTCGTTAGATTTGGTGAATATGTCGTAACTTGTGCCCACTTAACCGGCCTTTTGTACTTCAACTCCCTTACCTCACCGCTGCTGATGGGTATGCCGCAACCGGCTCCGGAAATAGAAGTTATAAGAGATCAAGCCTTGGGTGACTGACTTGCCGCGGAAGCAAGACTTCGCCGGATAATAACAATATATTGAAAACTCAAAAACAACAGTGGATATGTTGACCCGTACATACCTCCCGATTTGGAACAAGTACCGCCCCGCCATTCTTCGGATGATGCTTGACGCCGAGAATGAACCGCAGCAGTACAAGCTTTCCAAGCATGAGTTTGTGGCCATGAACCAGCGGCAAAAAGGAGGATTTCATTTCACCCTGCAGGTGTCCAAGGGACGGGCATTGAACAACATTCGCGAATGCACGGTGGCACAAGACCTGCTCGACGTACTGCAGGTATCGAGAAAGGCATCGGAACTGACCGAGGAGGCGTCTTATGAATTCGTGCTCGACAAGCAATTCATGCTGCACGTCAATAAGATGAGTGAAGACCAGCCCGATGCAGAGTAAAATATAGAATAAGAACGAAACAATCATAAATGGCTAAATCACAGGAAACATTCAGTAAAAAAGAAAAAGAAAAGCGCAAGCGTCAGAAGCGCCAGGAGAAAGAGCAACGCCGTGAAGAACGCAAGGCCAACTCAAAATCCGGTAAGCCTCTCGAAGACATGATGGCCTACGTCGATGAATTTGGGAACATCTCCGCCACGCCGCCGGATCCGACCAGGAAAAAATCCACCGTTAAAGAGGAAGAGATCGTCATCGGTTCACGCAATATCGGCGGAGCGCCGTCGCCCGCTTTGCATACCGGAAAAGTAACTTTTTTCAATTCCGCGAAAGGTTTTGGATTCATCAAGGACTCCCGCAGCGGTGAAAGCATTTTCTTTCACAACAAGGCCGTCACCGTTCCGATCAAAGAGAACGATTTCGTCGCCTTTGAAACACAGCCCGGTCCTCGCGGTCTCGCCGCGGTGAACGTGCGCAAGGCCTGATCATCCCCACAAAACATCCCTAATGGAAGTGGTCGGTAAGCGACGCTTCCATTTTTTGTGTCATCACGTTTCGTCCCATGACGTTGAGGGCGTAAATCATAACCTTGCGGCCTGGTCTTTGCTGAAACGCCAGATGAAACCGTCGAGCACGTAGTGGGTTACCTGGGGAAGCACGAGCAGTGCTACGGCTATTGACAGCGCGGGGGAGTGCTCAAGAGGGCCGATCCACGAAAGAAAGGGGAAAATTTCAGTGTGATCACGCCATACCATGCTGTCCCATAGATTCTCTTCGATGTAGGCCAGCGTCAACAGGATACCCACAAAGATGGCGACACCCTTCAGGTCGAAGGAGAAGCGACTGCCCCCTTTCTTTTCGCCGTGAAGCCAGATCAACGCCATATAGGGAATTCCGTGGGCCACGACGTTGAGCATCGTGAAAATAAGGTCTCCTTTGAAGTAAACAATGCCCACATACCACGATGCGTAAGTGCCGACCAGTACCAAATTCTTCGGAATATTGACCGACCTTTTTCGGATGCTGACATAGGTTTCCTTAAGGGTGTACACGATGCCGGTCGCCAGATATAAACAGAAGAACCACGCATCATAACGTTCCAGTCCAAGCTTGATGAAATCGCCTTTGACGAACCAGGCGAGCTTGTCCGTGCCGTGAATATGCCAGTGCAGCAGCGGGTACAGCGTTGCGCTGTATACCGCCAGGCTGTCAATTATCCTGATGGCCGTCCCGGATGTTTCTCTCCGGCTATACAGGCGCATGAACCCGTACTGTTGTCGAATGAAATGATAGACGGCTACATACGCCAGCATGCGCCAGAATAGCATGGCGTCATAATAGTGAAGGCTAAATCCAATGAGCGCACCAGCCAGCGGGATGACGACCAGGAGCCTGCGATACTTCCGAAACGTGCGTTCATCCCAATACAACCTGAAGAGCGTGCTGTAGACATGGCCCACATCGATGCACAGGACCAGCGCCACCCACCACCAGGTGGAAACTTCGCCTGTGATAAAATAGTCCTGGAACAGGAACACCACGCCCACGGGCAATAGCGCGGGTGCCAGGATAAAAAGCACCTCGTGGCGCGCATTTGAAAGCCAGGGCTGACGGTTATCCATATTCGAGTACCCGCATGGCGGCTTTATGTCCATGATAGAAGGCCTCTTCAAATAGGGATACACCGCTGAGATCCGAATGTGCAAAGAAGATCTTTTCCTGCACCGGCTTGCGGGCGTTGCGGCGGTCATCGCCCCAGACCAGGCCTGGCTTGGGTTTGATCATCCCATGCCCCCAAATCCAGATATCGATGTTGCTGATATACCGGCCGATGTGGGGATGAGGTTTTGAGAGATCCTCCAGGATGTCATTGCGCCACTGCGCGAAGCTTCGTGCATGCGCATACTGTCGCGCATGCGTTACGTTGCCGAGGATCGGTTTATAGTACGTTATGACCGTTTCGCTTCCGCGGCGACGCACCTGCTGATGTGTCGCGTTGACATAACCCAGACCGTCACTTCCGTAGATCACGTTATCCCAGCTTAGCCGTTCGCCGCGTCTTTCGGTGAGGGGGTGAGACGTTCGGATATTCGCAACCATCCAGGGAGCGTATGCAAACGCCTGCGAATCCACGCCTGGCCTTTCCGCCTTGAGTATGCGCGTGTTGATGAACTGCGGGGTGGCCATGATACACGAGGTTGCCACGACGCGCCTGCTGGCGTTGCGCTCCACGTCGAAGTATAATACCTCCACACCTCCCGCAGTCGGACGGACTTCATAAGCCAGGCTGTTCGTGCGAATGTGTTTCGTGAAGGAAGCGCTGAGTTTTTCGGTAAGGAAGGCATTGCCTTCGGGCCAGGTCAGTACGGCATCTTGATCGTCATTGAAGCCTTTGCCACGCCGTGACGCGAAGTAGTGTATCATCGCCCAGGCGGAAGTATCCGCCAGGTTGCTTCCATAGTCGTCGGCGCAGCAATAGTTGACGTACCAGCGCAGGTATGGCGACCGGAAATTGTTTGTATTGAGAAAGTCCTCGGCCGTGGAATGGTCCAGCCTCGTATACTTTTCATCCTGCGACGAGTGCGCGAGCGGGATTGCGAAAGCGGGCCTTCGGTCTCGGCCCGTGGCTGACGCATAGGTGTGCATCATGGCAATGAACCGCTGGATCTCATCGCGGTCACGGGCCGGGACGCCCTCGTGTGGAACAAGGCCCTCCTGCCAATATTGGTTGATGAACAGCCGCTCCTTGGGGTCATGGCAAAGGTAGTATTCGTTGTATATGGGAAGCCCGTTCTTTATTCCAGTGATGACGCCGGCATCAGCCAGAAAACTCAGCAACTCCTGATCGCCGTTCGAAGGAATGGGAAGGTAGTGGGCGCCCCAGGGAAAACGTGTCACCTCATTTTCACCCGACGCCGCATTGCCGCCGGCTCGTACATCCATCTCCAGAAGCAGAAAGTTGTCGGTTTGTTTTTTTAGAAAGCGCCCCGCCGATAATCCCGCCACGCCGCCCCCGACAACGACCACGCCTGTTCGGGTCTCGTCGGTGACGGGGCCGAAGTCACCTGCGCGCAGGCGGTGGCCTACGGCTGCGTTTGCCCCGACAATACCACCGGAGATATCCGTTTCATCACAGGAACTCAGGGATGGCGTGAGGGACGCCAGCCCCATGTACCCTGAGATCTTCATAAAATTCCGTCGGGAGATCATCATCGAAGATAGTTCGCCCATTCCTGCTCAAAGGTGTTCACCAATACCTGGTTGTTGAGGGTATTCGGCGTTGCGGGCACTGCCGACATGTCGGGAGGAAAAACAAACAACGGGTTCACCGTTTCCTTCCCGAGAAACCTTAGTCCCACGGGCAGCGCATAGTTTCCGTTAAGTGCGCGTCGCGTGGCCAGCACAAAACCCCATTCGCCGAAGGAGGGCACATAGCAATGGTAGGGCTGTGTTGAAAACCCCGTGTGCCGCAAGGTCTCGTCGATAATCCAAAACGATTTCCTCGCCACATACGGAGATGTAGACTGGATGGCCACGGCGCCATCCGGCGAAAGTATCCGGTACACTTCCCGGTAAAATGTTGTCGTGTAGAGTTTCCCAAGGGAATAGTTCGATGGATCGGGGAAGTCAATGACAATGAAGTCATACACGCGCTTTTGATTTCTGATCCAAACGAACGCGTCTTCGTTGATGATCTCAACCTTGCTTGAGGCGAGCGCGTTATCATTGAGGGCACTTAATACACTGTTGTCGGTAAACATGCGCGTGATGGCGCCGTCGAGGTCGACCAGCGTAACTTTCTCCACATCGGGATAGCGGAGAATCTCGCGAATGGCCAGCCCATCCCCTCCTCCCAGCACGAGCACGTGCTGCCTTCTGGTAAGTTGTGACAACCCCGGATGGACGAGCGCTTCGTGGTAGCGGTATTCGTCGGCGGAACTGAACTGGAGGTTTCCGTTGAGAAAAAGCCGCCAGTCGTTTGCGCTTTTGGTGAGGATGATGCGTTGGTAAGGGCTGGACTTCGCGTAAACGATCTTGTCGGGGTATGCCCACGTTTCTGCCATGGAAGTGAGGTCGTTGGAGAACAGAAAGCCCGTCACTAATGCGATCGTGCAGGCAACGGCGCTCCATTTCAGCATGGCGTAGTTTTTCAGATCCGATTGGAAGCGGCCCGCGACAATCCAGGCTACGGCTACGTTGAGCAGGCCGAAAAAGAAAGCGGTGCGCAGTAGTCCAAGGTGCGGGATAAACAGGAGTGGGAAAAGGAGCGAGGCGAAAAGGGCGCCGATATAGTCGAATGTGAAGATTCGCGAGACCATGTCGCTGAACTCAATGCGGTCCTTGAGAATGCGCATCAACAGCGGAAGTTCAAGGCCGACCAGCGTACCGGTCAGCACGACGAAGAAATAAAGGATGATGCGAAAGTAGAGCACCTGTTCAAAAAGCAGGAACAGCACGGCGGCGCTGAAGCCACCTACGAGGCCGACCATGAGTTCAATGCTGATGAACCATGACAGCAGTTCGGCTTTTACATATCGTGACAGGTAAGAACCTATCCCCATAGCGAACAGGTAAGTGCCGATGATTGTCGAGAATTGCGTTACCGAATCGCCGAGGAGATAACTGGCCAACGTGCCTGCGACGAGCTCATAAATAAGCCCACAGGTAGCTACGACGAACACCGATACCAGCAGCAACCATTGAAACGCGCTCCGCTTGCCTTCACTCGCCATGGGTAGCCGCTTTAGCTGTGGATGGCGGAGGAAATGATCAGGGCCAGCGCGATCATGAATGCCGCGGCTACCAACGCGAGTGCGACATTTTGTTTTTCAATGATCTCTTTCCAGAGGTTCTCCGGCGTGATCTTTTCGAAAACCCAAAAGCTGAGACCGAGTACGGCGATGCCGATGAGCGAGTATACGAGGGATGCGATGATGTATTTGGCTTCCATAGGGGGTAAAGTTATTTGTGATAATAGTAGCGATAGTGATAGGTCCCGGGATGTCGTCCCGTCGGTCGTTCTGACTCCGTCTCCGTCGGGTTAAACCACTTCCATCCTGTCAGGGACGAGTAAACGAAAAATACAATGACGGTTGCGCAGAACGCGAGGTAATACCGAAGGGCTTTCAGGTTCTCCATGCGTTATTCGGAATGATAGGGTGAGTAGTCACTTTCGCTCCACCGTTTTTGTTCGCGGTACCGGCGCCGGATGAAGTAAAAGGCCGGGTAGATGGCGAGCACCAACGCGGTGACATAAAAGTTCGATGACGTGGGCACATCGCGCGAAACCGTTACGGTGAATCCCTTATTCTTCAGGCTGAATTCAGGAAAAATGGCTAAGTGATATTTTCCCGACGGGATCTGTGAAAGGTAAGCTTCACCCACCCGTGACCCCTCGCTCCAGGATTCGCCGCCTTCTCTTCCATAATAATAGCCTATTTCTTTTGCGAAGTTGTATTGGGTGCCGTCCGTTTCGTCAACGAGGGTGAACTCGCTGAAGAACCAATCATTTTCAAGGGGAGCCTCGATAATCACCGCCAGGCTTTTCGTGCCGTCGTCGAATTCAAATGATGGCGAAACGACCATTCGCTGGTTGTCGAGGTCGCGCTGGCTGAATCGCCGATGAAATACCACCTTGTCGGCGTGTTGTCCATTGAGGAAAAGATGGAGAGACAAGGACAGTAAAATCACCAGCGCCGTCAGGGTGACTAAGGAACTATCCGTAAAGTTGGAGTTCAGCGGCTGGGTGTAGCCTATGCCTTTCTTTTTCGGCAGGTAGGCTTTCTCGGTAGAGAATATCTTGGCGATCTCGTTCCGTGTGAAGTATTCTCCCTTGCACCACAGCAGGGAATCCTCACTTTTCTCAAGGGCCACCATGTTGGGAGGTGCGATGTATTCCGCGTTTACCGTGGTGGCGGTAATATCGACTACGTCGAAAAAGAATTCGCCTTTTGCGAAGATCACCTGCGCTTGGTATCGCTGATAGAGGTCGTAAGATTTGTTTTCAAACAAGATGCTTCCCTCGTTTTGATGCTTGCTGAGGTTTTCTTCGATCGGCCAGATAAAGTTCCAGTGGCCGTCGTACTCGGAAAGAAAGGCGTATCCGCGGTAGGGGTTGAAGACCAGGTACTCCCGCCACGCATAGTGGTACTTCGCCTCCTGTTTCACCACGAAACCCATCACTTCATAAACGTACCCTTCAATCTCTCCCCGGGCGCCGATGATGAGGGCAGGAGTCTCCTCATGGTTGAAGGTAGTCGTATCCCGGTTCCATGACCCCGTGCGAAAATAAATATTGCACGACGCGCAAGTCATCGCGAGCGTCATTGCGCGCCCACGCGGCGTGTGCACATGCCCGCAAGCGGGACACGAAACGGTATGGTCACTGTTTCCACTCATCCGCAGCCTGTGTGTTGGTGAGTTTTAGCGCATCGGGCGTTACTTTTTTTCCCGCAAGGTATTCGATCTTTCCCCCCGGCGCGACGAAGAACACGGCTGTGTCTCCGCGGTTATTGCTGCCCTGAACAAAGAAGAACTGGTTCACGAAGGCGCGCCACCTTCCGAGTTCTCCCGCATAGCTTATACCCTCGATCTTTTCGACATACTCTCCGGTCAGGGCGGTGTCACCAAGCGTATAGTCCTTGCCCGCGTGCAGGGTGGCGACGTCGCCGGAAAAAAGGTGCCAGCGCGAACTGAGCACCGAGAAGCTGCCGAATGATTCCATGATCCATAAGTTCAGGGCATGCGGGAGCGCCGCGCACCAAAAGTTTTTGTATTCATTCCGGAGCTGAAGGCGAATTCTTCCGCAGATCGAAAAGCCCACGCCTTCGTATTCGCCCGTGGCGCCGATCTGCATGAAGCTCCAGTCCGGGGGCATCCGGGATGGAAGGGGCTGTTCGGTTCCCTTGACGTTGCTAACGACAATGCCCCCGCAGTTCCGGCAGGCGATCAGATCGGTCTCCTCGAGCAGCGTGCGGTGTAACGCGCCACATGCCGGACAACTATGGACAGCATTCGCACCCATTAACGCTCTACAATTTTTTCAAACAATACGCGGGCGCCGAAGAACTCCCGGACCATGGCGTACAGCCTGTGGGTAGTATCGCTGTTTTGCTTGAGGTAGTTGGATAAGAACACATCGAAGGTAATGTAGTTCAACTCCGGCCAGGTGTGGATAGAAAGGTGGGACTCGGTAAGGCACACCACCGCGGTGAAGCCGCCGCCGGGGAAATTATGAAATACTTCCCCCACTCGCGTGAGCCCGAGGTCGTCAATTGCGTTCAGGATGAAATTACTGAAGGCACCGTATTGAAGGAGCCTGTGCTTGTCCGCAACCGAGAAATTGGCAATGACGTGGAGGCCATGCATGCCGGACTTTTCCTCCAGCGAAGGACCGTTGACTGTTTGGGCGTGGGGCAATGGAGTCGGGTTTTTATTCCTTACTGGCGTGACGGATCACGCGCTACATCATGGGTTAATCAGCAAAGTTGTCAGGATGTAACCGGTCTCAAATTGTGAATTTTGCGACTCTTTTGCAAGGTAGATCGGCGTTGTGCCTCCGGTTTGCTGTGTTTGTTCGGAAATTTTTTATCCCTTCAATCTAATTTCCGAAATTTCCAGATCGCCACGCAAAACCCCGACATGAAAATTCGCCTTTTCTTATGCCCGTTGTTGATCGCCTCATCGGCGATTGCCCAAGTGCCGCAGGCCTACGAACTCCGTTCGCCCGGCGGAGACATCCGTGTTCACATCGAAGTTGGCGACAAGCTTACCTGGGCGGTCACGCACAACGGACATTCCGTGATCACCGCGTCGTCCTTGTCGATGACCTTGTCCGACGGAACGGTACTGGGCGACCATGCACGCGTTACTTCGGCGCCGACGGTCGACGTGAACACCAGCTTTGATGCCATCAACTACCGGAAGGCAACGGTCAACAATCACTACCGGGAACTTACACTTCATTGCCGTGGCAACTACGGCGTTACTTTTCGCGCCTATGACGATGCCGTCGCCTACCGCTTTTTCACAGGAATGAGGGGCGAGATCACGGTCGCAAAGGAAGAGGCAAACTTCAATTTTGCGAACGATCACGAGGCCTTCATTCCCATTCAATGGGACTATCGCGGTGGCGCGAACTTCAACTCGTCATTCGAGGCGCTTTATCGTGAAATCAGGCTGTCGCAGTTTCCGACGGATTCTCTCGCGTTCCTTCCCCTGCTTGTTGAGGTGGGGGACAACCTGAAGGCGGTGATCCTCGAAGCGGACCTGGAGAACTATCCCGGCATGTACGTCGATCTCAACGAAACCGGCAAGGGCCTGGAGGGCGTGTTCGCGCCGTATCCCCTGGCGTGGGAGCACGGCGGATTCGACAGGATGAACCTCATCCCGACACGACGCGCGGACTACATTGCCAGGGTAGACGGGCGCCGCGCATTCCCCTGGCGCGCGATAGCGATCAGTGAAAAGGACCGTCAACTGCTCAACAACGACATCGTTCAAAAACTCGCCTCACCCAACCGGCTGTCCGATGTGTCGTGGATCAAGCCGGGTCTCGTCGCGTGGGATTGGTGGAACAACTGGAACATCACCGGCGTGGACTTTGAGGCCGGCGTGAACACAGCCACGTATAAATACTATATCGACTTTGCGGCCGCCAACCGCATCCCCTACATCGTGATGGACGACGGGTGGTCTGACCGACACGACCTGTTTGCCCTGAACCCCGATGTGGACCTCAAAGCGATCGTCGACTACGGAAAACAAAAGAACGTGGGCGTCATCCTCTGGGCTTCATGGTCGGCGGTGCTTACGCAGATGGATCGGGCATTCCCTGAGTATTCCGCCCTGGGTGTGAAGGGCTTCAAGATCGATTTCATCGATCGCGACGACCAGCTTGCCGTGGCGTCGACCTATGCGATCGCAAAGAAAGCCGCCGAACACAGGCTGCTCGTGGATTATCACGGCGTCTTCAAACCCACGGGCTTGCAGCGGACCTATCCGAACGTGGTGGGCTACGAAGGCGTGAAAGGTCTGGAGAACTACAAGTGGGCCATTGAAGATCAGCCTCGCTATGCCGTCACCATTCCATACATCCGTATGATGGCGGGGCCCATGGACTACACGCCCGGGGCGATGCGCAATTCAAACCGTGAAAATTACCGCCCGATCAACGGCCACCCGATGAGCATGGGAACACGTGTTCACCAGATGGCCATGTATGTCGTCTACGAAGCGCCACTGCAGATGCTCGCCGACAATCCCTCCGCATACATGCAAGCGCAGGAGTGTACCGACTTCATCGTAAACGTGCCGGTGGCCTTCGACGAAACGGTTGCCCTGGACGGCGAGGTAGGCGAATACGTTGTGCTTGCCCGCCGCAAAGGCGACGAATGGTTCATCGCGGCCATGACGAACTGGACACCCCGCACGTTAACGGTCGATCTCTCCTTTCTTCCTGACGGAGAATACCACGCGGTGATTTTCCGCGATGGCGTCAACGCCCACCGCCAGGGAACGGACTACCGCCGTGAAGAACGGGAGGTGACGTCCGGCGCGCGGTTAAACGTCCGGCTTAGTGGTGGCGGGGGCTGGGTGGCGAGGGTGACACGTGGCGATAGGTAGGTATTAGGCATTAGTCATTCGGGATCCGGTATGGGTGTGGCAACGATTCATCTGCGTGGTAGCCACCGAAACCAGTGATTGCCCGCCAGGCTCAAAATCCCTACCTTCCTGTACAACATCACCCTTAGCCATGAACGACGACGCATACAAAAAAACCAACCGCATGGAGCGGGCGTTTGGACTTCACTACGACGATGACCGGCAGCCGTGGCTTCACAGCCAGCAGATACTGCGACGGCTGGTCGGTACGTTGGGCATCCTCCTGCCCCTCCTCCTTGTGGGCTTTGTCTGGCTCAGCACCGGATACTGGGGAACGCTGGATTCTATCAGCCACTATTACTTCACCCGGGCGAACTCGATTTTCACCGGTGTGGTGAGTCTGCTCGCGATCTTCCTGATCATCTACAAAGGTTATGACCGCCGTGACTTTTACATTTCGTTACTCGCCTCCCTGGGCGCGCTTACGCTCGTGCTCCTGCCCACGGACAACGTGCCCGACGATCCCGGCTACAACGTAGTGATTGCACACGTTCCGGGCAGCGCCCTGCGTGTCGACGTTCACTACATCAGCGCGGGTGTGTTTCTCGGCGCCCTGGCCTACATGTCGATGTTCCTGTTCACGAAAGGAAAGCGGCTACCGTCAGCGAGAAAGAAAGCGAGGAATGCCGTGTACTTCACCTGCGGGGTTGTGATGGTGATCGCGCTGTTGGCGATACTCCTTCGTCAGTTCGACATGGGCATTCCCACGGACTTCTACGACAACCACCACCTCACCTTCTGGCTTGAAACCGTCGCCGTCGTTTCCTTTGGTATCTCGTGGATGGTGAAAGGCGACACCGTGCCGATGCTCAATGAGAAGCAGGAAGCGGAGGTGCAGGATGAGGTGTTGATGGAGGAGTGAGGTCAATGGCAGGCGTAGTTAATACGCATGTTGCCGTCGGCTGATTGTATCGAGGAATTCATCAATTGACCGGAAAGGGTTGGTCCCGTCCTCACGTCCCTCCACCCTTTCAAACTCGTGCCAGTCGTGGTCTAATTCATCGTCCCATTCGTAGCCGTGCAGGTTGGGCACTTCCCACTGTTTCGGGCGGAAAAATTCACCGTCGATCAGGGCGGCGCGGATATTTCGTTCTATCTCATCAACGGGAATCCCCTGTGGATTGGCGAAAGTGACGCTGCCGTATTGCTTGTAGTTGCCGGCATCGCGGTAGAGGTAGTTGAATTTGATGTTCATGGTGCGTGTTTGTCAGGCCAAACATACGGGCCCGGGTGTGACAGGAAGTGTCGGAGACGCGCTGCTTTTCGGAACGGGAAATCCGAAACTCGGAACGCCGGATGCCCGTATTTACCCCATGACGCCCGAACTCTTCCTTCGCTACCTCCACTTTGTGAGCATATTCACCATTGTCGGCACGCTGGTTTCCGAACACGTGATGTTGAGAAAACAACTCACCCGCGCCGAGATCGGCCGGATTGCGCGGGTTGATGCCGTCTATGGATTTGCGGCGCTCATGCTGATAGCGGCAGGGCTAACTCTATGGCTGGGCGGTTTTGGCAAGCCGTCGGAATTCTATTCCAAAAACTGGATCTTCCACGCCAAGATCACACTCTTTGCCCTCGTGGGAATTCTCTCGATCTATCCAACGGTATTTTTTCTCAGGAACCGCAAGGGCAACCCCGATGAACGGGTGGTCGTTCCCGGCGGGGTCATCTGGTCCCTGCGCCTCGAGCTCGTGTTGCTGGCAATTATCCCGATGCTCGCGGGGCTGATGTCACGCGGCGTCGGCTACTACGGGTAATGAGCGTTCAAAGTTCGGGATTTTGTGTTTCGGACTTGCCCTCAGAACGCCTCCTCGATCAACTCCTTGTTGATACTCGCCGCGGCAAGCCCTCCGCTGGCAACAGCAGCCGACACGGCGCGCATCATCACCGTACTGTCGCCGGCGCCATAAACCCCGGGTATGGTGGTGCGCTGAAACATGTCAACTTTCAACAGATTTTGCTCCGTGAGTTCGCATCCGAGTGCCTCGGGAATGGTACAATGCTGGACGAGCGCCGGCCGCGCATAGATCGCCTTCAGGGGAACGGCGTCGCCACCTTTCAGATGGATCGCGTTGACGTACCCATTTTCATGCGCGATCTTCCTGACCTCTGTTTCAACGACGCTGATGTCGTGTGCGCGGATCGTTTGCATCTGGTCCGCCGTGAGGGTTGAAGGGCCATTGGTAAACAGGGTAAGGTTTTTGGTCCAGTGGTGGATAAGGCGGCTGAACTCGAAACCCATGTCGCCATTGGAGATAATGCCCGTAGGCTGGTCGCGGACTTCATAACCGTGACAATAGGGGCAATGCAGTACCGATATTCCCCAGCATTCGGCGAAGCCCGGGATCGGTGGCATGATATCCTTCATGCCGGATGCGAACAAAAGCTTTCCTCCCGAGAAGCGCCTGCCGTCGTCGAGGTCGATTTCGAATTTGTCGGCGCGCTTCGTGCCGGATAGGGCAAGGCCGTTGGCAAATTGTACGGTCGGATAGCGCAACACTTGTTCTTTTGCCTTTGCGGCAATCTCGGCAGGGGTCTCGCCATCGTGCGTGATGAAGTTATGTGAATGCGGCGTTTGCCGGTTACAGGGATGGCCGCTGTCAATGATGAGCACGTTTCGCAGCGCCCGTCCCAGGGCCATCGCCGCGGAAAGGCCGGCATAGCTGCCACCGATAATAATGACGTCGAAGTGTTGTTGGTTGTTCATGGAGATACGGGTTGGAGAAAGGAACGCGAACAGCCGGGGAGAAGTTCATGGCGGAGGCATTGGATTCCGGGTTTTGGTTTCCGGCGCTGGTCTGCACCGACTCGCCCAACTAAAATCGCGTAATATCCGCATTTTGGCGGATCGACTTTTTAATTGAAGCGCACCGGTTGAAGACCACAGATTCGGATTCGCCTATGACGCAGGGTTTGTGAAGTCACGGATGGCTGCACTTACACGCTGCGGCGCCTCCTCCTGCGGGAAATGCCCGCTGTCCGCCAGGATAACGGTTTGCGCGTGCGGGAATCCACCCTGGAATTTTTCCAAAAGTTTTTCTTTGAGGATGGGATCTTTCATCCCCCAGATGAGCAGCGTGGGTTTGGTGGCGATGGATGTGCGCCCCGCCCACAGCGCTTCGAACCATGCCTGGTCGTTCAACAGGGATCGGGCGAAAGCCAACGCGCCGTTTCGTTGCGCGCTGTTGGCAAACGGTTTGGCATAGTGCGCGAGCACCTTCCGCGAGGGTTTGGTTGAGCCGAACGCCTTCGGGAGGATGAACCGTGGAGAAAAGTTGAGATACCTGTAGAGGAAGGGCAGGAGCGGGCTCTTGAGGATCCCCTTCATTTTGACAAAGTCGGGATCGGCTTCACTGCTCCACAGCCACGAGTTGAGAATGACCAGGCGCGAGACCCGCTCCGGGTGGTTGATGGCAAAGTGCAATCCTATTGGACCGCCGAAGTCATGGACGATGAGGGTGATATTTCTGAGGTCCTTGTGAAGTATAAATTGTTCCAGCGTCCGCGCATGGTTGATCGTGGTGTAGTCGTACCGGGCGGGTTTGTCGGACAACCCGAAGCCGATGTGGTCAATGGCCACGCAACGGTGGCTTTTGCCAAGGTCGCCAATGACATGGCGGAAGTCGAAACTCCACGAGGGTGTTCCGTGAACGAAGAGCAGCGTTTCGCCCGTCCCCTCGTCAATGTAGTGCATGCGCTGGCCGTTGATTTCGAAGTAGTTCGAACGGAAGGGGTATTCTTTCCGGTCAAGCCATTGGTAGTTGTTCTCTGCCATGGGTAAGATCGTTTCGCCTCCAAAGGTGCGGAGGTACAGGCGGAGAAATGTTGGTGCAGGCCAACTTCATATTCTTACGGAGTTATAGAGCTTGCTAAAGTTCGTCGGGTCGATGTCGAGGTAGGAGGCGATGTATTTGTGCGGCACCATCTGCAGCAAGTGTGGGCTGCGCTGGCAGAACGCCTGGTACCGTTCCTGGATGGTGTTGGCGTGGCGTTCGATGTGGCGTGTGAGCACCCCCGCAAGAATAATTTCTGTCATCTTTCGAAACAGGCGCTCAATTTGTTGAGAACGGTCGAACAGTTCGGTCAAATCGTCATAGGTGATGTAATCCAGTTCACTGTCGGTAAGGCTGGTGAGGAAATACCTCGACGGTTGCTGGAGCGAGAACGATTCGGGGATGGCGCAAAAGTTCGGAGGGTAGGTGAAGGCGATGACGTGGATCTTTTCGCCGGCTTCGAAGTACGACATCTGTACGCCGCTCTTCACGAGATACATTTCTTTTTGCGTTTGCCCCGGCACAACGATAGCGTCACCCTTGCGGAAGGAACGGCGGCGAAAGCTGCTGGCGAGCAGTGTGAAGTCCGATGCCGGAAGACGATGAAAGAAGGAGAGATAGTCGTGGAGGTTCATAGGATAAAGGTAACATAGAAATCGGTGCGCAAAGCACATGCGGGTGTTGGGTGCGGATTGCCCCTTTTTCATAGGCCCCGCAGGCGGCCCATTGCACTTATCATTCAAATATGTTACATTCATTACGCCTTACTTCCCCAAGGCGCCCCATGAAACGCCCTTCCGCAAGCCTGTGGATTGCCTTTTTCCTGACGATTTCCTGCGCAGGAGCTGATATCAACCTGACCTGCGCAGACCCGCTCGGCAGCGATGCCCAAACCGTCCAGGTGTACGGGTTGAGCTGTTTTCAACCTTCCTTTTCGGGATGTTTTGAGTTCCGGCTGGATGGAACTTCGGTGTATTTCCAATCCGTGTACATCACCGACGCCTCGGAAGCACCCGAGATCGTTGATGCTGGTGAAGTAAGGTGCCTCCGGGATGTCGTGAGCCGGCCGGAGGGCGGATGGCAATATGTCGTTGCCGTCAAAAGGAATCATGGTTATGTCGTCAGGATGAACGATGGATCGTTGGGACGAATCTTTATCGACTCCTGGGAAACATCGGGCAATGAAGTGACGAAGGTGAACTACACCCGCCAATATCCATACTGACTATGGCCGCCACCCGAAATATTTCCTTCGTCTTGATCCTGATGGCCGCCGTCTTTCAGGATGTGTGTGGACAGTCCAAACTCTACCTGTCGGGAGGCGTGTCCACGGTGTCCGGTTCCGGCGCGAATATCTTTCTGGGAAACGAGGGCAGCTTTTTCAAATTTAACTACCCCACATTCGATGCCGAATACCAGATGCGCGTTATTGGATCGTTCAATTTTACGACGGGTATTTCCATTTTTACCGCGGGGTACAACACAACGGACGATGCATTCAGCGCGGCGAGCAGATTCGACGCCACCTACCTGGGCATCCCGTTGATGGCGCGCTGGAACGTCGCCAACAAAAACCTCATCTACCTGGACTTCGGTGTTATGCCGTTTTACCTGGCGCAGGCAAATTTGACGGAAACGTTCGTCAAATTTGCTGCCAACGGTCCTATCACTGTCGAAGGTGATGTTACCGCGTACTCGAACCGGTTCTATTATGCGTCGAAATTTCAGATGCTGATATTGATGAACAGGTTTCTTGTCGGCCTCTATATCATTACCCCCTCCAAAGGGCAGTCGTCGTTGCGGGGCCTGGACGGTCACTGGGGATTGAATAGCAGGCAATCTACCTACTTGCTGTCCAACGGCTTCTCCGATTTCAGTGTCATGGGCGTCAAGGCAGGCATTAGAATACGATGAAATACGGGGTGATCATATTGATCGTTGCGGCTGTTGCGCAAACGCCCTCCCTTTCGCAGGAACGCCTTCGCCCGGCGAAACTACTTCGTGAGATCCGCAGGATCAACGCGATCGCAGATCCACAGGCGGCGATTGAAAAGGTGGAAGTGGTGCTCCCGACTATTCCCGATAACAAGAAGGCATTTACGCGGATGCGGTTCGTTATTTCGCTTCGGCTCGCCGACCTCTACGTGCGCACCGGCGCCTACGCTGAAGCTGAGAAGCTTCTCGTGTCATTGGTGGAAAGGGTGAGGGCAACGGCTCCAACACCGATGCAGGCACAACTGGGCTTCGAGGGAACCATGTACGATTGTTTTGAACGCCTGGGCTATTTTTACCTGAGGACAGGCAACGTCCGGAAAGCGGAAGCGGTATTTACGGAAAGCAAGTCACGGCGCGACGCGGTTTTTCCATCCCGGAGTGTACACCGCATTCAACCCATCGTCGGTTTCGGCTCTCTCCACTTTGCCCGGGGCGACGATGAAAGCACTTACCGCGAGTTCAATCGCGCAGAGCAATTGCTCAGCCGTGCCACATCGACGCAGTACGACTACGACATTATTGCCAGGCTTTATCTCAATGACCTGGTGGAGATCTGTCTGTTGCAGGGAAGGTATGAGGAGGCCTGGCATCATATTCACAATCTTTCAGTTGCGTCATCGGGCATCGGCAAGTTCGGTTCGAGACTGAGGAGGAAGCTGGAGATCTCCCGCATACTCGAACTGAAGGCGCGTTACTATCTGCTCAAGGGCGACTACGGCAACGCCCAGGCTTATCTCGACCGGGCCCTTCACCAATACTCGTCGAATCTTGCATCATCGGATGTTAAATTCAGGATCCTGAAAACCCAAGCGTTGTTGTATTGGTATCAGGACGAAATCATCAAATCAAGCGAAGCGTTTCTCACGCTCATAAGGTCATACAGGGAACATATTGCGCGCAACTTTGTTGCGATGAGCGAGTATGAGAAAGAACAATTTTACAACACATTGAAAAGCGACTTCGGCCTGTTCAATGCCTTCGCCGTTGACAACCACCATGCGCCGGGTGCAGACCTGCTCTTCGAGGAGATGTATAACAATGCTTTGAGTACGAAAGCGCTTTTGTTGAATGAAACGAACAAGATCAGGAATGGCATCATGCAGCGCAAGGATCAGGAATTGATTGGGAAGCTACGCCTGTGGGAAGATGCGAGGGCGAGGTTGGCTACCGTCTATTTCAATAAGACCACCACCGTAGAAATCGATTCCCTTGAAAGGAAGATTGAAGGCCTTGAAAAAGAGATCAACCGCCAGTCAAATCTTTTCGCTAGAAATCAGAATCCCCCGGACTGGAAAAGGGTGAAGTCGGCGTTGGCGGATAGCGAAGCTGCCGTGGAGATTATCCGCGTCAACACGGTGAACAAGGATGCCCGGAACAACAATGGCGCCAGCGACTCGACTGTTTACGTGGGCCTGGTCCTGAAGCGGGATTCAAAGACACCGCAACCCGTGTTCTGGACCGACGGGAGCCAACTCGAAAAACGCTTCCTTCCGTTTTACAGGAATTCCATCATGGCCAGAACTGATGACGTGCTTACCTACGACAGGTTTTGGACGCCGATCAAGCCGGCATTGCAAGGCGTGCGCAAGGTCTACCTGTCCGCCGATGGCGTCTTCAACCAGATCAATCTGAATACGCTCAGGAATCCCGTCACCAGGGCGTTCCTTATCGACGAGATGAATGTCAGCTATGTGACCAATACGGGTGATTTGCTAAAGCCGGAGCGAGAGCCCGGTGAGACGCCAACGGGTGTCCTTTTTGGAAGGCCCGCATATGACCTGAAGCCGTCCGTGAACGGCAATGCCCACGCCTTCCACTACGGTACGCGCAATGTGCTCACTGACGAGCTCTCGGAATTCACGGCCCAGCGTTTTTCCGATCTGCCGGGAACGGAGAAGGAGATCAACGCCATAGCGCGCGCCCTGCGCGCAAGGAACCTGAAGGTACATACCTACAAGGGCGTGGACGCTTCGGAGGAGAACATTAAGGACGTGGCAGGTCCCGCCATCCTGCACATTGCAACGCATGGCTTTTTTGTCGAAGACTCAGCCAGTCTCGTGAACCCGATGATCCGCAGTGGACTGGTGATGGCGGGTGTATCCCTTGAAGATAAGGCGCGGACGGAAGACGGTATCTTAACAGCGTACGAGGCCACAAGCCTGAACCTTGACCGCACGAGTCTCGTGGTGCTTTCAGCCTGTGAAACAGGCCTTGGAGAAATCCGAAATGGCGAGGGTGTGTATGGATTACAGCGGGCCATCATCGTGGCCGGCGCCAACAACCTCCTGATGTCATTGTGGAAAGTAGACGACGAAGCCACAGCGTTGCTTATGGGTGCGTTTTATAGTAACTGGACTGAGGGCGAGAATCAGTCGGCATTCCGGAAAGCGCAGGTAGCGCTACGCGAAAAATATCCCGCCCCCTACTATTGGGGCGCATTCATTATGTTAGGAAAATGAAGGGCACTTTTATCATCGTCGTTTGCGTGGCGCTCTGCCATACAGGCCGGAGCCAGGTAGCCGTTGTCCCTTACGCCGGATTGAACTCGACGAGTATATACGACGGCTTTTTTTACAAGAAAGGGGGTGCATTCATCGTCACGGGTGTGGAACTCGAGGTGGCCGCGAAGGCTAAGAACCGTCGCCCCCTGTTTTTGAGCATCGCGGCCGGCGCGAGTTACCTTCGCAATGGATTTTATTATTCCAGCAGTTTCGCCTACACGGCGCTGGACTTCTATACACAGCGCATTACGGACATGAGGATGCAATCGATACAGGTTCCATTGACAGCGCGGATAAACTGGCAACCGTTTCCCCTGGTTGAAGACTGGAAAGTTTACCTTGGCCTGGGCGCAACCTATAACCGGCTGCTTGCATCCACGCTCGAAGAAAAATACACGCTGGTATTTCTCAACGATGACCCTTTGGCGCCGCCTACCGTAACAACCTATGAAGACCAGGGTGACATGATAGGGTACGGCAAAAAGGGGAGCGTCTTTGCCAGGCTTGAGCTGGGCATGAAGTATAAGCGGATCCAGCTTACCTGGCGGGTTAGCCGGTCTGTGACGGACCGGTATCGAACCGGGCTTGAAGAGTCGTGGGGTGTCCCCGATGAAGAGTCGTGGTACATCAGCGCATACAGGGATGCAGGCAGGATCCTGGAGAAGCACTCGGAGATTTTGGTGGGGCTGAGGTTTTGAGGGCGCAGGGTTTTCCCTCCCCGCGCCCCCGGGGATCGTTTCACGCACTGGGTAACAGCACGGCATTGTGTAATTGAAATGAAACGCTTTTCCGCTCATGTCCCCAAAAAATGTGTTTCTTCTGCCGTTCTCATTCCACCTACTGCTCCACCACGACGCCGTCTGAAACGGTGCACGGGGCGGCGTAAAACAGCCCGAGGCCGCCGATGATGTTGGACGGAACATTTGCCGGGTTCTTTCCATACATCCCGCCCTGCGAGGGGGTTTCTTTTAGTGCTTTCTTATAATGGTAGGCGGCCTGCTCGAGGGACATTATTAATCCGCTCGGGGAATAATGCCGCAACGGGAACCGGGAATGTTTTGGGGGGTATTGAGGTGTTGGGTATTAGGGGCATTGGTGGCGCGGCAGCCTTTAGTCGACCTCAATCATTTACGGCGCCGCTCACCGCCGGGAAAAAGGATGGCGCTCATTGTATTTTCTCACGAATAGCAGCAACTTCAGGTCGATAGACTCGCGGTTGTCTTTGAACTCTTCGAGAAGTCCGGGATCGTCGGCGATGAGTTTGACGAATGTCTTCTTTGTAAGTTCATACACCTTCCCGTCTCTCGTATCGAGTATGTGGTCGAAGGGGACGGTCGTGGCACTGTACATATTGCCGGCCGGCGTCTGCCCCGGAGCTGGGGACGTGACCACCTTGACATCTTGAAGCAGGCAAAAGCTTCCAAACATGATAATCGGAATGAACGGATGGCCCCGCTTCAGGCGAAAGGGGACGCTGCCATCAAGCGCGAATTTGCTTACGAAGATATTCCTGCCATCAAAATAGCCCCAGATCGATGCAGGTCCAAGTTCGGCGATGCCGCCGTCATGCCGGACTTTTATCTTTCCTCTGTTGCTAAACATGCTGGCGTAGAAATACGGACTCGAGGGGTCCTCTCCGGACTCGATCATCTGTGGCGGGATAGGATTGTTCGACATAAAATCTTCAAACGTCTGATATACGCCGGGAGACAGCCACGATGGAATGGTGCCAACGGGCACGGTTTCACGCGCCTGCGAGAATGCCGCTATGCCAGGCAACGCACAAGCCAGGCACAGGATCAATCGCCACTTGTTGAATTTCATGATCACAGGAATTTACAAGAAACAAACGATCCGGTCACCGATGCATCGACGTGCGGGCTCAATGGAACGCCATCACCGCCAGGATCACGATCGCGATACCAACCAGGAAGTTGATGATGCCGATGGGCCTGAGTTTTCCCATCATGCCGGGGTTGCCTTGTTTTCGTGCACGCGAGGCGATGACGGAAATGGCGATCACCAGTATCAGCAAGACGGCTACCAGCGCGAGTTTGGCAATGAGGTATGGCATCCCGCCGAGTACTTTCCAGTAGGGCGTGATCAGGTAAAATCCCGAGATCAGGAGCAATCCAAGTCCGATGCGTGCCATGGTTCCGAGCACGAAGGTCTTTGACATAAAGGCGCCGCGTTCCGCGGGTTCGAGTCCGGCGGCAACACGGCCGAGGAAGAGGTTGGCGAATCCCGCGCCCAGGGCCATGGTGAGGCCGACGAAATGGAGGATGAGCATGAGGTCGTGCATAGTCATAGGATTAGCGGTGGTTTGATAACCCGAATATAATTGGTTTTATCACAATTTTTCAATGTCCGGTGGCGCGCGGGGGTTGTTTCGCGCAGGGGGCGCGGAGATCGCAGAGGATTGGTTGTGGGGTTGTGTTTCGCTTGATGCAGGATGGATGGTTGTATGGTTGGGGAATCTTTGATTGAGGTTCATCACCAATATTGAATCCGCAGGCCCTCGCTGTCGCTCGGGTTGTTTCGCGCAGGGGGCGCGGAGACCAGCGGGGCACTTTGTGCCGGGAGGGTTTTTGACCGCGCCCTTTCATTTTTCTTCGCGCTGTCAGATATTAGCCGAAATGTCTGTTATTGAAGAACCAGAGCGAGCGGTGGTTGCCCCTCCGCCATCAGCAAAGAAGAAGATCGTGCGCTACGTACGCCTGTTGGCGGGACAGGTGGTGTTCATCATTTTCAGTCTGGTGTTATTCCAGGTATATGAGCGGTACCCGTCACGGGAGAATTTCCTGATCTACACTTTTTCGTTTGCACTGGTTGGGCTGGTGGCGACCTGGCTGATGTATTCGATGATTCGGAATTTTTCTACCGACAAAAGGCTGATCCGGTTCGTCTTTGCCACCTTCTTCATCAGCTTTTGCACGGGCATCTTTGCCACCAACCCGCTGGATCCCCTGCCGTTCGATTCGTCATTGTATCTGATCCTGGTGTTGATCAACCAGGTGGGCTCGTTCTTTTCGTTTCTGTTCATACTCGTGCTGATGATCCGCGATATCTTTGCGCGTTCGCACGCTACGCGTTACCGGTTGGTAGGCGCGGCGTGCATTTATTTCAACATCGGCATCGTCTTCACGTTTGTCTACGCCACGATAAATGTGCTGGTACCCAACGCCATGGGCCTCGGCTTGCCGGCAGATTTCATCAGCTACATGCACTGCGTGAACTACAGCTTCACCACGCTCGCGGGGATCGATCCACCCTATCAGGTTGACGGGGTTATTCAATCGGTAGCCGTAATCGAGAGTCTTGTCGCGAACTTGTATATCGTGTTGCTGATCGGGAGGCTGCTGAGTAGGTGAGGAGAGTTTCCCTCGCTGGTGCTCGGGAATTTTCGCGCAGAGGGCGGGGAGACCGCAGAGGTTGGTTGTGGGGGTGTGGTTCGCTGAGGTCGTTGTCAAATCCAAATCTTCCTTCTTCAATTAAGGGCTGCGCGTGATGCAGGCAAGGACGGTTGTATGGTTGGGGGAATTTTTGATTGAGGTTAATCACCAATCTTGAATTTTGAATCACTGCTGTCCGGGGAAAGTCCGCGCGTGACGTGTCAACTTTATTTGTCATCGTTCACCTTGCCATCAACAAGCGCATTCCATAGCCCGCTCCAGGGCCGCGGGGCCCCGTCCCTACAGATTTGCCGCTGATTTTGATCCGCGCATGCCCCTGCCAGGCCGAAGATAAAAATATGCGTCAAATCTGCAGGGACTGTGGAGACTCAGGCGCGAACAGGGGGGGTGCTATTTTCAAACTCAACCCAAATCGCCGATTCTGGTCTACGAGCAAA
>CAZKBK010000042.1:0-42439 GCA_964551035.1 uncultured Roseivirgaceae bacterium | reverse complement strand
GTTCATAGATAATTACAGAGGTGTCGACTACGAAGATCTTCTTCTCCTTCCGGGTTTTAGGCATACTGCACAAAGAACTTGGTTTACGAAATGTAACGAATCGGACGGAAAGCGTCGACTTTGCCCTGAAGATTTTTTTCTATTCTTGGCCAAAGGTGAGTGAATAGAGGTCACCCTTCTCGTGCGGCGTCACCCGGAGTACGTCGGCCAATACGAGCACGATCAATTTTCGCGAAGCGTAAAAACGCTTTAAACCGCTGACCTCCACAAACTTCCTCAGCGTAATGACCGAGTGCTTGGCGAGATACTCCATCAGAAATTTTTCATGCTCACCATAATGGAAGCGGATATCCTTTTTTTTTCGCGCACGCCTGACGATTTCCCGGACCTCGCGGCTCGCCCGGATGCTTTGGTCGTTTACCCTGATGAAAAATTCCTTTCGGCCATCGATCACCTGACCATGCGGCTTTCGGTCGCTTTCGGCAATTACGTACCGGATGACGGTTCTCGCCGCCCCTATCGGTATGAATTCTTCACGCACATCGAGGGGCGGCCGACATTGCGCCAGCGCCTCGCGGATCACATGCGCGTCACCTTCGGGGTATTTTAGCCCGGCCAGGACGCCATCGTCGCCGACGCCGAGAAGTAACGTGCCGCCGCGGCTGTTGGCGAACGCCACCATTTCCCGCACAATCTTATCCGGAAAGTTGGCCTTGTGTTTGAATTCCAGGTACTGGCCTTCGCCATTAGCGATGAGCCTCTTGAGTTCCCTGACCTGCCCAGGGTTGAAAAGATGTTGCTCCTGCGGCCTGTCCATCGACGACGTCAATTGTAATTGCCACGAATGCCGCCCTCGTCTTCGGCATCATCATCGTCTTCTTCTTCATCGCCGGGACGGGGAAGCGTGAACATACCGCTGAGTAGGTCCTTAAACTGAAGACCCGAAGACAAATGATGCTTGCTGATCAGACTGTACTCGGCAAGCCCATGCAACGCGAACTCCATCAGGAAGCGCTTCGTGGCGGCATCCTTTCCTTTGTGGAATTCATTGACCAGTTCAGCAAGTCCGGGAATGCCCTTCAATCGCTTCTCAAAATCGTCCTGTGGCATGTCATGAAGGAGATCGACGTGATTGCCTTCGCCGAACCAGTCGGCCACCTTTTTATAGGGACTCTTTTCCTTCTGCTTCCGGAACTTATCGGGGTCGGGGAAATAATTTACAAACTGTGACCGTATGGCCTTGCCAATGAGATTTTGCGCGACGATTCCCGGTCCTTCCTGTTCGCCCTCATAGACGAGTTCCACTTTCCCCGTGATCGCGGGAACCACACCGATAAAATCCGCCACTCGCACCGATGCGGTCTTTTCCCCGTTCACGATGCTGCGTCGTTCGGCGGCAGCCAGCAGGTTCTCAAACGCGGAAATTGTGAGTCGCGCGGAGACACCACTCTTCGGATCAACGTATTCACTTTTGCGTGCCTCAAAGGCGATCTGTTCCACAAGGTCCCGGGCGATGTCGTTCACGCTGATGTGCTGCTGGGTTTCATGCACCCGCGCTTCCTGCTGCGTAATGCGTCTGCCTACTTCCAGTGTCCTGGGGTAATGGGTAATGATCTGGCTGTCAATCCTGTCCTTCAGGGGCGTGACGATGCTACCCCGGTTGGTATAATCCTCAGGGTTGGCGGTAAAAACAAACTGGATATCCAGTGGGAGGCGCAGCTTGAATCCGCGGATCTGGATATCCCCTTCCTGAAGGATGTTGAACAGCGCCACCTGGATGCGCGCCTGCAGGTCGGGTAATTCATTGATTACGAAAATACACCGGTTGGATCGAGGTATCAAACCGAAGTGAATGACGCGTTCATCGGAGTAGGGCAATTTAAGCGAGGCTGCCTTGATGGGATCGACATCGCCAACGAGGTCGGCGATAGACACATCCGGGGTCGCCAGCTTTTCCGTGTATCGCTCGGCCCTGGGAATCCACGCAATGGGTGTATCGTCGCCCATCTCAGCAATCCTGGACCGGGCAAACCGCGACAGCGGGCGCAGCGGGTCATCGTTCAACTCGGAATCGGCCACGATGGGAATATATTCGTCGAGGAGTTCTACCATCAGCCTCGCCAGGCGCGTCTTGGCCTGGCCCCGCAGGCCCAGGAGGTTTATATCGTGCCCTGCCAGAATCGCGCGCTCAAGATCCGGGATCACGGTTTCTTCGTATCCCCAAATGCCCCCGAACACGGTTTCTTTCCGGCTGAGTTTTTTAATGAGGTTCTCGCGGAGTTCGTCCTTGATCGATTTTGGGCGGTATCCTGATTTTTTCAGTTCGCCTAACGTAGTGCTATTTGTCATGTGAATGTTTCGCGCTAAAAAGTCTTTCTCCGGTTTCTCCGGAAATCCTCGAACACCAGGTGGCCCAGCCCCTGCAGGCTGCTGTAGTAGGCGTTGCCGTTGTTGGCCTTTGTGAATTCTCTCACAAAGGCTTTCAGGTACGGATCTGTGGCGATCATGAACGTAGTGACCGGTATCTTGATCTTCCGCAGCTGGCTCGCAAGGTTCAGGGTTTTGTTCAGAATCTTCTCATCGAGGCCAAAGGCATTTTTATAATAGCGGATGCCCTGTTTGATGCAAGTGGGCTTTCCGTCCGTGATCATGAAGATTTGTTTATTCGTGTTCTTTCGTTTTCGCAGGAGGTCCATGGCCAGCTCAAGGCCGGCAACGGTGTTGGTGTGATACGGTCCGACCTGCAGGTAGGGCAGATCTTTAATCTCGATGGGCCACGCATCATCGCCGAACACGAGGATATCGAGCGTATCCTTTGGATACTTTTTGGTTATCAGTTCGGCCAACGCCATGGCTACCTTCTTGGCTGGTGTGATCCTGTCTTCGCCATACAAGATCATCGAGTGGGAAATGTCGATCATCAGCACGGTGGAAGTCTGGGTCTTAAACTCGCTTTCCATAACTTCCAGATCGTCTTCGGTAAGGAAAAAGTTTTCGACGCCGTGGTTGATCTGCGCATTTCGCAGGGAATCGGTCACAGAAATCTGTTCGAGCGTGTCTCCGAATTCGTAGTCGCGATGTTCCGTGGTCTGTTCATCACCGCGCCCACTCTCCCGGGTGTTATGTTCTCCCGAGCGTGTCCGTTTCAGCTTGCCGAAGATCTCCTCCAGCGCCGATTGTCGCAGGTGTTGCTCACTTCTCGCGTTGAGGCGAATTTCTCCCCCGGGGCTGGCTTCCGTAATGTATCCCTTTCGTTTAAGGTCTTCGATAAAATCTCCAATTCCATAGCCGGGGTTGGTAAGTTTGTGTTGACGATCCACTTCCGTCAGCCATTGAAGGGCCTCGGCCACGTTTCCCGATGTAATCAAAATGAGCTGCATGAAGATTTTCAAGAGCTTTTCGAAGTCGCTTTTGCCCTGTCGGTTGCGGGGTATATGTTTTGAAAAACGGTAGCCTGGCATCATGATGTACTATCTACCTATAAACCAATAAATTCCACAATCTGTTTCTATACAGCGGGTATTTTTGCTGTTCCCTGAAATTAAATGTAATAAACTGGACATGAAACAACATTTTCCATTATTTGTCGTTGTTACTTTTGTGCTTGCGGAAATGAAATTCGATAAAATGAAAAAGTCAGTAATTGCTTTGATCCTGGTCGCTTTTGCGCTTACCTCCTGCTCGTATTACACATGTGCTACCTATGCAAAGAAGGAAAAGCCCCCGGTTGAAGAGGAAACGATCTGACCCGGAAAAAATCTTATCCCGATAAGGCCGCCCGATGCGGCTTTTTTCGTTATCCGGCCTTCCGCACGTTTTCCCCGGCCGGGTGTGGTTTCATGGTTCCGTAGACGTAGTCCCACAACGGAGACGATACTCCAAAAATGAATTCTCCATCCTTGTAATGATGGATGCCGTGATTTACCCAAAGGGCTTTTAGAAAGTTCTTCGGTGGTTGATAGACGTGCACCATGTAGTGTACCGCCAGGTAAAGGGCATATCCGACGAGAAATCCGGGAAGAAACGCAAAGACGAGGTCGCCCATGGCAACCCTGAAAAGGAGCAGCAAGACGGTGGACAGCGTGATGCTCAACAGGGGCGGCATGGCGAGCCGGTCCTTGTCCCTGGGAAACTCGTGGTGAACACCGTGCATGACGTACTGCATCTTCTCCCGCAGCTGCGTGTAGGTACCCATGTGAAAGACATAGCGATGAACGATGTATTCCACCCATGTGAATGCGATCAAACCGGCAAAGAACAGCAATATGGTAACACCTACCGAAAGGGACGTATGGGTAACGTTCCAATAGAGCAAACCCGCGGCGTACGAGAAGAAAATACTCAACGGTACGGCAATGTGCGTTCTTGAAAGTTTCTCCAATACAGGGTTTGTGAACAGTTGCTTAGTCCCCTTGTTTTTTGGAGCTCCCTTTCGACCCCCACGACTCGATGCATCTTCCATACGTCTTTAGCGTAAAATTCCTCCTTTTACACATCAACAAATATGTCAGGTAGTCGTCCCGGCGACCTTTTTCTCCAGGACCTGCTGATAATACGATTCGTATAGCGGCAGGATTCGCGAAATGTCAAATTCTTTCGCCCGGTTGAGGGCATTTTCTTTAAACTTCGGCAGGTTGTCTTTATCCAGCACGAAGAGCGACTTCCTGGTCATATCCTCGATGTCGCCAACATCGCTCAAAAAACCTGTTCCACCCTGCACATTCAACTCCGGCAAGCCGCCGCTGTTGGTAGAGATCACCGGCACTTCACAAGCCATCGCCTCCAAAGCAGCAAGTCCGAAACTCTCCTTCTCGGAAGGCATCACGAATAAGTCGGCAACAGACAACACTTCCGACACGGCCTCCAATTTCCCGAGGAACCGCACATCGTCATTTATATCGAGGTCGCGGCACTGGGCCTCGGCCCGCACGCGCTCGGGTCCGTCTCCGATCATCAACAGCTTCGCCGGTATCTCCGCACGGATGTTGGCAAAAACACGGATCACGTCGCCAACGCGCTTTACTTTCCGGAAGTTTGATGTATGGACAATCAGGGCCTCATCATTCGGACAAATCGCCCTCTTGAAATGATCCTTCTTCTGTTTTTTGAATTTTTCCAGGTCGATGAAGTTGGGGATTACCGCGATTTCCTTGGTGATCCGGAAAGAGCGATAGGTCTCATTCCTCAGGTCATTCGACACCGCTGTGACCCCGTCCGACTCATTGATACTGAAAGTCACCACGGGTTCATAGGAAGCATCCTTACCAACCAGCGTGATGTCTGTGCCGTGAAGGGTGGTCACTACCGGAACGACGATGCCCTGCGTTTTAAGGATCTGTTTGGCCATGTATGCCGCGGAGGCGTGCGGTATCGCGTAATGCACGTGCAACAAATCGAGCTTCTCGTTTTTGACGACGTCGACCATCTTGCTGGCGAGGGCGAGTTCATAGGGCGCGTAGTCAAACAAGGGGTATGACCGGATGTTGACCTCGTGATAATAAAGACGCTCATTGAGGAAGTCGAGCCGGCTCGGCTGCGAATACGTAATGAAATGCACTTCGTGACCTTCTTTGGCCAATGCCTTCCCCAGTTCGGTAGCGACCACGCCACTCCCTCCAAAAGTCGGGTAACACACGATCCCGATTTTAATTTGTTGCACTGTCGTTGGTTTTAGTAAAGAAATTTGCCCGCCATCTCCCTTATGGTCGATGGACGTTATTTTTTATTGTGTAGTTTTCCCATGGCATCAATCAACGGCACCTGGCTTTCGGCCAGAGATTCCTGGTTCTTTCGGTAGTCGAAAATCCCTTCGTAGATGACATCCTGTATCCGCGGCCGAATGTTGGCCGAAAGCAACTTATTGTTCGTCATGTCCGGGTGCACGCGGTTCGATAAAAACACGTACACCAGGTCAAATTCCGGGTCAACCCACACGCAGGTGCCGGTAAAGCCCGTGTGTCCAAACGTTTTTGGCGACGCATAAATTCCCGTCGGGCCGTTCAAATCCCCGGTAGGCTTGTCCCAACCCAGTCCTCTCCGGTTTGTTGCATACTGTTGGTCCGAGAAAAGGCGAATGGTCTCGGGCCTGAAATATCGAATCCCTCCGTAGGCGCCCTCCTGCAACCACATCTGGGCGAGTTTTGCCAGATCATTGGCATTGCTGAAAAGGCCGGCGTGCCCCGCCACGCCTCCCATCATTGCCGCGCCCTGATCGTGAACGGTTCCGATCAGCAGGGTTCGCCGGAACAACCGGTCGTTCTCGGTCGGGGCGAGTTGCGAAATCGGAAAACGCACCAATGGCTTGTATCCGGTTGATGTCGCCCCGAGCGGCTCATAAAAATTCTGATAGAGAAAATCATTGATGGGTTGATTCAACAACTTTTCCGCCAGTCGGTACAAGATGTAGAATCCCATGTCGCTGTAGCGATAATCGTAGGGGGTGCGCGCAGCCTTCTCCCGCACGCGGGCCCGGATCACCCAGTTCCATAAGCTGTCCCGCAGCGACGGACGCGCATACAGGTTGTCGGCGACGACAAGAGAGTAGTCACGCGACAAGCGATGGTCATAAAATTCGGGAAGATAGACCGTATCGTCAACAGTCTGGGCCCAAAAAGGAAGGTAAGGCCAAAGCCCGGCCTGGTGCGTGAGCATCTCTTTGATGGTAAAATCTTCCTTGTTGGAACCCTTCAACTCTGGCAGATATGCCGATGCCTTGCTGTAAATATCGATGAGGCCTTTTTCGTAGAGAAACATGATCGTTTGGAGTGTGGCGGCGACTTTCGTGACAGAAGCAAGGTCATAAATCGTATTTTCCAGGACAGGATTCTGGCGCTCGTAGGTGAAGTGCCCGAAGGCGCGTTCATAAACGACCTTGCCGTTGCGCGCAACCAGCACCTGGCATCCCGGTGTTGCGTTCATGTCGATGGCTTCGCGGGCGATGTCCTCGATTTTACGCAACGTATGACTGTCGATGCCGGCCTCCTCCGGGAAGGAATACCCCAATCTGTGAAGCGAAGGTGTGACTCTTGACGTTCCCGCCGGGATGCCGCCGACGGCCAGCGGAACGCGACCATCCACGGCCATGGCGCCGAATATCGCTTGCGCCAGGTTACGCACGGCGGGCTCGTCATCGGACCAGGCGGTGATCACGGTATTGAATTCATGCAGGTAATCGCGCAGGGCGCCGGCGCCAAAATCGCAAACGATCACGTCGCGGTCAATGGTGGGTTCTTTCAGATGGGGCATCAACACGGAGACCGCGTGAGGATCGGCGTCGCTGAATACCCCTGCAATCACCACGTGCTGGCCGAAGACAGGATCGCGGATAACCAGGCTGTCATCGCCGGAATCGACGTATAAGACCGACAGCGGAACGTACTTCGACAACTGCCGCGCAAACGCATTCCCCTTTGAGGTATCACCGGCAATGATGCAGGTAAACTTCTTGTTCTCCAGAGTTTGCACGGGCAGCACATTCCTGGTGTTCGCCATCACGGTGATGGCAGCGCGGTAAAGGTGTTCCCGCAGGATTCGCGTGTCACTCGTGATGAGTTGCTCACTCAATGGGAATTCAGGGTCATCATTTGTTTCAAAGAGACCGGCATCGTATTTAAGCGCGAGGATCTTTCGGACGCTTTCGTTGAGGATCGTCAGGTATTCCGGCCGACGCCGAACCAACCTCCTGATCTTGCGCGCCGCGGCGTTGACGTTCTCCGACGTGATGAGGATGTCGTTGCCTGCCCGGAAGGCAAAGAGTTCGGCATCGCCGTTCCTCACCCTTTCCTCGTTGGCAACCATGCGCTGCACATCGACCATGACCACACCGTCGTAGCCCATGTTTCGCCTAATCCAATCTCCGGCAAAGGAAGCGGAGAGCATGCCGCTCGAGAAAATGTTCCTTCGCGCGGTTTTCTTTTTGGGATAAAAAAGAGGGAGGTTGCTCGATGCAGGCATCACGCCGGCGAGGCCTGCGCGAAAGAGGTCCCTGAAGGGCGATGCCTGGACGGAGTCAACCGTCAGTTGGATAGCAGGCAGCCCTCTGGTTACGTCGGTCACACTCATACTCTGAACGGGGAAGTACCGCGCAATACCGGCAATATCATGTTGGCGCAATCCATCGAGAAAGGCCAGCGATTTTCTGCTCACCACCGCCGGGTTTTCGCTGTAAGCCTGGCCTGGAATGGTGTTGAACCGGCCCGCAATATTGGCGGGTATAAAGCCGACGTGGATTCCGGTTAACGCCATCTGGCGCCCGACTTCTTTTCCCCATGCGTAGAGCAGGCTATCGTTTGCCCCGGCACCCTGCATTAAGGTACCCGGGAAAGAGAAAAGGCTATCGATGTATGCTGCCGGCGACCCGGCACCGTCCATCGCTACGAGAAGCGGGAAGTCAGCGGCCCGTTGCAGCCGCCGCAAAAAACCTTCGGGATCCGCTGTCGAGCCCCCACGGAGCACCACGCCGCCAACACGAAACGATTCAATCTGCCTGAGCAGATTTTCCGTTTCTTCTTCCTGCCCGGGCGTCGCCGTCACCATAAACAACTGGCCGATCTTCGCCGTCACGTCCATGGTGTTGAATACACTGTCTACCCACTGTGCTTTTGGCACCTGACCGGCAGCGGTAACAACAATTAACGCACTTGCCAACAACGCAAAGGCTGACTTTCTGATCATGTTTACCTGCTTATCTGAGGCGCTGGGATGCACCGCACGAAGTTATGAATTTCGGTGATGGCGACATCGGCCGGTTCACTATGGAGCAAGAATTACACCAGCGGCCAAAGAAAAAGGGAAATTGTCATGCAAGGCTAGCGGCAAATGCCAAATGGATTAATTTGCAGGTCGAAAGTTCACCCATCCATGGCCGACGTTATTCAACTCCTTCCGGATTCGATTGCCAACCAGATCGCCGCTGGCGAAGTGGTTCAGCGACCGGCTTCTGCAGTCAAGGAGTTGATGGAAAATGCGCTGGACGCCGGCGCAACCACGATACGGCTGATCGTGCGTGACGCGGGCAAGAACCTCATCCAGGTGATCGATGATGGGCGGGGGATGTCTGAAACCGACGCGCGCATGAGCCTCGAACGGCACGCGACTTCCAAGATCAGGAGCGCGGAAGATCTGTTCGCCCTCACAACGATGGGGTTTCGGGGTGAGGCCCTCGCTTCCATCGCAGCGGTATCGCAATTCGAAATGCGCACGCGACCGGCAGATGCAGAATTGGGCACCCTGCTGGTTGTGGAGGCGTCGGAGGTGAAAAGACAGGAGCCCGTCGCCGGCGAAAAAGGGACGAGCATTAGTGTCAAGAACCTTTTCTACAACATACCCGCGCGGCGGAATTTCCTTAAATCCAACCCGGTGGAATTGAAGCACATCATCGATGAGTTTCAGCGCCTGGCCATCGCCAATCCCGAGGTTGCATTCACCTTCATCCAGGGTGACGAAGTAATCTACGACCTCCCCGTCGGGAAGTTGGGTCAACGGATTGTCGGCCTTTTTGGGAAAGGCTATCAGCAACAATTGACGCCATGCCAGGAGGAGACCAGTTTAGCGAAGGTGAAAGGATATGTTGGCAAGCCCGATGCAGCGCGGAAGACGCGGGGCGAACAATTCCTGTTCGTCAATCGGAGGTTCATTCGCAGCAACTACCTCCATCATGCGGTGATGAATGCCTTTGAAGGTCTCCTGGCCGAGGGCACATTCCCGTTTTATGTCATTTTTATAGAGATCGATCCCCGGCACATCGACGTGAATGTGCATCCGACCAAGACCGAAATCAAGTTTGACGACGAGCGCGCCATTTACGCGGTTGTGCGGGCCGCCGTACGGCAAGCGGTCGGGAGCGCCCATCTCGCGCCGGCTATCGACTTCAACGCCGACGTCAATATCATATCGAAATTGAGTCAGGCGGCATCCGCATCAAAAGACATTTATTTCGAGGAACGTTTCAGCAACGCGCTGCAGCGTTCAAACCTCGGACATTGGGACCGGCTGTTTGACTCACCCGGCCAACCCCGTAACGACAACCCGGAACCACAGACCCTTCGTTTTGAAAGCGCGATCAACAGCCCCGAAGAAGGGCAACCGGATGAGAAAGTGCTCTTTCAATTGAACAACCAGTTCATCCTGCAGCCCGTTAAATCCGGAATCATGATCGTTGACCAGGAACTCACCCATGAGCGCATCCTTTACGAGCGGTTCCTGAATCAGTTGCGAAACAAGTCGGCCCAAAGTCAGCAAAGCCTTTTTCCCCAAACCGTTTTGCTGAGCGCCGCGGATTTTGCGTTGGTTATGGAAATGCAACAAGAGATCGCAGGGCTGGGATTCCGGTTCGAGGAGTTTGGAAAAAATACGCTCGTCATTCATGGCGTGCCGGCGAATTTGTCCGCGGGCAAGGAAAAATCATTGTTTGAAGGCCTGGTGGAGCAATTCAAGATCAACCAGTCGGAGCTTTCGATCCCGCTCAACGAGAACCTGGCCCGCGCGTTGGCGCGGCGCGCAGCAATCAAACGGGGACAAAAGCTGGTGAAGGAGGAAATGCAGGCATTGATCGACGGGCTTTTCAATTGTTCAACGCCAAATTACGCGCCGGATGGCAGGCCGTGTTTCTTTATTTTTGACCTTCATAAAATTGAAAGTTACTTTAACCGTCAATAGTCGAAACCAATCCCATGTTCTTTAACCTCACACCCGTCGTCAAGAACCTGATTCTTATCAATGTCATCGTGTTTGTCGCCGGGGCTATTTTCGGTGACCAACTGACCGTGTTCTTATCCCTTCACGACGTCACGAGCGACCGGTTCCGCCCTTACCAGTTGTTCACATACATGTTCGCGCATGGGGATTTTTTTCACATATTGTTCAATATGCTGCTGCTGGCCTTTATGGCACCCATTTTGGAAGAATTTTGGGGGCAGAAAAGATTTCTCCTTTTTTACATCATCACGGGTATCGGGGCAGGTGTCTTTCACATTCTCATGGCACTGCTGTTCGATGTGGGCAGTTTTGACATTATGTTGGGAGCCTCCGGTGCCGTATATGGTGTGATGACGGCGTTTGGCATTATTTTCCCGAACATGGAACTAAGGCTTCTTTTCCTGCCCATCTCGTTTAAGGCAAAGTACATGGTGATGGTATTGGGAGGAATTGCCATTTACTCGGGGTTTATGACACAGGGAGATGGCGTCGCGCACCTGACCCACGTTGGCGGTATTGTGATAGCGATAATTTTACTGCAATTTTGGCGAGGGCGCGGCAGATAATTTAAAAGCAAAATGCTGGACGAATTCAAACAGGCCTTTCACCGCTACAACAACGGACATGTCCAACTGATCATCATCAATGTGGCCATTTACGTGGTACTGGGGGTGCTGATGGTGTTGCTTATGATCACAGGGCTGGAGGACTTTTTCCGCGTCGTCCACAACCAGTTCTCGATGCCGGCCCGCTTTTCGGAATTTATTACACGGCCGTGGACGCTCATCACCTACATGTTCGCCCATGATCTCACGGGCATCCTCCACATCCTTTTCAATATGCTGATCCTGTACTGGTTCGGGCGTTTGTTCGTGGAGTACCTGGGAAGCGACAAACTTATCGCAGTATACCTCCTCGGGGGGTTGGTCGGTGGCCTGGCCTATCTTGGCGCCTATAACACCATCCCGTTTTTTAAAGACATGATGGTAACGGACCAGGGCGTGCCCATCCATATCGAAATGGTCGGCGCCTCCGCCGCGGTCAATGCCGTGGTCGTTGCCACCGCGACGCTGCTGCCGAACTATACATTTTTTCTCCTGTTCTTCGGCCCGGTCCGGATCAAATACATCGCGGGAATTTTTGTCTTTCTTTCATTTCTGGGATCGGTTGGCGGCAACGCGGGCGGCAATATCGCGCACCTCGGCGGGGCGCTGATTGGTTTTCTCTACATGAAACAGTTGCAGGCAGGCGTAAACTGGGGCGGATGGATCACGGTGACGCTGGACTGGTTCAGAGACCTGTTCAAACCCCGACCGAAGGTAAAGGTTACCTACCGCAAAGATGCCTATTCCGCCACGCGCGCCGCGGGGGGCAAGTCTTCCGTTTCACAGGACGAACTCGATGCAATCCTCGACAAGATCTCCGCGGGCGGATATGAGAGCCTGACGAAGGAGGAAAAAGAAAAACTCTTCAACGCCAGTAAGAAGTAATTGCTTTCGCGTCAGCGTGGGTTGTTATCGCGGGTTTCCTGGCCGTAAAAACTGAGCAGCAACGAAATCAGTTCGGGCTCATCCAACCTGTCAACCATGTCCTTGTACTTCTCGTTGAACCTGGCGAGCAACTTATAGTAGGTTTCCTCGGAGATATTGAAATCCTTCATGATTTTGCCTTTGACCTCGGGGGCATTCACGATCGAAACGTAGCTTTTCACCCATCCGCGGTTTGCCTGTGCTTTGAGTTTTTTCTTTTCACGTGCGTCTTTCGAGAACCGCGAGAATGGGCCCTTCAACACGTAGCCCGGGCCAAAGGTCTGGACCGTTGGGAGACCGGGTGTATTGAGCACGCGCTGGTCCTGCGTCCGGTTTCGCCACGGGCTTTCCGGTGGGAGTTGCGGAAGCCATGCCGGGCGATTTGTAGCGTTGATTTCAACCGGTGCAAGGATCGTTCTTGCTTCGGCGAGGAAGACGACCGGGCCTTCCAGGAAACGCTTTACGGGAATTTTCCGCGTCCCGTATCCGACGCGGGAAAAGATGAGCGTGTCGTTTTGCGCCACCTTCAGCGCGAATTGCCCGCGGATGTCTGTAACCGTCACCCTTTGAGAGCTGTTCACACGCACATTTACATTGGGTAGGGCCACCATGGTGGCGGAATCAACAACCATTCCGACAACGTCAGTCTGGGCAACAGCCGCGCAGGCCGCGCATGAAAACGCCAGCGCCGAGAAAGTCTTTCGGAAGGTCATGGCTAACCCCACAAAGCCTTAGATGCCGCTAAGCCCGGTAAAGTTGTTGGGCTTCAGGATTTATTCGCCAGTTGGCCACAAGCTGCGTCGATGTCCTTGCCGCGGCTTTTTCTGATCCGTGTGGTGATGCCGTTCCGCTCCAAGAGGTCCATGTACATGAGGAGTGCCTCTTCGGACGCTTGCTGAAATTCTCCGTCATCGATCGGATTGTACTCGATCAGATTGACCTTGCAAGGCACATGCTTCGAAAACTTCAGCAGGGCATCGGCGTGTTCACGCGTGTCGTTAATGCCACGCCAAACCACGTATTCGTAGGTGACCTTGCGCTTCGTTTTGGTGTACCAGTGTTTCAAAGCTTCCGCGAGCTCCTCAAGGGTATTCGTGTCGTTGATGGGCATGATGGACGAACGCACGGAATTCAGCGCGGAGTGGAGTGACACGGCGAGGTTGAATTTTACCCCGTCGTCCGCCATTTTGGTGATCATCTTGGCGATGCCCACCGTTGACACGGTGAGCCGCTTTGACGCCATGTTCAGTCCCTGCGGAGAAGTGATCTTTTCGATGGCGGCGGTTACGTTGCTATAATTCAGGAGTGGCTCACCCATGCCCATGAAAACGATGTTCGTCAGCGGCCTTCCGAAAAACATCTCGCTTTGCTCCTTGATCGCCACCACCTGGTCATAGATTTCGTCGGCGTTGAGGTTTCTCATCCGTTTCAGCCGCGCGGTCGCGCAGAACCGGCAGGCAAGGCTACATCCCACCTGGGAAGAGACACAAGCCGTGATCCGTTTTTCCGTTGGAATGAGAACGGATTCGACAATGAGTCCGTCGTGCAGTACTACCGCGTTCTTGATCGTGCCATCGGCGCTGCGCTGCATCTTGTCGACACGAATGGGATTGATGGTAAAATGCTGCTTCAGCAGGTCGCGTGTCGCCAGCGACAGGTTCGTCATTTCATCGAAATGCTTCGCGGACTTTTTCCAAAGCCACTCATGAACCTGCTGCCCGCGAAAGGGCTTTTCCCCATGCGTTACAAAAAACGCTTTCAGTTCGTCAAGTTTGAGCTTGCGGATGTCCCGCTGTACTGTCGCTTCCACCATCATTGCAAAGGTAGAACAAAGAAGCGTTTCCTTTGATTCAGCAAAGCCTGATGCGCCGGGAATTTTCTATTTCAGGCGCAGAAAAATCCGGATCTCACACGGGCGGGCCGAACTGGAGAGGATCAGGGAGTCGGCGGAAATTTTTTCCACAACGAAACGCTCGGTGATCGTCTGCGAGCGCTTGTCCAGGATCCACAAGGCCTCGCCATTAAACTTGTAAAGGAATTTTGTCTTGTTGGAGGGTTTTCGGCGGGTCAGTATCCGCGTGGTTTCTTCTCCCTCCATTTTGTCTTTGAAGGTGACCACGTTGGCCGCCGCCGGCGTCCTGGTTTTCATTTCGGCCAACAATTCCGTTTCCGCCTCACTGGCATCGGCAAGCTGGTCGTCCATACAATTCGTTTCCTTTATCAGTTGCCACTCACCAACAATCGATTGGGCCTTCGTCATGATGGCCGAAGTCCCGAATAACAGGATGCAAGCGATAGTTTTCATAGGCCTGACGCTTTTGTTCGAAGTTACCAAAATTTAGGCCAGATAAACGAAAATTCTATGCGTTCCTTTGGACACATCCGGACCTTCTGTTTGAAAACTCCTGTTATTGTCCGATTTTGGGGCGCTTTTTAAAACCACACTATGGCAGACCATGCAATTGTACTCACCGGTGGCTTTCTGGACACGATCAGCGCCAAGACGGCACACGGTTTGATTCGCGGCACAGAACGGTTCAACGTACTGGGTGTCATCGACCAGAAATACCCGGGCCGTGACGCGGGGGAGGTACTCGACGGCAGAAAGAAAAACATCCCCATTTACGGCTCAATCAGCGAGTTCACAACCACGTCGGCGGAAAAGGCAAGGTATTGCGTTGTTGGCGTGGCTACCAAAGGGGGCGTAATACCTGAAAGCCTGAAATCGCTCTTGCGCGAGGCGCTCGAAAACGACCTGAGCATTGTCAACGGTTTACACGAATATGTTTCGGACATCCCTGAACTCTCGGATCTCGCGGCGAAAAGAGGACTCGAGATCCTCGACGTAAGAAAACCGAAGCGGTTTAAGGACCTGCACTTTTGGTCGGGTAAGATCAAAGAGGTAAAGTGTCCCAAGGTGGCGGTGCTGGGTACGGATTGCGCGATGGGAAAAAGGACCACGTCACGCTTCCTGGTACAAGCCATGAAAAAGGCGGGCTACAAGGCGGAGATGATCTACACGGGCCAGACCGGATGGATGCAAGGGGCGAAATACGGCTTTGTATTCGATTCCACGCTCAATGACTTCATCTCCGGCGAGATGGAACACGCCATCATCAGTTGCTACCATGCTGAAAATCCGGACATCATTTTTATCGAAGGACAGTCGTCGTTGAGAAACCCCAGCGGGCCTGCGGGCGCCGAGTGGATCGTCTCCGGCGATGCCACCGCGGTAGTGCTGCAGCATAATCCACCGAGAAAGCAATATAAGGATCTCGAATTTTACCCCGCTTATGTCCCTGACCCGAAAGACGAGATCAGGCTTATTCAGATTTACGGCGCTCCCACCGTCGCCCTGACCGTGAACACGGCAAAGATGACGGAGTCGGAAGCCCGGGATTACGCCGCCAACTATGAAAAAGAACTCGGCATCCCGGTCATCCTTCCCCTGGAAGACGGCGTCGAGCGCCTCGTCCCCGTTTTTGAAAAAATGATCAAAGAATCAAAGCAGGCCCTTAAAGCATCATGAGAATTAAGGATATAAAGGTCTGGCATGCCGACCTTGGCAACACGCGTCCCTATACCATCGCGTTCAAAACCGTCGATGAGGTCAGAAACGCCTTCGTGGAGATCACACTCGCCGACGGGACCACCGGCATCGGGTCGGGAAACCCCAGCGAGTACGTTGTCGGCGAAAGCCTCAGCCAGACACTTGAGGCGTTGCAGGAAAAAAACCTCGGATTTCTCTCCGGCCGTGACATCCGCGAATTCAATCAACTCACGTACGAAGTCTGGCAGAAGTTTCCACGGAATCCTGCCGCCCGCGCGGCACTCGACATCGCCCTGCACGACGTGTTCACAAAGTTCCTCGGCGTGCCCCTGGTTAAATTTCTGGGGCAAAAGATCGATACCCTCCCCACCTCCAACACCATCGGCATCAAGAACGTGGAAGAGACCTTGCGCGAGGCGGAAGAGTACATTGGCCGCGGTTTTAGCGTGCTGAAGGTGAAACTCGGAAAAGACCTCGCGGAAGACATTGAACGGATCGTGAAGCTCCGCGAAAGATTCGGTAACGATATTGTCATCCGCATCGATGCCAACCAGGGGTACGATATACCCCAAACCGTTGCGTTCTATACGAAAACGCTTCACCTCAACGTCGAATTGATCGAGCAACCCCTGCCGGCAAAAGCCGTCGCGGAAATGAAAAGCCTTCCCGAAGAGATACGGGCCCGGATTGCTGCCGACGAATCGCTCATCACACCCAAGGACGCCCTGGAACTCGTGAAGCCGCCAAGGGCGTCCGGGATATTCAACATTAAACTGATGAAGTGCGGTGGCGTAAGCCAGGCATTGAAGATCGCCAACGTCGCCTTCCAGGAAGGAGTCGACCTCTTCTGGGGATGCAACGACGAGAGCGCGGTCAGCATCACCGCCGCCCTGCACGCCGCCTTCTCCTGCTCAAACACCAGGTACATCGACCTCGACGGAAGCCTCGACCTGGCGCAGGATGTCGTCAGCGGCGGGTTTATTCTGGAGAAAGGCTATATGCGTTGCTCCGATAAACCGGGACTCGGCCTTGAGCGCGTTTGATGCTGAAGCCCTCAGAGGGCCAGGCGTGATTCGCGCCTAACTTTTTGCAGCGGCTATTCCACGTACCGGAAATTGCCATCCGTGCCCAAATAACGATCCCTGATCTCCTCGTACTTCTTCCGGTCCGCAGCCTTGATTTTAGTGTCGTTGATAATAAGGTCTCCGCCTTCGTCCCACCTTATGCTCCTGATGGATTCGCCCGCCTGAAGGTAATTGTCTTTCACCAGTTGCTCGGCGAGAACTTGCTGAAACGTTTCAAAGCGCGCACCCACCTCCGCCATTTTTTGACGCGCCATGCGTGAGGCGGCAGCTACTTCTGCCTGGGCGCGCCGCATTTGGGCTTCCATTGCGTTCATCTGATTTCTCCAGGTACTGTCGGCAAGTTTTTCCTTCATCCTTTGCAGCGCTTCCGCCTGCCGCATTTGCATCGCCGCGGCCATTTCCGTTTGTCGCCGCAACATTTGCATCTGGTCGTGCCAATTCGCGCCGAACGATTCCTCCATTTCATCCATCATTTTCCCAATCTCTTTTTCATGCGATTGAAAGAAACTATCGAAGCGTTCCTCGAACCGTTCTTCGAACTCGTGGCGAAAATCTTCCCACGCCCCTTCATCCCGGAAGGGTGCGGGAATCGTATCAAAAGCCATATCGAAATTTCCAAAGGGCATGTTGTTCAAATCGAAGAATGCATTCGGTAACGGAGGGAACACCGGGTCCGGAGCGCCGGGAACGGCAGGGAGCGGGAACATGTTCGCATCCCCGTTGAAGCGATCCATCAGATCACGAAGTTCTTCGTCACCGCGGAATTCCTCAACGACCTCTTGATGGGGTTCGCCATTCTCGTCGTACGTGGTGATCGTTTTCCTTGAATAATATGCCGATCTTTTTTTATCCTTGTCAACGGTATCCGTCGGCATATCTTGAAGCCATGAAGGCTGCCTTGAACCCAACGCATTCCGGCCAGGACCGGATTCGTCAATGTAGCGATCCGGGCCGAGCGTCAGCCATGAAGCGCAAACCAGACCTACCGCCAGCAGCACCAGGGGTACCCATCGGTCACGCGTTGAATAGTTCTTCGTCGATTTTTCCATCATCCGCTTGATTCGGTTCAACAATTGATTTTTATTCTGCGCAAGCGAAAGCGCAAGGACGGGTCTTTCAAGACGAGCCGCTTCAATAGACGCCAGCGCGCGTGCATACGCCATCGAATTTGCATGGCAGCGCAATACTTCGTCGTCACAACAGAATTCACGTTCTCTTCGAATAACCGCCGAAAGCATCCAGGTGAATGGATTGAAAAAGAAGATCGTTTCCACCACAGACTGAACGATGTTGACGAGGTAGTCATGACGCCGTATGTGCGCCAGTTCATGAACAAAGATGGTTTCAACCTGTTCTGTCGACATGCCCGAAAGCATTCCTACCGGAATGAGCACCACGGGCTTGAGGTAGCCCACAACCACTGGCGCGTTTACCCGGACTGACTCGGCCAACGCAACCGGCAGACCGATCTTCATCCGCGAGGCCAGGTTTTTTAATAACGCGCTCCATTCGTTTTCCAGGACGCGGCAGTCGGTCCGAAGCCGGCGTACGTACCAAAGGCCGCCAAGCAATCGAAGCGCAAACACCAATGCCCCGGTGAGCCAGGTCAGCAGTATCCATGGCATGTTCCTGGTGATCAGATCGAGCGCGCGATCGAGGAGCGCGGGTGCCGGAGCATGGTCGGGCGCTGCCGGCGTGGACAACGTGACCGATCCGACCGTGGCGACCGCGTCACGGGCCGCCGGAAGGTTATTCAGAACATAACCAAAGGTGACGGCAGCGCAAACAAACACCAAACCCAACGCGACGCATGCCAACGCATAGCGCAGCCTGGCATGTTCTGAACGGATAAACCGCAGCGCAACAAAAAGGACCAGAAAGATCAACAGACCCTGCCAGACGGAATTCAACAACGCCCAACCCAGCGCCTGTGTCCATTGAGGAAAAGAAATCGATTCCATCATTGTTCACCTCCTTCCAGTTTTTCGAGATATTTCCTGATTTCGTTCAACTCCGCTTTGGATGATTTTTTGTGTCCCAGGGCGCTGATGACGAGTTGCATGGCGGAACCCTGAAAAACGGTGGCAATCATCTTGTCGGTGATCTGCTGCCGCGTGTGCTCCTGTGTGGCCACGGCCTTGTATAGATGCAGCTTCCCGACTTTTTGGCGTGTAACCAGCCCCTTTTCATTCATGATCTGGAGCAGTTTGAGGATCGTGGTGTAGCCGTTCAGGGCCTCGCCGCCCATGGCCTCATGGACATCGCGGACCGGAGCCGGCCCCTGCGCCCATAATACCTGGAGAATTTCGAGTTCCTTTTCTGTGGGCTTCGGTGCGGATTTTGACATATACGAAGTGTTTCGTAATACAAGCTTACCATTCCAACGAATAACAGGCAAGTCTTGTTACGAAATCCTTCGTAATTATTTTTAGCTTAACGTTTACGCCGGCCGGACGAGGCCCTTGACCAGATTCTTCCATTGAACGGTTGCCAGGCCGAGCATAGCGCCGATTCCCACCACGGCGTTCCGCACCTTGTCGATCACGTTGCTGGTTTCCGTGTTTGGCGATTCATTCCGCCCATAAACACCCGCCTTCACTGTTTTTCCATTCCGCTCGACCACAAACGAGGAGGTCGCGGTTTCCTCAAAGAAATGGGCAACGTTTTCCACTTTTTTAGTCGGGTCGGGAGCCGGCCGCACTCGAATGGCCATGCACTCATACGCACCCTGCGGAGCGCTGCGATCGTCGATCTCCTCGATACGCACCCAGTCGTAGCCATCGCCTTCCGCCGGGCCGGGAGCCGGGATCGAGATCCTGAAATAATCGCCCTGCTCGGCCGTGCGGTCAACCGGCACGCCGTCTGGTCCCGTGAGGGAAAATTCCGACGACACGCCATCGCTGTATTCCTGCCACCGGTTGACGCTCACCAGCCGGTTGCGCGCAATCATGAAAAGCTTTCGGGCATCGTTCTCATCCGCGGCAACTTCGCTGTGCTCGATGTCCTTCTTCCCCCCTACTTCCTGGTCCGGTACGATTTGATTTGGCTTCTCCATTTTCCGTTTTGGTTCTTTCGGGAAAAACTCCCGTGCCTGTTCGGAATAAATGTTGCAGCAGTAACGCTGTGAATTGGAAGATCGGTTGCTCCGGATACTATTATCCCGAATGGCGGGGACTCTTTTATCCCCTGGACGTCCCCAGGGCCGATTGGTTCGTTTTCTATTGCCGGTACTTCCAGACCATTGAACTCAACACAACGTTTTATCGATTTCCCAGGGTTGAATTTCTGACCCGTTGGTATGAACGCAGTCCCGAAGATTTCATTTTTTCAGTGAAAGCCCCCCGGCTGATCACGCATTACAAGCGATTTCGCGATGCCAAACAATACCTCAGCGATTTCTACCGGGCGGTCCGGGGCGGATTAAAAGAAAAGTCAGGTCCCGTACTCTTCCAGTTTCCCGGAAATTTCGCTTTTGATGAAAACCGGTTGGAAAAGCTCGTGCGTCTGGTCAATCCCGCCTTCAACAACGTGTTTGAATTCCGGCATGAGAGCTGGTGGAATGAGCAGGTTTTCACGCGTTTCACGGAGGCGAACCTCACCTTTGCGGGAATGGATCACCCCCAGTTGCCGGCAGATGTGATTAAGACTTCCTCAATGATCTACTACCGGTTTCACGGCGCGCCGCGTCTTTATCTATCCAAATATTCGAACGAGCACCTGACCCGGGTCGCCAACACAATCCATCCGGTTAGAGATGCGGAAAAAGTCTTCATCTACTTCAACAATACGGCAGCGGGGGCCGCGGTCGTTAACGCAAGGCATTTCCAAAACATTGCCGAACCCGTCCACTAACGGGCCGGCACAAAAAAAGAACGTTCCAGCCTTAAGCCGGAACGTTCAAACCAAACCCCTCAAACCAACACATCCCCTTAGGCGGGGAATCACCAATCCTTAAACCTTCTGTACAACACGATGCCAACGCCGTTGGTTCATCGATTAAATAACTTTTAGTGGTCATATTTCCGGATTAACCAAAGCCGCTTTTCATGTCGTTTTTACGACGGCACCCGTTGCGCGTAGCAAGTTTTTTCCAGGCTTAACCTTCGCCTTTCGTTCGGGATTAGCTCAACACTTCAATTCCATCGACATTTTCAAACACAAAGTCGGTTTCATTCTTCAAATCCACATAGATAACGGCGTTTTTGTGAATGCGTCCGGCGAGAATCTGCCTGGAAAGTTCATTGAGAATTTCACGCTGCAATACGCGTTTGAGCGGCCGGGCGCCAAACTGCGGATCGTAGCCGAGGCGTGCGAGCCGCTCCCGCGCCGGTTCCGAGATTTCGATTTTCACGCCTGCCTCTTCCAGGCGTTTGCGTATAAGGTCGACCTGGATATCGACGATCTTGCGAATGTCTTTCCGGCTTAGCGGACGGAACATGATGATCTCGTCGATCCTGTTGATGAACTCGGGACGCACCGTGCGTTTCAGCAGGCTTAGGACCTCATCCCTGGTGCTTTCCAGCACCTCGAAGTAGTTTTCGTCCGTAATGGATTCAAATTTCTCCTGGATGACCGTCGACCCGATGTTTGTGGTCATGATAATGATCGTGTTCTTGAAGCTGGCGACGCGTCCCTTGCTGTCGGTGAGGCGGCCGTCATCGAGTACCTGCAGCAAAATATTGAAAACGTCCGGGTGGGCCTTTTCGATTTCGTCGAGGAGGATAACCGAGTAAGGCTTGCGGCGGACGGATTCGGTAAGTTGTCCGCCTTCGTCATAGCCGACATAGCCCGGAGGGGCGCCGATAAGTCGGCTCACACTGTGGCGCTCCTGATACTCGCTCATGTCGATACGGACCATCGCATTCTCGTCATTGAAGAGGTATTCCGCCAACGCCTTCGACAGCTCGGTTTTTCCCACACCGGTGGTTCCCATGAAGATGAACGACCCAATCGGGCGTTTAGGGTCCTGCAACCCGGCGCGGCTCCTCCTTACGGCGTCGCTCAACACCCGGATGGCTTCTTCCTGGCCGGCGACCCGCCGCGACAATTCCGCTTCGAGGTTGAGGAGTTTTTCGCGCTCGCTCTGCAGCATTCTTGAAACGGGGACGCCCGTCCATTTGGCCACCACTTCCGCGATGTCGTCGCTGTCGACTTCTTCCTTCAGCAGGGAGTGCTCGCCCTGCATTTCCTTCATGCGTTCCTGGAGATCGTTCAGTTCTTTCTCCGCTTCCGATATTTTTCCATAGCGAATCTCAGCCACTTTCCCATAGTCGCCGGTTTTCTCGGCCTGCTCCGCTTCAAACTTCAGCCGATCGATGGCCTCCTTGTGCTTTTGAATACCCTGCACGACACCCTTTTCACTTTCCCATCTTGCCCTGAGGGAATTCCGTTGTCCCGAGAGCTCCGCGATTTCCTTTGAAAGAAGGGCCTCTTTCTCCTTGTCTTTTTCGCGCCGGATGGCCTCGCGTTCGATTTCGAGCTGCATGATCTTCCGGTTGAGTTCGTCCAGTTCTTCCGGCAGCGAATCCATTTCCAGGCGCAGCCGCGATGCCGCCTCGTCCATCAGGTCGATGGCCTTATCCGGCAGGAACCGATCCGAGATGTAGCGTGTCGACAGTTCCACCGCCGAGATCACCGCATCGTCCTTGATCCTCACACCATGATGCAATTCGTATTTTTCCTTGATGCCCCGGAGAATAGAGATGGAGTCTTCAACCGAGGGCTCATCAACCATCACGGTCTGAAACCTCCTTTCGAGGGCCTTATCTTTCTCGATATACTTCTGATATTCCTTGAGTGTCGTTGCGCCGATAGCATGAAGCTCGCCGCGCGCCAACGCCGGTTTAAGCAAGTTAGCAGCGTCCATCGCGCCCTCACCACCACCACCGGCGCCAATCAGCGTGTGGATCTCGTCAATGAAAAGGATAATCTGCCCGTTTGAGTCGGTAACTTCCTTGATGACGGCCTTCAACCGCTCTTCGAACTCGCCCTTGTACTTTGCACCGGCCACGAGCAAACCCATGTCGAGCGACACCACAACCTTGTCTTTGAGGTTCTCGGGCACGTCGCCATCGACGATCCTTTGCGCGAGCCCTTCCACGATGGCGGTCTTTCCCACGCCTGGTTCACCGAGGAGGATCGGATTGTTCTTGGTTCTGCGGGAAAGGATCTGCAGAACCCGCCGGATTTCTTCATCACGGCCGATCACCGGGTCGATCTTGCCCTTCTGTGCCAGAGAGATGAGATTCTTCGAGTAACGTTCAAGGGACTTGTACTTTGCTTCCGCGTTCGGGTCGGTGACTGAACCGCCGCCGCGCAATTCCTTGATCGCCTTCACGAGCGCGGCGCGTTCAAACCCGGCATCCTTCATGATGGACGAGGTTTTATCCCTGGTATCCAACAGGGCAAGGATAAGGTGCTCGATGGCAATGTATTCATCTCCGAATTCCCGAAGTTCTTTCTCCGCCGCCTGCAACACCGCGTTGGTTGGCGATGAAAGGTAGGGTTGCTGCCCCGTCACATGGGGATACTGACTTAACAACTCGCCCAATCTGGTGTCGAGCCATGTCTTATTGATGTTCAGTTTTTTGATCAGGTACGATGAGACATTTTCGTCCGTCTCGAAGATGGCCTTTAGCAGGTGGCCGGGCTCGATCGCCTGCTGCTGGTTGCCCATGGCGATCTCGGCCGACTTTTGAAGGGCCTCCTGCGACTTGATGGTAAATTTTTCGAAGTTCATAAGATTGTTACGCTGCTGACCATTGCACAAAACCCAATCCACGAAATTTAGACCATGGCTTTTCTGAAACTTTGGCATCTAAATGATAGCTTTAAAACGCAATAGCGGTCAATTTGGCTTAGCGTATGTCAAAAGAAACGTCGACATCTGATTTCCTTCCCGGAAATCTCTTACTCGAAATCTCATGGGAAGTGTGCAATCAGGTTGGCGGTATCTATACCGTGATCCGTTCCAAAGTACCGGCGGCCATGGAATACTGGCCGGGGCGTTATTGCCTGGTAGGTCCTTACGTTCAAAAGAACATCACGGCGGAGTTGGAACTCCTCGACGATGCGCCGGATGTGTTCGGGCAGGCAGCGGCAGCGTTGCGCAAGCGGGGGTATCACGTGCACTACGCCGAGTGGCTGATCACGGGAAAACCCCGCGTGGTGCTTCTCAACCCGAACGTCATTGAGGACAAAGCCCTGAACGTCGTAAAGTACCTGCTTTGGAAGAACCACGGTATCGGGACACCGGGCGACAATTCGCTCCTGAACCCGATCATCGCTTTTGGTTATCTCACAAAACTGTTCATCGATGAGGTGCTGCGGCTTTCGGCCGACGAAAAGATCATCGCTCACTTCCACGAGTGGATGGCGGGACTTCCCATTCTTGATATCCGGCGAGAGCAACAGCCGGTAAAGACCATCTTCACTACACACGCGACGCAACTTGGCCGCCACCTGGCCATTAATTCGCCCCTGTTTTACGCGCATCTCCCCTTTTTCAAATGGGAGGACGAAGCGAAACGGTTCGGCATTGAGCCGGAAACAAAGATCGAGTATGCCTGCGCGCAGGCCTGCGATGTATTCACGACCGTCAGCGAAGTCACCTCGCGGGAATGCCGGCATCTCCTCAAACGAAAGCCCGACGCGGTGCTGCCGAACGGCCTGAATATTCAACGTTTTGAAACCCTGTACGAGTTCCAGAATCTCCATTCCCAGTACAAGGAACAATTGCACCGTTTCGTGATCGGACACTTCTTCCACGCCTACCCCTTCAACCTGGAAAAGACAATGTACTTTTTTACGTCGGGCCGGTTTGAATTCAAGAACAAGGGGTTTGACCTGACCCTTGAAGCGCTCGCTCATCTTAATGACCAACTCAAGGCGGAGGGCATGGACGTCACGGTGGTTATGTTCTTCGTCAGCAAGCGCGATTTCTACTCCATTATGCCGGAGGTGTTGCACGCGCGGGCGGTGATGGAAGAAATCCGGCAGACGTGCGACGCCATCGTGCAGCAGATTGGCAAGCGTCTCTTTCATGAAAGCACGATGCGCGAAGACCATCGGCTTCCCAACCTCAATGATTTTGTGGACGAGTACTGGAAGCTCCGTTACCGCCGGACCATCCAATCGTGGCAAAGCAACAAGCAGCCCGCTGTTGTTACGCATCGGCTTGTTGCCGGGGACGATGATGAGATCCTGTCTTTCCTGAAAGCGCGTGGGCTGACGAATGGCAGGGACGAAAAGGTGAAAATCGTCTATCACCCCGACTTCATCAATTCAACCAACCCGCTTTTCGGGATGGATTACCTGGAGTTTGTCCGGGGCTGCAACCTCGGCATTTTCCCCAGCTATTATGAGCCCTGGGGCTACACGCCGCTGGAATGCATGGCCTGTGGAATTCCCTCGGTGACCAGCGACCTTTCCGGTTTTGGCGATTACCTGCTACGCCATTTTCCGGACCACGAAAAACACGGGATGTATGTGGTCGAGCGGGGCAAACGAACCTTTGATTTCAGTGCCCGGCAGTTGTCGGGATTTCTCTATCAGTTTCTGATGCAAAGCCTGCGCGAGCGGATCATGCAGCGGAATAACGTAGAGAATCATTCTTCCTCGTTCGACTGGCAGAATCTGATCCGGCATTACAACGACGTGTATGTCCGGGCGGCGGGGTGATTACTTTTTCTTCAGGTTGCAACCTACCGGTCTCACTTCGGGCGTCTCGATTTTCTGCCCGTTGCGCATGATGTCGATAGCATCGCGAAGGTAATGGTGGCGAACATCGGCCGCGACCTGCGGGTTATCGTCGATGGCGCCCCGATACACTACGGTGAATTTTCCATTGTCGTTTTTCAAGAGGAATGCCTCAGGCGTTTTGCGGGCGCCGAGTTTCGCCATCAGGGTCTGTTCTTTATCGGCGAGGTACGGCACCGAAAGGGCTGTCTCCGTTCCGTGGATTTTCATTTGTGCTACCGACTCGGCGCCGTCGGGCAAGGAATTGACCAGTAAGACCGGAACCTTGTCCCGATAACTTTCCGCCAGGGTTGCGACGCGCTGGCGGTAGTAACCGTCGTACGGGCAGGCATTGCTCGTGAAGATAACAACAATTCCCTCGCACGACGGGTAGGTTTCCGTCGACACCGTCTGGCCGTTCATGACGTCGGTCAGGCTGAAGTCCACATGCTGCTGCGCGTTTACGGCGACGGAGAGGATAGCCATCAGGAAAGTCAGCAGGTTTTTCATTTCTGTCTATTTGTTGACCACTACTACAAAACTTTCTTCAATGAAGTATTGTAAAGGTATCGCTGTTTCCGTACTGTTGACAATAATCCGACCAAGAATTTCACCTTTATTTTCCTTTTCAAACGGGGCAATGCGAAGGTTTTCAGCGAGCACCAGATCCTTCTTTCCATGAATCTTGATGAGTGCTTCCTTTGCACACCAGTAAACGCAATGTTTGACTACGTCGCTGCCCGCGTCTTTCAATTCATCGGAATGAAGAACGCGGGGGGCGATCCTGAGAAGTTTTTCCTTGGGTTGTTCCAGGTCGATGCCGACCGGCAGGCTTTCGCCGATCACGGCCGCGACATAAGGGAATGAATGGCTGAGCGAGATGGAACGTTTGAGACCCTTGAGAAACGGTTTTCCAAACGCGTCCTTTGCCACGCCGAGAAAGGTGAGGCCCTCCTTCTCCACCAGTGCCCGGATCAGCGCCCGTCCGGCAAGAAACTCGAGGCGTTTCAGGGGGTTGCTGAGGGTCGTGGGGATCGTTTCATGAGGCCTCACTTCGTGCGCAAGGACTGACTCATCTTCGGTGATTCTCCAGCGCGCCCAGGTGTGTCGCGGTCCCCTGTTGAAATGTTCGAGCGGCATTTATTTATTTATAACTTTCGAAAGTTATGCAAGTTCAAAGACTTCACAACCTGCGCGGCCATAACGACGCGATTTACAGCTTGCAGCCTTCCGACACCAGCCACCTTTTCTTTTCCGCCGCGGGCGACGGGATGGTCGCTTCGTGGGACCTCCGCGAACCGGAGCATGGGGAGCTGATCGCGCGTCTGCCGAATTCAATCTACGCGCTCCACTACTTTGCCGCCCACGACACGTTGATCGCCGGACACAATTATGAGGGCATTCACATGCTCGACTGGAAGAATAAAAAGGAAATTGGATCGTTACAACTCACGAAGGCGGCCGTGTTTGATATTCAGGCCTTCGGCGATACGATTCTCGTGGCGACAGGAGACGGATCGCTGCACCGGATCGATCCGTTCGCGTTGAAAATAATGCGTACCGCGATTGGAAGCGAAAAGAGCGCCCGTTGCATTGCCGTTAATCCGTTAACAGGTGACATTGCCGTAGGCTTTTCCGACAACCATATCCGCCTGTATGATGAGAACCTCATCCTGGTCCGCTCGTGGCTTGCGCACGCGAACTCCGTGTTCACCTTGCGCTACACACCCGACGGCATGTCCCTCCTCTCCGGCTCGCGCGATGCCCGCCTGAAGGTCTGGGACGTGAATGGAAAGTACACCCAGGCCGCGGAGGTGGTCGCGCACCTGTATGCAATTAATCATCTTGATTTTAGCCCTGATGGCAAACATTTTGTAACTTGTAGCATGGATAAGACCATAAAGGTCTGGGACGCTGTGGGAATGAGGCTCCTGAAGGTGATTGACAGGGCACGGCATGCGGGACATGGCACTTCCGTCAACAAAGTCCTGTGGACACCTTTCAACAACCAGGTGGTCAGCGCAAGCGATGACCGCAGCATATCGATATGGCAAGTCACTTTTTAAACTTTACATAAACCTTTTTTTAATCTCCGGGTTATGAAGATCACACCACTTGAAATACGGCAAAAGACCTTTGAAAAGAATTTCAGGGGTTATGAAAGAGACGAAGTCCACGCATTTCTCCTTACCCTTTCTCAGGAGTGGGAACGTATGATGGATGAAAACAAGGAACTCAGGATCAAGCTTGAGTCGGCAGAGCGCGAGGTTGCAAAACTCCGTGAAGTCGAGACTTCCCTTTTTAAAACGCTTAAGACCGCCGAAGATACCGGCGCCAGCGTGATCGATCAGGCGCACAAGGCCGCGGAACTTCACCTTAAGGAATCGCAATTGAAAGCCGAAGGGCTCCTCAACGAAGCAAAGTCGAGGGCGCAGAACACCATTGAGGAATCCGAGATGCGCTCGCGCGAGGTGCTGGAAGACATGGAAGACCGGCTCAAGCAAATGCTCGAGAACTACCGAAAACTCGAATCGTCGCGCGACGACCTCCTCGGAGACCTGCGGCGTATCGCCTCGGAGACCCTCGAGAAAGTGGAACGCGCCAAGTCGGTCGCGAGGGATTTTGATGCCGACCGTCACCTCAGCACCGTCAGGCGTGAATCCAGGAAGATCGTCTCGCCAAACAACTACGACGAAGAACCCGGTGAGCCCAATACCGAAAAGCAGGAGCCTGTTTTGGACCTTGATAGCATTGTGTCCGAACCGCCGCGCAAGGCGCCAAAGTCCTTTTTCGATGACATCAATTGATGCTCCCCCGTTGTGCTGTTGAAAGGATGGTCGCGCTTAACCCAATCATTGCATAACCGCCCTTCCAAATGAACGGCAAAGTATCCCTCGAGGGACTTGAATTCCACGCCTACCACGGAGTTTATCCGCACGAACGCGAATCGGGCAACTGGTTCGAGGTCGACATCTCGGTCGAGACCGATTTTTCCGATGCCGCCGCCCGCGACGAACTCGCCGGAACAGTCAACTACGAGACCCTTTTCCAAATCGTTAAGGCCGAAATGGAACAGCCCTCAAAACTCCTTGAAACCGTTATCGGGAAGATAGCCGACACCGTCCTCCGTGATCTCCCCGGCGTGGCAGCGGTGGCTGTAACGTTGTCAAAGGTGAATCCTCCTATTGGTGGCAAATGCCGAAAGGCTACCGTAAGCCTTCAGAAGCGCCGTTCGGAAGCGTGAAGGGGACATCTTCTCCGGGCAATTCCCATCCATAAAAAAACCCCGGATTGCTCCGGGGTCTGGACTGGAGAAAAGACCCTCTCTGAAAAAACTCCGAGTCCAATTGCAAATATACCGGGTGATTTTGAAGATGTAAAGCCTGCAACGGGGGATTTTTACTCATTTTTTCCGGGGGGCTCCGGATTTGTGAACATAAACCCTTTGGCGTCGGCGCCTTCATAAAAGTCAACTTCCTTTCCGATGAGGTACATGGTGTGCCGTTTGTCGATGTACACCGGGATGTCCTTCACCGTGTAGGCAAGGTCCGACGTTTTCCGTTTGTCGAACCCGATCATCATGGCAACGCCACACCCTCCGCCGCGGACACCCACGCGCAGCCCGTATTCCCCCGGGATATGCTTCGTCTCCATGATCTTTCTGATCTCGGCAACAGCCCGGTCGGAGATGGTAACGGGTTGGACGTCGTCAAACATGTGTATATTCGTGCTCCAAATTATCTAAATTTCAAACACATCTGACGTTAAAAAAATTCTAATGGACATCGTCATTGAATTTGGCAAGATTCTCATTCCGGCCTCGGTGGTTTTGTATGCTGTCTATCTCCTGGTCAGGGCTTTCATCCAAAAAGAGGTGGACATGAAAAAACTGGAAGTGAGGGGCCGGACCCTGGAGTCCGTGTTGCCAAACCGGCTTCACGCCTATGAGCGCATGACGTTGTTCCTTGAGCGGATGGCGCCGCAGAACCTGCTGGTCAGGATCAACTCCGGCGCGATGCCCGCCAGGGAGTTCCATCAGCTCCTCCTCGCAGAAGTGCGCAATGAATACAACCACAACGTCTCACAGCAGGTATACATCGGCGAGGAGGTGTGGGAACTCATCAAGAACGCCAAGGAGGATCTCATTGTTACCATTAACGAGTCGGCGTCGGAATTGGGCGACGGGGCGACCAGCCTCGACCTGGCCAAGAAGATTGTCGAAAAAAATATGGGCAAGCCAGCCGATCTGCTTTCGCACGCACTGGTTGAACTGAAACGAGAGATACAGCGCACATTCTAACGCATCCGTTATGGCAAACCCGTCGGTGAAAAATATCTTCTTCAACGCTGCACTCGAGAAGGCCGCGCGCCTGACAGGCAAACCGGGAAGGATGATTGCACTCGGCGGAAAACTCACCGCAAAACTGGCGAGGGTTGACTGGGTACACCTCCGCAAGGAGGACATCCGGGAGAAATTCTTCACCCTCGGCCGGCTGGTCAGGGCGTACGCTACGGGACAGTACCGGGAAATTCCCTGGAAGACTGCGCTCATTGTCGTGGCGGCCATCATCTATTTTGTAAACCCGCTGGACATGATACCCGATGTCATCCCCGGCTTAGGTTTGACCGATGATTTCGGCATCCTTCTCTGGGTCTACAATGCGGTGTCGGGTGAGGTCGACAAATTTGTTTCCTGGGAAAGATCACAACTGAACCCCCTATGAAAACGGCACTTGTCGCGGGCAGCACAGGCTTGATCGGAAGCGCCCTGCTCAAGGAGTTGCTGGCCGGCACGCGCTACGGCGTAGTCAAGGCGCTGACGCGCTCGACCCTCGACCTCAAACATCCCAAGCTTCAGGTGATCACGGTGGATTTCGCCACGCTCGCGGAACACGCCGCTGACCTGGAGGCCGATGACGTTTTTTGCTGCCTTGGAACGACCATGTCGAAGGCGAGAACGCGGGAAAAATTCCGCCTCGTCGATTACGACTACGTCGTCTCGCTCGCCCGGGTCACCCGCGATGCCGGAGCAAGCCAGTACCTCCTCGTCTCGGCCCTTGGCGCAGACAAACGCTCCGCAATTTTTTACAACCGTGTAAAGGGCGAGGCCGAAGAAGCCGTGATGGCTTTCCCGTTTAGGAGCATCCACATCATGCGTCCGTCGCTGCTCCTTGGACCGCGTGGCGAAAAGCGGCCGGGGGAAGACGTCGCCAAGCGCTTATACCGACTCTTCGGGTGGTTGATTCCGGGACGGTACAAGGCCATTGAGGCTTCGGCCGTCGCGAAAGCCATGCTACAGCTTGCCGCGCTTGAAGAAAAAGGAATCTTCTATCACGAGTCAAAAGACATCCGGCAACGCCGGTAAACCCACGCCATCATGATCGCCGTTGTCCAGCGTGTTTCGGCTGCCGCCGTAGAGATCGGAGAACAAGTCCGGGCAAAGATCGGTAGCGGACTCCTGGTACTGGTGGGCATTGAAGAAGCGGACGGCGACGATGATATCGCATGGCTCTCGGCGAAGGTCGTCAACCTCCGTATCTTCAACGACGACGAAGGCGTCATGAACGTGAGCGTGCGCGATACCGGTGGGGAGATTATCGTTGTGAGCCAGTTCACGCTGCATGCAAGCACGCGCAAAGGCAACCGCCCGTCTTACATTCGGGCGGCGAGGCCGGAAATTGCCATACCCCTGTACGAAAAATTCAAGGCGCGTATTGCGGATGACCTTGGGAAGGCCGTGCAAAGCGGCGTGTTCGGCGCCGACATGAAAGTGAGCCTTGTCAACGACGGCCCGGTAACGATCATTATCGATACAAAGAACAAAGTATGAACCGCATCGAACTCATTCAGGGCGACATCACCACACTCGAGGTTGACGCGATCGTGAATGCGGCCAATTCCGGTCTTCGTGGTGGCGGTGGCGTCGACGGCGCAATCCATCGCGCGGGCGGGCCGGCCATTATGGAAGCCTGCGATCGCATACGCGACGTCCAGGGTGGTTGTCCCACGGGGGAAGCGGTCATCACGACGGCAGGACGGCTTCCCGCCCGACATGTCATTCATGCCGTAGGACCGGTCTGGGCCGGCGGTTCCCGCAAGGAACCTGAACTGCTGAAAAACGCCTATTTCAAGAGCCTGCAACTGGCCCGCGAGAACGGGATAAGAAAAGTTGCTTTTCCGAATATCAGTACGGGCGTTTATGCATTCCCAAAAAAGAAGGCGGCGGAGGTTGCCATAGGTACCGTAAGCGATTTCCTGAACGCTAACGCATTGCCCGAAAGCATCATTTTTTGTTGCTTCGATGACGAAAACTACGCTATCTATAAACAACTATTGTCATGATCAGAACACTCCTGCTACTGTGTCTGGCGACACCGTTGGTCGCCCAGAACAAGTACCGCCTTGAGACCATAAAGCTGGACGCGTACCGTAAAAGCATCATCAACAACCCGAAAAAAGAACTGGTCAACCTGGAGTCCTTTGTTCCCGGCATTGCGCTTGACATCCGGTATGCCACCACAAACAACTTTACGGGGGAAAGGATATACAACCTTCCGCGGGCGTATGCGCGCAGACCGGTAGCTGAAGCGTTGCAAAACGTCCAGGCGGAACTTAAGCCGATGGGCCTGGGCCTGAAAATCTTCGACGGATACCGGCCCTACCGGGCTACGGTCAGGTTCTATGAAGTTTACCGGGACACCACCTACGTGGCTTCCCCTTACCGCGGCTCACGACACAACCGTGGATGCGCCGTCGATCTGACCCTGATCGACCTTCAGACCGGAGAAGCCCTGCCGATGCCTACGGCCTATGATTCCTTTGAAAGAGCCGCATGGCCATCGACGCCCGTATCCGATCCGACCATTGCGAAGAACCGCGCCCTCCTGATCACCGTCATGGAGAAACATGGCTTCAAGGTCAACGCTTCAGAATGGTGGCACTTCGATTTTCAGGGCTGGGAGGAATTCGAGGTGATGGATATTGAGTTTGAGGAGTTGGGAGGGTAATGAGGGATTGCGGGTCCATTCGTAATTCGTAACTCGTAATTCGTAATTCGTAACTCGCAATTCGTTATTCGCCCCGGCTTTCTCAGTTCTCATACCTGAAGTAACGCTCATAATTCCGTTTCGTGGTAATTCCGACGATGCCTGCGTAGATACCGCCGGTACTTCCCATATCCTCCACCAGTACTTCGATGACATTCGTTCCGTTCCTGACGATGAGGCCTTCCGGAATTTCGTATGCGCGCGTAACATCATAGGACTGACTCCAGCCGTATGGCTCCCGGTCGTTGGTGCTTCCGATCAGCTTGCCGTTAAAATATACCTCGTCGAAATCGTCGATCTTTCCGAGGATGAGGACCATCGTTTCGCGTGGGAAGTCCTTCGGGACGGTCACTACCTTCCTGTACCACGCAAATCCGTCATAGCGAGAATAGCCTTGAAAATCCCACGGCATAGGGACCATGATCTTTTCCCACTCCTTATCCTCTGGCAAAGGTTCACCACGGTCAGCCGTTGCAAACATCCATATACCGCGCAGGTCCAACAGGAGCCGCGCGCGTTCAATTTCGTATACGCCCGGTTCGCCTTCGACCATACCGCCGCGATCGCCGACATCAAACACACGTATGGCGACAACATTGTCGCCCTCGAAATCGATCACTTGCGAAGGCAGGACGTATTTCCTTTCATTGTTGTAAGCGGTCTTGAATTTCGGCGGACACTGTCCGGAGAATCCGATCATCTGCCCATTCACGTAGGCCTCGTCCGCATCGTCGATGTACCCGAGATTGAGATAGTAGAGACTTTCCTTATCAAGTCTACGTCCGTCAAAACGTACCCGGTACCAGGCAAAGCCATCGTAACCATTGAAGCCCTGTTCTTCCCAGGTGGCGGTAACGTATATCGACTCCCAGGTATCGTCCGAAAAGTCGGGCGATGCCCAGGACGCGTTGTCACCGATGTTGAATTTCCATTTGCCCCTGAGGTTAATTGCCTGACCGGTTGCAGAACAAAATGCCGCAACAAGCACCAACGTCAATACCTTTCTCAATCCGCATTTCATTTAACCAAATTTAACAAAAAGTTTGAAGAAAGGTGGAAGCCTGGCAACCACCTTCTTCAAATCTACCCAAACCAGTAACACGTACTAGTTATCTGCTTTCACCATCGCCTGGTAGTTGTAGGTTACTTTCTCCAGGTATGGTGTAAATTTCCTGCCGTCGTCGTAGGGCACGATGTAGTAGATCAAATCCATCGAACTCGTCCTGATCTGCATTCTGAAATCAGCGCTGCTGATACTGGTTACATCGTAGACCTTTGATATGCCATTGGGGGCGTCCTCCGTCGTAATTAGGTCCGTCATGGTGCTCCTTCCGCCGTCAAAAAACCGGACTTCGATAGGCTCTTCAACGCTCATGGCATAGTGTAGCTTAAGCGCGCCCGGCTTGGCCGCGGGTAATATTTTAACGCGCGAAGCGTCCGCTTCCTGCGCGGTTGCGCCAGTCGTTGCCAACGCAACAACGGCGATCAAAAATGCAATCCTGATTTTCATAACTCTTTTGTTTTTGTTCATGTGCGATAACAGGGTAAAAAACGCCCGAACCTTCGCGCAAGATGTCATCGATCCGTAAAGCTTTGTAACAAATTGTAACAAGTCTCCGGATAAAGAACCAAAATGTATTTTTACCGTTAATTGAAACCATGAAGTCCACCCAACGGATTGGCTTGCTCCTAACACTTGTATTTCTGTTACCGGCGTTGTTCTTTTCCGTGTATGAGCTTTCGTCGCTGAACAAAGATGAAGCGATGATCCAGGAGATCTACAGCAAGCAGTTGGAGGCTATTCTCTTTTCCGTCAATCAATACACGGATGATGTGGTGGGAAACTGGATCTCCCGGGTCGAGGCTGCCATTGGGAGCGCGCCCTCAATCGATTCGGCCGCTGCAAAACTAAACACGCTCCTGGGCCTTCATTCGGCGTTGCGCGGAATTTTCGTGGTCGACTCGGCGGGTCGAACGGCGACCTACAATACGTTTGGTCCCGCGGAAGGGCCCAACCCTCCGTTCCAGTTCCTTTCGGCTGTGCTGGATCGGCACGCCACCCCGGTGAACAACCTGATCTCCTACAAACGAAACGGTTTTCAAAAAGTAGAACGCCTCAAACTGCAGACAAATGAAAGCGATGGGCTGCACTGCCTGGTTTTTGTCATGGGACAACCTTCCGGGCAAATGCGGGTTGGTGGTTTTTTCATTGATGCCCGTCTTTTTATCGAAGACGTCGTCGGCCCTCGCCTGCAGGTAATCGCACGCGACCGGTTCGTGCTATCGGTCTTGCCTCAGGGTGTCGACTCTACGATCTATACCACGCTTGCGCCCGGCGTAGAGGCAGGCACTGACGAGGCGCTGACCAAGGCCCTCTGGCTTCTTCCCGATTACGTCATCGGCATAAGTCCGCAAGGCGAGACGATCCAGCATTTGGTCAAGGAACGAACGCGGACAAATTTCATACTACTCGTTGGGCTTGACGCCATACTCATTGTCGCCGTTGTCGTGGTGTTCATAAACCTGAAACGGGAAGTGGACCTTGCACAGAACAAGACTGATTTTGTATCGAACGTGTCGCATGAGTTGCGGACGCCGCTTGCGCTGATCAGCATGTTCGCAGAGACGCTCGAAATGAACCGCGCGCCAACAGAAAGCAAGAAACGCGAATACTACCAGATCATATCCAAGGAGGCGCAGCGGCTTACCGGCATTGTGAACAAGATACTCACCTTCAGCCAGGCCGAGGCAAAGAAGAAAGCGTTGCACAAGGAACGCCTCGATGTCGACGCAGCGCTGGGGGAAATCCTCAGGACCTATGACTTCCATCTCCGAAACAAGGGATTTGACTACGCGTTGGAAGGTCAGGAAGGCCTGACCCTGCTCGCCGATCGCGAGGCGTTCATCGAATCCCTGCTCAATATCATCGACAACGCGGTAAAGTACAGCGACGATACGCGAAAGATCATTCTCACGCGCGGAAACGAAAATGGCTACACATGGGTAGCCGTAAAGGATTTCGGGATGGGCATTAACAGGCACGCACAGAAGCACATATTTGACAAGTTTTACCGTGTCCCGGGCGAAAGCATGACCCGAAGCCGGGGAACGGGCCTTGGCCTTTCGCTCGTAAAACAGCTGATGGAAGAGCAGGGTGGAAAAATTGCCGTAGAAAGCGAACCCGGCAAAGGCACAACCTTCAGATTATACTTTCCCAATGACTAACCTGGATCAAACGCTGTCAAGAATACTCATCATCGAGGATGAGCCTGCGATGCAACTCGGCCTGAAAGACAATCTCGAGCTCGAACGTTATCATGTGGAAATTGCATCCGACGGCGAGAGCGGCCTGAAAAAAATAAAGGACGGGAATCACGACCTGATTCTTATGGACGTCATGGTCCCGAAGATATCGGGGTTTGACTTGTGCCGGGCTGCAAGGGCAGCCGGAGTCGATACGCCGATCATCCTGCTTACCGCCCGTGGTGAAGAAATTGACAAAGTACTGGGGCTCGAACTCGGCGCCGATGACTACATTACAAAGCCATTCAGCGTGAGGGAACTCCTTGCACGCATCAAGGCCATCCTGCGCAGGAATTCCAGGGTGTCTGCAGGTGCAACAGGCACCACGGCGATTGGCCGCCTTTTCCTGGACTTTGAAGCATTTCGCGCCCGCACCGCCGAAGGGCCTGCGCGCCTTTCGCACAAGGAATTCGAAATCCTCGCCTACTTATTCGCGAACCGCAACAAGGCCGTAAGCCGGGACCACCTCCTCGAGCACGTGTGGCAATACGACACGGCGATCACTACCCGAACCGTTGACAATTTCATCGCGCGCCTTCGCCAAAAGATCGAACCTGATCCAAACCTGCCGACCGTTATCCTGACCGTCCACGGCGTAGGCTACCGGCTGGTCGTGTAATCTGCAGACCCACGGACGTTCCCGCGGCCTTACAGCTACGCCTCACGGACTTGCGCTACGATTTCGGCTCCACGCGGTAGGCTGTGGCCTTAAGGGCGTCGTTTAATTTTTCCGGCGACACGGCGGCTTCCGCTTCTACAGTCGCCTGTCCTTGCGCCAGATCGACATTGACATTTTTTACGCCTTCTACTTTAGAAAGGACCGTCTTTACCAAGCGGGCACATCCATCACAGGTCATGCCGGTAACGTTGTAGGTGTTTTCACTCATAACCAACAAATTTATTTACACCGCAAAGTTGGGCGTTTCGCACGGAAGGGCATCATAAGATTCCCGAAAGGATTTACATAATTGCCATGAAAGCACGCGGGCCTACTGCTCCGACGGTGGCACAAGGTGAAACTGCAACCCGCCCGTCATGGAGATCATACTCCGATAGGGAGCGTAGTGGATGGCACCCCAATCTTCGGAATTTGAGAGCGCCAGAGACGTTTGCGCCTGAAAAAACATCCCAAACCAACGCTTTTTCCATCGCAACGTGAATGCCGGTTCGAAAAAGACCGTCCCGGGGGCGGGCTGGATTTTTGTGCCCGGAGGATATTCGCGGTAGTTGAAAAACGACATTATCGCCAGTCGTGTTGAAAACGCATAGTCAAAGTCCCCCCGATGCTGCACGAAGTTTGGTTGCAGGATGAGCAAGCCAAAGTTCGCATGCGTCCGCGCATCGTGACCGTTCCCGAATCCTCCGCCAACACGATAGCTGATGCTGCTCTCTCCCCACCCCGTGCCGACGAGGAATTCGAAGGAACTCCTGGGTTTTACAGCGTAAAATACCGCGTTTATGGACAGCGATTTTTGGGCGCTTGCATAGTTGGAAGTGTATTCGTTCGAGAGCGTAAAGAAGCTGCCGTCGCGAAAATATCCGTTGGCGGTCAGGCCGAACTTGTCGGAAACGGCGTATGCCAGGGCCGCATTCCGGTAACCCAGCGTTGCATGTCCCGCGCCCTTGCCCCTAAACATCGGCACGGATTGCATTGTAGGCCGGTACATGACCTTGCAGGAAACAAATACAACGATCAGCAGGCACATCATTGTCCGTATTGTCCAAACGGAAAGGGATGCGTGCATTGGGAGGTATCGCACCGATCTTTTCATGCGGGGAGGGAAGGGCTTCATGAAGTTACGCACTGGCGGGTTGCGCACAACCACCAATCACCGAAAAAAGGCAGGAAAAAAAACGCCCAGGTTTTTCATTGGACGCAAAAACGCATTGCCGGGAGTTTTCAGGTAGTATCTTGCACGACAGCAACGATCGTGATAGAGCCAGAAATGACGACGGACCCGGAATTAATTTGGTATGCTTCCTACGGATCCAACCTTTCCCTGAACCGGTTTATGTGCTACGTGCAGGGGGGGCAGGCCGAAGGATCCACGCTTGTCAATCCCGGATGCCGCGATAAGACGCCGCCGAGGTCGTCTGCGCCCCTCGAAATCCACCACGAGCTCTACTTTGCCAGGGCGGATGACGAATGGGGAAACGGTGGCGTTGCATTCGTCAGAAACAAAACCGACAACGCGGTAACCACACTCGGCAGAAAGTACCTCATCACAAAGGAGCAATTCACCGACGTGATCAACCAGGAAAACGCGTCGGAAGGTCCGTTGGCATTTGATTTCAATGCGGCCGAAGCTGCGGGCGGCCTGGTCGTTCGGAAAAATGCATGGTACGGAAGGGTACTGTTTCTCGGGCGGGAATCCGGTCATCCGATTTTCACGTTCACTTCAGAAGATGATCTCGACGGCGAAATCAACGCGCCATCTGTGCCCTATCTGGCGACCATCGCCAGGGGATTACTTGAAGCTCACAACCTAGGCAACGACGCACTCGCGGGATATTTTTCGACGAAGGCAGGGATACGGGGATGGCCGATTGAACAGGGACTCCGCTTGTCCCTGGACGAGTGGTTGTCCGGCTCTCCATAACGCTACACATACGCGCGAAATCCACCTGCGGGCAAGGCCACGCAAAGGCCTTCCCGGACAAAACGAACCGGACCGGCGCAATCCGTCGACGATTGGTCCTTTTCGTCTTTAAGTGCCGGCTACCCCGGCGAACATTTCCGTATTTTTCATAAACGATGGTGTGTGTCAATGACGCCTTTTTCCACCGTCGCGTTTGCCCACGAAAGCCTGCACTATGAAAAATGTATTACTCCCGATTACGTCCGACCGTTTTGTGCACCCGTTGATTGATTACCTCGCGGTCGAATCAAAGATCTACAACTGGAAAGTGACGGTGGGCAGCATGTTCGATCAGGTTTTATTCGAAGATCTTCAGCGTGAATCAAAAGAACTTGCGCTCCTTCACGTCAAGGACGAAAAGCAGTGTGAAAAAGAGATCCGCCGGGCCGACCTGGTCATGGCCATCATGCCCGACGTGATGCTGCTGACTATTGCGGACATGTGTATCAGGCACAGCAAGCAGTTGATCTCCCCGGCAAGGCTTACCCGCCAGTTGTTTGCGAAGAAATCGCAGGCGGAAGAAAACGACGCCCTCATTCTGGCAGAGTGCGGCTTTACACCCGGCCTAGACCACCTCACGGCAAAAAAGATGATCGACCATATTCACGCCAAGGGCGGTCACATTTCCTCGTTCAGGACCTACTCCGGAAGTATGGTGGCAGAATCCTCCATCGACAATCCATGGGCGTTCAAGCTCACACATCCCGCCCACGAACTTTTTGCCATAGGGAAAGGCAACAACCGCTACATGGTGAACGGCGAACTTCTGCATGTTCCGGCGCATCAGGTGTTCGCGCGCGCCGAAGATGTTGCAATCGCCGGTATGACCGATACCATGGCAATCCCTGACGACGACAGCCTCTATTGCAGAAAAATGTACGGCCTCAACGAAGCGGAAACCGTGATGAAGGGACGGCTCGTGAGAAAGGATTTTCAAACCGTGTGGGACCTTCTCATCCGCCTTGGGTTGACGAACACCACCACGCGGATCGATATGCTCGGCCATCGTTCGTTCCGAAAATTCCTTCGGTCACTCCTTCTCTGGTCTCCGACGGAATCGGCGGAACTCCTGCTACAGCGAACGATGCAGGCGAGTGAAAAAAATGTCGCGCAACTCAAATGGCTGGGGTTGCTGGACGACACCTGGTTCGAAGGTACACAGGAAGTGACACCGGCGATGCTCCTCCAGTATCTCCTGGAACACAAGCTTTCCATGCAGCCGGAAGATCGCGATTGTGTCGTTATTCATCATGAACTCGATTATGCGCTGAACAATTTCCAATACCGCTTTCGGGCAACGCTGGTCAGCGAGGCCGAGGACCAGCAGCACACCGCACTCGCCAGGGCCATCGGTCTGACTATGGGCGCCACGGCGAAAGCGGTGCTCGTTGGCAATATCAAGATCAGGGGAATGCACACGCCGATCAGAAAGGAGATCTATGATCCGGTACTCAATGAACTGGAGGACCTGGGCATTGCCTTCCATGTCGAGGAGGAGCGTTCGGAGGTGCTGGTAACGAGTTCGTAGTTTGGGCATTCGTCATTCGCAATTCGTAACTCGTCATTCGTAACTCGTAACTCGTCATCCCTCTTCAACCCTGCCTTCCTCATCCACCCTTTTATGCTTCTGGGGTTCGGTCCAGGTTTGTTCTTCGCGGTAGCGGATTTTTTCGCCGAGGGGGATTTCGATGATGCGCGTCTTGATGTTTAGCGGAGTGCCGGCCCTTCGGTCGCGGGGAACCTGTCGCTCCGACTCGACAGAGGGATTCTCCGTTTCGCGCGTGTTGAAGTCGGCTTTGGCATCGGGATTGGGTTCGGCGCGGCCGGCCTGCAGGTTGTACTTTCGTTCCTCGCGCGTGAGGCTGTCTTCGGTGACACGTCCCTCTTCGTCGACGTTCAGGGCGCCCGCTTCATCCATCAGGGTAGCGACGCGTTCCGCTTCAGCGTAGTGCTCTGTATGTACAGCGAGGGTTATGCCCCGTTGCGCCACGCTCGCGTAACGTCTTGCATCCTCCGCATCGGCGAAGATACCCTTGAAGTAGCGCCCCAGCGGTGTGTCGAAGATGTAGTCATCCGTCTGGTCGGCACGGCTTTCGGATGGCGTCGGAATCGCCATATCGATGTCCTTCTCCGGGATATTGTTGCTGATCAGTTTTTGAATGGCACCGTCAGCTTCGTTTCTGTGCCTGAAATTCCAATCACCGTCTGTGCCATAATGAATCGCTTTAGTCCTATCCGGACAAAAAACTGTTCCACGAAGGCGATCGGCGTGAATCCGGCGCTGCCGCCGGTTGCGGTCACACTTTAATATAAATGGATTTGCGGTCAAGGAAATAACCCACCAGCCAGTTGAGCATCATGAAGAAAAGGGCAAACAGGAAGGACGCAAATACCGGCCCGGCAAAACTTCCGAAGAACTCGTGGTAAAACCAACCTTGCAAGCTGCGTTCGCCTACCGGAATTCTGAAAACGGTTCTGACCAGGATCCCCGACAAAATGAAAATGAACAGGGGATTTCGGCCAAACACAACAAAGAAGTAAGTCCATCGCTGCTTGTGATACAGTTCGATGATGTAAATAAGGAACGCAAGGATCATGACGTCGATGCCGATGGTGAGCAGCACATAGGAGCTCGTCCATATTTTCTTATTGATGGGGAAGGCCATGTCCCAGGTGAATGCCGCGACGATGAGTACGCCACCCCAGATCATCAGCCTGGCCACGGTCTCATAGCTGTTTCCGTGGCGCCGGATAAAGTCGCCGGCAAAGTAGCCGCCAATAACGTTGATCGCAGCTGGAATCGTGCTGAGCCAGCCTTCGGGGTCGAAGGGTATTCCTTCGCCTTTATACAAATGGTTAGGACCCATCAGGAAGAGGTCCAGGCGCAGCCCTGCGTTGCCGGTAAGACTATAAGGATCAGCGGGGTCGCCGAAAACGTAGCTGACCAGCCAGTAGCCGAACAGGGCTACCGCGCTGAACGCCAGGACAAAATTCCGTGTGCCGTAGTGCAACACCACGGCCGCGATGAAGTAGCATAGCGCGATGCGTTGCAGCACGCCGAGGATACGGATGTTCGCAAGGGATCTGAGTTCAAGTCCGCCTCCCTCCGCTTCGCGAAAGAAGGGGAACCAGTGCAACAGGAAGCCGATACCGAAGATGATGAGGGTTCGCTTCAAGGTCTTATTCCAGAAAGCGCGTTCGCCCTGCGACTCGTACTTCCGCATAATGAACGCCATGGCGTTCCCGACGGCAAACAGAAATGAAGGAAACACAAGATCGGTGGGCGTGAACCCATGCCAGTCGGCATGCAACAGCGGACCGTAGACATGACCCCACGATCCGGGAGTGTTCACAATAATCATAAAACAGATCGTCATTCCTCGGAAGACGTCCAATGCAAGATACCGTTCGTTGACAGCCATGGTGTGAGGTTTCGGTTAGGCAGCTAAACTTCCCCTATTTTTCGGAGAAGTGCAAGGGTTGGAGGTAGGGGATGGTGGTTGCGGGAGGATTGTGCTTCGTGGGGGCTGGGAAACGGTGGCCGGGTGAGTTGGGGCTGCTTTGAGGAGTTGGCTTTGGGGACGCTGGGGGGCTTTAGTTTGAAGTTTGAAGTTTGAAGTTTGGAGTTTGGAGTTTGGAGTTTGGAGTTTGGAGTTTGGAGTTTGGGGTTTGGAGTTTGGGGCCTCGGCGAGCTCGGCCACCCCATGTCCGCGGCTGGCATTCGTACCTGTTTAAAGTTCCCCACGCTTTCAGATCGAAGCACAAGCGAGCCATGCGAGCCTCCGCGTCCCCTGCGTCCCAACAAAACATCCGCCTCCACGCCCGATGCTCCCCTCCACTCACCGTCAGCACTGCC
>CAZKBK010000041.1:0-43832 GCA_964551035.1 uncultured Roseivirgaceae bacterium | reverse complement strand
ACCGAGCCGTCGGCAAAGCGGGTGGTCTTTCGGTCTATCGCCTGTGTTCCGACGTGAATTTTTTCGCTGCTTTCACCCGTCCGTTTTTTCCGTTTGTCCATAGTTCACGAATGCCAACAAAAAATCACACCGCTCCCCGAAGGGGCACAATATTTTGGGCGGCTAGGAGACATATCAAAACCAGAATTATGGCAAGGCAAGACGATAGCAACGGTGGGAGGTTCAGGAATCTCGACGAAGATATGGACCCGGATCTGGGCAGGCGGGGCGAGGACTCTTACGGCGAGGGTCATCCCCATCGCGAGCAGGATTACCGTCGTCGCCATGGACGCAAGAAGACGTTCTCTGAGCCACGCACCGGGAGCGCTTCCGACCGGCAAACCGCAGGCTTCCGTTACGGCGACGAACGCGACGACCTGCGCTATGGAAACCTGGGGCGCACGTCGGCGTACGACGACCGGGGTGAAACGGCAACTTCATTCCGGCGCGGCATTCGGGAAAGCGGCTTCCGCGGGCACGGCCGTGAAGAACCCCGCGGACTCCACCGGGGAAAAGGTCCCAAAAATTACAAGCGCGCCGACGAGCGCGTGTACGACGATGTCAACCGGCGACTGGCCGACGACGACTTCATCGACGCCTCGGATATCGTCGTTGAAGTAAAGAGCTGTGAAGTAATCCTGTCGGGAACCGTTGAAGACCGTCAGTCGAAGAGGCGGGCGGAAGACATCGCCGAGTCGGTGAGCGGTGTGCAGAATGTTGAGAACCGCATCCGCGTACATCGCAATACCGACTACATCAATCGTGAGGGAAACCAGGAAGACCGAACGATGGGAACGAAGTAGCCAACGACCAAGATCACAACGATTAACACCATGACCAATATCATCTCCCCGAATACCGGTTCGATCGCCGGAGAGCCCGACACCCACGCAAAGACCGAACTCAGCTCCCGCAAGGACGAACGCCTTGGCGTCGCCCTCGTCGGCCTCGGCAACTACAGCACCGGGCAACTTGCACCCGCACTGGCGGAAACAAAACATTGCAGGCTTGCCGGCCTCGTCAGCGGCAGCAGAGAAAAGTTGAACGCATGGTCCGCCAAACATGGACTCGATGAGTCCCGCTTGTTTACCTACGACACTTTCGACGAGATCACCGATCACCAGGACATTGACATCGTCTATATTGCACTACCCAACGCCCTGCACGCCGAATTTGTCGTCCGCGCCGCCAGGGCGGGCAAGCACGTAATTTGCGAGAAACCGATGGCCACTTCCGTCGAAGATTGCCGTCGCATGATCGATGCCTGCGACGAGGTGGGCGTGCGATTGTCCATGGGATACCGGCTGCACTTTGAGCCGTACAACCAGGAGATGATGCGCTTGGGTCAGCATCGCGAAATGGGACTGGTGAAAAAAATAATCGCCCGCGACGGCATGGACGTGGGCGAAAAGAACCAATGGCGCTTGAAGAAATCCCTTGCCGGCGGCGGCGCATTGATGGACGTCGGCATCTATTGCGTGCAAGGGGCCCTCTATACGTTGGGAGAACTTCCCATTGGCGTGTCTGCCGAATTTGCAAAGAAGGTAGATCATGAACGGTTTGCAGACGTCGAGGAAGGCATACGGTGGACGATGTATTTTGAAAGCGGCGCCACTGCAACATGTGAAACCAGCTACAGCAAGGATTTTGACTTCCTGAAAGCGGAAACCGACAGCGATTGGTTCATGCTCGAGCCTGCCTACGCCTACGGCGGGATCAAAGGAAAAACCTCCGTGGGCCGCATGGATTTCATCGACGTCAATCAGCAAGCCGCGCAAATGGACGACTTCGCCGTTTGCATAAAGACGAACGCGCCCACGCGCGTTCCCGGCGAGATGGGCATGCGCGACGTCGAAATATTAATGGCTATTTACGAAGCCGCCCGCAGCGGAAAGAAAGTAGAACTCCATCTTAGGGAATTCGAAGCCCTCGTGGAAATGTGACTTTCGCGGAAGCCGTTTCAGTGGTGAACAGCGGTGTCGCTTTCCGCCGTAATCCACAACCCCGCAAGTTCCATCGGGAACTGGTCGATCATGTCCTGTATTTGTCCCGTGGCAACGTGACGCTTCAACACGTTTAAAACGCACTTGATGTGGTGCGTGGCGGTTTCATCATTACCAAAATCCCGGCCGGAAGAACGCTCGTCCTTTTCCCGCAGCCTTGCGAGGAACTCCTGCATCGATCGAATCCGGTCCTTTTGTGTGATATGCCAACCCTCAACATACACGCCCTTCATGATTAGCGGCAACTGTGCCACGAGGTGCATGGACTCTTCCGGCGACAAAATGTCGCGAACGGTATGCAACACGGCTTTCATCACGCGGTAAGCTTGCTCGGTGTCCTCCGCATTTCCCAACTCTGTTGCCACTTCCCTCACAAATTTATTCGCATCTGGTGCATATTGTTCGAAGTTCATAACATCAGCAATTAAAAGGTTAATGATCGATTCAGCCCTGCCGCTGAAGATGGGCAATGCGGGCAATTCGCATTTGAAAAAACGTATGCCGGAAAAGGATCCACCCGGCCGGCCGAAGTTCACGCGTTGCGTTTCCTGTCGCGGAAATTCAAGGTGACGCTCGCCGCAAGGGCGAGTACAAAAACGATAACGGTGACCCGATCGACCAGCGCTTCATCGATCGACCAACCGGTAGGCGCCGTCACCAGAAAATGAATGTATGAATTGCTGTCGACCGGATACCCCAATGCCTCCCGTATGTCCCAATGCCAGTCCGTCAAAAAACAGTAACCAAAGCCGTAGAAAATACCAAGGATAACCCACGAGAATGCTGTTAGTCCGAGTGTTATCAAATTGTACTTCCTCCAACGCCGGGGATCCATCCCAGAACGTTGAAGAAAATCAGCGCAACGTGGAATACAAAAAAAGATACATCGCCAATTTGGTAAAGCAGTCGCATGACCGTTCCATTTAAAAATGCAAAGTTACACACCCGATCATGCTATGACCTCTTCAGGGACGCCCGGGCATTCGGTACACCCTTCAACGGAAAGGGCACGCATTTTATGCCCAACTGAAAGAACCAAAATTACTGCGATATGGCTGTAAAGGAAAAGAAATATGAGGTTGACAACAGAACAGGCGTCAATCATGAAGGAACAAATGCAAACCGCCCGGTCGAGCGACTCGCGGCAAAGTCCATGGTGGGTGACAAAGTGGAAAACCCGATGGGCGAGAACCTGGGTACCATCGACAACCTGATGATCAACCTGCCGTCGGGGATGATCGAATACGCGGTGGTCGAGTTCGGCGACTTCCTGGGGATTGGAGGAAAGTTATTTGCCGTGCCCTTCCGGGAGTTGAGGCTTGATCCTCAACGGCGGGTGTTCGTTTTAAACCGTGACAAAGCCCATCTTGAGAAGGCGCCAGGTTTCGACAAGACGCATTGGCCGGACACAAACGATCACGCCTACTTTGAAAATGTAAACATGTATTATGGCTCCTATGTACCTCCATTCCCCTGAGCGTGGCGCCTTGACCGACTGTTTTGCGGCATAAACTTTTAACCCGTGATAAGCAGTGAAAATCAGTGAAACCATGAAAACGACTGCTTCATTCCTTATTATATGCGCCTGCCTGTCAGGCTGCGCGACGAGCACCAGTATTACGGGCGCCTGGAAGAGTCCGGCTGTTGGTGAAGAGAAAATAACAAGTGTTCTGGTGACGGCCTTGACCAGCAGGACAGCGGCCCGGCAGCAAGTGGAAAACGACCTCGCCACAGCCCTCCAGGGAAACGGGCTGAAGGCTATCCGCAGTATTGACGTCATGCCGCCGAGTTTCACCGATGGCGGTGAACCGGAGCGGGAAGCGCTGATGGACCACATCAACGAAACCGACGCGGATGCGATACTAACGGTAGCCCTGATTGACGAAGAGACGGAGTCGCGGTACGTGCCCGGAAACTACGGATACGAGCCGATCCCCCGCTTTGGGTACTACGGCAGTTTCTGGGGCTACTATACGCGTTGGTACCCCACGCTTTACTCGCCGGGGTACTACGAAGAAGACAAAGTGTACTTCATAGAAACAAACCTGTATGATGCCGACTCGGAAGAGCTGCTTTGGTCTGCGCAGTCCGAAACGGTCAACCCCCGCGACCTGATCAACTTTTCCGAGGACTTCGCAGAACTTGTCGTCAACCGGATGATTAAGGACGGCGCCATTGAAACCCGGACGCCGAGCGATTTTGCCGAACGAAACTAGGCAGACCGCGAACTCAAATGACCACCCGTTGTCACGCCGCATCGGGTGGTTTTTTTTACCCTCCGAATTGCGCAAGATGCGCGCGCCAACATTTTCGTTACCTTTGCCGCTATGTTCAGCGCAAAAGAGATTTTTTCCGTCACGCTCATTCTTTTTTCCGTGATCGATATTCTCGGCTCGATCCCGTTCATCATTCTCATCAGAAAACGCGAAGGGCGCATTCAATCCGAGAAGGCCACCATTATTTCGGCGGTGTTGATGATCGCCTTCCTCTACCTGGGGCAATCCATCCTGCAGCTTTTCGGTCTTGACGTTGCGTCATTTGCGGTGGCCGGTGCCATCGTCATCTTTATTGTAGCAATGGAAATGATCCTCGGCATTACGCTGATCAAAGATGACCCGAAGGCGACCGGATCGGGCTCCGTCGTGCCGCTGGCGTTCCCGCTCATCGCGGGTGCCGGAACCTTGACGACCATTCTCTCCCTGCGCGCGGTGTACACCGAGTGGAATATTCTCGCCGGCATTGTGCTGAATGTGGTGATCGTTTACGTCGTCCTGCGTTCAAGTCCGTGGCTCGAGCGCGTGATCGGCGAGTCGGGCTTTTCGGTTCTTCGCCGGGTCTTCGGCGTTATTCTCCTGGCGATCGCGGTCAAAATTTTTCAAACCAATGTATTTCCCGCTTAACGTTATTCCTCAATGATCAAGATCTATACGGATGGAGCGGCACAGGGCAACCCGGGCCGGGGCGGGTATGGCGTCATCATGAAATACAACGATCACGTCCGCGAACTCTCGCAAGGCTACAGACTGACCACCAACAACCGCATGGAACTACTCGCCGTGATCTCCGGCCTCGAAGCCATCCGGAAAACGGGCATTCCCGTGACGATCTACTCGGATTCCGAATACGTGGTCAATGCGGTTGAAAAAGGATGGCTTTGGAATTGGGAAAGAACAAACTTCAAAAAGAAAGCAAATGCCGACCTGTGGATGCGTTATATCCCTTTGCACCTCCGGTTGAAGCCTAAATTCGTATGGGTGCGCGGCCATGCCGGCCACACTGAAAATGAACGTTGTGATTATCTTGCCGTGCAAGCCGCAAACGGAGGCGACCTCCTTGTCGACAAGGAGTATGAAGCATCCAGGACGACCGGATAAAAGATACTGATAAGAAAACCCGCTCCTGCTAGGCGGTGTGGGCGATCGTCTTCTCCCTCAATTCTATACCGAGGGCCTTCAATTCAGAAAGGACCGGTTCATAGAATTCGCGCGTTGTTGGAATCAGAACCCCCGCGGAGGAAATTTTTCCATTGAGGATCAGTTTTGTCGCAATGGCCAGCGGAAGTCCCACGGTTTGCGCCATCGCCGTATTCATGGCATCAACTCCCGTTGCAACCAGCGAAGCATGTATCTCCTTTGTGTGGCCGCTGGCGGACCAGACGAACCGATGCCACATCACGATCTGATCTTTGTCGCCGGGGTGCAGGCGCCATTTTTTGTTCATGATGTGTTCGAGTATCTGCGCAGGGGTTCCTGTCTTCAATCCGACGGGTTCCTCCGAAAAAAGGTCCGACCACCTGAGCCGTTTCAACTCTTCACCATTGAATGGCAATCCGAACTGCCTCGCGATTTTCTCTTCGACAGCGCTTCCACCATCGTCCACCACGAACGATTCCATAAACGCGCGATGTGTCATTTTCCCGACACCGTCCATCAGGTAGGTGTCGTCACAACACCCGAGTTGTACGAGTATATTCCACGCGCTGCAAAACCCCTTGTTGCGCAATGTACCTCGGAGCATGGTTCGGATGTTCGTCAACCCGTAGGTTTCAATGTATTGGAGGGAATCGCGGTTGGCGTAACCTTCATATTCGCCGTGGCCGTCGACATGCACCGGCGTAAGCCTGCTGAACAATTGCGGGTAAGAAATATACCTGTATTTCCCGTTGCTGAGAAACTTTGCCGTTCCCTGTCCGGCCATCACCACATTTCTTGGGTTCCACGTAAACTTATATTGCCATGGGTTTTCGGGATCAGTTCCGGGTGCGATAAGGCCGCCGGCAAACGATTCGAAGGAGTGAATTTCGCCGCCGGCATTCCGGATACGATCGATCACCTGCATGGCGCTCATGTGATCGATGCCGGGGTCGAGCCCGCATTCGTTGAGGAAGATCAGGGAATGATTGCGGGCCTCCACATGCAGGTTTCTCATTTCCGCCGAGACGTAGCTTGCGTTAACAAAATGTTTTCTGCGCTGAAGGCATTTTACCGCAACAACGGCATGAAGGTGCGCGGGCAGGAGTGAAACGACAATGTCCATTGCGGCGATGATGTCGCCGGCATCGGCCTGCTGGATGTCGAACGCGATGGCGCGGCCCAACGGATGGTCTTTCACCTTGTTAGCCGCGGCCTCGTAGGAAACATCGCCAACCGTTACCCTCCATTCTTCTACGCGGGCGTTCCTGAGCAGGTAGTCGATCAGTGCCGATGAAGAGCGGCCGGCCCCTAGCACGAGAATATTCCTCATAGACGTTGTAAAAAATGACGTAAAATTCCGGCCCGAAATTAATAACTTACCTATCACTGTCGCCGAAGCATATGAAAAACTTTATCATTGCGGAACACCTGGATGACCTTGATGCGGAGTCGAAATACCTCGCGCACAAGGCGAAAGACGCCACAACGCACGCCTATGCCCCCTATTCACGGTTTCTTGTGGGCGCGGCCGTACTCCTCGATGACGGAACCGTGATCACCGGTACCAACCAGGAAAACGCAGCCTATCCCTCCGGCATGTGCGCGGAGCGCGTGGCCCTCTACGCAGCGATCTCCGCACACCCGGATAAAACGGTGCGCAAACTCGCCGTGGTTGCGAAACGCAAGGGCGGAAAGGAACTGCTGCCCGCTACGTCGTGCGGCCCCTGCCGTCAGGTCATGCTGGAATTTGAACATCGGCAGCACGGAAAAATTGAAGTCGTCATGCAAACCCAGGAACATCAATGGGTGAAGGCGCCCTCCGCGGAATCGCTTTTGCCATTCAGCTTTTCGAAGGCAAGTCTCGACGTTCCGGAAAAAAAACCCTAACAACCCTACATGCGCTCAAAAATCACCCCTAAAAACGTTAGCTTGCCAAAAAGGAATAGCGCATGAATTTTTTACGGGACCGATCGCTCACGCACTGGGCAGGTTACCTGTTGGGGGGCCTGATTGTTCTTCTGCTTGCTCAGTACTTTTTGCTCAGGTTCCACATCGAACGACTGGAGGAGGTGGAAGAGAAAAAAGACTACGCCCGCAGCATTCAACGCTCGGCGCAGCAAACAGCCCTGATGCTGAACGCGTTCCAGGACGGCGAATCAAATCTTGGCCCGCGAATACTCGCGAACCTTGTAGAACAGGATCGGCGACTCGAAACCCTGAGGGATGGTGGCCGACTCGAAGACACCCACGTTTTTGTGGGACCGTTGCCACGACTGGCACGCATCACCTTCGACCAGCTTTGGAAAGTGTGGGGCATTTACAACCAGGACGTCAGGCACGCACTCTCCGGCGCCGGCGAAGCCGATGCGGGTAACCTCCCCGCGCGTTGGATCACGCTCGACACCTGGTACAACCGGTTGGAAAAAGACCTCACCGAAGAAGCGGTGGCGAAAAAAGATGCCGTTGAAAACTGGGCGCTTGGATTTCTCATTTTTGACCTGGCCCTGGTGGCCGGCCTTTACATCGCCTTCAGGAAGTTTGTGATTGCACCGGTACGCGACCTCAAGACCGACATCACGGCGTATCGGCAAAAGACACCGGCGTTCAGGAACGAAATCGGGTCCGTGACGGAAGAGATCAACAACCTCCTCGAACAACTGAAGGATGCCCGCGACTTCGTTACCGCCATTTCAACCGGAAACCTCGACATCGATTATCGGTCACTCGACAGCGAGCATACGTCCGGGAAAAATGCCCTGGCCGATGCACTCATTACCATGCAGAACAAGCTGAAAGACCTCACCGTCGAAGAGCAGCGCAGGCAATGGGCCAATGAGGGACTTGCGCGGTTCGTCGATATTCTCCGTTCGTCCGATGACAACATCAGCACGCTGGGCGACCAGATCGTTTCCGCCCTGGTAAAGTACACGAACTCAAACCAGGGCGGCCTCTACGTGCTCAACGATGATGACGAGCACAACAAACACCTTGAGCTTGTCTCCCTGTTCGCGTTCGATATCAAGAAACACGAAAAGCAAAAGCTGAAACTCGGCGAAGGGCTTCTCGGACAAACCTTCCTGGAGAAAGAAACCACGGTGCTGACGGAAATTCCTGACGAATACATCCGGATCACTTCGGGCCTTGGAAAGGCGAATCCCCGCGCCTTGCTGATGGTACCCCTGAAGGTCGAGGATGAAGTCTACGGAATTGTGGAGCTCGCCTCGTTCAGCACCTACGACCAACACGAGATTGCCTTCGTAGAAAAGCTCGCCGAGACCATCGCCTCGACGCTCGCCTCGGTGAAGGCGGCGCAGAAAAACCGGAACCTCATCGAGCAATTCCAGGCGCAGACGGAGGAGATGCGCGCGCAGGAGGAGGAAATGCGACAGAACATGGAAGAACTTCAGGCCACCCAGGAAGAAATGGCCCGAAAGGAGAAAGACTATGTCGCCATGATCCGCGACCTGGAAGAAAAACTCAGACAGGCGTCCGGCCGTGATGAAATTGACCGCATCGCGGCGGAGTTGCGGAACCAGGAGGCAGCGTATAAGGCGCAAATCGAAGAACTGCAGCGAAAGCTCGACGGGTCGGCGTCGGAAGAAAAGGCTTGGGACCTCGCCGGGGAAGTGAGCGAGACCCTGAAGATTCAACTCGAAGCGTTGCGAATCTCCCAGGAGGAGTTTAAATAGGCGTTATACCCAGCCCTTCGTGCGGTAGCTCGCCCAGCCCCTTTCCAGAAGCAGCGTCACCTGAAGTTCAAGGTCATCATCGAGCCCCATGAAATGAAAACCCGTCAACCCTTTTCGAAGGGAAAGCACGCCGGCCACATCCCCTCCTCCGAGGTCCTGATCGAAATACATCGGTTGAAGGTAGAGGCCCACGCTGTTTTTCAACTTCACCAGGCTTGCAAACATGACGCCTTTCCGGAGTTTTTTTCCATGGATCGAAATCTCGCGGGTGGTCCATACTTCGAAGTGCGAGTGGGTATCCTGAACGACCCTCACCGACGCCTTATACTTCAGGATGTGGACTTTTATTTTGGCGAATACCGCTTCCAGTTCCCCATAGGGAATGGTATTGATCTTGATGTGCGCCGCGGTCGTGGTTTTTATTGCCATGGGTTAGTTGCAAAGATCAGGGCACCCTTCGGCACCGAAGATCGGCTACCAGCTTCGCCAAAGGTTGACAATGGCATAGACAAACAGCAAAATACTCGCCCAGGTCAGGGCACCGAAGACTTTATGCAGCCTTTCTTCACTTCGGAAAAAAAGACACTGAACGATAAATTGCTTCACCATACTATAGCAATTGCAAAGGACGGGCCAGTCGTTAGCCAAAGATAAGACTAAACGGGCAGTGACGATTCCCGCGTAATTTAAAATATTTCCCTGTCGCATTTTGGCGCCGTTGCGCCCGCTGAATTAATTGCGGTTTATATATTATAAATCCTTTTTTTTCAGCTATTTAGCACAAATTGCCTATTCTGTCATTTTGCCAAAATTGACAGCGTGCCTGAGCCTATACACATGTAATATTTACAGGGGAAATATGCCTGGCATCGGGGATTTGAAACCTAACTTTGAGACTTAACTGTAAACCCCATTCATGCAGGACATTGATATTGCGGACCTCAAACGCATTTCCGAATTCATCTACCAGAAATACAGATACGACTTCCGGAATTATGCGATGTCATCCTTCAAGCGAAGGGTACTCCGCATCATGGACCTCAAGAAACTCACGGTAGAAACCCTTCTCAAGAGGCTTAACGACGTTCCTGCTTTCATCAATGAATTTCTCGATGAACTCACCGTCAACGTCACGGAGATGTTCAGGGACCCAAGTTTCTGGAGGGTGATGCGGGAAGAGATCATCCCCGCAATCCTTCTCAACCACAAGCAATTCAAGATCTGGCACGCGGGCTGCTCCTCCGGCGAGGAAGTGCTTACCATGGCCATCGTGCTGAAAGAAATGGGCATCCTCAACGATGTGAGCATCATTGCAACGGACCTGGACACCACGATCCTTGAACGGGCGAAATCGGGTGTTTACCCGATCAAGAACATGGATCTCAATGAAAAGAATTACATCCGGTTTCAGGGTTCGGCGTCCTCCCTTAAAGACTACTACCGCGAAGAGAACGGCCATGCGATGTTCAACCGGGAGTTGCTGGCCAATGTGTCTTTTCGGAAACACGACCTGGTGACCGGTGATATCTTCAATAAGTTTGATCTTGTTCTTTGCCGGAACGTCATGATCTATTTCAACCAGACCCTCCAGAACGAGGTGCTGAAGAAATTTCATGAAAGCCTGTTCAAGTACGGCTACCTGGCCATCGGTTCGAAAGAATCGCTGATCTGGTGCGACTACGCAAACCGGTTCATTGTGGTGAACAACGAAGAAAAAATTTACAAGAAAATTAAGGATTGACCCCGAAGCTGTCATCAGGCATGAGTAAATTCAACTTAAATAACAACTACAAGGCCGTTGTTATAGGAGGTTCGGCAGGCAGCTTTCAGGGCATGGTCAGGATTCTTTCGCAATTGCCCAAAGGTTTTCCTTTACCCATCATCTTGTGCCTTCACAGGCTAAAGCATGTGAGGAACGGATTCGTGGAAGCCCTCTCCTTGAAGAGCGTGGTGCAGGTGACCGAACCCAACGATAAGGAGGCCGTCCGGAAAGGCAGTGTCTATCTGGCGCCGTCGAACTACCACCTTTCCGTTGAACTGGGGAACTATTTTGCCCTCTCGACTGAAGAAATGGTGAATAACTCGAGGCCGGCCATCGATATTACCCTGACGAGTTGCGCCTTCGTGTTTAAAGAAAAACTTGTGGGTATATTGCTATCGGGAGCAAACCGGGACGGCGCCATGGGCATGAAGAACATTCATGAACGGGGCGGGCTGACCATCGTTCAGGAACCCGCCGAGTGCATGATCGATACGATGCCGAAAGCGGCCCTCGCCGCCACCAGCATAGACCACGTGCTTAAGGTTGACGAAATAGTGGAATTTTTTAAGGAACTAGACAAGAAATTACGATGACAGAAGTGTTCAAAGATCGTTACCGGGTCGCTCTTGGCCTCGCAACGTTTTCGTTCGTGGGTATCCTTATTTCGATCTACCGGTTCTATCGCCTCCCACACGACCTGATGCTCATCGACGCCGGGCACCCCTCGCTGGTGAACGTTTACGTTACCGTTGCCGCCACGCTCCTCCTCGCCGCCGGCGCGCTGTGGTTTGCCCTGGGCTACCGCAACGAAGTCATTGTCTTCCGCGACAAGCAAGATACCGAACAGACCGGGATGACCGGTGAAGGCACCGGCGCAAATACCGCCGAAGCCATTTCCCTGCAGCAATTCGAGGCACAACTGGAAAATACCTCCGGAGACGACGCCACCCTGCAGGCGGGCCTCCAGGCGGTTTGCAAGCAATTGGAAGCCGGGCAGGGTGCCCTTTATGTCTTCGACAAGGAAGCAAACCGGGTGGAACTCAAATACGGTTATGCACTGGCCGTCTCCGAAGCCAACACCGTTTCATACGAGGGCGGAGAAGGCCTGATCGGGCAGGCAGCCGTGTCAGGAAACACCCTGTACATCGACGACATTCCCGAAGGTTATATTAAGATTATTTCCGGCCTGGGCAGCGCATCACCGCGCTTCCTCATCATTGCTGCCGCGAAGAAAGAGAATGAGGTGAAAGCTGTCCTCGAGATCGCCACCTTCACCCCGCTCTCGGATCAGCAACGCAGGTTTGTAGAGGATGCGGCGCACATCGTTGCCGCGCGATTGAATAACTGAGTCGAATACTATTGATGATGACGCCATGATGAAGAATGTTTCGATCAACACAAAAATCACCCTGCTGATCCTGCTCCTGTCCGCAGTTTCGGTCACGTCTATTGGTTTTTTTACCTACGATTATATCGTACGGACAAACCAGGAGAAGTTCCTCACCAACCTCAGTGTCATCGCCGACAACCGCGCGGGCTATTTCGATGCCTATCTCGATAAGACCGTTACGGCCATCAAGGCCCTTCAAGGCGCAAAGACCCTTGCGAACGACGCGGAGGCAACTCCCTTCGCCGGTGGCGGTATGGACTTTGCCATTTTTGCCGCTGACGATTCCGGCGGAGACGACGCCTTTGCGACCGACGAATTTGGAATGGATGACGCTGCCGCCAGCGACACCGCCGCCTACGAAGAACCGGAAGAAACACCCCAAGATTTTCTCAACCGCCAGCGCGACATCTATGGTTTCGAGTCGATCCTCGTCACCAACGTGAACGGTGGCATCCGGACGGCAAGTGACGGAAGGAGCGGAAACTTCCTGGATCCTGACGGAGCCACCTTTGCAGAGGCGCGCAAGGGTATCTATTTCAGCAAGATCAGAACCGACAGCGGATTTCATGCATTCGCCGCGGGACCTATCCAGACCGAAACCGATCCCGAACTCCTCATCGTCGAACTCGACCTTACGCAGGGCCTTGGGGCCCTCAACGACCACCGGGGTCTCGGACAAACCGGCGAAGTCATCCTCGCGCAACACAACCCGGCAACGGACGAGATCGCGTTCGTAAGTCCCCTTCGCCATGCCACCACCACCACCACGTTTCCCAAAGATCACCCCGCGGTGCGCAACATCCGGGCATTGCTCAACGATAAATCACCCGTCCGTGAAACGAACGATTACCGCAACGTCCCTGTGCTCGAAGTAGCGCGGAAGATCGGCAACGGCAACCTCTTTCTCGTCGCCAAAATCGACATGGCGGAAGCCAATGGCGACAGCGGCGGACTGATCAGCACCATCACGTACACCGGCCTGTCGATCGTTCTCCTTTCGACGCTCTTTGCCATGACCTTTACACGTTCGATGACGCGCCCCCTTCACGCGATGCGAAACAAACTGACCATGGTGGCACAGGGAACACTCCCGGAGAAGTCGGGCCAGTACTCCAACGACGAATTCGGCCAAATGGCCATGAAGGTCGACGCCCTGGTCGAGACGTTGAAGGGAAATGCGGACTTTGCAAAACGCATCGGAGAGGGTAAATACGACACCCGGTTCCAGGCCGCCAGCGACAACGACTTGCTGGGCATGTCGCTCCTCAACATGCGGAACAACCTTATTGAAAACGAGCGCAAGGACAAGGAACGCAACTGGATCGTACGGGGTGTGGCGGAGATCAGCGAGGTCCTCAGGATGCACGATTCCATCGATGCCCTGGGCGAAGATGTGATCCGGTTTATCCTCGAGCGGATTGGCGCCATCCAGGGCGCATTCTACGTCGTCAACGATGAACAGGGCGACCGTACGATCGAAATGCGCGCCAGCTACGCCTACGGCAGGAAGAAATACCTGAAAGCGAAGTTTCGATTTGCCGAGGGGCTCGTAGGACAGGCCGTGGCCGAAAAGGATACGGTCATGCGCACGGAGATCCCCGATGACTACATAACGATCACGTCCGGAATCCTCGGCGACCAGCGCCCCACCTGCATTCTCATCGTACCCCTGATCACCAATGAGGAGGTGTATGGCGTACTCGAATTCGCCGGGTTTGGGAAGTTCGAGCCGTCACAGGTGAAATTCGTGCAGGAACTCAGCCTTATTCTCGCTCGCACCGTCTTCAACATCAAGGTAAACGAAAGGACACGACGCCTGTTGGCGGAGTCACAGGCGATGAGCAACGAGCTTAAAGAAAAGCAGGAGGTGCTGCGTCAGAACGCCGAGGAGATGCAGGCAACACAAGAGGAATTGAAGCGCTCGAACCAGAAACTCGAAGAGCAAATCGAGGAAGTAAACCGCACGCAGAAGCGCATGCAGTTGCTGCTGGAAAACGCCTCAGAAGTAATTACCATCTTCGAAGAGGATGGTACCATCCGGTACATCTCCCCTTCTGTGGAAACGATCCTGGGCTACGGACAGAAAGAACTTATCGGCGAAAGCGACATCGACAAAGTTCATCCTGACCATCATGAAACCTACAAGGAATTCTTCCAGAAAATGCGGGAGAATCCCGACCACAAGATCACTGTGCAGTATGAGTACAAGGCCAAGGATGGCAACTTTATCTGGATCGAGACGGTGGGAACGAACTTCATGTCGAACCGCGTGATCCATGGATATATTCTCAACTCACGCGACATCACGGAGCGCAGGAGGGCCGAACTGGAGCAGCGCATGCGCAGTAAGATGCAGGCCCTGTCTGAAAATTCACCCGACCTCATCACGCGCCTGGAGCACGGAACCGTGTCCTATATCAACCCGGTTATCGAGGCCTACACCGGCAAGACACCGGAGAACTTTATCAGCCGGAAGGTGGAGGAAGCGGAACTCGATCGTTCCGTGCTCGAAAGCTGGTTGCGGATCGTTGAAGAAGTGAACACCTCCAACGGGAAGGTGGCTACGGAAATGGACTTCCCGTCCGTTTCCGGCAAGCGGGTCATGCAGGTAAACGCCATTCCGGAATACGACGAAGCCGAGAAGCTGGAGTCCGTGCTCGTGGTGTCGCACGACATCACGGAGCGGAAACTCATCGAGATGGAGATCCAGAACAAGAACAAGAAGATCACCGAGAGTATCAACTATGCCAAGCGCATCCAGACGGCGATCCTTCCGAACACGAGGCTGATCAACCGTGCCCTGCCCGATTCCTTCATTCTGTACAAGCCGCGGGATGTTGTCTCCGGCGACTTCCCCTGGTTTATCCCGATGAAGGATGAGATCTTCATCGCTGCGGTCGATTGTACCGGGCACGGCGTGCCGGGTGCGTTGCTCTCGCTGATCGGGTACTTCCTGCTCAACGACATCGTACGAAGCCGTAAGGTGACCGAGCCGGGCAAGATCCTGGATCTGCTCGATGAGGGCGTTACCACAACCTTGCGCCAGGACGAGGACGCCACCACCAAGGATGGCATGGACATCGCCCTCTGTAAGCTTAAGCCCGCCACCGGCGAAGTGGAGTACGCCGGAGCGCACCGTCCGCTTTATGTCATGAAGAACGGGTTGATGGAGGAGATCAAGGGCAACAAGTTTCCGATCGGCGGCGGTATTTTCAAAAACCAAACCAATTTCACCAACAGCAAGATCAAACTCGGCAAGGGCGATTCGCTATACTTCAGTTCCGACGGTTTCCCCGACCAGTTCGGCGGTCCCGAGGGCAGGAAGTTCGGTCCGAAGAAAACCCGGGAACTTATCGAGCGGATTCACCACCGGCCCATGAAAGAGGCGGTCCAGACCATTGACGAAGAGTGGGAAAGCTGGCGCGGGACGACCAAGCAAACCGATGATGTGCTGCTGATCGGAATTAAATTTTAACGGGAAACTAAATGTGAATGCGGTTTATCCAAAAACTTATAACTTTAGCACACGATGCCGAAGGCATGACTAATGTCACAAACCTGTAAACCCCAATTTTACGCATGAACTTTATCTACGACCTGCACCGCACCATGATGTCGGAGAACCTCATTCTGGTGTATCAGGGTGATTTTACGCAGGAAACTACCAAATCCATACTGGCAATGGCGGAGCGAAATCTCGACTCGTCCGGGGAAGATTCCAGTATCAAGCGAAAAGTATTCAATGTCATGGTGGAGGCGCTGCAAAACATCGTAAAACACAGTGACGAATTGATCGACGGCACCATACGGAGCCACGCGGCCATCTTCCTCATCGGGCGTGAGGCCAACCGCTACACCATCATGTCGGGCAACCCGATACGCAACGACCATGTGGTTAAACTCAAGGAGACCCTCGAGAAAATCAACGGCCTCGACAAGGATGGGTTGAAGGATCTCTACAAAGAGATCATCAAGAACACCACCATCTCCGAAAAGGGTGGCGCAGGCCTCGGCTTTGTCGACATGGCGCGGAAGTCGGGTACAAAACTCGAATTTGCCTTTCCTCAGATGTCGACGGACTATTCCTTCTTTTCATTAAAAGTGATCGTACCGCGCGAGTCTGCCGAATAACCAATGTCGAACCAATTAAAGTGTCATTTACCATGGAAATATTAAACCTCGAAGGAACTGAAGATACACCCAAGATCATCCTGGATAAAAAGAACGGCATCTTTGAAATATCCGGTCGCTCGCTCCCTGAAGACTCCGCGGAATTCTACCGCCCGGTGCTCGAGTGGATCGAAAAATACGGCAGCGACCCGAATCCCTCCACGGATTTCGTTTTCAAGCTCGAGTACTTCAACACGGCATCCTCCAAGCTCATCCTCGATGTACTCTCCGCCCTCGAAGACATCAAGGGAATGAAGATCGCATGGTATTTCCACGAGGACGACGAAGATATGGAAGAAGCCGGACAGGAATTTTCCGAACTCGTCGAGATCCCCTTCGAATTCAAAACCTACTAACAGGTCACCGATCCTACATCGTCGGTTACCTCTCAATTTTCTGCCCGATAAAGGAACAGAAGTTGAAGGGTAACCGACATTTTTTTTATACTTTTATAAATTATTTTTACCCCAGCTAGCTTGAGTTATGAGTGAGGAAATACTAAAAGCCCTAACCCAGCTTTTTGCGATAATTACGAAGCAGGACGGTGGGGTTACCGAAAAGGAGAGGCAGTACGTTATCACATTTTTCCAAACCGAACTCGACAAAGATTCCATCAATGAATACCTCAAGCTCTACGACGAATACTCCGGTTACGGAAAGTCGGACGACGATGACGGAAAACGGAAACTCACCTCGGTAAGGGACTCCGTTAAGACCCTCGGCATTTGCCGGAAGATCAACAAAACACTCACACAAAAACAAAAGGTGGTCGTATTGACCAAGCTCCTCGAGCTGGTCGGCACCGACAAGAATTTTACTCCCCAACGGCGCGAGATCATCAACACGGTTTCCGACGTCTTCAACATCAGCGGCGAAGAGTATACGCTGATCGAGAACTTCGTCATCACGGAGGAGGCCGCCTCACTCGATTTTGACGATATCCTCATTGTCGATAACAACCAGGAGGGCGAACAAGGGAAGACCTACAAGCACCTTCACGGCCACATCGACGGCAGCCTCGTGTTCATGCGCGTGCGCAGCGTCGAACTCTACTTCACCAAATACCTGGGCGACGAGCTGAACACACTCAACGGGTTCACCATGCAGGTGAACCGGATCTACCTCTTCTCCCACGGAAGCACCATCAAGACCCAGGCCGGCGACGCCATCTACTACAGCGACGTTGGCTCGAATTTCAATGAAGAAATAAAGACGACCAAGTTGTCGTTCAATGCGACGGTGGACGAACTGAAATTCCCGAATGGTGCGATTGGCCTGCGAAACGTGAGGGTCTCCGAAGGCCCGGGCAAACTGATTGGCATCATGGGCGCAAGCGGCGCCGGAAAGACCACCCTGCTCATGGTGCTGGCCGGACTCGTAAAGCCAACCCAGGGGCAGATCCTCATCAACGGCTTCGACATCCACGACGAAAAGGAAAAGATCCACGGCGTCATTGGGTATGTCTCACAAGACGACCTCCTCATTGAGGAACTCACCGTCTACGAAAACCTCTACTACAACGCAAAACTGTGCTTTGCCAATTTCACCGAACAACAACTCCATGACCGTGTCATGCAGGTACTGGCCAACCTCGGCCTCGACCAGCGTAAAGACCTCCGCGTGGGCAACGCCCTTGACAAGACCATCTCCGGCGGACAGCGCAAGCGCCTCAACATCGCGCTGGAACTGATCCGCGAACCCGCCATCCTCTTCCTCGACGAACCCACCTCAGGCCTCTCCTCGCGCGACTCTGAGAACGTGATCGACCTGCTCAAGGAACTTTCGCTCAGGGGAAAACTCATTTTCGTCGTGATCCACCAGCCTTCTTCCGACATCTACAAGATGTTCGACAAGATGATCATCATGGATACTGGTGGCTATCCCGCCTATTACGGACCTCCCGTCGAGGCCGTGACCTACTTCAAGAAATCAACGCTTCAGGTCGATGCAAACCGCGGGCAATGCGAGACGTGCGGTAACGTGAACCCCGAGCAGATATTCAACATCATCGAAGCAAAAGTCGTTGACGAATACGGTCAGCCGACGGGCAAGCGAAAGATCACGCCGCCGCAGTGGTACGACCTGTACAGGGAGAATTTCCGGGCAAACCCGGTGGAAGACGTGCGTGAAGAGCCGCCGCACGCCCTGCATCTGCCCAATAAGGCAAAACAGACCTGGATCTTCACATTGCGGGATACCTTGTCAAAACTAAGTAACAAGCAATACCTGCTGATCAACCTCCTGGAAGGTCCGCTTCTGGCGCTGATCCTCGCCTTTATCATCAAATACAAGAGCGCCCCCGGCGGAAGCGAATACCTGTTTCGGTTCAATGACAATTTCCCCGCCTTTGTACTGATGAGCATTATCGTCGCCCTGTTCATGGGGCTGACGGTGAGCGCGGAAGAAATCATCCGCGACCGCAAGATTCTCAGGCGCGAGTCTTTCCTGAACCTGAGCTGGAACAGCTACCTGATGTCAAAACTGATCATCCTGTTTGCTTTGTCCGCCATCCAGACGTTTTCCTTTGTCCTCGTCGGCAACGTCATCCTGGAAATCGAATGGCGGATGCTGCTTCCCTTCTGGTTTATGCTGTTTGCGGTGTCATGCTCGGCAAACGTCATGGGCCTGAACATTTCATCGGCGTTCAATTCCGCGGTTACCGTCTATGTGCTCATTCCGCTACTGCTGATCCCGCAAATGATTCTCAGCGGGTTGTTGTTCAGCTACGATAAACTGAACGATATCATCAGCGCCAAGGGCAAAGTACCGGTGCTGGCCGACCTGATGGCTTCGCGATGGGCATACGAAGGCATTGCCGTCTATCATTTCAAAAACAACTCCTTTGAGGAGCCTTATTACATTCTCGACAAATGGCAATCCCTGTCGGATTTCCGTTCCTCCTATCTGGCCGATGAACTGGAAAGGAAGCGGAAATTTATCGCGGAGAATATCGACGTTCAGAACGACTCCGTGAAACGGCATGTCGAGGCCGATCTCCTTGTCATTCAGAACACGTTGCGTCGTGAAAATCTTTACCAGCAGGACCTCGGAGGCGTTTCCCTGGATACACCGTGGAAGCCGGCAGACTTTACGCCCGCATTCGACCAGTTCCTGCAAGACTACCTCAGTGGTTACCGGAAGTTCTATCAGGATACCTACAACAAGGCCGTCCGAAACGAAGACGTGCTTGTGGCGCAATTGGAAAACGGGGGACAGTACAACCTTAATCTGGTGAAAAACCTGTACTACAATGAAAGCCTGGCTGACCTGGTCATGAACGTCTCCGAAAAGGAACGTATTGCGGAATTTGGCGGCGAACTCATCCAGCAGATTCATCCGGTGTTCGTCGACCCTGACACGGAAGATCCGCTGAACTACCGGGCGCATTTCTTCGCGCCTACGAAAAACCTGTTTGGAGCGCCGATAGACACGTACTGGTTTAACATCCTGATGATTTGGATCATGACCGCGGTTCTGTATATTACCTTGTATTTTGAGGTTTTAAAGAAGCTGGTGAATTCGAAGCTTCCCGCGGGCATGCGGAGGCAGAAAGGAAGCCAGCAGAAATAGCATTCACGTAACGTTTTGGCCGGGAATGCCGATTTTTTAAATTTGTTGACGTATAATTTTATCAATTATGAGAATTATTACAGCGGGGCTCGTCCTAACGTTGTTTGCCGCCTGTAGCTCGGCAAACAAGAACAAGGAGCAGGAATTTCTGGCTGGCCTCGATACCGCAACAGCCCAGGGTCCTTCCATTTCCGAAGAAGTGATCGGCGACATCCTGCAACAGATTCCGGCACCCCTGGAGATTTCAGTGCTGCTGAAAGAATCGGGCAGAAAATACAATGCCGCCTACCTCAACCCCGCGGACAACCTCTCCAGGTACAACAGCAACTTCAAGAAGGCCCTGAACCTGGGAATCTACGGCACCGATCTGGGCTACACGAATATCTACGAGCAAAACCAGGATGGCATCAAGTACATGTCCACGATCAAGGACCTGGCCGACGGTCTGAGCATCGGACAGTTCTTCGATGTCGAAACCATCGGACGCCTGGCCACGAACAGCAAGAACCTCGATTCCCTGTTGCTCATCACCACGCAGAACTTCAACAAGATCAACCATTATCTGCAGACGCAGAGCCGCGCCAACCTCAGTGTTCTGCTCCTCACCGGGGGCTGGCTTGAAGCCCTCCACATCGTCTGTGAGGTCGCAAAAGCGCATCCCGACAACCGCCAGCTTCAGGAGACCATCGGTGAACAAAAGATCATCCTGGAGAACATCATGCTCCTGCTATCCTTCTACAAAGAGGCCGATCCCAACATGGCATCCCTGCTTGCCGATATGGAAGAATTGAAGAGCACCTTCGATAAAGTGAACATTACCTATACGTACAGAGAATCGACTTTCGAAATTGTAGATGGCGTAATGGTGATCAAGGATAACAGTACGAGCACCATAGACATCACGCCGGAAGACGTGGAGAACATAGGTTCCGTAACGCGTAACATCCGTACCAAGATCATCAGCTAATATTTTTAATAGAGAGCACTTATGAAAAAGTTACTCATTTTTGTTTTTGCGGTTTCACTTCTCGGCGAGGGGAACGCACTGGCTCAGTGCAATGCCGAGACCCTGAGCACGCAATGTATTCCCAAACTCGCTGACGGATTCAATTTTCTGAAAAGCTATAAAATCGAAAAAGGCGGCAAGGACTATGTAGAATACTCTTACGTGTTTACAAAGGGAACGCAATACATGATCAACATCTGCGCCGCCGGCCAAAGTACCGACGGCATCGTCGTGGGCCTGTTCGATTCCAACCGCAATCAGGTCGCCAGCAGCAAGGTGAATGGACAATATATTTCGGCCATCGCTTATCCCTGCAATACCACGGGCATCTACTACATCCGCTACACTTTCGACGGCTCGAGCACGAACTGTGGTGGCAGCGCCCTGGGATTCAAACGTTAGTGTCTTTCCCGGCGGTCGGAACATCCGCCAACCTATACCTAAACCCAAGAGGCTTTCCTTCCCGGAAGGCCTTTTCTTATTTTAGACCATGGAAGAGTTGCAGACCTCATTTTCATTCAACGCCAGATACTATCGGTCAGGGGCCATCACGGAGGCCACGAAACACCTGTGGTTCGTTCTTCATGGTTACGGGCAGCTCGCGCGCTACTTCCTGAGAAAATTCGATCCGCTCCACGGGAATGACGTCTGCGTGATCGCTCCCGAAGGGCTCTCCCGTTTCTATCTTGAGCCGGTGACGGGCATTGGACGAAAGAACAACCGCGTGGGCGCCACGTGGATGACCCGCGAGCACCGCGAAACGGACATTCGAAACTACATCGCATACCTCGACAGCATTTTTTACCACGAAGTCGGCAGCCGGGCAATCCCCACAACCGTACTCGGCTTCTCCCAGGGGGCAGCGACGGCCTCGCGTTGGGTATGGCAAAGCCGATTCGCATTCCAGCGACTCATCCTTTGGGCGGGTATCTTTCCCCCTGACATGAATTTCAGCGCCGCGGCAAACGCCCTTGATAACAAGGACCTCCTTTTCGTCTACGGCACGGAGGACCCGTTCATGACGGGGGATCGACTCACGGAAATGCGAACCCTGGCCGATAAACTCAACGTCACGGTGAAGACCATGCAGTTTCAGGGGGGACACGATATCGATAGCCCGACGCTCGAAAGGCTGCGCGGTGTGTAACAGTACCATCCCCTGCCCGGTGGACGCGTTCTCCGGCTCCGCATCTCTGCGCGGGCCTTTCCCGAGCGTCAGCGAGGGGACCGCGTGCTTTCTCAACCAGCACAACCCACCAAAACCTACGAGCGCTTCACGACGGTAGCGCTGGCCTGCGCGGTCGGAAAAACGGTGATATCCGCGAGCACCACGTGCGGTGGCGCCGAAAGCACGTACAGAATGATATCCGCGATATCGTTTCCGGTGAGGGGCGACAGTCCCTGGTAAACCGTTGAGGCACGGGTGGCATCGCCCTTGAAACGCACGAGCGAAAACTCAGTCTCGACCAGACCCGGATTGATGGATGTCACTTTTACACCCGAGGCGTTCAAATCAACACGCATGCCCCGCGTCAGCGCATCGACGGCGAACTTGCTCGCACAGTAAACATTACCATTGGGATAGACTTCCTTTCCGGCGATGGAGCCGATGTTGATCACATGTCCCGCCCCGCGCCCTGCCATGCCGGGAACAATCTCCCGTGACACATAGAGCAACCCTTTCACGTTGATGTCGATCATCGCATCCCAGTCGCCAACGTTTCCTGTCTGAATGGGGTCGAGGCCATGGGCATTGCCGGCGTTGTTAACCAGCACATCGACGTCACGCCATGGCGCGGGCAACGAGGCCAGGGCAGTTTTCACCGCGTCGTAGTCCCGAACATCAAACGCAAGACTTGTAACGCGCGTTGCCGCCGACAACTCCGTGACGAGTTGCGCGAGCCGGTCCTTTCGGCGACCACAGATGATAAGGTCAAAGTTATGGCGGGAAAGCAGACGCGCCGTAGCTTCCCCGATTCCCGAGGTAGCGCCGGTGATCAGGGCAATTCGATTTTGCATGTTACTGAAAGAGCAGGTAAACGGTTACGGTGTTTGTACTCACACGCTCCAGGTTCACGCCGTAGGGATTCGCGTGGTTGTCGAGAATATCAACCAATCCTTTCGAGAACCGGATCTCCGGTGAGAATTTGAAGAGGGGGTAATAGATGTCGAATCCAAATCCGAATTCGGCGCTGAGGTTGCCTCCCGTGATCTCAAGCTCTGAGGTGACGTTTTCTATCTCCTTCTTCCCCGACGCTTCAATGGCGGCTTTCGCGCCCCCGATCATGTACATCCTGACATTCTCCCTTCGCTCAGATTTGAACTTTACGAGCAGCGGAAATTCCACCATCGTGGTCTCCACCCTATGCGTCGTCGAATACGGCTCCGTCAGGAACTGGTAATTGAGTTCGTGCTCGTAAAAGGCCACCTTGGGGGTGATGCGCACGTCCCAGAGGTCTTCAAGACGGTAATTCACGATAAACCCAAGCGAAAAACCGGGCAACCAACCCGGATTTACCGAGTGGACCGAATCCATGGTCTGATCGAGAAAGGTTTCGGAGTATTTGATCTTGTAGGCCGTGGTGTGTAGCCCGATGAGGAAGCCATAGCTCAGTTTTTTGCTGTCGTAGTCCGCACGACGCTTGATCCATCCGCTGGTCTGCGCGCAGGTCTCGTGCCCAATGACGAGCAACGTCAGGAGCGCGACTACTTTTGGCCAGTGTAAATAGCGCTTATTCCCAGTGTAAGCGATTCGCATGTTGTGTATTTAAATCCGACTTTCCGGAGGATGGTTTCAAAATCCGTACCGTCGGGAAATGCCTCAACCGACTCAGGCAGGTAGGTATACGCCGACTTATCCCTGGATACCAATCTCCCGATTATAGGCAAAATACCCTTAAAATAAAAGCTATAGAGTTGACGGACAGGAAACTTCCGCGGTCGCGAAAACTCGAGGACCACCAGGACGCCGCCCGGTCTCAGCACGCGCAGGATCTCCGCCAGTCCCTTCTCCAGATTTTCGAAGTTTCTCACCCCAAAGGCAACGGTGACAGCGTCGAATTTATTTTCCTCAAACTGGAGATTTTCAGAGTCGCCCCGGTGAAGTTCCACTTTGCCCGTTAGCTTCCGCGCTTCGATTTTCTTCCGGCCCACCGCCAGCATTCCTTCCGAGATATCCACGCCAATCACCTTGTCCGGACCCAGCGAAAGGGCCTGAACCGCGAAATCCCCGGTCCCGGTGGCCACATCGAGTATGAGGCGGGGTTTGAGCTGCCGCAGCCTGGAGATCGCCCTCCGGCGCCAGAGGCGGTCGATCCCCATGCTGAGAAAATGATTCAGGAAGTCATAGTGGCGGCTGATGTTGTCGAACATCCGCCCGACCTGCACCTTCTTGGGTGCGCCTTCTTCCTTGTAGGGCAATACAGTCATCGTGGCCTGAAAGGGCCTCAAGTTAGGGCGTTTGTGCTTAGGAACGAAATCAGTCGTTGAGTACCTTGAATTCGACCCGCCGGTTGAGTTCGCGGCCTTCGGCTTCATCGTCGTTGCTGGCCAGGGGGCGTGACTCGCCATAGCCGACAGCCTTGATCCTCCTGGGGTCGATTCCCTTCTTGGTGAGGTAATCTTTCACGGCTTCGGCCCTGCGCTGCGACAACTGCCGGTTGTAGTCCCAGCGCCCGTACGCATCCGTGTGGCCGGAAATCTCCACGCGAATGTTTTGGTTCTGCCTCAGCATGGCGTCAAGTTTATTGAGCTCGGTATACGACTCCGTCTTGAAGCTGGCCCTGTCGTAATCAAAGTAGATGTTTCTCAACACAGACGTCACCCCAACGGTGAGTTTGCGCATCTCGATCGTGCGGTTCAGTGTTTTGGGCGTGGTGGAAGCGCCGGCGAGGCGAAGGTTCTGGTTGACGAATACATACCCCTCGGCCTCGACCGATAAACGGTAGTCCTTCGCCGATGTGCTGGTGATGGCAAACTCGTAGGTGCCCGGGCTCGCGGTAGACGAACCTACCGGAACGTTGTCGCGCTGTCCCTGAAGCCTGATCTTTGCGGAGACCGGTGACTTCGTGGCCGCGTCAATCACCTTGACAACGTATTTCAGCGGGATCACCGGCTTCGGAGGCTCGGCTTTAGGCTTTTCTTCTTTCGGCGGGTCTTGTCTGACTTCCGGCTCTACACGCGGTTCAACCACCGGTGTGTCGTTCTTGATGCTGGCAACCACCTCGTCGACTTTCGGCGGCGTGGGCTCGCCCAAAGGCTTAACATTCTTCAGTCCGTCTTCGGCGGTAATGACATAAATATCGGTATACCCCATACCGTCCTCACGGACGGACGAATAGTAGGCGCGTTCGTTGTTTGCGGATACAATGAAGTAGACATCGTTGTCAGGGGTATTGATCGGGTAACCCATGTTTACCGGTTCACCCCAGCTATCCGTCGCGGGATCATAGGTTGTGCGGTAGATATCATGGCCGCCCATTCCATCGTGTCCCTCGCTGCTGAAATACAGCGTTACCCCGTCGTAGTCGATGAACGGTCCCTCTTCATCCAGGGGCGTGTTGATGTCAGGCCCCAGGTTTTTCACGTGGGACCAGTGCCCCCGGCTGTCTTTCGTAGCCCGGTAGATGTCGGTGCCGCCGAATCCGCCGGGGCGGTTGCTGACAAAATACAGGGTAGATTCGTCTTTGGAAATGGTGATGGATTTTTCCTGAAAGCTTGAGTTGATAATACCCGGCAGGGGCACGGGATCGCCCCAGTTTCCGTCGGGCAAGCGTTCGCTGACAAGGATGTCGCCGCCGCCGACGTCGTTGTAGATGAAGAGTGAACTACCGTCAGCCGAGATGGCGAGGTTCGATTCGTGATACAGGGTATTGATCACCGGACCGAGGTTGACGGCGTATTGCCATTGGCCTCCGACCTTCTTCGACATGAAGATATCTTCGTAGGGAAGGTTGTCAACATCCACGTTTTGATTGAGGTTGCCGTCCCTTCTTCTTGTTGTAAACACAATTTCGTCCTCGCGTTCGCTGAGCACCGGTCCGTAGTCATCGAACTCCGAGTTGATCTCCCGGCCGATGTTGACGATGGAGTAGTTGCCGGGACGGGAAATGTAGAGCTTGCCATTCTCACATTCCTTGAGCGCACGGTCGACCGTGGCTGCGTCCACACGGTCGCGACCCTGATAGTTGGCCTTCTTCGCCATCTTCTCCTTGTAGAGGTTGTAGTAGCGAACGGCATTTTCAAAGTCCAGGCCGTATTGATAGCTTCTTCCGATCTGGTATTCGATGTCAAAGCGGTAGTCCGGGTCCTGTCGGTAGACCCGCATGAAATATTTCACGGCAAGGTCCTTCCCGATCGTGGCGATGTGGATACTACCCGCCTGAAAATTGGCCCTTACGAAAGTGGTGTCCGTTTCGGCCGCCAGCACGTAAAGTTCGCGCGCCTGATCCAGGGCTCGGGTGGCCTCGAGGGTTGATTCCGCAAGGTCAAAATACTCTCGCGCCAGTGTGGGATCCTGGTCCTGGGAATAACCGTTGAATGCAAACGCGATAAGAGTAAAAAAAATCAGTATGCTCCTGATACTGGCCATCGCAAAAAAAGTTTAACAGGTAAAAGTAGGTAAAAAAGTGACAACCAATTGTTGCTAATATAGTAAAAAAGGCCCGTTTGGATGCAAATTCTCGAGGTATAAAGTACGCGAAACTTACATTCTTAGTAATTTGCCCTTCAATCTTTACTTTAACCACCGAGCAGACCATGGAGATCGAGAAGGCGGAGTTTGTGTCCAGCTATGCCGATGTGAAAAAGTGCCCTCCGCCGGAAAAGCCGGAATTCGCCTTTATCGGCCGATCGAATGTGGGTAAATCTTCGCTCATCAACATGCTTACGGCCCGGAGAAAACTCGCCAAGACGTCGTCCACGCCCGGAAAGACCCAGACCATCAACCATTTTATCATCAACGACACCTGGTATCTGGTCGACCTTCCCGGCTATGGATTCGCCGCCGCCAGCAAGGAAAAGCGCGCGGGCTTCGGACGCATCATTGAAGAATATATCCGTCAGCGCGAAAACCTCTATTGTCTCCTGATCCTCATCGACGCACGTCACGAACCGCAGAAGATCGACCTCGACTTCATCCAGTGGACCGGAGAACGCGAAATACCGCTCGCTCTGGTATTCACCAAATCCGACAAGCTCAGCAAGAACGAACTGAAAAAGAACATCGCCCAATACTCAAAAACGTTGAAGCGGACCTGGGTGGAGCTGCCGCCGACATTCGTCACTTCGGCGACGGAAAAAAAGGGCAGGGACGAATTGTTGAATTTTATCGGATCGGCCTTGGAGGTTGAGGGGTAAAATGACTTAGTTTGAGCCCTTAATTTTTCACACGCATGACGCTGGCAGACATAGCAACCATTTCCGGCAAGGGCGGGCTGTTCAAAGTTCTCGCGCCGACAAAATCGGGGGTGATCCTGGAGTCGCTCGACGAGGCGAAAACGAGAATGGTCGCTACCACCAACCACAAGCTTTCCCTTCTCAACGAGATTTCAATTTATACCACGACGAAAGAGGGAACCGCTCCCCTTCAGGACGTGCTCAGAAAGATCCACGCGGAGTACGGCGACGACACCGGCGTGGACGGCAACTCCGACGGCTCCGAGTTGAAAGCGTTCCTTAAATCCATTCTCCCCGAATTCGACGAATCGCGGGTTTACGTCTCCGACATGAAAAAGCTCGTCAAGTGGTATGAAGTGATTCGCGTGCACGCGCCGGAGATCCTGAAAGAGGATGAACCGCAAGAACCGCCGGAAAACGAGGCGGGGGATAGCGAAGGGTGATCCCTGGCCAATCTGCCCTCATCTTCCCGCGCTTTCGCATTCCTCAAGCTGTCGCTGTGCCATCGCCGCGTTTTCTTCCGCAAGACGGCGTTGCATTTCCGCCTCTGCGCGCGCATCCATTGAAGCGAGGCGCTCGTGCTCGGCCACCATCACCGCCTCCTCGGCAATCTCCCGTTGCTTGTCGGCCTCGGCCTTTTGGATGAATCCAAAGGCCAGCAAGAACAGTATGGCGACACTTTGAAGGACAAGCAGGATGCGCATTTTTCGACTCATAAGTTCTGGGATTATTTTTTGTTTGTTGAATCCTTCCTGATCAATTTTTCCTTTGCCTTCCCGGCGGCCATTTTCGCCCGTTGGTATTGCAGTTCCGCTTGCGCGCGGGCTTCTTTTGCCGCCCTTTGCATTTCTACAAAACGCCTTCTTTGTTTTTCAGCCTCCGCCCGCGACGTCAGGGCCTCAAGACGTTGACTCTCGGCAATCTCGCGTTGACGTTCAGCTTCTGCCCGCGCCATCATGGAAGCCTGGCGCTCTTGCCCGGCCACCATCACCGCCGCTTCCGCCGCCATCACCGCTTCCTCAGCGATCTCGCGTTGCCTGTCGGCCTCGGCCTTTTGGATGAATCCAAAGCCCAACAATAAAAGGATCGCGGCACTTTGAACGGCCAGTATGATGATCATTTTCCGGTTCATGGCGTAAGGGCTTTATGTGTATTTAGATTGATTCGCTTGTTACTTTCGATCGCGCCTTCAATAAGCTGTTTCATTTATTTTTCTTCGTCGACATCCTCAACGCGTTGTAATACCACCTCCCGTATCGGCATGCCATCGATCATGACATCTTCGAGTACCGCTTCGCCGTCCTTGATGCGAACCACGGCCCAGCTCCGCGAGGTTGTGTCTACTGCCATTTCGTTGTATACGGTTTCGGCGACCGGCGCCTTGGACTCTTCCATGTAGTATCGTTCAAAGGGATAGGCAATCATCAGCCGATCCCCTGAAACGTGCGCGACCTTTGCCTTCACGAAAGGATAATCGTCATAAGGCTCCAAACGACTGGCTGAGCGGATCCTTGCAAAACCGTTCGCGTCGGTGTCGAGGGATATAAAGATCTCATCGCCCATCATCCACGTTGTGTCCACGACACCCGTGACCACGTTCTCTTTGAAACGCAGTATGACGTACCTGCCACGAAACGGGTCGCTCGGATCGATGGGCGCCGTCTCGAACCAAAACTCCTCTCCCCCCTGCAATACGGCTTCACGGCTTACGACCATGCGCGCGGGCACGTAGAGTTGAATGAGCGCCACTACGCCGAAAACAATCAATAACAATCCCCTGTTACGCATGGGTTTTTCTTTTTTGCAACATCCGGTAGTTGGCAACAAAAAATCCGGCGCCGACAGTTATAAACAGTATTCCGCGCGTAATAAACGTAAGGTCCGTGTCAAAGAACCTGCACGTCACCAGCACGGCGATAATCATCAACCCATAATTCAACACGCCCAGGTGATCCAGCCGCGCGCCTTCACGGATGGTGAGCACCGCAATGATGAAAACCAAAAGGTTTACCATCACCACCGCCATTGGCGAAATGTATCCAACAAAAAAGATCGCAACGAAGACCAGGAACACAGGCGCCGCCGGCCGCATGCCCGAAGTGCCCATCCGCGTCCAATGCCGGACGAAGAGGACGCCCGCGAGGACTGTCATCACGCCAGCGACCGCGAATTCAATGCTGGCCATCTCCTCAACAAGCACGATGCTTTCACGGCGGAGATCTTCCCACAATTCGTCAAAGCTCAACACGAGGAGGAGCACCACCGTACCGAACGAGCCCACCGCCTTGAATCCGTTGTTCCTGAGTCGTTGGGATGGAAACACCTCAAGATGCCCTATGAGATAGAGAAATCCGAAAAGACTCATGTAGGCCACCAGGAGAAATTCCTCGCTGCTATGTTCAAACATCATCAGCGTGATGACGAGCGAAAGGGGAATGAACCAGTTGTGAAACAGTGTAAAATTGCTCGAAGGACGATCTCTTACCAGAAAATAATAATGTGGCAGGCATGCCATAAATACCGGCCAGTAGGCATACGTATCTTCAAATGGATACGACCAGTACGCTGTTTCGCATACGTACCATGTGATGCCGGCAATGCAGAGCAGCGACGTTGCCGACGACTGCATCACATAGATAAGCGGAACGCACAGCACCATCCAGGTCAGCAGGAACGCGCCCAATTCGCCGGGTATGTTATAGATCTGGCTTACGAGCGAAATGGAGGATGCGACGGCAAAGAACAGGAACACCGAACTGCCTTCCCGCCAGGCCATACTTTCCCGACGTTTTGCCAGTACCCAAGCACAGGCAACCTGCCCCACCACGAGCGGAACAAACGCAAAAATCGTTTTCACGGGACGGGAAAAGTCATCCCAGTTGTGGGCGATAATCAAAATGATACCGAGGCCTACGAGCAACGCCCCCAGGATGCCAAAGACGATGAGCAGCCTGTTGGACGACGCCCCACGACGCGTATCATAGTATTGTCGAATGCGTCCCGCCGTTTCCGCGTCAATAACGTCGGCTTTTACAAGGTCGGGAAGGTCGTTAAGTATTTTCATCAGGAGAGGTCTTACGTTTACGCGCAAAGCCATGACAAGATAATAAATCGTGAGAACTATCTGCCCTCACCGACCCACGCACCGATCTCCGCAGCCAATCCTGCCCCAGGCCGCGCGGCAGTACGCTTAAAAATTTTCCCTTCCTTGTCGATCAAAACGTATCTGGGAATGGCTCCCTCGTAATCGCCGATCACCGCCCACATATCCTCGATAAACGATTCATCCGCCCGGAAATGGTGCCCTGCGAGTTGATTGATCTTTATGCTTTGTCGCCAACGGTCGTCCCATTGTGGTTTGTCGATGGAAATGTACAACACGGCAAGCTGTCCTTTTTCAACGAACGGCATGATCGCTTCCTTATGTTGAAAATCGGCAATGCATGGATGACACCAAGTTGCCCAAATGTCAACCAGCAGGTTTTCGCCTTTAAACCGTTCAACTAATTCACTGAAGGAATCGACGTTTCCTCCAATAATTTTCTCTCTGCCGTAGGGGCGTTTTGCCCTTTCAAGACTCGCCTCTATTTTCGCGATCTGTGGTGCGTAGAATTCAAGGTGCGCGGCGTGGGGGTGTGCGGCCTTTAGCTGATAAAGCGCGTGAAGAAGGACCGGCGAGTAATACAACTGATTCTGACTAAAAATATTCGTGCACCTCAATTGCCAGGCAAACTGTGTTTGCGTATCGCGAAACAGGAGGGTATCAAAGTTGAAAAAGCTGTCCAACACAAACTCATCATTGGTCTTACCGGGTGTCTGCGGAAATTCGTACTCCTGATAATGCGTGTGGGTATACACCATGGCCTCCATCAGATTGGTATAGTCCGGGCTGTTTGGTCGGGCGGTGAGATTTGTACTTAAGTCTTCAAGAAACTGTTCGATCACAACTTCCCATTCCCTGTTGTAAATATCGGGAGCCGCGATGGAGTCTCTCAGGCCGGCGATGATGTGGTCTTTACGTTTGAGGAATATCGCATTTAAAAAGACATTGCTGTAGAAAGCGCGGACCTCGTCGATGAGAAATGAACGAACGTCTTCCTCCGAGGGCGACGGGCGTTCCGTCTCCGCGGGAACAGGCCAGGGGAGCTCTCGAATCCGCTTGATCTCGATCTGCGCCAATGAATCGATCATCCTCAGCGCCAACGTCGGGGTGGAAGCACTATTGACCAAATGCGACGGTGCGATCCCATCTACCAGGTTGGGAATATAGTACGATGTCCGAACGCTCGAGTTATAGAACCGGTTGACGGCTTCATACGCGCCTTTAAGGGAAATGAGAATTTTTTGCTTGATGTCATGATTGTGCAGAAACCGATCCTTGACCCTGGTTTCCTCCATCCTCGCCGGATCTTTTATTTCCAGGAAGATCTCGGCGTTGTCGTCATGTAATAAACGGAATACGACGCCTTTATAAGAGAGGGTCATGCTCCCCAGGCCGGAACTATTGTATTGGACTTTAAACCTGCCACCAAAGGTGGGGTGTACTTCTATGCTATATGGAGCGGAAATCCCGTCGAGGACCGGTCTGTAGTACACCACGGATTCTCCATCGTAGTCGTGAATCCTTCCATGAAGAACGACCTGACCTTCGGCCATGTCGGACGTAATCCACGCGACAATGAGAAGGTAAATTATTTTCCTAACACGCGAAAAACCAGGGGGTCGAGCAGTCATGGTTGGGCGTTGCCTAAATTAAAACTAGCCATGATCCCGACCAAATGCAAGGCTTGACCGGCATTCCCATGATCAGCGACCTAGCGCAAGGGTCGTGAGCAGGAATAACAACCCATGAATCTTGTTCTACGCCCCCTTGTATCGGCAACACGGTAAGGATAACGTTAAGCCTAGCGGGATTTTTTTCGTATCTTCGATCAATGCGCAAGGCAGCCACCATTTTTGGCGCACGCTTTGCTTTCTCCCGTTCGTTTCACCCTAAAAAGCCACTTGACCATGAAACGTATCTCCTATGGTATCATTCTCTTGTTCCAGGCCGCGGTGTTCGCGGCGCTGAACACCACAACGGCCCACGCGCAGCTCACACCTGCATGGAGCCAACACATCAGCCAGATTGAATGGCTTCGCGTTACCTCACTGGGTTATCCCGTCATCGGCAGTACGGGCCAAATCACGGCCCTCGATCCGAACACCGGGGCCACGATCTGGGAAAACAACCGGCTCGGCACGGTGGGCTACGACCAGGTAGAAGATGTTTGGGGAACGCCGTATCTCAAGATCACCTACAACATGGGGCCCGTCGACGACGCGCTTCCCGAGATCGCCCTTGTGGATGTGACCACCGGCAAAGTGCTGTTCGACTCCCGCGAGGAGAGTCTGGGCGTGTTGGGAAGCTATGCCCTGGCAAAGTCCGGACGTTTTATGGTCGTGGGCGTGAAGCCGGGACAGTTTTCAGCCAAATTGCTCATGTACGACATGGGCACGGGAAAAAAGCTGTGGGAGAACGACGAACTCTTCAAGGGCGGCAGTGAGGGCAAAGGTGGATTCCTGGCAAAAGTCGCAGGAGCGCTGGAGACCCTCGCCAACATGCGGTCACTCACCGCTGAACCCCTTGAAGTCGACGACGAGCACATCATTATCACGCACCCCTCTTATGTGATCAAGCTTAAGTCGGCAGATGGAACAACCGTTTGGCGCTCGAAGATCGAGGAGTCAACCACCGCCAATGTGGTATTCGCCAACGAACGTCCCGGCGTTGTCTTCGTTGGCGCGGAAACCGAAAATGAGTCCATGATGACCTCCGACGACGGCGAGGCTCCAAAAACTTACCTGACCAACTATTACGCCTTCGACATCAACACCGGCGAATCGGTCTGGAGTTCACCTGTGCGCAACAACAATGAGCGATTGAATTACATGGTCCCGACACCCGGGGGAATTTTGATCATGCCAGGCGTCAGCGGCAACGCCGCGCGGTCGTCGCTCAACCTCCTCGACTATGCCACAGGCGATGGACTGTGGGGCAAGAAAGGAAGGGGCATCAAGACCAACGGCCAGGTGATCGACATCCTTCCTACCGACAACGGATTTGTCATCAGCTCCGCGGCGGGGTCGGTATTTCAAAACAAGGACGACAACTATTTCATCAACGCACTAAACGTCGCCGACGGCACATTGCGGTTTGAAAAATCCGTGAAGGTAAAAGGAAGGCTCATGCACACGGAAACGACACCCAAAGGTGTGCTCTACACGACGACGCACGAAGTCAACATCCTCGACCTCAATTCGGGAACGAACGTGCTGGAGGACCCCATCGAATCGGGTGGTCCGAAACGTATGGACCGGGCACTTCCGTTCCCTACGGTGACGCGCGACAACAAGCTGTATGTCTTTGCCACGAAGGAGGGACGCCTGAAGGAACTGGACAAGACCACGGGCACCGTGCGCACACTCAACACCGCAGCGCTTGAACTCGGTGGGAAGGAAGTTCCAAAGTCGCTCACCGCGTACGATGAAGGCATCGTGCTGTGCTCCGACCAAAACGTGGTGATGGTGGGCTACGATGGATTGCTCAAATTCAACCACTACTTCGCGCCACCAAAACAAAGCGGGTTCATGCGCGCGCTGGCAATCGCCGAGGCCATCAAAGGCGCCTACGTGACTGCGGTGCTGGCCGCCGCCACCGTTGCGGCCGCTGATATCGCCGCATCGACCAGCGACCCGGGTGTCAGGGAGACCGGCGCCGCCCTCGGCACCGTCACAGGTGGACTTGCGGCCTACTCGCTGGCCTATACCGGCAAAGCCCTCGCTGATTTCAACAAGCGATTCAAAGCCACCACCAACACAGACGATTTCCTCATGGTGCTCTCCGAAGTGGCGCGGCGCGATTTCAGGTTGCTCCAGGTCGACAAGCGCACGGGCAAGACCATTCAATCGCTGGATCTCGGAAAGGATCGCGACCCGGTATATGACCTTGACCTCCTTTACGGACACGTGTATCACCAATCCCGACCAGGAGAAATCTCGTGTTTTAAATTGAATGAGTAGGTAATGTTTGCTGCCACCGGGGTGCTGGTGTTAGGTATTAAGGCATTAGGCGTTAGTGTCTTCGTGCCCTGGTGGCATCAAACAACCTGAACAACGACGTTTCCCTTCTTGCCAAAACTTTAGACATGGGCGCGGGCGTTGGGGGACTTCGGGTTTGCCCCATGCGTTGTGCGTTTGCATTTCTCCCCATTGCTCTCTACGTTTATAACCGGGACCTTCCACCGATTTACCCCGCTCCGATGAAACCGATTATCACCGTTATCCTGATCGCAATTCTAGCCGTTCCGGCGTTCAGCCAGCGCGAACCCGTCTTTACCCGCGACGACTCGTTGCGCGGTTCCATTACGCCGGAGCGCGCGTGGTGGGACCTCACCTACTACGAGTTGCGCCAGCGCGCGTATCCCGACGACGAGCGCATCGAAGGCAGCACCACCATACACTACAAGGTGCTCGACGACCACAACGTCATGCAGGTGGACTTGCAGGAACCGATGAAGTTCCTTTCCGCAACCCAGGACGGCAAAACGCTGAAGGTGGAGCGCGCCGGCACCAACGCGTACTTTGTCCACCTGCAAAAACCGCAAGTGGTGGGGCACCAGGAATCCGTGGTGGTGGCTTTTGAAGGGCAGCCGGTAAAACCACAGCGGCCGCCGTGGGATGGCGGCATCCAGTGGCAAAAGGACAAGCGCGGCTTTGACTTCATCGCCACTTCCTGCCAGGGACTCGGCGCAAGCGCGTGGTGGGCCTGCAAAGACCACATGTACGACGAGCCCGACAGCATGCTCATCAGCATTACGGTACCGAAGCCGTTGACCGACGTGTCGAACGGAAGGTTGCGGAACGTGACCGACAACGGCGACGGTACCCGCACCTTTGACTGGTTCGTTGCCAATCCGATCAACAACTACGGCGTGAACATGAACGTCGCCTTCTATGCGCACTTCGGCGACACGCTCCATGGCGAGAACGGCGTGCTCGACCTGGACTACTTTGTCCTCAGCTACAACGTCGACCGCGCGAAGAAACAATTCGAGCAGGTCAAACCCATGCTCCGCGCCTTTGAATACTGGTTCGGTCCTTATCCTTTCTATGAAGACGGCTTCAAGCTGGTGGAGGTGCCCTACCTGGGGATGGAACACCAAAGTTCCGTAACCTACGGGAATGAGTACATGAACGGATACCTCGGCAACGACCTCTCCGGCACGGGCTGGGGTTTGAAATTCGACTACATCATCATCCACGAGTCAGGACATGAATGGTTCGCCAACAACATCACCTACAAAGACATCGCCGACATGTGGGTGCACGAAGGCTTCACCTACTATTCGGAATGCCTGTTTGTAGAGTATCACTACGGAAAGGAAGCCGGCGCCGACTACATCATCGGCTCTCGACGGGGAATCAGCAATCGCGCGCCCATCATCGGCCATTATGAGGTCAACAGCTCCGGGTCGGGCGACATGTACAACAAGGGCGGAAACCTCCTTCACACCATCCGCCAGATCTTCAACGACGACGAGAAATGGCGTCAGACCCTCCGCGGCCTCAACAAGGACTTCTATCACAGCATCGTCACCACGCAACAAGTTGAAGCCTATATCTCGGAACAGGCCGGACGAGACCTCGACAAAGTCTTCGACCAGTACCTTCGCGATATCCGCATCCCCGTACTCGAGTATAGGTCCGACAAGAAGGGATTGAAGTACCGCTGGGCCAACTGCGTCGCCGGGTTCGACATGCCGATGAAGGTCAGGGATGGTAAGGGGGAATGGGTTTTCATTTATCCCACCACCAAGTGGCAGACGATGAAGGCAAGCAGCGGGTTTGTACCGGAGTTTGACAGGAATTTTTACGTGGAGGTAAGGGAGGTATCGGAGTAGCTTCCGGCCCACATGATTCCGCGGAGCACCACGGACTACCGCAGGATCCTCAACCCGCTAACCCCTCGGCCTTCTCTACCATATTCCTTGACCCTACATAGAACGGTGTCCGTTGGTGAAGTCCGGTCGGCTCCAGGTCCATGATGCGGTTTTTTCCGTCCGAGGCTTTGCCTCCTGCTTGTTCAGCGATGAACGCCAGCGAATTGCATTCGTACATCAGCCTGAGTTTTCCCTGCGGGTCTTTCGCCGTAGCGGGGTAGATGTAGATCCCTCCTTTCAAGAGATTGCGGTGAAAGTCCGCCACGAGTGAGCCAATGTAACGCCCCGTGTACCGGCTGTCTTTGCAATATTGAAGATAATTTGTCACCCCTTCCGGGAATGAGTTCGCGGAGCCCTCGTTGATGGAATAGATCTTTCCGTCTTCGGGGATTTGCATGTCGGGATGTGAAAGGAAATATTCACCCAGGCTGGGTTCATAGGTGAAACCGTTGACACCGTGTCCTGTCGTATAGACGAGCATGGTTGAAGAGCCGTACAAAATGTATCCCGCCGCCACCTGGTCGATACCTTTTTGAAGGATGTCCTGTTCCTGGATGGGCATGCCCACGGGACTTTTCCTCCGGTAGACCGAGAATATCGTCCCAATCGAAACGTTGACGTCGATATTGGAGGAACCATCGAGGGGGTCGATCGCGATGACATATTTGCCGTCGTTGTTGAGATCGACGAACGATTCAGCTTCCTCGGACACCAGCGCACACACTTCGCCGCCCTTCATCAGCGCACGGGTAAAACGGATGTTGGCAAGCACGTCGAGTTTCTGTTGCTGTTCCCCGCCGGTGTTGATCGAGCCGTTGGCGCCCATGATGTCGATGAGGCCGGCCTTGTTTACCTCCCGGTTCACGACCTTCGAGGCGAGGGCGATGTCGCGCAGCAACTGCGAAAGCTCGCCGCTGGCGAACGGAAACTGGTTCTGGTGGTTCTTGATAAAACGGTCCAGGGCCGTGCCTATGGGCTGAGCGATCCGCGAAGATTCTATGCTCGTCGTGTACACATTCAGGTCACTTTTCATACTTTAGAAGCTGGTGCAAAGTTAATCCGCAAACGATTTAGAACAATCAAAAATGAAGGTTTTTAAATTTGGTGGCGCTTCGGTCCGCGATGCGCATGGGGTGAGGAACGTGGCAGAGATTCTACAAACTCAGCGGTATGAAAAACTCGTCGTGGTTGTTTCCGCGATGGGAAAATCCACCAACCAACTGGAACGCGTGCTCAACCTCTTCCTCTCGGGCGGCGACCACATGGCCGAACTGGCTGTATTAAAAGAATACCACACCCGCATCATCGACGACCTTTTCCCCGAACGCCAGCAGGGGATACACGACCGCGTCAACCGTGTTTGGAAGGCGGTGGAATTCATGCTTGAAAAACATGAAGGCCGCGATGAACGCTACGACCAGGTGGTATGCTCCGGCGAAATCGTTTCCACCCTCATCCTTCACGAATTCCTGCGGCGCCTGGAGGTTCCGGTTGAATGGGTCGATGCGCGGGATTATATCGCCACAGACCGAACGTTTCGGGAAGCCAACGTCGACTGGGAAAAAACCTGTGAAAAGATCAGCGCGCTGGAAGGCGTGTTGGACGAAAAGAAGATGATCATCACACAGGGATTCATCGGCAGCACCCAAGATGGGCTCACCACCACGCTTGGACGCGATGGCTCCGACTTCACCGCGGCGATCTTCGGATCGTGCCTCAACGCGGAGTCTGTGACGATATGGAAAGATGTTCCCGGTGTCATGAATGCCGACCCCAGGCGTATGGCCGCCGCCACCGTCTTTGACGAACTCCCGTTCAAGGAAGCCGCGGAAATGACCTACTACGGCGCGTCCGTCATTCACCCCAAGACCATCAAGCCCATCGCCAACAAAGGCATCCCGCTGTTCGTAAAAAGTTTCGATAACCCCGGCCTCGAGGGCACAAAAATCTATGAATGCCGCATTGACCGCCTCCCACCCCTCATCGTCTTTAAAGACAACCAATGCCTGGTATCGTGCAAGGTGACGGACTACACCTTCATTACGGAAGCCCACCTCAGCCGGATCTTCGACGCACTATCGGAGTTGAATATTCATTTGAACCTCATGCAAAATTCGGCCATATCGTTCTCGTTCTGCATCGACTTCAGTGATGAGAAACTTCACGCCCTCGCGGACCGCTTGCAGCATTATTTCGAAGTCTACTACAATACCGGGCTCACGCTAATAACCGTGAAAAACTACGACGAGGAAAGCTTTGAAAATTTCCGAAAACGACCGGGCGTGCTGATGGAACAATCGTCGCGCTCCACGCTGCAGGTACTCGTGCGGGGTGGGCAGGTTTAGCGGTATAGGTGGATTTCGCGCTCGCTGAAGATCGCGCCGACCATACGGGCTTTTGACCGTTATGAGCGGGGCTCGAGCACTTCCTCGCGCAGGTGCCGGATGAAGCGGTCCATCGAGCGGTCGAGGATTTCAAACACCTCCTGGAAGCCGCGTTCCCCGCCATAGTAGGGGTCGGGTACTTCGCCTTCCCCGAAGGGATCGTAATCGCGCATGAGGTGGACTTTCTCCCGGTAACGCTCCCTGTTCGACAAGCCGAGGATGTTGGCGTAGTTGCTGCGGTCCATGGCCAGGATGAAGTCGAACGATTCAAAATCCTCATCGGCGAACTGCCGGCCGCAGTGATCGATCTCGATCCCGTTTTTGCGGGCGTTAGCGATCGTGCGCGCGTCCGGGCCATCGCCGATGTGGTAGTTTGCCGTGCCGCACGAGTCTGCTTCGATCTGCTCTTCCAGGCCATTCGCCCTGATCTTTTGTTTAAAGACAGCTTCCGCCAGAGGCGAACGGCAAATATTGCCAAGGCAAACAAAAAGTACTTTGATTTTTCTGTTCATCTCACTAGTGGGTTTGCGCCGGGGCCGGCGTTAATCATCTGCGTCCGGAACACATGGGCGCCATAACACAAAGAAGAAACAAATGAATAAATAAGTCAACTGCTGAGCTCAGAGCTTTACAGCCAGGAGGGGAGAGCAGGGCGGGGTTCAATTTGACCCCTCGCCACTGTGGCGCCGTACCAAACGAAAAGTAGGGCCTTGCCGCCGCAGCATTGGAACGGGCCATGCGCTCAAACTCAATCCTGTAATCTACTCACCCTGGCGTGGCGCGCTCGGCTCTCCGCTCCTGGCTTTGTATATTACCCGCTCATTTCGACCATTGTCCTATGGAACATCTCATCGTGAACGAACAACACGCGCCATCCGTGGCGCTCATTCAGCTCAACCGTCCGAAGGACCTTAACGCCTTGAACCTCCAACTCATGCAGGAACTCCGGGATGCGTTGCGGGACCTCGACCGGAACGAGGGTGTCCGTGCGATCATCATAACGGGCAATGAGCAGGCGTTTGCCGCCGGCGCCGACATCAAGCAAATGGCCGACAAATCCGCCATTGACATGCTCATGATCGATCAGTTCAGCACGTGGGACCAGATCCGGAAGACCAGGAAGCCCGTGATAGCCGCTGTGTCGGGGTTTGCCCTTGGCGGGGGCTGCGAACTGGCGATGACCTGCGACATGATTATCGCGTCAGAAACAGCAAAATTCGGGCAACCCGAAATAAAGATCGGCGTGATGCCCGGCGCGGGCGGAACACAGCGTCTCACCAGGGCGATTGGGAAAGCGAAAGCAATGGAATTGGTCCTGACCGGACGATTTCTATCGGCGGCGGAAGCGTTGCAGTACCGGCTCGTCAACAAAGTCGTACCGGTTGAAATGTACCTGAGGGAAGCCGTCCAGCTTGCAATCGAAATCGCGGAAATGTCGCCCATCGCGGCGCTACTCGCCAAGGAGGCGGTGAACCGCTCCTTTGAGACCCACCTTGATGAGGGGTTGATGTTCGAACGAAAGAACTTTTACCTGGCGTTCGCCTCGGAGGATCAAAAAGAGGGCATGAAGGCTTTTATCGAGAAAAGAAAGGCGGCGTATAAAGGCAGATAGGCTATTGCCGGGCCGCGGTAAAAAACCCGGCCCGGCAAACGCTTATCGGATACTCAGCCCTACACCCACGGTAAGGCAGTTATACTTTTGCATGGTATAATCCGCGTGGAGCGTGATAATGGCCAACTTCAGACGCATCCCTGCCGTCATACGCGGCCCGGATGCCGCAAAACTCAGGTCGACGGGATCGGTCACCATGATCTCTTCACCGGGCTCGTCGTCGCCGAGGTTAAAGGTTCCTTTCAGCGCAAGGTTGGACCTGGCAATGTTGTAACCGACCGCGCCATAGAGTGTGAGCACGGAAAACTTCTTGGAAATTATACCCTGCACGGTGGTCGCACTGACGCTGTAGATTCCCTTCTGGTCAGGATTGTTGTCCGCGTCCAGCAGGTAGTCGGCGTTGACCTTGGTGTACCCCACAAATCCGGACAGGTCGAACGGAAGGAGTTTAATTCCGGGAATCCACTGCTTGATGTCGTGCATGACGCCGATACCAAAAAGTTTAAACGTCCCATCGTCACCGAGCTTGATGTCGGGGGTATACCTCAGTTTTACGTCGGTGCCCTTAGGCAAGCCGAAACCAAAATGGGCAATGGGCACCGGCATTCTCCCCATCGGCACATTGCCTTCAAGATCCAGGCCGGGAGCGCCGAAAAACGTTTCATCGGGCTGATCCTTGAACCTGAAAACCGGCTCCAGGTCGGGGCCAAAAACGGTGGGCGCCATGCCGGATTCCACGGGAGAGGATTCATCGAGTTCCAGGTGGGTCAGATTAAGGTTGGCAACATTAAAAAAGAGTTCTTCTGAAGGGGCTGCCATCGCGTTCACGGTAACGGTCACGTCGATGCCGGCCACCTTGTGGGCTTTGGCCGTGTTATACCATCCCTGGTTCATGCCTAGCGCGATCGTCTTCATCAGGGGACTGATATAGGCGCCGACAAGTTTCTCGGCGTCCTCACCGCTTCCTTTCACCAGGTTGTCAAGGTCGTCCTGTGCCGTTGACGGCACCACAAATCCACCAAGAAGTAGCAACAAAACAACCGATCTCTGTAAAACTCTCATTTTCTGCGGGATTTAAGGGGTTATAATAGATCTACAAATTAAATATTTTGGTACTTATTTAAGAACGTCCCCAAAAATAAAGTCAGCCAATACGGTTTCCTTGTATTTTTGCCGCGCATGGTTTTTCTGTACAATCTGTCCATCATTTTCCTTGCGGGCATCCTCCGGATCGTGGCGCTTTTTCATCCCAAAGTCAAGGCGTTTGTAACCGGAAGAAAACGGATATTCAAGTCGATCTCCGATGCGTTGAACGGGAATGTTCAGCCCGTGGTATGGGTCCACAGCGCCTCGCTCGGTGAATTTGAACAGGGCCGTCCCATCATTGAGGCCATTAAACGCGAATTTCCCGACACCCGGATCTTCCTCACTTTTTTCTCACCCTCCGGCTATGCGGTCCGGAAAAACTACCCGGGAGCAGATTATATCTTCTACCTGCCGTGGGATACGCGGTCCAATGCGCGCAGGTTCGTGGGGTTGGTGAAGCCGGTAATGGCCATCTTTATCAAATATGAATTCTGGTACCATTACACCAGGGAACTTAAACGCAAAGGCATCCCGCTTTATTCCGTTTCGTCCAAATTTCGCAGAGATCAGTTGTTCTTTTCCCGAATGGGAAATTTTCCCCGGCGCATCCTCAAAAATTTCAGCCACTTCTTCGTTCAGAACAGCGAATCGGTAAAACTCCTCAACTCAATAGATCTCTTTAACAGCACTCAGGCCGGCGACACACGCTTCGACCGCGTGATGACAATTCTGGAACAAGCACAACCAAATGAAATCGCCCGCGCGTTCAAGAACAACCAGAAACTGCTCGTCATCGGTAGCTGCTGGCCCGAAGACCTCGAGGTGCTGATCCCTTTCATAAACGAAAACCGGCTGAAGTTCATCATCGCACCCCACGAGATTCACGAAGATGAAATTTCGGAACTCGAGCGGGCCTTGCACGTAAAGTCCGTACGCTATTCCCAGGCCGACGGCAAAGCCCTCGACGAGTACGACGTGCTGATCATCGACAACATCGGCATGTTGAGCCGCCTTTACCGCTATGGAGAATTCGCTTTTATCGGAGGCGCGTACGGCAAAGGGCTGCACAACATCCTCGAGGCGGCGTGCTACGGAATACCCATCCTCTTTGGCAACAACAATTACGAAAAATTCCAGGAGGCGGTGGACCTGATCAACCGCGGTGGCGCCTTTGCCATCGGCGATTATCCCGACCTGAAGGACAAGTACGAGATTCTCAACACGCCAGAGACTTTCCTTCTGGCATGTGAAGTGACGCGCCAGTACGTGGAAGAAAATCTCGGCGCCACCGACAAAATCATGAAGTATTGCCGGCGGGTATTGGATAAAAAAACGGCATAGGCGCATGGAAGGCCTCGTGCTCAGGTCAACCGGTTCTTTCTACGACGTACGTACCGCGGACGGAACAAGATATCGCTGTCGGGTACGCGGGAAGATCCGGCTCGAAGGAACCCGCGAGACCAACCCTGTGGCTGTGGGCGACAGGGTAACTTTCGAAAGGGAACAAGACGTCGGCGCTATCACGTCCATTCTTCCCCGCACCAACCACATGCTCCGGCAATCCGTCAAGAAGACATCCCACGCGCATGTCCTTGCTGCCAATGTCGACCAGGCCCTCCTCGTGGCAACCATCGCCTATCCCCGAACCTCCACCGGCTTCATCGACCGGTTTCTCGTCTCGGCGGAAGCCTACCGCATTCCCCAGGTCATTGTCTTCAACAAACGCGACCTGCTCACTGCCGACGACCTGGAACTGCAGGACGCGCTCGCCGACATCTACCAACGCGTGGGCGTCACTTGCCTCTCCCTCTCCGCCCACGACGACGACGTAGCCCCCTTGCGGGAACGGCTCCGCGACAAGATCACCCTCATCGCCGGCCACTCCGGCGTGGGCAAGTCCACCCTGCTCAACCGTATCGATACACGCATCCAACAAAAGACCTCCGAAGTATCCCGCTCGTCGGAAAAGGGAACGCATACCACCACCTTTGCCGAGATGTTCCCCCTTGATGAAAAAACCTTTGTGATCGACACACCCGGCGTAAAGGAATGGGGCCTCGTTGAAATGGAGGACCAGGAATTGTCGGACTACTTTCCCGAAATGCGCGACCTACGCCTCCATTGCAAATTCGGGTCGCGGTGCATCCATATCAACGAACCCAAATGCGCCATTATCGAGGCCGTGGACAAAGGTGAAATTTCCATCGCACGCTACGAAAGTTATCTCAGCATGCTCGCGGGCGAAGACAACCGCCGATAGGATCGGGATTCAGTATCATTGCTGTCCGGGGAAAGTCCTCGCGTGACGTGTCAACTTTATTTGTCATCGTT
>CAZKBK010000040.1:0-43936 GCA_964551035.1 uncultured Roseivirgaceae bacterium | reverse complement strand
GCGCGCGGCGGTGCCGCTCGGCAGCCGCATTGCCTTGACCGGTGAGACCGAGACCAACTATGTGCTTGAAGGTGACATTCACATCTCACCCGCGTCGTTCGAAGAAATGAAGCGAAGTACTGTCCATCACATTGGCCCGGTTGGTGAGCAATACAGGACTTACAACCTCGTCAGTTCACCGCAGACTATTACGGTGATCGGGTATACGGGAGGCAGCAACGCGCTCACCAGCAAGATGCGTACGGCACTGCAGAATGCAATTGCAAACTACAACGCCTTGAATATGGGCTTGAGTTTTTCGCTCTCTTTCGCTACAAGCACGAACGCCGACATTGTCGTGTACCGTGTTTCCGGTAGTGCCGGCGGTTCCGCCGGGTTCCCCAGCGGCGGCGATCCGTACAAGTGGGTCCAGATCTTCTCCGGGACGAACAACTACAGTACGAATGTCAATGAACACGTGATCACCCATGAAATTGGTCACTGCGTCGGCCTCCGCCACACCGATTACTTCAACCGGTCCCTTTCATGTGGATCCGGTGGAAATGAAGGCAGCGGCGGCGTTGGCGCCGTACACGTTCCGGGAACGCCCTCGGGCTTCGACGCCAATTCGGTAATGCTTTCGTGCTTCAGTTCAAGCGAGGACGGTGAGTTCGGAAACTACGACGAAGTCGCACTCGAGTACCTCTATTAATCTAAACATTCCGAAAAGATGAGGTTGTCCCCATGGGCAACCTCTCTTTTTTTAGGCGGCTACTGCCTGCCATCCTTTCCGGCTGTACAACTACTGGGATTTCCGTTCCCCGACGCCTATCTTGCCATACAATCAACTCGTTTATGAAAAATCAAAACCGTCGCGTGGGGGTGATCGGCGGACTCCGCATTCCGTTCACCAGGTCCTTCAGGGAATACCGCGAAACCACCAACCAGGAGATGCTCACCGCGACCCTGAATGCCCTTACCGACAAATACATTCTGCACGGGGAGCGCCTTGGCGACGTCGCCCTCGGCGCGGTGATGACAAGTTCCATTGAATGGAATTTCGCGCGTGAAGTTGTGCTGAAGACGTCACTCGACCCGCACACACCTGCGTTCAATGTCCAGCGCGCCTGTGGTACAAGCCTGGAAACCGCGAACCTCGTTGCCCTCAAGATTGCCGCGGGGCAGATCGATTCCGGCATCGCGGGCGGCGCAGATACGAACAGCGACTTGCCCATCATGTTGAATCGCAAACTCGCCTGGAAACTTATCGACGTCAGCAACGCCCGTGGCCTGGGTCAACGGATAGGACGCATGCTCCGCATAAGGCCACGCGACCTGAAGCCCGCGTATCCCGGCATTGTCGAGCCACGAACCGGCTTATCGATGGGACAGCATACCGAACGCATGGTGAAAGAATGGGGAGTGACGCGCGAGGAGCAGGATCAACTCGCCTTCGAGAGTCACATGAAAGCCGCGGATGCCTACCGCTCGGGATTCTACAGCGACCTTGTTGTCCCGTTTAGGAATGTCTCGCGCGACACCATCCTTCGGGAGGATTCAACGCTTGCAAAACTCGCCACGCTGAAACCGGTGTTCGACCCAACGCCCGCAGGCACCCTCACCGCGGGGAACAGTACCGCCTTCACCGACGGTGCTGCGGGCGTGCTGCTGGGTAGCGAGGCGTACGCCGAAAGAAAAGGATTGCCCATACAGGCATACTTCGTGGATGCCGAGGTCGCGGCCGTCGACTTCATCCACGGCGCGGGCCTGTTGATGGCACCTACGCTTGCCGTTGCGCGTATCCTCCAGCGAAACGACCTCACCCTCCAGGATTTTGACTATTACGAAATTCATGAGGCCTTCGCCGGTCAGGTGCTGTGCACGCTCAAAGCCTGGGAGAGCGAGAATTATTGCAACCAGGTTCTTGGCCTTCCGGCGCCCCTCGGAGCTATTGACCGTAACCGGCTCAACGTGCGCGGAGGAAGCGTGGCGCTCGGCCATCCGTTCGGAGCCACGGGCGCGCGCATCGTTGCCACACTTGCCAAACTTCTGCACGAAAAAGGCCACGGACGTGGATTGATTTCCATCTGCACGGGCGGTGGCATGGGCGTCGTCGCCATACTCGAAAAATGAACATACAACGGGGAATTCTGCCGTTCATTGGCTCGACCCTTCAATCAACGGCATTGGCATAACAATTTACCTGTAGTGGCAAAGGCCCGGAGGGAAGGCCGGAAAATGGGAGAAGCCATGCGACAGGTAAAGTTTAATGAATTGCCACTGCCGGACAAGGCCCTGCTAATGGCGGAGTTCGGCACCTATCTCGAATCGATTGAGTTCTATGATTTCTGGATTCACCTCTATTCCCTCCATTCGCATTTCATCGAAGTATACTACAACACGCACACCCGGCAAATCGAAAAGATCGCCATGGCTGAATACGAAGACCTCGACAAATATCTTTCGAGAATCGTTATACGGCAGGTTCCCAGGAGAATCTGACCGCCTGGCGTCATCCCATCCACAGTCCGAGCTCACCGCCGCGAGAAATTCAAACCCAGCGCCGCCGCCTTCCGCCTCACCAGTTCCCACAGTTGCCCGTGCCAGCCGATCAATGTCCCAATCACAAAATAATCTTTCATGCTGCCGCGGATGCTCTTCTTCATGATACGTTTCACCAACTCTTTGTCGACTTCCCCGACCTCGTTTACGTGAACCAGAAGTTCGAGAGCCAATAACCCCAACGCCGCGCCAATCAGGAATAGGAAATTCCACTCGTGCAACGACACCAGGTGAACCACTTTGTCCACATTCGGGCCAACCCATTCGGCATCTAAGGTCAACGACCGGGATGCAAAGAAGTCGGCACGCGTGCCACCGATGATCGGCGCAATCGACGAAAAAAGCGCCGTGATCATGTTGCGGACAGATAGGTAAACGATGGCATCCCCGGCGGGGGACAGCTTCAGCCCAATGTTCATGATGGAGAGGTTAATACCCGCCGTTGAAATCCCCGTGAAAATGAAAATAAAGACCAGCAAGACAAGGTTGATGTAGTAGGGATAAATGCCAACAAAATCATTATGCCATGAGGCGCATGCCAGCTTCAATAAAGCCCGGGAGAAATTGGCGGATCGATGGGGCGGGTCAGGCGTCTGACAATGCCTGCAGCGCGGTTTTCAACACCGCTATTTTTTGTTGGTGCCGGACAACGACGGGGTCGGCAACGCGCTCGGCGCAGTCCGTCGCCGGACAGCGCTGGCAGGTCTCTCCCACCATGCGAATGGGTATTGCCGGATCGTTCCAGAAGGCTACCCGCTTCTTCAACTGCGGTGTCAGCAGCAAACCGATCGAGATACTGTTATGCAGGGGCACACCGTCCATCGCGGGATGGGCGAAAGTGATAATGAGGTATTCCTTTTCGTTACCGAAATATCGCGACCGCTGCGCCAGGCAAAGCGGTCCGGAGTAGGTGCCCTTCTTCATCTGCATGGAAAGGTTACGGAGGATATTGATGGAGATCCACCGACGGCAATAGTGTTCGTGGATGACATTTGCGTGCGGATTATGCAAGCCGGCAAGGTGCATTTCCTTGGTCAACTCGAAATCGTCTGAACCATTCACGTGGCTGAAGCGCAAGAAGAAGAGTTCCTGTATTCCGAAATAACGGGGAAGGAGATTCGTCAGCCGGTGGGTAAAAGTCTCCGGTGATACGCTGAACTCATCCACCAGCGCCATGAGGGCGGTGCTGTCAAATGTGGTCCGCTCAAAAATTTGCTTCATGGAAGTCACAACGCGCTCCCGGTTCATCACCAGCGCGCAGGAGAAATAGGATGCCTTGAAATTATTCAACACCTCCTCGAAAGAATCCACTTCCAGAAAGGCGGACGTCATGGGTCTTTCCTGAATTTTCAGATATTGAAATCCAAGCTCACGTCCAAGAATGAAAGCCTTCTGTTGCCGGGTAAGGTGCTTGTTGAGCAACAGACGGGGCTGTTTGCCGGGAAGGAGTACTGACCGGAAGTCCTTCAACTCCGGCTGATGGGTAAGTCCGTCGGGCTCGATGTGATACTGGTATCTCGCGCGAAGCAAATCCGCAAGCGGTTCCCATTGGACCGGCGCATTCACGTCAATGCTGTTTTCCGTCGCGAACCGAAGTGCCGCCTGCTCCAGGTCTTCGAAATAGTTTTCGTGCATCTCCTGGTAAGAGCGCAAGGCAGAATAAAAGAAATTTTCCACGCGCATTCCATAGTTCCGACTGATTTCAATCAATGTATTGATGAAAGCGTTAAGTTTTACGGGAACCCTGGAAAGCAGGTCGATCAACTGCGATTTATCAATGCCAAACACGTCGTGCAGCACTTCCTTCATGATGCGCGACTGCAGGATGTCGGCCACCGGCGCCAACTTCTTGCTCATCTTTAACGACACCAGCCAGTCGTAGCTTACCTCAAGCACCGAAGCGAGCACACTGATCTTGTCGGGATTCGGAAATTTTTTGCCTTTTTCAATCTCGTTGAGATAGGAGATAGAGATGCCGGTTGCGTGCGAAAGGTCGGACAGCGACATGCCCTTCTCCGTGCGGAGTTGCTTCAACTTTAACCCCATGATCAGCCTCACATCTGACTCGCTAACCGGAACCTGTTGCCTTTTTTTCTGATCCATTGCCAAAACTGCTGCTTTCGCCGGCCAGCGAAAAAAAATTTTTTTTCCACTACGGCCGCTGCGGGTTATGCCTGCGAAGGTGACAGGGCCGGCACCTTCCGTCCGCCATCTCTTCAAATGTAGCGAAAAAATCTGTCCAGCGAAAATTCGCTTGACATTGGGGCTGCGTCTTTCGAGGTTTGTTCCTCATAACAAAACAAACACGCATGGAGGCAACGACGACAAACACCCAAACCGTACAGCTAAAAGGTGCCCTGAACGCTGGATATGAAACGATCATCACGCCGGAAGCGCTGACGTTTATCGCCGAACTGCACGAACGATTCAGCGACCGGCGACGCGCGCTGCTCGACGCCCGCAAACAGCGGCAATCGGAACTCAACGCAGGAACAATGCCCGACTTCCTTCCCGAGACCACCGCTATCCGCGAGGGCGATTGGCAGATTGACCCCGTGCCGGCATGTTTGCAAGACCGGCGCGTAGAGATTACCGGACCCGTCGAACGGAAAATGATGATCAACGCCTTGAATTCCGGCGCACGCGTGTTCATGGCCGACTTCGAAGACTCCACCTCCCCGACCTGGGAAAACGTGGTGGAAGGTCAAATCAACCTGAAGGATGCGGTGCGTGGAACGATCAGCTTCACCTCGCCCGAAGGGAAACGCTACCGGCTGCATGAACAGGTGGCGGTGCTGAAAGTTCGTCCTCGCGGATGGCACCTGGAAGAGGCGCACATCCTTATCGACGGAAAACCAGCAAGCGCATCTCTGGTCGACTTCGGGTTGTTTTGTTTTCACAATGGAACCCGGCTCGCCGGGCAAGGCCAGGGTCCCTTTTTTTACCTTCCAAAGCTCGAGAACCAACTCGAGGCGCGACTCTGGGACGAGGTGTTCTCCTGGACCGAAGAAACGCTCGGTATTCACCCCGGCACAATCAAAGCGACGGTATTGATTGAAACCATCACGGCGGCGTTCGAGATGGAGGAAATCATTTATGAGCTGCGCACGCATATGGCGGGACTTAATGCCGGACGTTGGGACTATATCTTCAGTGTGATAAAGAAATTTCAAGCCCATGCGGATTTTGTCCTTCCGGATCGGGCACGCGTCACTATGGACGTTCCGTTCATGAAGGCCTACGCCGAACAACTCGTTAAGGTCTGCCATCGCCGGGGCGCGCATGCGATTGGCGGCATGTCGGCGTTCATTCCGACCAGGGACGAGCAAACGAACCGGGTAGCCTTCGAGAAAGTCCGCTCAGACAAAGAGCGCGAAGCGACGCAAGGATATGACGGCACCTGGGTAGCCCATCCAGGCCTGGTGGCGGTGGCGAAACAGATCTTCGACAACAACCTGTCCGAAAAACCCAACCAGGTGGAAAGGCAACGGGATGATTTGAATGTGACCGCGCCGGACCTCCTCGACATTGGATCAACAGAAAGGGTCATCACCGAGAGCGGACTCCGGACCAACATCAACGTGGCGCTGCTGTACCTTGAATCCTGGCTGAACGGCGTCGGCGCGGCGGCGCTCTACAACCTGATGGAAGACGCGGCCACCGCCGAGATCTCCAGGGCCCAGCTCTGGCAATGGATCACACATAAATCGAAGCTCGACGATGGTCGCACGATTACGTCGGCGATGTATCAACAGATTTGCGAAGAGGAATTCGAGAACCTTCGGCTCGCCTTTGATCAACAGGGCAAAGACACGCTCGCGCTCACGACGTCGCGACTGCTTCTCGATGGCCTGGTGCTGAACCGGAATTTCGAAGACTTCCTTACGCTGAAAGCCTATCTCCATATTCAATAAACGAAACTTAAGCATATATGAACCGGGAAGAGAGAATTAAACAACTTACGCTGAACTGGAAAAATAACCCGAGGTGGAAAGGGGTCACAAGGCCGTACTCCGCGGCGCAGGTGCAACGCCTGGCAGGGTCCGTTCGCATTGAACACACCATCGCGCGGATGGGCGCCACGCGACTGTGGGAGCTTTTGAAAAATGAGGCGTGCGTCACCGCCCTGGGTGCACTGACCGGGCTCCAGGCCGTGCAGCAGGTGCAGGCCGGACTTAAGGCGATCTACCTCAGTGGATGGCAGGTGGCAGCAGACGCAAACCACGCCGGCCACACCTACCCAGACCAAAGTCTTTATCCCGCCGACAGTGTCCCCGCCGTGGTGCGCCGGATCAACAATGCCCTGCTGCGAGCCGACCAGATCCAACATCAAAAAGGTGACCGCAGGCCCATCGACTGGATGGCCCCTATCGTTGCGGATGCGGAAGCAGGTTTCGGCGGCACGCTCAACTGCTTTGAACTGATGAAGATGATGATCGAAGCGGGTGCGGCGGGCGTGCACTTTGAAGACCAGTTGTCGTCGGCAAAGAAATGCGGCCACCTCGGAGGAAAAGTCCTGGTGCCCACGCGCGAGGCGGTTGACAAGCTGGTTTCCGCGCGTCTGGCGGCCGATGTACTGGACGTACCCACGGTAATTATCGCCCGCACCGACGCGCACGCCGCATCACTGCTCACCAGCGATGTAGACGAGCGTGATCACGCCTTCATCACCGGAAAGCGGACCCACGAGGGTTTCTTTAGGGTGAATCATGGCATCGGACAGGCGATCAGCCGAGGCCTCGCCTACGCGCCGTATGCCGATCTCATCTGGTGCGAGACATCGCACCCCGACCTTTCCGAAGCAGAGGCCTTCGCCCGCGGCATCCACGAAGTCTATCCCGACAAGCTGCTTGCGTACAATTGCTCTCCCTCCTTCAATTGGGCGGCGAAGCTCACCGAACGTGAGATGCTAAATTTCCGCGAACAACTCGCGGCAATGGGTTACAAATTTCAGTTCGTGACCCTGGCCGGTTTCCACGCCCTGAATACGAGCATGTTTGAGCTTGCGATGGCTTATCGCGACCGTGGGATGGCGGGTTACTCCGAATTGCAGCAGCGGGAGTTTTCGCTTCAGGAAAACGGTTTTAATGCCGTGCGGCATCAGGCCTTCGTTGGCACGGGATACTTCGACGCCGTGCAGGAAACGATCTCCAACGGCATGACCTCAACCACCGCGTTGAACGGTTCCACAGAAAGCGAGCAGTTCGAAGAACCTGTGCATACGGGCAACGTCATCTCAGCCACAGCCTGACGGCCTGGTATCGTTCAACCTGAAGTCAAAGTGAAGCCGGCGTCTCGCAAACTATTGCGTGAGCTGGCTTCGTTTTTCATCCGGCAAATCTAACCGACGGGAACGTTCGTCACGGCCCTCAAAAATATCTCCTCAGCCTGGTCGTCAATCCAGGAAGGACCGACGGTCTCCCCTGTCACTCGCTGCGCATCTCCTTTTCTTCTTTCCTGGTGATGATCTTTTCTTTTTTGAGGTCGATCCTGATAAACCCATAGAGGCTCATGTAGACATTCGCAATCCACACCAACGCGAAACCGGCAATAAGATATCCTCTCCAGCCGTCAAACATCAGCGTGTAGCGGGTGACGATCAGAAAAAAAATGGTGACATAGTGGCTGAAGCAGTATTCACAAGTAAGCAGATAATAGAACTTGCGAATGAAAAGCGTCTTTCCACGAATGCTCTTGGCCACGAACTTGTCGCGAACTTCCCGGAAAACTTCTTCATGGGTGACCGTCCACGAAATACACGCGATAGGGATCGCAAGAATAAATAGCCAAAGGATTTGGTGTTCCTGATCGGGCATGCCGGATAGATTACAGAACCAGTTTATTAAAATCTTTTGCCATTCGGCATTACCATCGCAACGCGACAAAGGGGAAGACGTCCCCTGAAGCGCCGACGGAGAATATATTCCACACCGCTGGCATGACTTTTTACCAAAGCCCGCTTCCGCTATTGCTTCAAAATATTCGCCGAGCCAAACATATCGATGGCAAAAATCATTGATCTTTACTTTTCAAGGTCAAACCACCATGAGACAAGCAACCGTCGCGCGCGTCGTTATCATTCTGTCAAGCGTGACCTTGTTTGTCACTACTTACCTCGGATACCGAAAGATCGACAACCTTATAGAGCTCTCCAATCTCGTGAATGAGACGAATTCATCACGTGTACAGCTTGAGAAAACCTATGCCTTGTTGCGCTCCGCCGATAACGAACTCAACAATTTCCTGCTCACGGGAGACACGTTGTTTTACAAAAGCTTCATCGGCAATGAGGCGGCCCTCCGGGAAAACATTTCCATCTTGTACGCGCAATTGCGCGACCAGCCCGAACAATGCTTTCGGCTCTTTGGGATGGAAAAGCTCATCGAGGAACGATATCTCCTGCTCGAAAAAAGAAGCCGCATCAAAAGCCGGGACGAACGAAAGCGCGCCATTGTAGAGACCAAAGGCCTTACGGCGGAGATCGACAACATGATCAAATTGATCGTCGACGACCAGCTCGCCATGCTGCAAAAGCGGGAAGCTATCAAGAGCCGGCAGGAATCGGTGATACCCGTTGTATTTCTCGGTATTGCGAGTTTTTGCGTCAGCCTCTTGCTGCTTGCATATTTAAAGACCACGCGTGAATTGTCGTTGCGGATCGCCGCGCAGCAGGAGCTGGAATTGAAAAATACCGCACTTCAACACAGCAACCGCGAACTTGAACACTTCGCATTTGGCTCGAGTCACGACCTCCAGGAACCGTTGCGGAAAATTGAAACGTTTTGTTCGATGATCGAACACAAGAACATGGTTGGACAAAATCCCGAGGCCATGCAACTGTTTGGAAAGATTCAGACATCCGCGGGGCACATGCGCAATTTGATCAACGACCTGATGGGCTATGCGCATTTTTATCATTCCGAAAACCAACGCGAGCCGGTAGATCTTAACGAGGTCGTCCAGGAGGTGATACAGGACTTCCATCAACTCATTGAAGAAAAAGAAGCAAAAGTCAGTTACGGTAGCATGCCCCTGGTGCATGGCGTGCCGGGACAATTTCGCCGGTTGTTTCAAAACCTGATTGGCAATGCCTTGAAATACTCCCGCGCGGTGCCGGTTATCCGCATCACCAGCACCGTCGTCAGCGAAGAGGAGTTGACAGGAACCCTCAAAGTGTCCACCGCGAAAGGCCCCTTTCACCGGATCAGCGTGGAAGACAATGGTATTGGGTTTGAAGAGGAATTCTCGGACCGAATTTTCCTGATGTTTCAGCGCCTCCATGACAAACAACAATACGAAGGTTCGGGCATAGGCCTGGCCATCTGCAAAAAGATCGTTCAAAACCACGGTGGTTTCATTTCCGCCAGGGGTGTGAAAGGACGCGGGTCGGTATTTTTTGTCTATCTTCCAGTCGGTGCCTTCGGTAACCGGGTCGGCGATCAGGTCCCTTCCTCTGAGAAAAGGATGACGCACGCAGAGGATTCGTTATAACACAAACCGGTAGGTAAATTTCACGAGGAAAATGTTGTGCCCTTTTTGTGGAAAGTCGAACTCGTAGCGTTTGTATAACGCGCCCCCGTCGTCATGAAATCCACCGTTGCGTTCTTTGGTCCACACCAGGAATAAGGTCGATCCCGGAATATATTCCCAGCGGATAACCATATTTGATCGGAACTGCGAGAAATTGAAGTCCGGTCTGTTGAAGCCGTAGTCCGTTAGACCATCACTGTTCTCATCGACGCCATAGAATCCCTCAATGCCGGCCATCGGCATTGGGGAAATGGGACTGTACCGTCGGTAATATTCTGGGTCCGATGCGCTCGTTACCGCCTTGTACTCATCGTAGTTTCCAAATGTTCCGAAGGGCTGCCCATAATATTCGATGGAAAGATTGGGTGTCACCATGTACGTGGCCCGAAAAACTACGCGGGCGATGGTCTGATCGATCCTTCCAATAACGTAGCGGTTGTCCTCGCTGGTCGTCGCAGCCGTTGCCACATATTGAAGGTCATTTCGATTAAAGGTGAGGCTGGGGGAAACGGCAAGGTTTAATGCGTCCGCGGGGCGGTAAACGAGATCCAGATAAAGGGCGGTATTCTGAAAATGGTCTTCAAAGCCAAAACCCTGTTCAATATTAAAGTATCCAAACAGCTTCTTGCGCCGGTCCGTCGACAGATAGACCCAGTAAAACAAATGGCCCGGATAACGGAAGGCGGGACCTCCACGGAGGTCGGCGTTAGACATCTGCCGGGTGGCGAGCGTGACGCCCCCGCCCGTTTGCCAGAAGTTCTTCATCTCCAGGTGGGCGTTGATATTGTATCCACGGGAAAGCGTCTTGCCCCCGAAGTCGAAGTCGGACCATTGGTTGATGTTGTAGCGCTGCCATCGCATGATACCTTTGACCTCGAGAATCCGATACTGCATCCAGAACCACTGGGATATCATGTCGGTCTGCGGCATGAAACCGATGTCGTTGAGTTCCAGCGAGGGCGAACTCCAAAGGATACCAAGGTCTGACACGAGCGTGCCGCTCTTTTTACCGACGAGGAGCTGACCCCCGGTGCCTGTGAGCGAGGTGCGGTTCGGATCAAACTCGGTATGGTGGTTGTCCGGGCGTTGAAAGTATCGTTCCGAAGACAATTGCGTGTTGGTGATCGCTTCTTCACTTCCCTTTACATGACTCATGGCCGCCCTGGCGCTTAGGTACCAGGCGCGTTCCTTCCAGTGATGGGTCAGGTCCATGCCCGCGGAATACGCTTCGTCATGCAGCCACTGTAGCCGATCATCGTCGATCTTTCGGTTGACGGCGGTGAACATCGCCCCAACGATGGTATTTCCCTTGTTGATATCCTGCTGCGCGCGAGAAACAAAATAGTTGGTCAGTGGCTCGATGATTTGTCGACGGCGGTGCCCGAGGCTGTCGATGCTCGCAAACTCCTTTCCCGTCACGCTCTCGAGCAGCGCCCATGAAAATCCGTTCTTGTTCTTTCCGGAAAGCTTTGCAGCACCAAGGATCGTCGTTCGCGCATCGGACGCCGCGTACTCAACCACACCGTCTTCACCATGGGTATCAGCGTCGGGCCAACCCTGAGGCTGTCGGCCGATCCGTCGTGAATAGAACAGGCTGCTGCTGCTGGCAACAGACAGGGGAAAGTTCAAGGTGTTATTTCCCTCAATGAAAAACGGCCGGCGCTCTTCGAAAAAGAGTTCGAACGCGGTAAGGTTAACCTGCGAGGGATCGGCTTCGACCTGGCCGAAATCCGGGTTTACCGTGAGGTCCAGGGTAATATCACTGGTGAGTCCCACCTTGGCGTCCAAACCGAAGGCGACGCCGGAACGTTTGCCCGTACGGAACGGATCCTGTTCCTCCTTCTGAAAACGCTCCTGGCTTGCCACCACGTAGGGTTGAATCTCGAGTTGCTTTTGGGGACGCACACCTTCTATGCCCTTGAGCTCGCCAAACAAGTGTACCCATCCGGGCGCCTCGGGCGGAATGTATTGCCACACAGACCGTTCCTGATTTCTGAAGAAATTGCGCTGCACCTGGATTCCCCAGGTCAGTTCAGTTTGGTCGGCAAATCTTAACTGGCTGAGCGGAATGCGCACCTCGGCAATCCAACCTTCTGCGTCGATGCTGGTTTTCAGATACCAGATCGGATCCCAGTTTGCATCCCAGTTGTCGCCATTGTTGGAAATATATTCATCGCCCTTCACCCCCGACACCGAGGACGTGAATGAAAACGCAGTGCGCTTGTCGTTGTAACTGTCGATATTGACCTCTACCCAGTCTCCGTCAAAGCCGTCGCGCCGCGACATGCGCCGCACGATCTTGTCGGGCTCCGGGTCGTAATTTCTGAAAGCGATGTACAAGTTCTTGTCGTCGTACAGGATCTTGAATCTTGTCTGCACCGAGGCGGGCTTGCCTTTGTTGGGTTGGATTTGGCGGAAGTCACCGCCGGCCCAGGCGACCTGAGCCCACGCCGGATCGTCAAGGCGGCCGTCGATTTGCGGCGGATCACCCGAAAACCGGGACGTGGTGTACGATTTCGTAGAATCCGTTTGTGCGAGCAAGGGATGACCCATCGCGGTAATCGCGAGCAGCGCGAGGAAGGGGGTTCTGGTAGATGGCATAGCAAATTGGGTCCGTTACTGTCGTCCCAACCTGCTGTCGCCCCTACAGTAAGCATGACTATAAACGCACGCGGTCCCAATTTGTTATAATCTGCCCGGAGATTTCCACAGTCGGCTAGTCCTCGATAACAAACCGCCGTCGCACTTCTTCCGTCCCCTGGTTGGCAAGAATGATGTACAGTCCCTCATGGAAGGGCGCGCCGGGCGGCATCAGGGGGATGTTGTCGCCTAACTCGCCGGCGGCATACCACTTTCTAAACACCGTTTTACCGCCCATGTCAATCACACGGATCAACACCGGGGTTCTGGCGGGAGACCGGACATTCAACATCAGTTGCCCGGGTCCTGCAGGAACGGGAAATACTTCGATCGACAATTCGCTGCGACTTCCCGGCTCGACCGAGGTGACGATCACGTCAAAAGGCTGCGATTCCTTTGAACATCCGTCGACCTGCACTACGACCGTGTAGGCTCCGGGCTCAAAAGGCCGATAGGTTGGGCCCGTCGCGCCCTCGATCATTTCGCCGTTGTGTTTCCATTGAAGGGCGCCCACTGAGTCGGTACGCAATTCGAAATCAACATAACTAATGATCGGTTCCGCAAGGATTACATTGTGGACATCCAACGCGGTGTCCAGCGCCCTCAGGATGCACCCCTCATAATCGGTGCGAATGAAAATCCTGTTCATGCCGGAATCCAGTTCCGCGGCGGGCACCGTCAGTACAATGGTTCCTCCCGGCGACTTCACTACATGGCTCAACGGCTGTTCCGCTTCGTTAATGGCAAAGTATTCCACGTCGGCCTGCGTATCGGTAATGGTTATTTCCAGTATGCCCTCGCCGCAAACGCTTCCGGCGGAAGGCTTTGGCGTGGCCGTGTCGATGGTACAATCGGGATCCAGCACAAAAAAGAACGACGACGACTGGCGCACGCATTCGCCTCTCGACACGACCAGCGTGTACGCCGCGGTACGATCTGGAATATAATACGCCGCTGTTGCGCCGGGAATAACAGCGCCATTGCGTTGCCACTGGTAGGTGGCGTCAACCTGTGTAAATAATGTGTCACCCATCTGGCTGATCTCCGGAATCCCGAGGCTGTCCGGAAAAACAAAAATGGTTGCCCGATCTGATTCGCAACCCTCGGGGTGCACGCCGGACACAAAGTAGACTGTTTCATGCATGACGCCGGCGGTGACAAAGGTAGGATCGGGCCCGGTTCCAACCACCTGCCCGTCGCTATCAAACCACCGGTAAGTGCCGCCGGTGGGCACACCCGAAGCGCTCAACTCCGCCTGTTCGCCCGCGCAAACGGTTACACTTTCCGGCGCTGTTATTTCAAACATCGGCGTATAACTGAATGTTGCAGATTCCTCAAGTTGGCCGAACGAGGAACAACCTTCAAAGCCCGCCTCGATGTTGAAGACGTTCTCTCCATCATGAATGGCACTTTGATGGATCGTGATCGCGACCGTGTCTCCCGCGGCTTTGACAACGCCGGAAGCCGCTTCGCCATCCTCATTCAAAACCCTATACGTAGCCCCTGGCTGAGCATTCTTGATCCGGACAATCGCCGGATCCCCTTCACATACATTCGACACATTTACCGCGGGACCCGTAAGGTCCACCGCGAAACGTGTGAGCGAAAGTGAAAACCGATCGCTTCCCCATGATGAAGAATCACTGGTCACTGAAAATTCGTATGGCCCTGCCGAGACTGACCTTGACGTATTGGTGAAGTTATCCGTCAGCATAAGGTCACCTACCGCCGTCAGCGAAGCTGCATTGATGAATTCCAGTGTATATGCGCCGGGCGTGACGTCAGTGAGGGTGAGCGCTATCGTGGCATCACAAAAATCTACAGGCAAATGGTTCACGGCCAACGCGACCTCCGCTTCCACCATCGTGGCGAAATTAAACGAATCTTCATTTTCGATCTTCACGGCCTCGTAAACCGGATCAAATCCCTCCGTAGCCTCCTCACTGAGCACAATGTAGGCGTCGTCGACATGATTCCCTCGCTTCAGTCTGAGTTGAAGGAAGCGCACCCCTTCGTGGACAACGTCGTCGGCCGTCGTCACTTTTGCATCCTCCGTCACCTTCAGAACCGGATCTGCGCCCAGGGCCCGCACCCAGAAGCCTTCCCCGGGCTGTAGCACAACGTCGCGCATGGCCAGGTCGTGGTATACAAAACGGCCAACAACCTCGCCGTTGATGACTTTCGTTTCCCATGTAGCGATCACGTTGCTGATTCCGGACTTTTTCCACCCCGTTTCACTCCAGGCAACGGGTGACGCGTACGGATTGCCAACGAGGGTCCAACCGATGCCTGCCGGAAGCTCGACGTCCCCCTGGAACGGAATACCTGCAAGTGTCAGCGTGAAAGGATCGTCACCACCGATGCGTGTATGATAACCTAGTCCTTTTTGAAGCGGAGCCTGATTAGACCCTCCTTGCGGAGGCCAGGGGGTCATTTCGTTGCCCGATGCCGCGAACATTGACGGATCACCTAAGGATGAAGCGCCGGAAAAATCACCTGTCACGGGAAAATAGTCCTGAAGGTCCTCAACCTTCACGCCTGAAACGGGGCTCGAAAGGTCGTACCAACCCATGTCCACGGGGTCGAAGTATCGTTCCACGCGCAGCGCGCCGGAAATTGTCGCCGAGGCACCCATGCGCGCAATGTTGGCAGTCGCATTGACGGTGCTCTTCAATGTTACCCATCCGCCCGCGTCCAGTGCACCGTCCTCGACATGTAGCCCGCCAAAAATGTCCAGGGGCGACCTTATCACTATTTTGCCGGAGCCCGAAAGATCGACGATCAAACTGTCGACGGTGTTCCGCGATTCAGCGAAAGAGAGGTTCGATACATTACCCCCCGAACTGGCTACAACAATATCGCCGCCGTCAACTGCAATCTTGCCGGTAGTGTTGGAAGTATTGACCGATCCCTCATTCACAACGTGAAGACTATTCACTCCCAAGTCGAGGGTGCTGCCATCACCCAGCTCGACCCCGCCACCCTTTCCGGACCCGGCATGGAGGACCACAGGTTGGCCCGGGTTGTTCAGTTGAACCATGGCGTTATCCTTTATCGAAATCCGGTGGAGGTAAAGGTCGCCTCCGCTTGTGATGATCTGGTTGTTTTCGGTTAAAACGAGTCCAAGGCGATTGTCGGACGCGGTGGCGGCCGGTATCCCGTCGAACAGAAGGTCACCCGCGAGGTGCAATTCCGACCGGTTGCCCGACGCGCCCTTGAGCGGAAGTCCGCCTTCGACGGTGAGGTTTCCCCGTACGGTGGAAACGCCTGCGTCGAAAGCCTTGATCGATGATCCAACCAGTACGACGTCGCCGTACGTCGAAGCAGGTATTTCTTCGGTACCGTCGAAAATTACCGTTGACGTCGAATCGAGACGGATGAACTCTGGGGCGGTACTGTTGTTCAGCCTGATGGTACTGTGGGCCTTCAATTCAACTCCGCCCTGGAACGGCGCATCCACGCGGAGAGTGATCCCATCCGAAACCACGACACGCGAAGCTTCGCCGTCCACGGTCCAGGCTTCGCTGATGTTCGCCTCCGCGCGATTGGCAATCACAAAGAACTGACCGTTTCCGGAAAAACTTGTGGGCGACGCCCCGCTGCCATCGGCCCCGGCTTTCCAGGTGTCGAGATCCGTGAGGCTACCGCTTGCCGTGGAGTAATAGATCGCCGAAGGGCTTGTCGACACGTCGAAGGGTGCCGAAAAGGCAGACTTATTGTCGCTGGCGTCAAATGCGCGCACCGTTACCGAATACGGCGTGCCGGGGAGCAAGTCTGAGAGCATGAACGCGGGTATTGATGAAGTTCCCGCCAGGTCGTCACCCAGGTAGATCTCATATCCCGTTACTTTAACGTTGTCCGTGGAAGCCGTCCACGTAATCGACACGTGTGTATGTGATTCGGTATTGATCACGAGCCCATGGGGCACGGACGGCGCAATGTTGTCGGCGGACGTCGTTGCGGAGACCACTCCTGACAGTCCTGAAACTCCCGTGTTTCTTACGGACCTTGCGCGATAATAGTAGGTCGTCGAGGGACTCAGCGCAAAAGTGTCGGCGAGTGCCCCCGTGTGGCTTCTGCCAATGATGGAATACGTGCCGTTGGATGTCGTTGAGCGATAGATCTCCACGTCGGTGTCGGGCGGCCCGGACCAGGTGAGGTTGATGCGGTTCATCCCCGCCGCTGACGCGGAGAGGCCGGTAGGTTTTGGCGGTGTGCCGCCAGGATCATACGCCGCGCTTCTAAATAAGGAGTCGGGAATATTGACAAAACCATTGCTCACGTCATCGGGACGTTTGAAGGTAAGCGTGAGAATATGCCCACCGGAATAGTCGAAATATTGGATCTCGATCTCATGTGGCCCGGCGGAAAGGAATACCGAGTCGCTCGTTACAGCCTTGTTCCCATGCTGTCCGTCATTATCAACCAGGACGTCGCCATCCAGGATCAGGCGACTGCCATCATCTGACGAGAGCCTGAATTGATAGTATCCTGTCATCGGGACATCGAGGAATCCTGTGAACTGAAAGTTAAAAAAGTCTTCCTGCGTACGGGGGTTGAGCGTGATATTGGGAACGTTTCCCGTGAATTCAGGATCCGCCCAGGTGGCCACCATCGAAGGTTGGTCGAGATCTTCCCACCCTCCTGTGCTGTGCTTATAATTCAGACCGATGACATACGTGGAAGCGATGATCTGATTCGAAGCCGGCGACATGTTTCCCGCGAAGTCCACCGCCCTGACCGTTACGGGAAATTCGCGGCTCGGCGGCAGGCCGGCCACGGTGAAGGTCGTTGCATCAGATCCGGTCGACTTTGTGCCTGCCCCATAGTTGATAATGTACTCTTTGATCGGCGTGTTGTCGACTGCCGGCTTCCACGCGAGTGAAAAACTATTGATGGTATTGAATACCATTCTCAAGTCCTGAGGCGCCGACGGCGCGATATTGTCCCCTCCGGTTGTAATTTCAAAGTTGTCGTCGAGATCATCCGAAGGGATATAGTTTGAAACGCCCGTGTTGCTCACCGCACGAAGTTTGTATTCGTAGGTTGTCGCGGGTTGAAGTCCGTCGTCAAAGAAGGAGATGGCATTTTTCGCGCTTCTTCCCGCGAATTGAAAGTACTGCGTTCCGGACTTACGCCGCCAGATCTCATAGCCCACCTCATTGCTGACTACGTCCTTCCACGTGAGGTATACGCCGTTGTCGATCACCGTTCCCTTCAGGTTTGCGGAGGCGGCGTCGAAGGTCATGTTCGTGGGCGCAGAGTTGTCGAAGAAAACGTGAATGGGGTCTGAAGGCGGACTTGGGCAATACGCATACACAGCTTCGAGGGCGTACGTCCCGTTGCCGGTGGTATTATGGGCGGTAACGGAAGCAACCCGCAGCGTGTCGTCGATGTGGCTGTGTGGAAAGCTCAGCCTGTTGCCGTTCCGGTACCAGCGGTACAGGTCGGCCTTTTCGGCCGCGCGAAGGCGAATCGTGTTGTTGTCGTGATTGGACGGGAGGCCGGGCCCGCGCAGGTGCGTGCTCGTAAGGGGTTCGATCAGGGGCTTCTCCGGCGAAATCTCCGTAACTTCGATGGGATCAGACCACGGCTCCCAATCGCCAGGCCCCGGGTTGGGCTTGCGGCTGAACCGGCCGCGCACCATTCCGGGCGTGTTCACAACGATCTCATTCGACGTTTCTTCCGTCAGGATCTCTCCATCCTTCTCCCACTGATAGGCAAAAAATCCCTTCGTGAAAGAGATGGTGACACCGACATCGTTCGTGTTGCAAATCACGGGGTTGCCATAGGTCACATGTGGATTGGTCTTCCGCTTGTCAAGTATCCAACTGAAGAAATCGGGCTCATTGTAGGCGGTATTCCATGTTCCGTGGCCGAGATGTGAATAAAGGGAGTAGCGAACCACGGCACCCGCCTCGCGCAAAGCCTTAATGGTGTTGTAAGTGGTCGCCGGCGTGGGATTCATATCCTTGCCACCCTGAAACACCCAGAGCGGTATCTTGGCCACCTCGTCCACGACGCCGGAATTGATCGCACCGGAGTGCGTGACTGCCGACATCGGCAGGGCAGCCGCGAACAGCCACGGAGCGCGTTTCACGGCCTGATACAATCCTCCCCCACCATTGGAAAGGGCGTGAATGTAGACCCGGTTTTCATCGACGTTGTATTTTTTTATGATCAGTCTCAGGAGTCTTATCGCCTCTTCCACCCGGCCGGATTGGTGCCAGCCGTTGAGGCTTTGAGGAAAAAGTACGAATCCGGGAAACGCCTTGGGATCAAGGTTTGGATCGTCCGGTTTACGGTTTCCTGCGCGGTCTACCGCCTGTAGGTGTTTCAGCCCCCCGTGCAGGAGGTTGTGATCATTGTTCAGCAGCATGGAATTCTCCGTTGTCGGTGCCGGCGGGCTGTTGGTTCGCGGATTCCATGAGGGGGTACTCCAGTAGCAGTTGTTGAACCAACAGTTCCCGCGTTCACCATAGCCGTGGAGCATAATGATGATGGGATACCCGGGTTCGTAGTCTGCATCGTAATTGTTGGGCATGAGGAACCTGTAGTTCATTACAAAATGGTCCTGATTGCCATTCCGTTCGCGCAGGTTTCCTTCACGATAAGGAGACGAATCCCAATTCGTCATGTCGCGATAAGTTTTCGTTTTCACGCCTGGGGCGCTCTCACGAAAGCTGAACGTGACGTTTTCCTGAAGGTAAAAGTACCGTGATGGCGATCTGGCAATCCTCAGGTCGAGGGTACCATAGGGCGTTGAGGGGTTGTAAATGTAACTACTGTCTACCTGGGCAAATACGGGAACGCACGCACTTATAATTATCAAGTGCACCCACAAGCCAACTACTCTCATCATTCCGTTCTCGGGCCAGGGATTTCAATGGCCTCCGCCACAGTTGGTAAATTTTCGTTCCGGCTTCTGAGGTTGCGGAAAAACCGGGAAGCTGCAGCGACCGGCCCGGTGATGAGAGGTCAGAAGATCAGAAATTTCGATGGATTTTGCCTCACCTGTTCCTCAACCATTTGCACGCGCCGCTCACGGTATTGAAATATTCGACCGTGAGCCTTTTCGTCGACATCGGATTTTGGTTGATCGTCATTCGCGCCAGTAAACTTTCAGGAAGTACAATCGCGTGATACCGTATTCCCGCTTTTTCTATGGCAGGGATCACGCTCATGCGATAATAGTCCATGTCCTCATCCAGCACTACGCCCGCTTTGGTGCCATCCGTCAAAAGGTGGAGGCGACAGTAGTTATCCCGCTCCGACTCGATTACTTCAACGAGCTTCGAGTGAACATACTGATAGTGTTCGCTGCTATGCGGTACGCCGGAGAGTTTTACTTTGATGCATGGAATAGAATCCACAAACGAAACCATGGCATACTGGTCCTCATAAAACTTTTTTTGTGTGGCGCTGGGTTCTCTCAGCGTGTTGCGCGTTTTCAACATTGTTTTCATCATCGCGGTTCGTTTAGCGGTTGTTGTTGGATTGCACGTCTGCCAATCGTATAGCGCAGACTGACGTAAGCTCCGGCACTGAACAGTTTGACATCCGACCAGCCGATCCCCGCAAAGGGCATTTTCACATATGGCTCAAAGCCGACGCCCATCCTACCTGAAAGCTGTCGCTCATACCCTACCGCAAGGTTACCGGCGGCAAGGGCATATCGCGTATTTTCGTCGGTGTACCAGTTTTCGTCCGCGCCAGGATTGGGAGACGAGAACTCGTAGTCGTAAAACTCATCCAGCATGACATAGCTCGATAGCCCCGCTGACACGTAGATGCGGGATTTCAATCCCTGGTGGAGATCATACTGAACACTGAAAGGGATCTCAAGGACATTGCAGCGGCCGTCGATAAAGTCGGGGACCACACCGTTCGTCCTTCTGTTCCAGTAACCCTTGGGCGGGTGATATTCATCTCCGACGCCGCGATAGCGCTTCGCGCTCTTCACAATCCCCAGGGTCATGCTCAGCTTCTTCCCCATCCGATAGCCAAGCGTGACCCCAAACGCCTTGCCCGGAGCGGAATAGCGGCTCAGGGCCGTGGCGCTAAAATCCGGCGCCGCCACGACAGATACCTGCCATCTGGCGGCAGAGGACTCCTGTCGGGATGCCGGCACATCTTCCGTATGCTCCTCATCGCCCTGGAGTGCGGTGCGGACTATCTGGCTTTGATCTTCAGCGGGTTCGTCCGGTCCGGATACGGATTTCTGTTCGTCCTGTTCCCGGTTTGCGTCCCCGCTGTCTACTTCATTGTCTACTGGATCTACCGGATACGCAATCCGCTCGCGCGTGACGTCATGAACATCCGGGGATCTTACGGTTTCAGAAGCGTCGACCACAGCATGCAGGGCACCAGGGGACAAGCGTTGTTGCGACAATACGCGGGTCGTGGCGGGAACCTCCGCAATCCGTTTCGCTTGTGAATCGTTGCCGGCATCAAACGGCGAAGGATCAGAAGACAGGTCGGCAGACACATTCCCGCTTGTTTTGTGATCGTCTGCTGCAATGTCGCCCACTGCCGCCTGCTCCTGATCTGAACGGTTTCCTTCACCTACCTGAAGGCTACCCGTCCTAAAGGTCATGTAGGATATTGCCGCCACGATCACCGCGGTAATCGCCGCCACCGTGATTCCCTGCCGGACCATCCTTTTTTTAATGATCGCCTCCGCACCCATTCGCTCATCGAGCATGGATTCCATCTTCTGCCAGTCTTCGTTCAGGTGGGAAGCATCGGACTGGTTTGCCGCCTTTTGGAAAAAGCGCTCTATGCTATCCTCGTTGTTTTTCGACATAGTCGGTTTCAAAAAACTCGTTCAAAATCTTTTTAAGGCACTCTTTCGCCTTAAACAAATTGGACTTCGAAGTCCCTACTGATATCTGGAGCATTTTTGCAATCTCCTCGTGTTTATAGCCCTCAATTGCATACAGGTTGAAAACCGTTCTATAAGCCGGAGGAAGCTTTTGGAGCATAGCGATGATCTCCTGATAGGAGATTCCCGAGATTACATTTTCGTTGTCGGACTGCTGGTTAGCCTTTTCCATGGCCTCCGCCTGGATGGCGCGTTGTTTCCGTCGATAGTCGTTGATGGCCGTATTGATCATGACCTTTCGAAGCCATGGCTTGAGCGGCTTGCTGAGATCAAATTGCCGGATGTGGGTGAATATTTTCATAAAGCCATCGTTTAGAATCGCCGCGGCCTCATCGCGACTGTCAGCGTAGCGCAGGCAAATGCTCATCGCATAGCCATAGAACTCCTCGTACAGCAATTTCTGGCTGCGCCGGTGCAGTTTTCTGCACCCGATCAGGATCTTGAGTATGCGATCATCCGAGTGTTCCAAAAGCAGTGCTTTTATTGACCATACACGCCATTCCACCGATGGGTTGCCTGGCGCCACAGTTTTTTTGGTATAATTTACAAAATTAGATGCGTGGGCAGGGTACGGCGTTACAGGAAGCCGGGCGCATGGCTCGTTCAGCCGGGACGGAGTCTTCGTCCTGAAAAGATGCGCGCGCAATCGATATGAAAGGCGGTTTTCGCTAGGACAAGGCGGCTTTCATACCCTCATGCGTGGCCTTAAATCCCAGGCTTTCGTAAAACCGAATGGCGTCGGGGCGCTGTTTGTTAGAAGCGAGTTGCATGATGCGTGCGCCGCGGGCCCGGGCGCGTTCAATCACCCCCCGAATCATCTGGCGGCCAAATCCGCAGCCGCGGTACGCCGAATGGATTCTCACCGATTCAATGGTGGCCCGGAGGCTGCCCTGAAACGAAAGGGACGGTGTGAAGGTCATTTGCAAGGTGCCAATGATCGTTCCTTCACCATCCTCAAGTACGAGCAATTCCTGATTGGGATCGGCATCGATCAAGGCAAATGCGCTGATGTAAGAAGCAGGCAGCGGCTCCTCAAAGCGCTCACGACTTTTGCCAAGCGCGTCGTCCGCAAGGAGTGCGATGATGTGAGGGAGGTCCTTTCGGGTGGCGATCCGAAGTTGCATAGGGCGTATACCTCAAAGATAGGGAACTTCACAAAAAAAGACGGAAGATGGTCAGTAACTCCAATCCCGTTTCCAGGTGTCAATGATGTCAAAGGATATTTTCCAGTCGGCCCGGGGCAAAGAAACGTTCGATTGCGCCAGCACGCCATAAAGGCCGATCTTCAACCGGCGCCTTGCGCCGATCTTGAAGACCCGTTCGATGCCACCAAATAGCTCTTCGTGGCGATAGTTGTTTTCTTTCACCCACATGAATCCCGCCCCTGCAACGGTGCGTAGCCGCAACTTCTTGATCAGCGGAATGTTATTGATCATCGCGCCGTTGAAATGGTGAAGGTAATGTGCCTCAATGAAAAATTTTGTCGTCGAAAGCGCCGTATCAAGGAGTTGAAAAGATTGCATCGGGTCTGACCAAAGATACGGATCGGACTGCCTGAAGCGCTTCAGGTCGATGAACGGAAGTTCGCGCGTATTGAAAAACTTTCCTCCTTTGATCGTATACCGGGCATTGCCCAGCGTACCCAGGATGAGTTTCTGTCCGATCTGACCCTCCAGGTAATCAAAGTTGATATCGCTGCTGAATATGCCATTCCATCCTTTTGCGTGCGACAGTGTAAATGTCGGGTATTTGCTTCCCAGGATAATCTTTCGTGTGGGTTCCGTCATGTAACGTTGAGACGGCGTATAGGAGACCCTCAGGTAGGTGGTCATCGCCTGGTATCCTTCAAATTTCAACGCTTCACCCTGCTCATAGAACTCGTCGATGATCGTATCCGCATCATAGCCGGTAACGGGCTGCCGGTCGCTGAAATTGACATCCGTTTGGAGGTAAAATCCATTGAAGAACTCCCGGCGATGGGCCAGGTTCAGGTGGTCGTGGACGATGTAGTTTGAAATACGAAGTTGGTTTAGGTAGGCGTCAAACGGGTTGATAGAATAAAAAGACCTTCCAAAACGAACCGAAGCATCGCCGAGATGATGGGGATCATACCTGACCCATCCGCTATAGCTTCCCTGAAGGTCCAGGTTCTTCAACCCCAGGTTCGTGTGAATGGAGGTCCCCAGGATACGGCCGTTCTCAAAATAGCGCCAATACGACACCCGGGGGCCCAGACGCCAACCGCCTACGATCTCAAAACCGACGGTGCTTAGCAACGAGGATACATTTATCCAACGCCTCGTGGAATCCTTCCGGAAGCCGACATCGCTATAGAGGATCTCGCCGAGCGTGATCCGGTTGTAACGGGCTTCAAGCGAATCAAGATAGGCCTTGTCCTTGTGCGCCGCCTCGATGCTGTCGCGAAAGTGAACCACCTTTTGCTGGTCGGGCGTCAGGGGTTGGAGCCGCGAAGCATTCCAGTATGCCGAATCGCGCTCATACGCTTCCTTGGTGGTGACCGCCACTTCGCCTCGAAAAAACCTGGGAGGAAACACGTAGTTCTTCTCGAAGGCTGAGTAGACCAGCACCGTATTGCCCTTAAAGATCTTCGACCCGGATTTAGTCTGGTACGTGAACTCCTGACGGGCAGGAATCCATAGGGAGTCGTCAACCTGTTCGTAGGTTTGGCGTATCGTAAAGTCGTCGTAAAAGCGAAGACCTCCCTTATGAAGGGAAAATTCGATGCGATTGATGTTCCAGGTGCTGTCGTTGATAAAGATGTGCCCCTTCCCGGTGGCGTCCCCGGACTTCCGCGGAGTAAATCGGATCTTATACACCACGCCACTCGGTTCTTTCAAGATTTCTTCCAGCCGAAAACGATAGGAAAGAATTGAAGTCCGGCTAATTGGCGAAATGGCCGGAACTTCGGAAATGCCCTTCAGGTCGACGAGGTTGCGATAGAAATTGAAATCCGCATCGCTGAAAAGGGGAATGAACAACCCTGACCGGTTGCCATAGCTCTTGAACGCGGTACGTTCTTCCTTGTAACGGTCGGGATACGCATAGTTCAATACGAGGTTCATTTCCATGAGGTTCATCCGCTGAAGGCGGGCCTCTTCCTCCCTTCGTTCCGCCTCCGCCGGATCAACGGGAGGACCATCCCGTGCATCGTCGTCTTCCCGGCGTGCCTCGCGCGCCTTCTTTCGTTCGGTGAAATCCATTTCTTCCGCAGCGCGCACATATACCTTCGTGCGATAGCTTTGAATCTGGGAGAGATACCGTTCGCGGTTTCGACTGGCGTACTGGATGATCTCGTATGCCGGATCGCGGCGCCTCACGCGCACCACCACTTCCTCCAGTTCCACCGACGAAGCATCGAGGTAAAAATTCCGGACAATGGCTTTGTCGCGGACAACCACCCGCAGCGTCGTACTCTTAAATCCAATGGAAGAAACAACGAGGTTGTACACGCCGGGGTCGATGGTAAGAAAGTATTTTCCGTTGCCGTCCGCAGCGGCGCCAATGCCCAGTTCCCGGACAAAAACGTTTGCATAGGGAATGGGGTCATTGTTGTGGTCGAGGACCAGGCCGCTGATGTTTTGAGAAAAAACCGATATCGATGTGCTCACCGCCAGAGATGCGCCGAGAATCGTGTTTCTCAGGTTGAAGGGGTTCAAGGACAGGTTGTAGGTTTTTTTTGGTAATATAACTACGGGCGGGCGAGTTTATTGTGATGCCCATGGAATTTAGCAGCAGCGCAAAGAGCGGAGAGCAGAGAGCGGAGAGCAGAGAGCGGAGAGCAGAGAGCGGAGAGCGGAGAGCAGCGCAAGGTGGCCCTGCTCTCCGGGAGGTTAGAAGCTGATCTTGTAGGATATGTTGGGCAGCAGGCCCAACTGGGTATATTTATAGATCGACTCGGTAGCATGAATGTATCCCTCACCGACCACCGCCCGGTTGTTGAAAATGTTCTGGACGTCGAGCTTTAACTCAGTGGTCACCTTGGGTCGATTCCGGCGAATCCCGATGGAGAAATCGGCGCGGAAAATATCGTCTCCTTTTGCCGAAAACGGGTGCGTTTCATCGATGACGGCCGTGCCGGCCTCAATGGACGCGTGCAGGTCTATCGGTGAGTAGCGCATACCACCGATCAGCGCGATCCGCGTATTCAGAAACAGTACCTTATTCTTTGCCGGTTTACCCACCGAAAACTCTTTCCCGCCGATGAAGTTCGCAACGTAGCGGTTGTCGAACTGGGACGGGCGTTCAATCGCATCCTTGGCGGTATAGAGCGACCTGAAGAGAGACAGCGTACCCATGTAGTACAGCCCGCGATGAAGGTATCGCTCTGCCGTAACTTCAACGCCGTAGTTGCGCCCGGTACCCTCGTTCACCAGGGTGCGCGTCGTGTATCCGGCCAACTGATTAAGCACCGAATATGTGGAGTTCGGAAGGTTTTCTACGGGAACGTCGTAATGGTGCTGATAGTAGGTTTCCACCTTCACCTGCGTATGCGAGGCAATCGCCCGATCATAGCCCAACACCACGTGCAACGCCTTACCCATCGCAATGTCCTTGTTCGGCTGAAGGTAAGCACCGGCTTCATCAACCTGCTTGCCAAGATAGGTCGACAATCCTTCGAGTTTGCTGTGGACGCCCACGCCGGCTGTGACCGCGTGTTTGTCCGACAGTTCCCACTTCAGGGCACTCCTAGGTTCGATGGAAACGTTGTTGTTGAGGGCAAAGTGCAGGTAATGCACGCCGTTGACCAGCGTAAGGTCCTCACGTACGCGATACTTCCAGCTCGCGAACGCCTGCACAACCCCCGCATCCCCATCGTCAGACAATTCATTGATCAGTTCGTCGCGCTCGAAATCCCATTCGTCCGCGCTCATCCCGAAAGATGTGCGGGTGAGAATAACGCCAGATTCAATCTTATGCTTCGCATTGATCTTATAGTTGTAGGCCGTCGTCGCGATCAGGTTGGTCTTCGTGATATCGCCGACTTCAATCGCATAGAATTGGTCATTGTCGTCGGGGATCGCATAGTTGAACGTGTTTCCCGTTGAGGTGGCGGCGATCGAGGTCCGAACGAACATGTCGTCATTGATCTGGTAGATATGGTTCATGCCCAACACCCCCAACTTAAAACGCCCGCCAAATTTTCCAACGATAACATTTTCATCCTCTTCATCCGTGTCTTCTGTATCGATTCCGCTGGTCCCACCCAGGCCGAACCAGGAAAAGAGGTGCCTTTTATTCAGCGGCACTTGTATTTTGAACGATAGATCCTGATAACGCGGAATCCCCCCGAAGTCTACAAGTCCGGTCCTGTCCAGGAGGTCCAGGGCGGAATAGCGGTAGTTCACAACGTAGGACGCACGACTCCGTTTGCTGAACGGGCCCTCAGAAGTAACATCGATACCGAGGGAACTGACCGATGCGGAGTGTTCCCGCCGTTCGTTGTTGCCTCGCCGGAGCTTCATGTCGAACACGCCCGAAGTCACATCGCCGTACTCCGGGGAGAAGGCGCCGGTGAAGAAATCCGAGTTGCTGAGCATCTTGCTGCTGAGGGCGTTGATCGGTCCTCCGGTGGACCCTTCTCCCGCGAAATGATTCGGATTAGGGATGGCGATACCCTCCAGCCTCCAGAGGATACCCCTGGGGGAATTTCCGCGAACGACAATGTCGTTGTTGCCATCTGCGTTGCCTACAACCCCTGCGAATCCCGAGACGAGTCGCGCAGGATCGTCGAAGGATCCCGCGTAGCGCCGGGTCTCCTCCACGGAAAAGGTGCGCGCACTGGCGATGGCCATCTCGTTCAGCGCCTCGCCGTGACGGTCTTCCGCTACCACCGTGATGGCCTCAAGGGTATTGACGGACTCCGTCAGCGGAACAACGAGCACCTCCTCTTTCGCCGCAGTAACGAGCAGGTTCGGGACCGTAGCCTCCTCATACCCCATATACGTGATGCGTAGGGTTACCCGGCCGACAGGAACCCGGGTGATCCTGAAATTCCCATCGATGTCGCTCACGGCGCCGATAACCGGATTTGAATCCTTAACAACCACCGTGGCGCCTATCAGGGGCGTATGGCTGTCCTGGTCGATGATGGTACCCCGAACGGTTTGGGTGATTTGTTGGGCCGGCGAAGGCATGGATGACAGGACCAGCAAAGTTGCAACGCCGACGGCTAATGAAATTCTCATGAAGGATTGATTTGGTTTCGTCTATGACAACCAAGATCAACCCTACCCCTAGCCAGGCGTTAAAGAAAATCAAATAAACAAGCAAAACATGGCGCGGTCATGCGTCAGGGCACGTCGGCCCACGCGTGCATCTTGCGGATGATCGAATAATAATCCTCCCACGCAAGGAAGCCTGTCGCAAGGATAGCCCCTAACTGAGTTTGGACTTCATTGAAGTATTTTTCCTTCAGTTTCAACTCGCGCTCGCTGACAACCAACAGATTATCGCCCAGACGTCTGGCCAGGGCCGGCGTGTAGTCCGACGGCTCGCCGGCGTAAAGCGAATAGATCTCGTAGCCATCCAGGAGCACATCGCATTCGTCTTCATAGCGCTCGTAGATTTCGAGGAATCGGCGCGCGTCGTCGCCCGAGATGCCGAGCGCGGCCCGAAGCATGTTATTCTTTGCCTCGCGGATTTTTTCATCAGGGATGGCATCCGTCTGAAACCGGAAGTTCTTCCACGGACTTTGTTCGTAGATCGCAAAGCTTTCCATCATGTCCATGACCGTTTCAGTCTGAAGAAACTGAAGGGCAAGGACCCCGTTGAAATCATCGCCGATCTCCCGGTAGTATTTTCTCTTCAGCGAAAGTTCGTCCGCGCGCTGTGCAAGATAATTGTGGCTGGTTTCCGATGCGGCCACCGCGTCATCCCACCCGTTCGCAAAGGCGAGACCGTGCAACGCCCGATAGGTAGTGGCCGACAATTCGCGGCCCTCAAGGACATAACGTTCATACACCGGCCAAAAGGTCTTTTCATGCCAGAGGGGAACGACAATGCTGTTTTTTACCATGGACAGGCGGTCCGAAGGAGACGAAAGGGACGCAAAACTTCCAGAGGTCGATTGACAATAACCGGCAATAGCCAGCATGGCCAGCATCGGGCTTAACATAAATTTCATCTTAACGAATTTAAAATGATGACGAAAATGGACTACTCTGGTAGAGTTGCTACATACGGAATGATGTGGTTATCATCCCCTGGATAAAAACTAATGCCACGGATCGCTGTTGCGCAACGCAGGCATAGCGGCTATTGCGGCATCCATGGCGCCGACCGGAATGCGGCAAAAAATGGCCCGGGTGGGAATGCAATTACCTCGATCAGGAGAAAACTGCATTTTAAACGCCCTCCGCTGCCCGATTGGCCTTAGGCGTTCTTCCCGTCGGGCGTCGATTCGTGGGCTGGCTCGTCTTCCTTCTTTTTCGGATACACAATGGAAGCCACCATCGCCACAATCAGTGTCGCTATGATGACAATCAGGGAAATTTCCGTCGGTATTTTATAAATGTCCGTCACGCACATTTTTATACCCACGAACATCAGAATGACAGCAAGACCGTATTTGAGAAAGTGGAAATACTTTTCAATTCCCGACAGGGCGAAATAAAGGGACCTCAAACCGAGAATAGCAAACACATTTGACGTATAAACGATGAACGGATCGTCCGAAATTGCAAGGATGGCGGGAATCGAGTCAACGGCGAAGATAAGATCCGTGGCTTCAATGAGGATCACCACCAGGAACAATGGCGTTGCCCAATTCCGGCCCTCGCGCTTGACGAAGAATTTATCACCCTCGAAATTGATCGTGAACGGCAAGACCATTCGCGCAAAGTTCACAATGGGGTTCTTTTCGGGCTCGAGCTTGCTCTCGCCGGCGAAGATCATCCGGATACCGGTAATGATGAGGAACCCACCGAAAATGTAGATAAGCCAGTGGAAGCGGTGGATCAATTCGATGCCGGAAAGGATGAAAAGAATACGCATGACCAACGCGCCCAGGATTCCCCAAAAGAGAACCTTGTGCTGGTACTCGTCCGGGACCTGGAAGTAAGAAAAAATCATGATGATGACAAAAATGTTGTCAACGCTCAACGATTTCTCGATAAGGTACCCGGTAAAATACTCGATGGCCTTGTCCTTGCCGAAGTAGTAATAAATAAAAACATTGAAGGCCATCGCCAGGGTAATCCAGACGCCGGTCCAGGTAAGTGCCTCACGCACAGAGACACGGTGGGATTTTCGGTGGAACACACCCAGGTCAAGGCCCAGCATGGCCAAGACAAACAGATTAAAGCCTGCCCAAAGAACTATAGACTCGTTCATCCTCGAAAAATAGCCATTTTAAAACTATGGGAACAAGCCAATTCTACCGTCGGTACGAAATAAATAAATTTTCACCACCCAAACCCGATTTGCCGGCACAGTTTCGCTGAGAATCCTCCGTCATAGTGATTTTAATGATCTGGCAATCAGGTCTGTATGCTTTATTTGCACCCCCGACCCCCAGGTGGCTTCAATGGCCGGGCGTACGTTTTTCCGACTTTCCATGATTTTTGCAGCTATCGTAACGAAACACTATGATCCGCAGAAACCTTTCCATTATTCTCTCCCTCCTCTCGCTATGCGTGATCGTGGCTGTTTTTATGTTGAGTTACCGACGGTCGGTCACCCTGATCGATAGCTTCCACCGCGCTGAGCAATCGCACTTCAACCTTGTCAGGCTCAATGAACTTGAATCCCTGCTTAAAGACATCCAGCGCGCACATCGCGGATATGTCATAAGCCATCACCGGGAAAGCCTGCGTCCCCTGGAAGAAGCCAGGGTGAAAGTGCCCGGCTTAATTAACGATCTTGCCAGCATCTATAAGGACGAACCGGTTCAGGCCGTCCTGCTGGACAGTATCGAACTGGCTTTTGAGAGAAAGATCACCTATGTGGCTGAGGCCGTGGATATGGTGGGGCGCGGCTCCTATGATTCAGCGATGAATGGGATGGATCAGGGACGGGCCCTTCTCAATGCCGCCCTTGCGCTGGTTGCCCGGGTATCTGAAGCTGAGCAACAAATCTATCAGGTGGAGAAAAGTACCATCGAATCCGATGCGCGCACGAACCTGATATTTATCACTACCGGGCTCATCATGAGTACCACCTTACTGGCGCTGGCGGCAGGTTGGGCCTATAAAAGACAGATTACCCGGTTGAGCCGCGAGCTTGACACCGCCAATCTTGAACTTGAAGCGACAAATGCCGCGCTGCTGGAAGCAAACCTGGAACTTAGGAAATCAAACCATTCGCTGGAAAAGCTTAACCGTGAGTTGAACGACTTTTCGTACTCTGTGTCTCACGACCTGAAGGCACCCCTTCGCGCGATACGCGGCTTCTGTGAAATGCTCGTGGATGAGACTGACGCGCAAACCAACCAACGCATCAGCCGCGCCGCGGGAGTGATTGAACACAATGCACGACGGATGGACGCGCTGATCAACGACCTGCTCAAACTTGCGCGCCTTGGAAACACGCCCGTCGCCCGCCACGACGTCAACATGAACGAACTTGTGAACGAGGTCCTCCACGATCAACCACCAGCATCAGGAGTACAACTGAAGGTCGCAACCATGGAACCTGCCAAAGGAGACGCCGGCTTACTCAAACAGGTTTGGGAAAACCTCATCAGCAACGCCATCAAGTTCTCAGCAGGCAGCAACCCTCCGGCGATTGAGATCGGCTACCGGCGGAACAACACAGAGCAGCACTTTTGGGTGCGCGACAACGGCGTAGGATTCGATGCGCAATACAGCGACAAACTATTTAAAGTTTTCTCCAGGCTCCACTCAAAAAATGAATTTGAAGGAACGGGCGCGGGCCTGGCCATCGTCAAGAAAATAATCGACGCCCATGGTGGCCGGACGTGGGCCGAATCCACTCCCGACAAAGGTGCGGTGTTTTACTTCAGCCTTCCTGTGAACGATCGCGTCCACGATCACGCGTGAACCCAACCGACTGTACGGCTCATTAAAACGATATTGTCGCCGGCACACGTTTTTTACCGACGGTTTGACCTTATCCGTGAGCTAAGGAAAGAGATACTGCCGGTTATGATAAGTGTGATAATTTCGACCTACAACGATGCCTCATCCATTCGCAACACCATTGCCTATGTTTATGCGAACGCAACGTTCAAGAGACTGCTGAAGGAAGTGATCGTTGTTGATGGCGGAAGCACCGACGCCACCGTGCGCGAAGCCGAACGCACCGGCGCGACCGTGATCATTTCACCAAAAAAAGGCAGGGCGGCACAGATGAACCATGGCGCATTCCAGGCATCGGGTGAAATATTGTATTTTCTACAGGCGCGCTCGACGCCACCCGCGAATTTCCTCAGCGAAATTGTCAAGGCGGCCTCCAAAGGATTTGCAAGCGGCACCTTCGCCCTCCGATTCGACCAAAAACACTGGATGCTGAATCTGTTGAGTTGGATTGCAAGCAAAGATTCGCAGGTATGGCTTAGCGACCAAAGCCTGTTTGTTACAAGGTCTCTTTTCACTAAAGCCGGCGGATTTCGAGAAGACCATGCCGTAATGATCAATCAGGAGCTCATCCTCCGCATCCAACGCTATACCGGGTTCATGCTGATGAAGGATCCGGTCCTTGCCTCATCGCGCAAGTACCTCCGACATGGGATCTTTAAAACCGGACTTGCCCAGGCATTCGCATACCTTCTTTATAAACGAGGGTTTCCACAACATTCGATAACGTGGCTATACCGAAAAGTTCTCTACTGGAAGCTTGGCCCTGCGCCCCCTGTTTTGTCCGTCGCCGATGGCGCCACCGAGGGCTTACAGGTGTCCGTGGAAAAACCGGCCTTCTCGGGCGGTTAAAAAACGCGTTACAAAAAGATACGCTTGTACTCTTCTTCATTGAACCCCAGGGCAATGACTTTTCCTTCGTGTTCAATGAGCGGGCGCCGGATAACGCTGGTCTTGTCCATCATCAGGGCAAGGGCCGCTTTTTCCGTTGTGATCGCCGACTGCACCTTGTCCCCAAGCTTGCGCCAGGTGGTGCCGCGTCTGTTCAGAAGAGGCTCCCACCCTACCTGCCTGACCCACGATTGCAGCGCCGTCGCGGAGATTCCGTGCGTTTTATAGTCATGAAACACCACCTCGACGTCGTTGTCCTTAAGCCATGCCATGGCGGACTTCACCGTGTTGCAATTCCTGATACCGTATACCGTCATATGCTAAAAAGATTCTCGCAACTCAAAGCATTTTCTTGTCCGGTAAATCAAGCGTTCAGATTCCTGAAAGTCAAGGGTTTGTTGTCCGTCGGACGCCGCGGTTTCCGGTTTTTGATGAATTTCGTAGATGATTCCATCGGCGCCAGCCATCACGCACGCTAGGGCAACAGGCTCGACGAACTCGCGTATGCCAATGCCGTGCGAAGGATCGGCAATGACGGGAAGGTGCGTCTTCTCCTTCAGTATCGGAATGGCATTAACATCCAGGGTATTCCGGCTTGCGCGCTCATAGGTACGGATCCCGCGCTCACACAGCAGGAGTTTCTCGTTGCCTGCGGAAAACACATACTCCGCGGAATACAATAGCTCCTCCAGGGTACCCGATATCCCCCGCTTGATGAGGACCGGCTTGTCTACTTTGCCAAGTTCATTCAGCAAGTTAAAATTCTGCGTGTTGCGCGCACCCACCTGGAAGATATCAACGTGGTCATACATAGACTCGATCTGGCTGAGTTCCATGACTTCGCTGATGATCCTGATTCCCGCGGCGCGCGCCAGTCGATGCCACATCTTTAAGCCTTCCGTACCGACACCACGAAACGAGTATGGCGAACTTCGTGGCTTAAAGACGCCACCGCGCATGATTCGGACGTTGTTTTCTACCAGGTGGTCGATCGTTGCGCGCACCTGTCCTTCATTTTCGATTGAGCAAGGACCCGCCATCAGGGATAAAGAACCGTTGCCAATGGTGAGGTCTTCCCCCAGGGATAATCGGGTCCTTCCAACCTTCCATTTTCGTGACACCAATTTGTAATCGTCCGACACGCGGTGAATATCCTGTATGCCCGGCAGGTGGCCGATCTGCCGAATATCGATTTCACGCTTGCCCACGCCCACTAGGTAGCGAGCCGTCTGCGTGGATACCTCCGTCGTACGATAACCGAGTGCCTCCACGGCTGAAACGATATCAGCCCTGTCTGATGGTGAAATTCCTTCCTTAAGTTGTATGATCATCGTCGTTCCCCTTAAGTATTTTAACAAATCGTTCAATTCCCGGCGCGTCCGGTCCTTCACGTTGTAGGTGACGGATAAAGGCGCTGCCCACGATCGCGCCCGCGCCGGCGGCGCACGCCGCACGAAACGTCTCGCGATCACCGATCCCGAAGCCGATCAGGAACGGATTCGACAATCCCATCCCTTCAAGGCGGCGAAAATATGCAGTTTGATCGGAGGTGAAATTCCCTCTCCCTCCGGTGGTGCTCGATGCGGAGACTGCATAGATGAAACCGTCGGTGATCGAATCAATACGCCGTATCCGTTCTTCGCTGGTGGTGGGCGCAACCAAAAACATATTCTTCAGGTTGGCACCGGCGAACATCTTGCGATATATCGTCTCAAATTCGGGTATCGGAAGATCAGGAATAATGACACCGTCGACGCCGGCGGCCGTGGCATCCCTGACAAAGGATTCCATCCCATATTGCATGATGGGGTTCAGGTAACCCATGAGCACCACGGGGAGTCGGCATTGCGTTCTGATTTGTTCCACCTGACCGAGCAACTGGCGCACGTTCATGCCGTTGTCAAGAGCGATCTTGTTGCTTTGCTGTATCGTCGGGCCATCGGCGACCGGATCAGAGAATGGGATCCCAATCTCGATGAGATCGGCACCTCCTCTTTCCAACGCCAGCGCAATGGGCACCGTGTCGTCAATGCCGGGGAAACCCGCTGTATAGTATACTGCGAGGATATCCTTCTTTTTAGCCGCGAATAATTCCGTAATCCTGTTCTTCATTTTCACGTCGAGCTGATGGTTGGTCTGTTTCTGTTTCAATACTTCCCCCACCGGATGTAAGCTTCAAGATCCTTGTCGCCACGGCCGGAGAGGTTTACAATGACTACATCATCGGGATCGAACTCAAATTGCCGAAGGGCGGAAATAGCGTGCGCCGATTCAATCGCGGGAATAATTCCTTCGAGCCTGCTCAACTGAATTCCGGCTTCCATGGCTTCATCGTCCGTAGCGTTTACAAACGTGACTCTGCCGCTGTCGAAGAGATGCGCGTGCATGGGACCGATCCCGGGATAATCCAGTCCGGCGGAGATCGAATACGGTTCAACGACCTGCCCGTCGTCGGTCTGCATGAGCAAGGTCTTACTGCCATGCAGGACGCCCGGCGTGCCCAGAGCGGTGGTGGCCGCGGACTCGCCGGAAGAAATGCCCTTGCCCGCGGCCTCGACGCCCACGAGGTTGACGTGTTCGTCATCGAGAAAGTGATAGAACGCGCCAGCGGCATTGCTGCCCCCACCCACGCACGCGAAGACATAATCCGGAAACGGGTTGCCATTTGCCTCCATCAACTGTGTGCGGATCTCCGCGCTGATGACGGACTGAAACTGCGTCACCATGTCCGGGTACGGGTGAGGTCCCACTACGGAGCCAATGATGTAATGGGTATCTGCTGGATTGTTGATCCAGTGCCGCATGGCCTCGTTCGTTGCATCTTTCAGGGTTTGGTTCCCGCTCTCCGCGGGAACAACACGGGCGCCGAGAATACGCATCCGCTCTACGTTCGGCCGCTGGCGTTCCATATCAACCTTGCCCATGTACACGGTGCATTCCATTCCCATCAGCGCGCACACGGTAGCGGTTGCCACCCCATGCTGGCCTGCGCCGGTCTCCGCAATGATCTTCTTCTTGTTCAGCCGTTTCGCCAGAAGGATTTGCCCAATGGTGTTGTTGACTTTGTGCGCTCCCGTATGGCAGAGGTCCTCGCGCTTGAGGTAAATCTGTGCGCGATGGGCTTCCGACAGACGCGACGCATAGTAGAGCGGGGTCGGCCGGCCCACATAGGTCGTCAACAGATGGTGAAAGTCGTCCTGAAACGACGGTTCCCCGATAATGCGGAGGTAGTTCTCCCGCAGTTCCTCCACATTCGGATACAACATCTCGGGTATGTACGCCCCGCCGAACGTACCGTAATATCCGTGATCGTCAACGCCGTATTTCATAGATTAAGGTCTAATAGTTCTTGCACGCTTCTAATTTTCTCAACGTCCTTCATACCGGGGGCTAACTCCACGCCACTGTTGATATCGATGGCATGAATATTCTTATCCAGGAGCGCCCGCACACCCGCAACGTTGTCCGCACGTATTCCGCCACTCAGAAAAAAAGGTTTTTCGTCGTTGTATCTGTCCAGCACGCGCCAGTCGAACGGTCGCGCGTTTCCGCCCCGGTACGTCCCCTTCGTGTCGAACAGAAAATAATCGACCACATCGCCAAAGGGCACCGTAACCGAGAAGTCCATATCGTGACCTACGGAAATGGCTTTGATTACTTTCAGGCCTGCCTCCCTGATGGCCCTGCAATCCTCCACCGATTCGTCGCCATGCAACTGTATCACGTCAAGGTCGTGTCGTTCCGCCAACCGCTGAATGCGGTCAGGAGACTCGTTGACAAACACACCCACCCTGGCGCCCGGGCCGACCTGCGGCATGGCAAAGCGATCGCCCACGAATCGCGGAGAGCCTGCGTAGAAAATAAAACCAAGGTAATCCACACCCAGGGCGGCCACTGCTTTCGAATTCCCGGTTTCCCGCAGGCCACATACCTTGATCCTGAGCTTCCTTTTCATATCGGATCCGCCGTTCTGATGTTCGATTCCGCGCGCTTCAAGTCATCGATGAATTCTTTCGCCTTCACCTCCGGCCGGCTATGCTTCATGAATTGCTCGCCAATCAAAAAACCCTCGAATCCGAATTCACGCAAGTGAAGGATGTCGGCAGTGGACCGGATTCCACTCTCTGAAACTTTCAACACATCAGCGGGCAACGCCCCGGCAAGGTGCTTTGACGTGTCAAGGGACACTTCAAACGTCTGTAGATTCCGGTTGTTAACGCCCACCACATCCGCGCCACATTCGGTATTCACATTCCATTCCTTTTCATCGTGAATTTCCAGCAACACCTCAAGGCCAAGGCCGCGGGCAACACCCGCAAGACGCTTGCATTCGACCGGCGACAACGCCGCGGCGATGAGTAAGATTGCATCGGCGCCAATCGACTTCGCTTCAATGATCTGGTATTCATCCACCACAAAGTCCTTGCGGAGAATCGGGCAGAAATTAAACTTTCTCGCGGTCAACAGGTCATCATTACTACCTCCAAAAAATTCCTTGTCCGTCAACACGGACAACGCCGACGCGCCCGCCTGCATATAACCGATCGTCGTTCTTTCCGGAGAAGCGAAAGCATTCAACACTCCTTTAGAAGGAGACTTTCGTTTGAACTCAGCGATAATGCCATGCTTGTCGCTTCTTTTCAGGTATTTTTTCAAAGACACCACGGGTGTTGAAAAAAATACTGATTGCTCCAGCAACCGGGTGGGATACAACGCCTTGCGCTCGTTGACCTCGCGCTTCTTGTGGTCGATAATATTATCCAGTATGCTCATGGCGTGAACTATTGGGAATCAATGAGTTTTTTGAATGTCGTGTAAGCCCGGCCGGAAGCGAGCGCCTCCCTCGCTTTTTCGATGGCCGGTTGCAAACCTGATTGTCGATCCGCAGCGAACAAGGCCATGGCGGCGTTTGCCACGACGGCGTGTTCCTGCGCCGGCGTTCCTTTCCCCTGGAGGATATCCAGAAAGATCTTACCCGATGCCTCGACCGATTCACCGCCGCGAATGTCGTCGCGGTTGAGCGTTTCGAACCCGAAGTCGTCCGGTTCCACGACACGCTCGCCGTCGTTGTTGAAGTACTTGACCGGGCCGGTCAGGGACACCTCGTCATAGCCATCCAAGGCGTGGAGGATCAGAAATTCCTTGGTCGTATCCTGATAGAGATACCCGTATTGCCGGGCGAGCTCAAGATTGAAAACACCGACGAGTTGACGCGTGGGGAACGCCGGATTCACCATGGGTCCGAGCATGTTAAAAAACGTTTTTACGCCCAGTTCCCGCCGAATCGGCGCCACATTCTTCATGGCCGGATGGAAGAGCGGGGCATGCATGAAACAGATGTTGGCGTTGTCAAGGCACTTTTTGAGTTTGTCGGCATCATTTGTAAACCTGTAACCAAAATGCTCCAGCACATTCGATGAGCCACACGCCGACGATACGCCATAGTTTCCATGTTTCGCAACCGGTTGACCAGCGGCGGCAACCACAAACGACGACAAGGTCGAAATATTAAAAGTATACTTTCCGTCGCCGCCAGTCCCGCACAGGTCCATGACCGGCCGGTCAAAGTCGGCGCGGATGCAGAGCTCCAGCATTGCGTCGCGAAATCCGCGTAGCTCATCTACGGTTATGCTACGCATCATGTATACCGTCATAAACGCTGCCGTCTGACTTGGGTTAAACTTGCCCGAGGCCAGGTCCAGGAGCACGCGCTCCGCGGTTTCCCTGGTCAGTGACCGGTGTTCGGCCAGTTCGTTCAATATTGCTTTCATAACTATTACTCGTCAGGTTTCAATCCAGTTCCGAATGATCTTCGGGCCCTCCGTCGTCATAATCGACTCGGGATGGAACTGCACCCCTTTGATGTCGAACCGGGTATGTGAAATCGCCATTACCAATCCTTCGTTGTTGATCGCTGTTACCTTCAATTCTCCGTTGATACTTTCCGGAACGATCGCCCAGGAGTGATAATGCGTGGCCTCAAAATGATCGGGCACGCCCTTGAAGAGGGTTTCGTCCGAATCGGTAACCTCAACGACAGACGTTACGCCGTGAAGGACTTTTGGAATATTATAAAGCTTTGCGCCGTACACCTCACCGATCCCCTGGTGCCCAAGACAAACGCCCAGCATGCTCTTCGTCGGTCCGTACGCGGCAATCAGCTCTTTCATGATACCCGCCTCATCCGGGATGCCGGGTCCCGGCGACAGCAGCACCTTGTCGTAGCGCTCCACATCCTCCAGCGGAATCTTGTCGTTGCGGTGAACATCCATCTCATACCCCAGGGCCCTGATGATGTGCACGAGGTTGTAGGTGAACGAATCGTAGTTGTCGATGACGAGTATTTTCATTTCAGGTTCGAAGCTTGTTCAAGTTTGGAGTTTGGAGTTTTTAGTTTTCAGTTTTCAGTTTAGAGTTTCTAGTTTCCAGTTGCGTTATATCCCTTCGGCCATGAGGATTGCTTGGCGCAATGCCGCAAGCTTGTTGTTGACTTCCTGCAATTCATTTTGCGTGTCGGAGCGCGACACAATGCCGGCACCGGCCTGGTAGGTCAGGACGTTTTCTTTGCTCATGAATGTGCGGATCATGATGGCATGGTTGAAGGCATTGTCGAAACCGAGGTATCCGATAGCCCCCCCGTAGAATCCGCGTGTGATGTTCTCGTAGCGGTCGATCAGCTGCATGGCCATGTGCTTCGGAGCGCCTGAAAGTGTGCCCGCCGGGAACGTATCGGCGGCCATTCGAACGACGGACGAATCGTCCTTCAGGAGGCCACTCACTTTCGACACAAGGTGCACCACATGAGAATAGAATTGAATTTCTTTGAACACTTCGACAGAAACGTCGGTGGCGTTACGGCTCATGTCATTACGGGCCAGGTCCACTAGCATCACATGTTCCGCATTTTCCTTTTCATCGGCCGACAATCGGCTGGCAATTTCCGCATCCTCCTGGTCGTTGCCCGTCCTGCGAAAGGTGCCCGCGATGGGAAAAATATGGGCGATCTCCTTTTCAACCTGGAGTTGCGCCTCCGGGGAAGAGCCAAAGAGTTTGAAACTCCCGTAGTCGAAATAGAAGAGGTATGGCGAGGGGTTGATCGACCGGAGTGCCCGGTAGACGTTGAACTCATCCCCCTTGAACGCACAGCTAAAACGACGCGACAACACAATTTGGAAGACATCGCCCCGGAAGCAATGTTCCTTTCCTTTTTCGATCACGTCGAGAAATTCCTGATCGGAAAAATTCGACGTTTCCCCGCCGGCGCGGGAAAAGCGATACGTTGAGAAACGGTTGCTGAAAATGGTCTGTGTTAATTTATCCAGCGCCGTATGATCCTCGCCCGCGTCGCCGACGTGGTGCTCATAAAGGAAAAGGTCGTTCGAGAAATGGTCCACGACAATGACATACCGGTATAGGCGGTAAATCATGTCCGGAATTGAATCCACACCCTTGCCGAGCGTAATGTCCTCAAAAAAGCGGACCGCGTCGTAGGCCATGTAGCCGAACAACCCGCAATGCGCATGCGGCGCGTGGTCGAAAATAGGTTGAAATGCGCCACGGAATTCCTCCAGGAATCGAAGGGCGTCGCCGCGTCCCTCAATGGAACGGAGGACTTTTCTTCCATCGGGAAAGCGCATTTCAACCCGGTCGTCTTTCAACACCAGTCCCGCAATGGGCTCACAGCAGATAAATGAAAGGCTGTTTTCGTGACCGTGATAGTCGGAACTCTCGAGCAGGATTGTTCCGGCAAACACATCTCTCAGTTTGAGATAAATGTTGACGGGCGTCAGCGTGTCCGCCAGTAACTTCCGGGACGTTGTGGAAATCTTGAAATTCATTGGGTCAATCGTTAGCATCGGTGCTATAAAACAGGAAGGCCTGCTGTGAACAGCAGGCCTTCGGGCATATCCTATCAGACATAACAAGGCTGTTCACAAATCGCGCCGCGACTTATGCCACCACCATGCAATGTTTGAAAATAAGCTAGTTGTCAACACGCGTTATACAGTCTAAATTTCTATGCTTCGCTCTTCTTTCTTGAAGTCTTCCTGGGTTTTGGCGCCTCCGTTTCGGACGCAGGTTTCGGGCTTTCCGAAGCCTGAGTGCTGCGCTGCTCGCCGGTGGTCCTTCTGCGGCGGGAGTTGCCAAAACTGCCCCTCCAAATCTTTCCTTTCTTTGACTTTTTATCGCCTCTTCCCATAGGAGAATCAATATTTACAAAGCAATAATAACAACAAAGTACGAAATCAATACAAAATCCGACAAAAATTTTAACGGTTACCAGATACGCACCCGTTCCGATTCGGTCCGGTACATCCCATCTCCCTCCTTTACATTGAAGGCTTCATAAAACGTTTGCAGGTTGCTCAATGGTCCGTTTGCCCGGTACATCGCGGGCGAATGGGGATCGGTGAGCACCTGCGTCCGCAAGCTTTCGTCGCGATACTTCGTCCTCCAGATCGTCGCCCACGAGATGAAGAACCGCTGCTCCGGCGTAAAGCCATCGATCGGTCCGGGGCGGCCATGTTCGGCGAGATGCCGCTGCAGTCCGTCGTAGGCAACCGCTACGCCGCCGAGGTCGCCTATATTTTCGCCCAGGGTAAACTGCCCCTGCACAAAGACGCCCGGCATGGGTTCATAAGCGTCGAACTGCGCGACGTACGCCTTTCCGCGCTCCTGGAATTTCGTAAGGTCCTCTTCCGACCACCAGTTCCTGAGGTTGCCTTCGGCGTCGAACTTGCTTCCCTGGTCGTCGAATCCGTGTGAGATCTCATGGCCGATCACGGCGCCAATACCGCCATAGTTCACCGCTTCATCGGCGCGATAGTCGTAAAATGGCGGTTGAAGGATTGCCGCCGGAAAGACGATTTCGTTGAAAGTTGAATTGTAGTAAGCGTTGACCGTCTGCGGATTCATTCTCCATTCCTTTCGGTCTACGGGCTTCCCAAGCTTGTCGATCTGGCGGTCGAAATTGAACCGTGCGCCATTGAGTATGTTTCCCGCAAACGACGCCGTCTCGGGGTTCTTGTCGATCTCAAGCGCTGCATAGTCCCTCCACTCATCCGGGTATCCGATCTTCACCGTAAAGGTCGAAAGCTTGTTCAACGCCTTTTGTTTTGTGGAGTCCGACATCCACTCCAGGCTCTGGATGCGGTCGCCAAAAGCGGCCTTTATGTTTTCAACCATCTGCATGGCTTTTTCCTTTGCCTCGGGAGGAAAATGCTTTTCCACATAGAGTTTGCCGATCGCCTCGCCCAGCACGAGACTCGTTGCGTCCAGTACGCGCTTCCAGCGGTCTCTCATCGCATCGACACCCCTGAGGTATTTGGAGTTGAAATCAAAATCCTGTCTGACGAGGTCGTAGTGAAGATACGGCGCCATACGATCGATGAGTCTCCATTTCAGGTACGCCCTGATCTCGTCGATGGGCGTTGAGGCGATTACCTTCTGCAGGGCTCCCATGTAGGAGACGTCACTGACAACGACCGAGTCGACGTCCGCGCCGATCCCCGTCAAATAGGCGTTCCAATCCAGCGCGGGAACCATTTCCCCCAACTGGCTGACCGACCGTTTGTTGTAGCGCTTGTCGGGATTGCGGCGTTCTTCCTTGGTCATCGTGCCGGAGGCAAGGGCTGTTTCGAGTTTGAGGATGGCCTCGGCGGAAGCCTGCTCGGCAGCGGGCTGCAGGCCGCTCACCCTGAACATCTCGGCGACATGCGCCACGTATTTCTCCCGTGTTTCAATCGACTTCGCATCGTCTTTGGTATAGTAGTCACGCTCGGGAAGGCCCAGGCCGCCGGCGCCAAGGTAAAGGGCTACCTCGTCACTCTTTTTGAGGTCAGCGTTTACGAAGATGCCGAAAAACGCGCCTCCGCCGATCTGTTGTTGTTCAACCAGGTAGTTCACCAGGTCGCCCTTCGCCGCGATGGCGTCAATCTTTTTCAGGTACGGCTCGATGGGCCGGAGCTTGAGATTTTCGGCCTGGAGCGAGTCCATCCCGATGTTGAAAAAATCCGCTGCTTTTTTCTGATCAGAACCTTCGGCATAATTTGATGACGAAGCGGCCTCTTTTAAAACGCCGAGCACATTGCTGCGGGTATTTTCGGCCAGCTCCGAGAAGGAACTCCACCTACCCTGATCCGCGGGAATTGTGTTTTTCTTTATCCATCCGCCGTTGACAAAGCGGAAAAAGTCGTCACCCGGTTTCACGGTCGTATCCATGAAAGCGGTGTTGATGCCAACCCCTTCGGGAAGCTGCTTTTCCTGGTTCCCGGAACAGGAGATCAAAACAATAAGGGCAAAAATGGGTATGAGAACGTGTTTCATAAGTCGTAAAAGGAATGTACAGACCGTAAGGTAAAAAAAAGCGGAATCCCCTGCCGACAAAATACATAAGCGGGCAATCCACGGCCCTGATTTAAATTTCAGGGCGTTCGTGACTCCGCGGTCAGCGCAAAAGGTCCAGCCGAAACAATACGCAGTCCTTCGGGCGGTTGCCCTGATTGACAAACCGAAACCAGGAAGGAAGGCGTGCCTCTTCAACAAGGCCACATTTTTCCAGGACCTTAACGGAGGCCACATTCTCCGCATCGACGAAAGTTCCGACACGGTGAAGCGATGAAAACCCCCTCAATACTCCCATCATTGCCAGGCAGGCTTCAGTGGCAAAGCCCCGTCCCCATTCCGAGGGCGAGATAACATATCCAAACTGCACCTTCCCCTCCTCGTGTACGACCCCAAAACTTCCAATCAGCCGCCCTGACCTTTTCATGCGTATTGCGAACGTGTAATCCAACCCAAGCCGCCAACTGTTGTCAGCATACTGGACGAACGCCCGTGTCTTGTCGACGCTGTCGTGCGTTGCCCAGGAAAGATATTTCGTCGCCTCGGGCTTGCTCGCATAGGAATAAAAGATTTCTTCCGCATCTTCGTGACGCAATCGGTTGAGGATGAGCCTGTCGGTCTCAATTTTTTCCGGCATATCCAGCACAAGCATGATCCAAAATTAAGCAATGGGAAAAGCCAGCAATATTGTCCATCAATATTTTAAGAAAGAACTGGAGGGCGCCACGCTGCTGGTACGGGTTAACCCGATACAACTGCTGGTTACAGAGATCACCATCCCGGCAGAAGGCGAACCGGCGTTGCGCCAGGTGGAAGTAGATGCCGAAATATTCGAAGATCTTGAGGCTGACGGATTTTCAGCAGCGAGTCCGCTTGAATTTAACCTGTATCTGGCGGGGCTGGTTTAAATCCACTCGTTCCTTTTGAAAATTGACGTCAATTCCGGGTGGCGGAACCATTATTCCGGAAATTACGTCTATCTTTGCGTTGGCAGACCAACACGACCAGCTCCTGCTGAACTCCCCCAGGACCGGAAGGTAGCAAGGGTAGG
>CAZKBK010000039.1:17199-44880 GCA_964551035.1 uncultured Roseivirgaceae bacterium | reverse complement strand
CGCGCTTGCGCGCGTAATCGATGGCCTCGGTTCGTTCGGGTCGATTCTGGAAGCAGGGGTAGGTGAGGCGACGACGATGGTGGGAATGTTAAAGCGCCTCCGGAGTCTACCGGAGGATCAGTTGGCGTTTGATATTTCGTGGTCTCGGTTGAAGTTTGCAAAGGGTCTTTTGAGCGATTTGGGATTTTCGGAAGTCAGGCTTTTTACGGGGAATTTATTTGAAATCCCTCTCGCCGATAACGCTGTTGATCTTGTGTATACTTCCCATGCGCTGGAACCGAATGGCGGAAAGGAGGAATCCGCGCTGCGGGAACTTTATCGTGTCGCGCGGAAATTCGTCGTGCTTCTGGAGCCTGCCTATGAACTGGCGGGGCCAGAAGCGCAGGCAAGAATGCGACAGCATGGATACGTCCAGGACCTGGCCGGTGCGGCGCACAGGCTCGGCTACAATGTTGTGGAGAATCGATTGTTCGAACATTCCTCAAACCCATTGAACCCTACCGGATTGATCGTTATTGAAAAGGTGGGTGGATTGGGTACGTCAGCATTATCCTTGCCCGTTTGTCCCATCACCAAGACAAGATTGCAGCCGGTGGGAAACACGGTCCTTTTTTCGAAGGACAGCTTGTTGGCCTATCCGGTACTTGAGGGAATTCCGTGCTTATTGAGCCACAATAGTATTCTTGCAAGTCACATGTTAACCGACTATCAGGCCTTTAAAAAACAGAATGGTTTCTTTATCCGGGATTTTTAACGTGTCGATGTGATTGGCTATGCGTAAGGTGATTTTTTCTTCTTTTAGTTCCGCGCCATCCTTTATAGGTCCCGTCATGAGCGTGGTACAGGCGGAAATTGACGCAGGCCACGACGTGCACTACATCACCTGCCTTAAGTCATTTCCTTCGTGCGGGTTCAATACATTCGGCTATAAATACATGTGCGAACAGTGCGTCTATCGCGGCGACGTCGCCAGTAAACTCGTGACCGGTAGTTTCCGAACCTGGAAATTTTCGGACCTGTTTACGGATGACGACTTCATGAAGGCCGATCAGTTTGTATCACAGCGTGCCCCCGTCGACAAGCAATTGTACTATGGGTCCTTTGATGTGGGCGAGTCGGTGCTCTCTTCGTATATTTCAAAGACAAGAGACCGCGATCTCGAGGTCACCGACAATCAGAAAATCCTGCCTGTGCTGGTCCGCCAGACCATCGTTGTCTACGAGGCCGTGCGCCGCTTCCTTGTGGCGAACTCGATCGACGAAGTATTGGTATTTAACGGGCGATGGGATTACTACCGCGCGGTCTTCAGGGTTGCCAATGAACTGGGTATCAAATGCAACATATTCGAGAACTTTCGCCAGGGTGGGTACATCGAGTTTTATGGCAACGACTTTCCTCATATCATCAGGAACAAACAACGCAAATTTGACGAATACTGGGGGAGCGAGTCAGCGCCCCTCACGGAGAAGAAACGGAACGCGCAAGAATATTTTACGAAGAAACGAAGGGGGATTGTAGTGACCGGAAAGGCTTTCACGCGGGAGCAGCTGCATGCGTATATTCCCGGAGAAATAGACCTGAAAAAGAAGACCCTGGTCCTTTTCAACAGCTCCGATGATGAGTTCGCCGCTGTGGCGGGAAACGAATATAAGAACCCTTTGTTTAACGATCAGGTGGAGGGAATCCTATACGTCGTTGAATTGGTGCGACGCATGCCTGAATACAACCTCGTAATCCGGATGCATCCCAACCTGAAGGGTGTCGGTTTCCGGTATGTCAGACCATTGTACGAACTGAAGAACAAATATCCGAATGTGTTTGTCATCGAACCGGAAAGCAAAGTCGACTCTTACGCGCTGATGGATGCCGCCGACAAGGTGATAACCTTTGGCTCATCGATAGGCGTTGAAGCAAACTATTGGCGAAAGCCGGTCGTGCTTTTGGGAAAGCCATTTTATTACTACGCGGACGTTTCCTATGTGCCGAAAGAACGCTCAGAGGTGTTATCCCTGATTTGTGCTCCGGTGCTGGATCCGAAGCCCATTGAAAATTCCGAAAAGATCGCCTGGTACATCATGACGGGCGGCGTAAAGGCGCCGCATTACCATTACACCGTGAGTAGCGGAAAAACCTACTATTTTATGGGCGTGCGCCTGGATCGAATTCCGTTTCTAAGGCGTAGCTGGTATAGGATATTGAAGACGCTGAAGGTAAAGAATTCCGGCTATGACGTCCGGTAACATGAACAGGCTATGAGTCATGTGGATATTTAGATCGACAACTAAAGATTGCTATCTCGCTGCCAACCCGAAGGTGTTGACGCAAACGCTATTGCGGCAGAGGAACCTCGTGCGCTTTACCAGCAAGAAGCGTTACATTCATTTTTTGCTGAAGGAGGTTCGTGCTGACGCAGGTCCGGAGTATATCATGCTGGTAAGGAATCCTTACAAACGCCTGGAGTCGTACTTTAAGGAAAAGCTACGGCAAAAAGTGAAAATGGTTTTCGATGTGAATCCATACATTCTTAAACGGCATCAGACAATTTTTTTTCCATGCCTCGGCCTTTCTGAGGACGATTCGCTGCAACGCAAGCAGGAGCGGCTATTGCAACTCGATTTTAAACGATTTATTCTCGCTTTGAAGGACGTTTACAAATTCGAGGATCACCTGTCGCCACAAACGATGAACTTTTCGCGGTCGATGTTCGGGAAAACGTTCACTATGAAAATGGACCGGTATGTGAAAATAGAAAGCAAAGAGGAACTTGGCGATTTGGCATCCTATCTCGGATTAGATTTTTCCATCCGGTTGAATAGCTCTGCCGAGGTGGACGAAAGAATTGATTGGGATGACGAAACTGAAGCCATTGTCCAGCAAATTTACAAGAATGATTTTGAGACGTTCGGATATAACAATGAGAGGCCGCGGTGAACGGTGACCAACCTATGGCTGATATCCTCTACATATCTGATTCGTCAATTCCGTCGTTTAGCGCAAACAGCATTCATGTGATGAAAATGTGCCAGGCGTTCACGCGGCTCGGTCACCAGGTTACGCTATTGGCAAAGAATACAACCGCGTGTAAACAGGGCGTCAACGATATTCACGGGTTCTATGGCGTAACGGCCGGTTTTGATATTAAAGTTTTTCCCGCGCGACCTTTCAGAGGGGCAGGGCGGTGGTATAACACCGTTCTTCCATTTCTGATGAAAGGCCACTACGCGCTTTGTTATACGCGCTCCATCTATGCGGCCGTTTGGTGTATGTTGCTTCGGAGAAACGTTGTATTTGAAGTACACGAGCCCTTCGATGGTAAGGGCTACTTTTTGCGAACCGTATTCCGCGCGCTCATGGGTTCGAAATTTGTGACGCATGTGGTGGTAATTTCCAGTGCGCTCAGGGACTACCTCATCGAAAATTATCACCTCGACCAAACCAGGATCGTGCTTGCCCATGACGGCGCGGACCCGGTGGAGGGCGCCAAAGGAATTGCGCTCCCCGGCGAAAATTTATACAAGGCCGGCTATGTCGGCAGTCTGCTCAAAGGCAAGGGCGCGGAATTGATTATTCCCCTTTCGAAACTTTGCCCCGATGTTGATTTTCACGTGGTAGGCGGGAAATCCGCCGAGGTTGATGCCCTTCGTGCGCAGCTCGTTGACGGCCAGTCGAACGTGTTCTTCCACGGATTTGTGGAACACAGCAAAACACCGGCATTTCTTCAGAGTTTTGATGTCCTGTTGGCACCCTATCAAGAGGGCGTGTTTGTGAAAGATGCCCTGCGTTCGAACAACATTGCACGCTGGATGTCGCCGCTCAAGCTGTTTGAATACATGTCAGTAGGGAAACCGGTGGTCGTCTCCGAATTGCCCGTACTCAGGGAGATTCTTACGGACAGGGAAGACGCCATTTTCTGTCCACCGGACAGCGCCGCGGCATGGAGAGAGGCGATTCTGGCCCTTCAAAAGGACCGCGCTTTTGCGCATGAGCTTGGACGAAAGGGGAAGGAAAAGTTTCTGTCGCGCTACACGTGGGTTCAGCGGGCGCGCCACCTTCTCAAAATGGTATTGCCTTGAAAGTCCTTCAAATGATACAACGTCCCCAGCTTCGAGGTGCGGAGATTTTTGCATGCCAACTCTCTTCCGAACTGGGGCGCCTGGGCACCGTCTCGGACGTGGTATGCCTGTTCGGCGGAACGAACCGGCTGTTCCCACGATTTCCGGAGTTGGTTTTTCGGAGCATCGGGGCTAGCACAAGGTTCCGTGCGTTCGATGTTGCCGCCTACCGAAGGCTGAATGAAACGATCCGGAAGGGAAATTATGATATCGTGCAGGCCAATGCAGGCGACACGTTGAAATATGCAGTGTTATCCAAGAGTATCTACAGGTGGCCGCAGCCTCTCGTGTACAGAAACGCTAACTTTATGTCGCGGTTTTTTCGAGGGCCATTACACCGGAGGTTGAACACATGGTTGCTGAAGCGGTGTGACCACGTAATTTCAGTAAGTGAAACGTGCCGTCGTGACCTCGTGAACCTCTGTCCGTCGACGCGATCGCGGTCTGTGACCATCCCCATTGGTACTACGCTATTTGATGACGTCGCCCCTGTAGCCAGGACGCTCCCGGGCCCGCTGTTTATCTCCGTTGCCGGATTCGTACCGGAAAAGAATCACAGGTTCCTGATTCGGGTCTTTGCTGAGTTCGTCCGCAGACACGGTAGCGGTCAACTTTGGCTGGTAGGCGATGGTCCGCTGCGATCTGGGATCGAACGCGAAGTGGGCGAGCTTTCGCTTGGTGACCGAGTGACGTTCTTCGGCGCTGTGTCTGAACCTATGCCGTTGTTGAAAGCTTCCGATGCGCTGTTGTTGCCGTCTCGCATCGAGGGGCTTCCCGGAGTTATTCTCGAGGCCCTCGCTTGTGGCGTGCCTGTGATCGCTTCAAACGCAGGCGGAATTCAAGACGTCATCGAGGACGGTCGTTCGGGCTTTTGTATCGACGGTTTTGACATCGGCGCATACGTGGCAAAGATGGAGGAGGTTCTCCGGTCAGGGGTTCGCCGGGCGCTCGCCGCCAATGGACGCGGGTTGATTGAAGATCAGTATCTCTTGCCAGGGATTGCACAAAGGTTTCAGGCCACGTACGCAAACATTATCGGAAATGGCAACTAGGGTTCTTCATTTGATCAAGTCATTGGGCAGGGGTGGAGCAGAAATGCTCCTGGCGGAGACACTCAAGTTTCACAGGCACGAAGCGTTCCAGTTTCACGTGGCGTACTTCCTTCCATGGAAGGATCAAATGGTGGAGCGACTTAGGGAAAACGGGGCGGTTGTGCACTGCTTTCGGGCGTCGAACAATTTCCGCATGCTGGTTATGGCTATGCAGGTGGCCGGGTACGCGAAAGTCCATAAGATCAACGTAATTCATTGTCATCTGCCCTGGGCCGGATTTGTGGGCCGAATTGTGGCCAAGTTTTGGGGAATACCTGTCATCTACACCGAACACAATTCGCAGGAGCGCTACCACTGGTTGACGTTCGCAATCAATAAGCTGACCTACAACTGGCAGGAGGGTGTGATTGCCGTTTCTTCCGATGTCGCAAGTTCCATTGAGAGGCGCATTGCGCCACGGATACCTGTGCGGCTTGTTCACAACGGGGTGGACACGACCCGATTTGTTCGGGATTTTGGAACGCGAAATCGGGTGAGGGAGAGCCTGGCGATTCCTAACGATGCGGTTGTCGTTGGAAACCTTGCTGTTTTTCGTTCACAAAAACGACTGAAGGAATGGCTTGACATATTTGCCGAGGTAGCATCCAGGCATCCAAATGTCTTTGGGATCCTGGTCGGTGACGGGCCGTTGAGGGAACAGATCGACCAGCATCGGCACGCCCTGGGTCTTCAACAACGCGTCTTCCTGCCAGGCATCCAGACTGATGTGAAACCCTGGTATTCAGCCATGGATATCTTTATGATGACATCGCAGTTTGAGGGGCTGCCGCTGGGCCTTCTGGAGGCGATGAGCATGGAGTGCGCTGTGTGCACAACCGATGCGGGGGGGATCAAAGAAGTTGTGAGTAACGGCAAAAATGGTTTCATACGCGCCACCGATGCGTGGCGCGATCTCACCGGGGACCTGACGCTTCTTCTTTCCGATGACCTGACGCGATCAGCATTGGCCTCGGAAGGTCGACGAACGGTTGTTGAAAATTATAGTCTCGAAAAAATGGTTGATGAACTTGAAGGAGTATACAGTCATTATTAATGCGCAGCTTACAAAATCATAACACCAAGGCCTTTTGTCGATGAAACGCTTTGCCATTCTTTTTCATGGGGCGGAGGGCACCAGCCCGATAGTCCGTATGTTGAACAATTTTGAGCAGGTCAACATTGTCCATCGGGTGGAGAACAGCGGTTCGGAGCCATTTGACGTCCATAATTGCGGCAATATTGCAATGCCCGGTAGCGGCTTTTGGAAGCGAGTGCCTTACCTGGGGTAGTCTGAGAAATAGCGGTACTTTTACTGCAATGAGGTCGAATGAATTTTTGATGATAATTTTGACATTGTGACCGTCCGGTTGGCGAAAGATGAAGACGTTCCGGAAATCGTTGACCTCCTGAAGTTGACGCTTGGCGAGCGGCTTATGCCTAAATCTGAGCAATTCTGGAGGTGGAAGCATGTGGAAAATCCATTCGGGGCATCACAGGTGTTGCTCGCGACCCATAGAGAAGCGATCGTGGGCGTCCGCGCTTTTATGCGGTGGGAATGGTCGGCTGGCGGGCAGGTGTACAAAGCGGTTCGCGCCGTGGACACGGCTACACATCCGGATTACCAGGGTAAAGGCATCTTTCGAAAATTGACGTTGGCGTTGGTCGATCAGTGCCGGGCAGATGGCGACGGCTTTGTGTTCAACACACCCAATACAAAGAGCAAGCAGGGCTATCTAAAAATGGGATGGGAGTCGACAGGGCGTTGCCGCGTACGCGTACGCCTCTTCCCCAGGTTCCGGCGAAAACACGACACCGACCTGACCGCATACAGCGTGGAAAATGTGTTGAATCATGAGTTGAATACGAGACCCTTTGTGAGCGGGGACGTGTGTACAAGAACGAATTACCTGCCTGGATACGTGAATTGGAGATATGCGAAAAATCCCAACGTCAAATACTACGCTGTCACCGATCATCCAGCAACGGGATCGATGCTCGCTTTCTTCAGGATAAAGCCCCATGCTTTCGGATCTGAACTGCGTCTTTGTGATGTTTTTAGGGGTAAGCAATTTGACGCGCGCCAGTTCAGGGAGTTGCTGCTGCTCGCTGCCAGGAGATTTGGGGCGACATTCATTACTTTTGCTGGCGTAGAAGACCTGTTTCCTTTTTTCAATCTGGAATTGGGTATCGGCCCTGAGGTTACCATACTTCCGATGAACGTTGAACCGGGCATCCTGTCACAAAAGAGCTGGAAGCCATCATTGGGGGATTTGGAGGTGTTTTAACAGATGGCACAAGGCATTATCATATGGCTCTTCACGCTGCTTCTGTCGTACCTTATAGTCGGCAATTTGAGTCAACGGTATCGGTTCTTCAATCGCCGGTTCGTCACATTCCTGTTTCTCTACCACTCGGCCCTGGCGCTTACGTATTACCTGTATGCCTTGGGCAATCCCTCGGACTCCAAGGCCTACTTTTCGAAGGCGGTGGTGAAGATATATGGTGAAAACTGGTTCGAGTATTTCGGCACAAGCACACGATTCCTCGACTTCATCTCTTTCTCACTCGTGAATCACCTGGGATTTACCTACGAATCGTGCATGGCACTTTTTTCCTGGTTGGGATTTTTGGGATTCGTCTACTTCTACGTCTTTTTCAAAGAACGTCTTGCTTCGAATGTGACCTTGTTTGGCTACGGCGCCATTGCCGTTTTGTTTCTGCTGCCCAATCTACATTTCTGGTCCGCTTCCCTTGGGAAGGGAGCGATTACTTTTTGGGGTTTGGGGCTGTTTTTTTTCGGGATCAGCAAACCGGGTGTGCGCTGGTGGGCGCTCCTCCTGGGCAGCCTGATCATTTTTCAGATCCGGCCCCATATTTACTACGTCGTGCTCATTGCGGTGGCGCTTAGCTATACATTCTCATCGAAGGGCGTGGGAATGGGTTATCGAATCGCGATTCTGCTGGTTGCCGGGTTTTTACTTTTTTTCATTTACGATGATATTCTGAAATTTACCGGGCTGGAAGACGAATCAATGTTTGATCCGTTCATATCCCACCGGGCATCGGAGTTGACGAAGGCCACGTCCGGGATCGATATCACGTCGTATTCTATTCCCGAGAAACTTTTTGCTTTCTGGTTTCGTCCGCTTTTCTTCGATGCGCCCGGCATGCTGGGTATAATCGTTTCCTTTGAGAATCTTTTTTATCTCTTTTTTTTCGGACAGTTGGTCAGAAAGGGGTCGTTGGAATTTCTGTTGGGTAGCGACGCAATTGTCAAGACCTCCCTTTTGACGTTCTTGGGAATTTCATTCGCACTTGCGCAGATCAGCGGCAACCTCGGACTGGCGATGCGCCAGAAGAGTCAGGTGATGATCCTCATGCTCTTTGTGATTGTCAAATTCATGGATGAAAGAAGGGTAGCGCGTGTAAAAAAGGCGTTGCGCATCGCCCAACTCCGCCAACAGGGTCAAACGCTAAACAATCCATGAACGGCGTCTTCACCATCTCGCTCGATTTCGAGCTCCATTGGGGAGGTCACGAAAAGTGGCCAATTGTGCAAGGTACGCCCGCCCGCCCGGGCTTGGCTTCCAATAGTGCCCGACGGTACTTCAATCCGGCAAACGACTACGAGCAATGTTTCCTGAACACACGGATAGTGATTCCCGAGATGCTGGCATTATTTGCGGCGTACGAGGTACACGTCACCTGGGCAACCGTCGGCGTGCTGTTTCACAGGAATCGAACGGAATTGCTGGAGAACGCGCCGCGGCTCCGCCCGGGGTACAAGGTCAAGGAGTTGTCGGCGTGGAATTACATTGAAATAAGGGGAATAGGGGAGAACGAAAAGAGTGATCCATTCCATTTTGCGCCGTCCCTCATTGAAGGGATTATTGCCACGCCTCACCAGGAGATCGGCACCCATACATTTGGCCATTACTATTGCAACGAAGCCGGGCAAACGCTGGATGAGTTCCGGGAAGATCTCCGTGCGGCACAGCGAGCCGCCGCGCGGTGGCGTACCAAGCTTAAATCCCTGGTGTTTCCCCGCAATCAGTTCAACGATGAATACCTTCGCGTTTGTTGGGAGGAAGGGATCACGTCGGTGCGATCCAATCCCCTGGACTGGTTCTGGCATATCCAAAGCACACAGGGCGAGTCGACGTGGAAACGGTTGAACCGCGGCCTCGATGCCTACTTCCCAGTCGGGAAGAAGAACACCTACGCGCTCTCATCAATCCCGGTACGAGAAGGCCTCCCGTTGTGTTTGCCTGCGAGCAGGTTGTTACGACCCTATCGCCCTGGGGAGTTTTTCCTTAACGATTTCAAGCTGGCCCGCATCCGCGCCGAGATGGAGCGCGCGGCGCGGGCAGGGGAGGTCTACCACCTCTGGTGGCATCCCCACAACTTCGGGTGGTATCCGGAACAGAGCCTCGCCGGTTTGAAGCGTATACTCGAGCATTACAGGTTTTGTCAGAAACAGTATGGCATGGAGAGCAGGAATATGGAAGAGCTCGCGTCCGAAGTAGGAATTCAGGATCAAAAATCCAATATTCAGGAATGAGTTTCGACCACACGGAGAAACACTGACGTGAATTCGGAATCTTGAATGAATATTGAATTCTGAATACTTGAATCCCCAACCCCGACTCCTGCGAATCACCACCGTTCCAATTTCCCTTAAGCTTCTTCTCCGGGGGCAGCTGCCGTTTTTCATGGAACAGGGATTCGAAGTGCTGGCCGTCAGCGCCGACGGTCCTGAAGTGAAATCGCTGAAGCAGGAGGGGATCCCGCACCAAGTGGTTCCAATGACGCGTGTTATCAGTCCTTTCCGCGACCTCGTCGCCCTCGTCCGCCTGATCCGGGTCATCCGCCGTTTCAAACCCGACATTGTCCATACGCACACACCAAAGGCCGGGCTCCTCGGCATGCTGGCCGCGTGGCTTTGCCGCGTACCCGTGCGGTTGCATACGGTCGCGGGACTGCCCGTCATGGAAAAGCGCGGCCTGGTTCGGCGGTTGCTCATGCTGACGGAAAAGGTCACTTACGCCTGTGCTACGAAGGTGTACCCGAATTCGAAAGGGCTGATGACATTTATCCGGAATTCCATCCACACCCGCACGCCGCTGAAGATCATCGGCAATGGCAGCTCCAACGGGATAGACACACGTTTTTTTTCGCCTTCGCCGGAATTGCGACAGCAGGCATCGTCGCTGCGTCGGCACCACGACATCCCGGACGAAGCATTCGTTTTCTCCTTTATCGGGCGGATCGTTCGCGACAAGGGTGTGAATGAACTGGTCGAAGCGTTCAACAACCTGTCCATGCGGATGAACGCATACCTCGTGCTAACCGGCCCGTTCGAGGATGCATTGGATCCGATCTCCGACCGGTCGCGACGGATCATCGCTGAAAATAAACGGATCGTCACCCCAGGCTATGTCAACGACGTTCGCCCCGTGCTCCTTGCCTCCGATGTGTTCATCCTTCCCAGCTATCGCGAAGGTTTCCCGAACGTAGTGATGCAGGCATGTTGTATGGGAATCCCGTGTATCGTGTCCGACATCAACGGGTGTAATGAGATCGTGCAGCACAACGAGACAGGCCTGGTCATTAAGCCCAAGGATGTTTCGTCGCTGCAGTCTGCGATGGAGTTGCTCGCCACCCGTCCCGACCTGCGTGACGTGTTTGCTGAACGAAGCAGGACCTTTGTGGCGGAGAATTTCGATCAGGACCTTGTGTGGGGAGAGCTGTTGAGGGAGTATGGTTTGAAGTTAGCAGTTTGAAGTTAGCGGTTTGAAGTTAGTGTCCCCAACTGGTAAACTCAGCTTCAAAATTCCAGGTTCTGTTGTTTCTGGGTGACACGGGCGCATACCTCGTTTTAGTCCTTTCTTTTTTTGAAACCGAAATCCTGAGCGAGCGACGCCTGCCGAAGCGAAGGCGCGGAGCAAACGAAGGATCGCGTTCCGTTTGGCCTGCTCTAAAATCGAGGGCTCGCGGACTGCTCCGTGCGATCGGTACGCTTGTCGTTTTTATCCGCACCCACATTCAATAGCGGGGTCCTTCGCCGGCGCGGCTCCCCGCGCTGCGCTTAGGGGTCCGACCTGCCCGGATCCCCTGCATTAATTTTCGTGTGAGGTGGCACAGGCTAACGCCCGCGCGGTGATGGCCATTTTTTCCTGACCGTCCATTCTACCCGTTCATCCCGATCTTTTCCCTATTTTTGCCCAAACCACCTGCGTGTACCGCCATTTCTTCAAACGCCTCCTCGATCTCATCGCCGCCCTCTTGCTGATTCTTTTCAGCGCACCGCTGATGCTGGGCGCCATTATCGTGCTGGCCATCGCCAACAAGGGAAAAGTGTGGTTCATTCAGCCGCGCCCGGGCAGGGACGAAAGGATCTTCAGGATCATCAAGTTCAAAACGATGACGGACGCGCGCGATGCCGAAGGGAACCTGCTCCCTGACGATGTCCGGCTGACAACTGCGGGCCGGTTTATACGAAAGGCTTCAATCGATGAACTACCGCAGCTCATTAACGTTCTCTGGGGCGATATGTCCCTCATTGGCCCCCGCCCGCTACTGGTCGAGTATCTTCCCCGCTACAACGCTGAACAGCGTCGCCGTCATGAAGTGAGGCCCGGGATCACCGGTTGGGCACAGGTGAGCGGGCGGAATGCCGTGGCCTGGAATGAACGCTTTGCCCTGGATGTCTGGTATGTGGATAAACTTTCCTTCACCTTAGATCTTAAAATCCTATTTTTGACCATCGCGAAGGTCTTCCGGGGAGAGGGAATCAGTGGCGAGGGAACCGAGACGATGCGGAAGTTTGAGGGGTGAGGGGTTATAGTTTGGAGTTTGGAGTTTGAAGTTTGGAGTTCGAAGTTGGGATTGGCTAACCGGCCAAGGGCCAGCTTGCCAAAAGCTATGAACGAGAAAATCATCTTACAAGGTGGAGGCGAGCATGCGCGGGTCGTCCTCGATAGCCTGCTATCGTCAGGCCGGACGGTGGTAGCGCTCTTTGACCCGAAATACACCGGCGAACTATTCGGCGTTCCCCAGCGGGGGGCTTATGACGCTCGAATTTATCCAGAAGCGCTGGCTGTGGTTGCCATCGGCAATAACTCAGTCAGAAAAAGGGCGGTCTCTCTTACCCGGCAGAAATTCACGAATGTCATCGATCAGACAGCTGCGATCTCACGTTTCGCGACATATGGGAAAGGCAATATGTTTCTGCAGCGCACCATTGTACAGGCGATGAGCCGGTTAGGCGATCATGTGATCGTCAATACCGGTGCCCAGATTGACCACGACTGTATCATTGAAGATTATGTCCACGTTGCGCCGGGAGTTGTGCTCTGCGGCGGGGTGCAGGTGGGCGAAGGAACATTGATTGGCGCGGGTGCGGTTGCCATCCCCGGAACGAAAATAGGCAAATGGGCAGTGGTTGGCGCAGGTGCGGTCGTGACGCGCGATCTTCCGGATTATGCATTGGCGGTTGGTAACCCCGCCCGTATTGTCAGACTAGAAAAACCTTGAAGAATCAGCTTTTCATTTATGGCGCCGGTGGTTTGGGCCGGGAGATTCTAACGCTGGTGCGGACTTTGCCCGATTGGGAGGTGGCGGGTTTCGTTGACGACCGGGAAGACATCGCCGAAGTGATGGGCGTCAGGATTGTTGGTGGAAAATCATTCCTGCTTACACCGCAGGATTCCCTGAACGTTGTCATCGCCATTGGAGATCCGCATCAAAAAGCAGCGGTCGCCGTTGCGTTACGGCATGCCCGCCTGAAATTCCCCTCCCTGATTCATCCGGGTGCTACATTGCAGGATGTTTCAACCATTCGTATGGGACCGGGCACCATTATCACTGCCGGCTGTGTGCTGACTACGGGGATCAAGATTGGCTCACATGTATTGATCAACCTGAACACAACGGTCGGGCACGATGTGACCATAGGAGATTATTCGTCGATCATGCCTGGCGTCAACATCGCAGGACAGGTAAGCATTGGATCCGCAGTTCTGCTCGGTTCGGGTGCAAATGTCTTGAACAGGGTGAATATCGGCCCGCGGAGTAGAATTGGCATGGGCAGTGTTGTGATTAATGACATCGGGGAGGGTATTACGGCCGTAGGTGTTCCCGCAAAACCGGTTCATCCATGAGTAAGTTTAGGTTTTCTGAATTCCGACCTACTATTCTGTTCCTTTCGAAATTTGTGGGGTTCTATCTTATTGGAAATCTCTTGTACGGATGGTATGTGACCGCCTTTGAGCCCGTTCCCGATCCCGTCACAAGTTGGGTGTCGGAACAGACTGGCGTTGTCCTGACGGCGTGCGGCTGGCCAGTCGACGTACAAGACCATCCGTCCAGCCCCAACAGCCTGATTGTTTATGGGGATAGGCCCGTCCTTGCTGTGTACGAAGGCTGCAACGGGCTGAACACGATGATCGTGTTCAGCGCGTTTCTCTTTGCGTTCGGCCCGATCAGCCGCCAAATGGTGTGGTTTATTCCCCTCGGCCTTGCGCTGATCCATCTTGCCAACCTCGTCAGGATTACACTTTTATTCCTTATTGCCGAACACTACCCGGACGCGATGTACTTCGTTCATAAATTTCTTTTTACCGCTTTCCTGTACGTCGTCATCTTTGTTCTTTGGTTGTGGTGGATAAGACGTTTTGCGATGCGAAGACCGTGAAGAGAAGCAGCTTTTCCGTGCGTATTTTGATCGGCGTGATTGGCATAGCCGGGTTGGCCGTGGTGTTCCTTTTTCAGCAGGTGGACGTGGTGGCCGCCGCGGGCTTTCACATGTCTGCAAACCACCGTTTCTTGATTAGTCGGATTGTCAGATTTGTGTTGAACGACCTTTTTACGCTTGGTCTTATTTATGCACTTTTTCCCGATCGAAAGTATATCATCTTCGCCTTATGGGTGCAGCTCGCAGGCGTCGTCTTTCTCCTCATTCCCTACCTTATCCTGAAATTGCATTTCCCTCGATACAACGGTCCATTTATTAACTTTATCCATCGGCTCATTGTCAATCCGACCCTGCTGCTGTTGCTTGTTCCCGCCTTTTACTACCAGCGGAGAACCTAGTGCGGTTTGCAGCTCTAAAGCGTACACAGTTACACTGGGATCTTAACTATATTTGCCGCGATGGATAAGGAAAGGATCTGGCTTTCGCCCCCGCATATGTCCGGCGAGGAGCAAAAGTTCGTCGGGGAAGCGTTCGAGACGAACTGGGTGGCGCCCGTAGGCCCGCACATTGTTGCGTTTGAGGAGGCATTGTGCGCCTATAACGGAATCGATCATTGCGCGGTTTTGACTTCCGGAACTGCAGCGATCCACCTGGCCCTCATCATCCTCGGCGTAGGCCGAGACGACGAAGTGATATGTTCATCGTTCACCTTCTCGGGTTCGTGTAATCCGATCGTCTATCAGGGCGCCACGCCCGTATTTGTAGATTCAGAGCCCGACACTTGGAATATGGACCCCCGGTTGCTGGAGGAAGCAGTGGCCGACCGTATTCGCCGGAGAGGAAAAAAGCCTTCGGCCATTATTCTTGTTCACCTTTATGGCATGCCGGCGAAAATGGACGAGTTGCTGGCGATCGCGTCTAAATATGAAATCCCGGTGATTGAGGATGCTGCGGAGTCGCTGGGTTCTGCCTATAAAGGGAAGAAGTTGGGTACCTTTGGCGATTTCGGTGTGTTCTCATTCAACGGAAACAAGATCATCACAACCAGCGGTGGCGGCGCGCTCGTGAGCCGGAACGGAGATTGGATTGCCCGCGCGCGGTTTCTGGCGACGCAGGCGCGAGATCCTGCGCCACATTACGAGCACTCGACATTAGGCTTTAACTACCGCATGAGTAACATCTGCGCCGGAATTGGGCGCGGGCAACTTGGCGTCATCGACGAGCGTGTAGCACAACGACGAGCGGTCTTTGATTTTTATCTGAAGCACCTGGCTGATGAAAGCCGTGTCCGGTTCTGCGCTGAGCCGGAGGGGCACTTCAGCAACCGCTGGTTGACCGCCATTACCTTGAGCGATGCTTCCGGCTCCCTGAGCTTACGAGAAAAAGTGAGACTGGTCCTGGAGCAGCACAACATTGAAAGCCGGCCCTTTTGGAAACCAATGCACCTACAGCCCTTTTTTCAGTCTTGTCCTTCATATCTCTCGGGAACATCTGAGAGGCTGTTTTTGGAAGGATTGTGCCTGCCTTCGGGTTCGGCCATGGATACCCGACAACTGTCTCGTGTAACAGATTGCGTGAAAATGGTTACAAAAGCGTATCAGAACGCATAGATAGGCGAATTTTGGGCGTCCCTTATTGCCCCCAGGCTGGTAAGAAAGCCGCGATATTTTTATATTTTTGTTGTTTAACGAGGTTGGCATGCGAAACTTATACCCCCTGGCTGTGCTGCTATGCGCTGTTTTTGGTGCATATGCCCAAAATGACTTTAGAAGCCGACAATCGGGCGACTGGGACGATCAAGATACTTGGGAAGAGTTCGTCGGAGGCTCCTGGCAGGTGACGACAAATACACCTGTGGCCGGAGATGGTTCGATCACGATCCGTTCGCCCCACATGGTCACCGTCGCCGTGAACGCCACGGTTGACCAATTGACGGTTCAAAGCGGTGGGACGGTTTCGGTAGACGACGGTGTGGTGTTTACCATTGCTAATGGTGAGGGCACTGACATTGTTAATTCAGGAACGATCGTCACATCGTCCGGGAATGAATTGGTTTTTCTTGCCGACAGCGAATACGAACACGCCCGGAACGGGGGCACTATCCCGGCGGCAACCTGGAATGCCGGAACGGTTTGCCGGATAACAGGAATTACAAATACCAGTCCTGCCGGACTTAACCCGACAGGTGGATTTTACCACTTTCAATGGGCGTGCACATCACAAAGCACGAGTATCGGCCTTGACGGCGAACTGCGCAGCATTGCCGGGAATTTTGTGGTCAGTGAGACCAACGCATTTAATCTCAGGTTGAGTATTGCATCCGCTCCAGCGCCGATTAACGTAAGCGGGGATTTCATCATCGAAGGCGACGAAACGCGGGTAGCATTCGCGACTTCTGCCGACCTGACGGTCAATGTAGGCGGGAATTTTCGGTTTGAGGCGACCAATCCCACCGGTACCTTGCTTATCAATGCATCCGGCGCTGGATCCGTCGACCTCAACATAGGCGGTGACTTCGTCATGAATGCCCCCGGTGGTGAGTTTCGGATCACGAACGGGTCAGGTTCAGCCACGATCGACATCGATGGTAACTTTGACCTCGCTGCAGGCACGATCACGGAGAGTTCCGGTGGTACGGGCAGCTTTATTTTCGACCTTGTAGGTACGCAGTCCTTTGTTAATACCGGTTCAATCTCAAATACCATCAACTATTATGTCGGCCCGCAAACAACGCTTGATGTCCTTGACGAGTCACCGTTGAGTGGAACGGGCGCACTCCTTGTGGATGGAACGATACGGCTTGGATCGCTGAACGCCACCGGCGCTGTCGCATTCGGGCCGGGAGGCAACATTGGCGTGAACAACCGTACCTTCAGCCAGGGATCGCGCATCGTATACGCTGGGAATGGCCCGCAGTTCATTGGTAATGGCCACCCGACGGACGCGGGGGTGATTACTGAAATCGACAACGCCAGCGGGGTGACGTTCAATACCATTACCGAAGGCAACAATGGATCTGCCATGACCCTGATTATTCCGGATGACCTGATTTTGACTTCGGGAAACCTGAACGTTGTTAGCAATGGTACGCCCCGGGCGCTATCGCTGTCGGGCAACATCACACCCAACGGGAATTTTATCACGTTCTCGGGAAGTCAATCCGACCTTCAAATCAACGGAAGCGGTGCGCTGGGTACCTTCCCGTTTCCCGGCCTGAGCCAGGAAATCCGGCATCTTACGATGAGTAGAACTTCCGGCAGCGTCAGTTTTGACAATGAACTCGACGTTACAGGAACCCTTTCCATCGCTTCAGGGAGCGTGGAGTTCAATAATACGACTGCGCTGCAGAACGTCGAACTCGCCGCGGGCACGATCCTGTCCTTCGACGGTGCCGACCTTACCATTAATGGGGATTTTACCTCAACGGGCGGTGGAGCACTCTCAGCGGGCGAGACGGCGTCCCTAACGCTCACGGGTGGGCAGACCCTTACGTCGCCGCTTCGGTTTATCGGCACCGGCAACATCCTGGGGAGCCTCACGGTGAATAAGACCAATACCGGTATTTCCTTCACGGTAAATACCAGCCTTACCATCGCATCAGCCTTGTTTCTCACGGATGGAAGAATTGATAACGTAGGTGGTAGCCTTGCCGTGGCCAACGGCGCCACCATTACAAGGAACTACGTTTCCCGCATCTCCAATAGCCGACCTTCAGGTGGGCCGTGGCATGTCGTGTATACGGGGGGAACGCAGAGCACGGATTTCGAAATTCCCGTATCGGGCGAACTGCTCAGCCTCACGGTCGATACCGACGACGGCTCCACAGTTACCCTGACCCAACACATAGAGGTAGCCGGCGCGTTAACCATACTTGCGGCTGGGAGAACGTTTAACTGCGGAAGCCGGAACGTGGAGGTGGGCGCTTTTAACAATTCAGGGACATTCCTTGCCCCAAGCACAAATCTCCGGCTGAATGGCGATTTTGTTAATCACGGCACATACACGCACCGCAACGGGCATCTTCGGATCCTGGGCGATGTGACCATGTCGGGAACGACAATGGATGACGTTCGATTTTACGACGTCACCATCGAGCCGACCGGAAGCCTGACGCCATCTGCCTTGCTACTGGTCCAGGGCCATCTGACAAACGATGGAGTCTTCAATGCCGGAACCGGTGCGGTCTCATTTAGGGGAACATGGGAATCTCGGATATTGTCTGGAACAACAAATACCCAGTTTTATGACCTCGACTTGAACAAGAGCGCTGCGGGGATAGGCGTTTCTGTGACGTCGCCGCAAACGGTCACCAACAATCTTTCGCTAAACAACGGTGAATTTGAAATTGTTGCGAATAACCTTCTCATGGCGGAAGGGGCTACGATAACACGAACCAATTCAGGATCCATTGTCACGAGTTCGCCAGGAGGGGGCCCGTGGAATGTGGTGTACACGGGGACAAGTATGGATACCGGACTCGAGATACCGGCGGGTGCTCCCCTTATGAGCCTGACGAGCAATATGAACAGCGGCGCAGCCTTAACGCTAACAGGGCCGGTTGAAATCGACGACCACCTGACGATCACAGCGCAGAACGTGGGGCCTATATTCACCGCAGGGGCCAATGCCGTTACTACCGGCGATTTGAATAACGGCGGGGTATTCAACGCGCCGACTTCGACTCTTACCCTTACCAGGGATTTCATAAATGACAGAACATTCAATCATCAGTCCGGCATGGTCGTCTTTGGCGGAATTTCAGACATCAGCGGAACGGCGGATCCGGTCTTTAATCACGTCAGCATCGACGCGTTGGCGTCGCTAAATGCCACCAGGGATTTCTCAGTCCAGGGAGATTTCATCAACGACGGTGCCTTCGAGGGAGGAAATTTCACCATTACCTTTGATGGGGAAAATGCGCAAGACATCGGTGGCGCCTCTGTTACCACCTTCAATAATTTGCAAATTAATAATACCACCGCCTCAGGTGTGCGGATAGAGACCGACCAGAATCTCAGGGGTGTACTTACGCTCGGCCAGAATGCAACATTGGATGCTGATGGCACGTCCGACGCAGCGATTTTCACTATATTATCGACGAATGACAGCCCGGCTGAGGACGGGGCAATCGCGCCCTTGCCGGGGTCTGCCGTAGTTGCCGGCAACATCACGGTACAGCGTTATTTTGGCGTTGCCGATGACTATGACCGGTTTATTTCGTCACCTGTCACAGGAGGGACGATTGAACAACTCCAGCAATCCATTCCGATCACGGGTAAGTTTACAGGGTCGTCATCGCCGTGTAGCGGTTGTGGCGGCAACGTGGCAAACATGTGGTGGTACGATGAGACGGCTTCGGGAAAAATGCAGAATGGCTACCGGGCCATTCCTGGCAATGGTCAGAGTAACCAGGAGGTATTGATTCCCGGCGAGGGCTATGACGTGTACATGTGGAATGGGGTAGCTCCCGCGACGCTGAATTTGCGTGGGCAGGTGAACAGAGGAGCGATTGAATTCCCGACTTTGTCACATACCGTGTCCCCTACGCCGAATTCAGCCGATGGTTGGAATCTCGTTGGGAATCCTTATCCATCCGCCATTCAATGGAATAACGGCGCCGGTTGGGAGAAAACAAACATCGATCCGACGGTTTGGGTTTGGGATGTTGTCGGCAGGGTATGGCACTCCTATAACGCCAATACACAGGCAGGCGACCTTACCGATGGTGTCATTGCCTCAGGTCAAGGCTTTTGGGTATATGCGCCTTCGCCGGGTTTGGCCGAAATGACGATTAATGAGCAGGCAAAGGCGGCCATCGAAACCGGTGCATATTACCGGATTACAAACACCAGGCCAGGTGCGATGAGGGTGACCCTTTCACATGGTGGGGTCTCGGATAACGCGTGGCTAGCGATCGACGCGGGCGCTACTGCCGAACTTGACTATGGGCTGGATGCGCCGAAACTCCAGCTCGGCATTGAGCGTTTGTCTATTTCATTTTTGGAAGGCACGAGAAAACTTGGCCATCATGCAATAGCTCCGGGCTTCGAAGGTGATATCCCGTTGTCCTTCTATGGTGAAGCGAGTGGTGAATACAAACTTTTTTTCGACCCGCAGGGTTTCCATGACTACGTTGAATATTACCTGATCGACACTTATCTTGGTAAGACCCATGCTTTAGCCAACTCGCTCGAGTATACTTTTACGCTGACGTCAAACGCCGGGAACGGAGAGGAGCGATTCGTTTTGTCGACGAAGCCCGGCTTGGCTATCAACTCGGAATCCAGCGTAAGGCTGGCCTGTTACCCCAACCCGGCCATCGGTGATGTGGTGAACGTGGAAATAAATTCGAGCCATGTTAAGGGGATTGCGTTGATGGATCATTTAGGAAGAAAAATGACTAACATTGATTTCGTTACTGAAAATGGCATCACGACGGGAAAAGTCAGTATGCTTGCCTCACGACCGGGAGTCTATTTTCTTTGCGCGCAAGTTGGCGAATATGTTGTTACAGAGAAGCTTATCAAATACTGATTTTTTATGCGTGTAAAATGCGTGTGCGAATTGTTTCTTAAACGCAGGCTTCTTCTCTCGCTGCTCTTTTTCCTTTGTGCCCTGGCGGCGTCGGCGCAGCCGGGGGGTGGGGGCGATCCTGGCCACGGAAAACCCGTCCCTTTGTCTGGCATAGAATGGCTGTTGGCAGGCGGGGCGCTCTTAGGCGCCAGGAGGCTTGTGAGGTCGTGGAAAAAGCAGTGACGCTATCTTCCGCCACGCTCCTTAATTGAATTGCACGTTACGTACTGCAGATATCACCTTTAGACTAGAGCATTTTGATTTCGATTACCGACGTTATCCGAAGATTGACCATTTTACCCCGGTGGATTATCATAGGCATTGACTTTCTTGTCCTGACATTGGCAGCCACACTAGGTTACCTTCTACGTTTCAACTTCGATACAGCCGAGATTTCAAATTTCCATCCCTTGAGTGGAATCCTACTGCTTTCGCTCGGAGGCGTGTTGGCTTCTATCATCACCAAGAGCTATGCCGGTATCGTAAGATTTACCGGTATCGACGACGCAGTGAAGATTTTCTTTACCTCGTTGCTGAACCTGGCGTTCATTGGCGCCGTAAACCTGCTCTATCACGGTTATGCTGACCGAAACTTTGTCCCTTATTCGGTTATTATAATTTTCCTTTTTACCTCGGTGTTCCTGTTGCTGTTCTACCGGCTTATGGTCAAGAACATTTACACCTTCTACCGCGCGGAGGCAAGCCAAAAGATCAGCGTGGTGATCTTTGGTGCCGGGCACCTCGGCATCAGCACCAAACAGGCCCTCCAGGCCGACAGCAGGAGTAAGTACAAGGTGGTGGCCTTCCTGGAGGATGATATGCGTAAGGTGGGTAAGGAACTTCAGGGGATCAAGATCTATCAATCGCGATTCCTTCCCCGGCTGGTTAGGAAGGAGGGCGTGAAGGAGGTCATCATCGCCGTGAACGAGCTGTCGCAGGAACGAAAGAACAGCCTCGTCGACGTGTGTCTCCGTTACCATCTCAAGGTGAAGACGGTGCCCTCCGTCGAGTCCTGGGTGTCGGGCAACTTCAGTTCAAAACAACTTAGGGAGGTCAACATAGAAGACCTGCTGGGAAGGAACTCGATTGTGCTGGATGATACGGCCATCATCGGGCAGGTGCGCGACAAGCGGGTTTGCATCACGGGCGCCGCCGGGTCGATCGGTAGTGAATTGGCCCGCCAGGTCATCAAGTACTATCCGAAGGAACTGGTCCTCATCGACCAGGCGGAGTCTCCGCTCTATGAGTTGGAACGGGAACTGACTGAAAAAACCACGCTGAGCAGGATCTTCTTTTACCTCGGCGACATCACGCAGCCGGAGCGTATGCGCAACCTCCTGGGTGACCACCGTCCGGAGATCATCTTTCATGCGGGTGCCTACAAGCACGTCCCGCTGATGGAGAGCAATCCTTCCGAGGCGGTTCGCACCAATGTGCTGGGAACGAAGCTCCTCGCGGACCTTTCCGTTGAATTCGGGGTGAAGAAGTTTGTAATGATCTCCACGGACAAGGCCGTCAATCCCACCAATGTGATGGGATGCTCAAAACGCATTGCGGAGATCTATGTGCAATCATTGAACAACCACCTGCGCCTGGTCGGCAACGAGCATACGCGTTTCATTACCACGCGTTTCGGTAATGTGCTCGGCTCGAACGGGTCGGTCATCCCGGTGTTCCAGAAGCAGATCCAGGTCGGGGGCCCTGTAACTGTCACGCATCCCGAAGTGATCCGTTATTTCATGACCATTCCCGAAGCATGCCGGTTGGTGCTGGAGGCCGGAGTGATGGGCCACGGAGGAGAAATATTCCTCTTCGATATGGGCCGCCCGGTGCGCATCATAGACCTGGCAAAGAAAATGATCCTGCTGGCAGGCCTTGAGCCCTACCGTGATATTGATATCGTCTTTACGGGCTTACGCGAAGGGGAAAAGCTTTTTGAGGAGTTGCTCAATCAGGCGGAGAATACACTCAAGACCCACCATAAGAAAATACTGATCGCGCGCGTTCGCGAATACGCCTACCTGGAGATCGAGCGGTACATCGACCTGTTCCACGACCTCATCAACGACCGGAACGAACTGAAGATGGTGGCGCTCATGAAGGAGCTTGTCCCCGAGTACAAGAGCAACTATTCAAAATTCGAAGTGCTGGATACGCAGCTAAAGTAAAGGATCATGGGTTCGGGATTCAGTGATTCGTGATTCCATCGGCTTTGCCGTTTAATGAATCTCAGAATCCTGAATGGTCGAATTCTCGAATTCGTAAGGTCAACGCTTCCGGTGGTAAATACTTTTCCTTTTTTGCTTATAAAGCTTCCGGTTGCCGCCACCAAAGATTTCGCTCGGCAGGTAGTACTGTATGGTCACGTTCGTGAGAAAATAGCCGTCATTGTTTTCAGGGTTACCGCGTTTCCCAACCAGATAGTCATTGGGGAACGTCCCAATCTCTCGCCGTCGGTCGGACATGGCGCGTGAAAGATCGCTCTTCAGGGTCGCGGGGTCTGGGTAGCGGGTGGAGCTCACATCGTCCAGATAGTCCGTAAAAGTCCACCGATAGCCGCCTTCGATGAGCACGTTGAGAAAGGGATTGATCATGATGCGTACGCCAAAGCCGAAGGGGATCACGGGCTGGACGGTGGCATACTTGACGCCTTCCGTTTCCAGGGGCGCAAGCGCCACCCATTCGCCAGCTTCCGGGAGGGGATTGCCGTTGTGGTCCATGGTCGGCGCGACGGCCCTCGGATCAAAATATAAGATAGCCACGCCGGCAAAGGCGTGAAAATTGATTCTCGGTCGTTGGTAGTAGCGCAGGCCGTTAGGTATGAGGTTCACGGCACCCACGGCGGCGATTTCAAAATTGTTGGAACGAAAGGAAAGATTGCGCTCGCTCCGGTCGTCATTCGCGTTCGCATCATCTCCCGACAACTGGAACCACGTCAACTCGGTGCTCACGCTGATGCGCGGGCTCAGGTAGATCTCCGCGCCTACCGCCAGGTTGGGCTTCACAATACCGAACTGCTTTGGATTGACCATCTCGCCGAAGTAGTTGGCGGTCCCTGACCCGAAATTGATCATCAGGTTGCGGTTCCTCCTTACGGCAAAGAAGCTTTGCGCGTCAACAATCAGCGTTGCGGAAACCAGGAACAAAAGGAGGGGCGTTCTTCTCATCACAACTCAGCCAATTTCCCTCCAATATAAGCACAAATAGGCATTAGCCCAATACCTCCTGCACCCGTTTTGCGGCGTCTTTCAGGAGGATGGCGGAGCGTACTTTCAGGCCCGATTCCTCGATGATGCGGGCGCCTTCCTCGGCGTTGGTGCCCTGTAGGCGGACGATGATGGGCACGCTGATGTTGCCGATCTTCTTGTAGGCTTCCACCACGCCGTTGGCCACGCGGTCGCAGCGCACGATGCCGCCGAAGATGTTGATGAGGATGGCTTTCACGTTGTGGTCCTTGAGGATGATGCGGAAGCCCGCTTCGACGGTTTCGGCGTTGGCGCCGCCGCCCACGTCGAGGAAGTTGGCGGGCTCGCCGCCGGAAAGTTTGATGATGTCCATGGTGGCCATCGCCAGCCCTGCGCCGTTCACCATACAGCCCACGTTGCCGTCGAGCTTGACGTAGTTCAGGCCCGCCTTGCCGGCTTCGACTTCCAGGGGATCTTCTTCGGTGATATCCCGGAGTTCAGCGAGGTCCTTGTGGCGGAACAGGGCGTTGTCGTCGAGGTTGACTTTGGAGTCCACCGCGAGGATCTTGTTGTCTGAGGTCTTGAGCAGCGGGTTGATCTCGAACATGGACGCGTCCAGGCCGATGTAGGCGTTGTACAGGGCGTTGATGAAGCGCACGCCTTCCTTGAAGGCGTTGCCTTCCCAGCCCATGGCAAAGGCGACCTTGCGGGCCTGGAAGGGCTGGAGGCCGATGGTAGGGTCAATCCATTCTTTGACGATCTTATCAGGCTGTGTTTCAGCAACTTCCTCAATATTCATTCCACCTTCCGTTGAAGCCATGATCACCGGTATGCCTTTGGCCCGGTCGAGGAGGATAGACATGTAGTATTCCTTGGGTTCGTGGTCGCCGGGGTAGTAGACATCCTCGGCAATGAGCACTTTGTTCACCTTCTTGCCATCCGGGCCGGTTTGGTGGGTCACGAGTGTTCCACCCAGGATTCCCTTGACTTTTTCCGGTACTTCCCCCATGCCCTTGGCGAGCACCACGCCGCGCGATCCCGTTTCCCTGATCGTCCCTTTGCCGCGTCCTCCGGCGTGTATCTGTGACTTCACCACGAACCATTTGGTGCCTGTTTCGGCCTGGAGTTCCTTCGCCGCCTGCACTGCCGCGTCGGGGGTGTCGGCGACAATTCCGCGCTGCACGGCAACGCCAAATTTCTTCAAGATCTCTTTGCCCTGGTATTCGTGGATGTTCATTCGTTGTGGATTTAGCGGTTTGTGCTGCGTTAAAAACGGTGGCAAACTAGTTAGAAATTCGTGGTTTTCAAATGGCGGTCGTTGGTTTGAAGTTTGGGGGGTTGTCGTCACGCCCGAACTCCCAACTCTGAACTCCCAACTCCAAACCCGGAACTCCAAACTTTCAACCAGAGCCTGGTTTGCAACTCCGCCATGGCACACCTATCTTGTCCGCCATGTTAAAAGCCGAGGGGATACAAAAGAGTTACGGTCAGTTGAAGGTCTTGAAGGACATCAACCTCGAGGTGAACAAGGGGGAGATCGTGGCGATTGTAGGCGCATCGGGGGCAGGAAAGAGCACGCTGCTGCACATCCTGGGCACGCTGGACAAGCCCGAGCAGGGCAAAGTGTACATGGAAGGGAGGGATGTGTTTGCCCAGTCGGCCACGAGCCTGGCGGCGTTCAGAAACAAGTCCGTAGGCTTCGTCTTCCAGTTCCACAACCTGTTGCCCGAATTCACCGCCTTCGAAAACGTGATCATCCCCGGCCTGATTGGCGGGCGCGACGAAAGCGCGGTGAAGGCACGGGCGCAGGAACTCCTGGACATGTTGGGCATCGGGCCGCGTCGTGACCATAAGCCGTCACAGCTTTCGGGCGGGGAACAACAACGCACGGCCGTAGCCCGGGCGTTGATCAACTCCCCGGAACTCATCCTTGCCGACGAGCCCAGCGGCAACCTCGACTCCCACAACGCCGTCGACCTCCACAACCTCTTCTTCGACCTCCGCAAGCGATTGAACCAGACCTTCATCATCGTCACCCACAACCCCGACCTCTCCCGCATGGCGGACCGCAGACTCGAGATCCGCGACGGCCAAATATCGTAAAGCAGCTAAGAGCTGAGAGCTGACAGCTGAGAGCAGAGAGCAGAGAGCTTAGAGCAGGGTCGGCGTCACGTGGTGGGCGGACGTTTTGGTGTGGTTTCACGTAATGCCAAAACACGGGCGTCGTCACCACATCTCGGAATCTGCCCCACGGGTCCTCTCAGCTCTAAGCTCTCAGCTCTAAGCTCTCTGCTCTAAGCTCTCTGCTCTAAGCTCTCTGCTCTAAGCTCTCTACTCTCTGCTCTAAGCGCTAAGCTGTCAGCTCTCAGCTTTAAGGCGGGCCTTTGGTGAGGGTTCACGTAATGCCAAAACACGGGCGTCGTCACCACATCGCGGAATCTGCCCCACTGGTTCCTCTCAGCTCTCTGCTCTCAGCTCTCTGCTCTAAGCTCTCTGCTGCTTCTGCTGCTTCAACCACGGTCCCGTCGCCAATGCCAACCAGTCTCACCCGTTTCAGCTCATTGACCAGCAGGGGGTCATACTTCGCCCGTACGCGGATGTAGTTTTCGGTGAAGCCGTGCATCATGCCCGCTTCGATGTCGTTCTCAAAAAGTACCGTAGCCTCTGACCCGAGGTTTTCCTCGTAGAACTTCCGACGCTTCTTGTCCGACAGGATGTGCAGCATCTTTGAGCGGTCGGCGCGGTGGCTCCCCGGCACAGCACCCGGCATCGTGGCGGCGGGCGTATTTTCGCGCTCGGAGTACGTGAACACGTGCAGGTAGGAGACGGGCAATTCGTTGATAAACCGGTACGTTTCCAGGAAGTCTTCGCGCGTTTCGCCGGGAAACCCGACGATCACATCCACGCCGATGCAGGCGTGGGGCATGGCGGATTTGATGCGGGATACCCGCTCCGCGTACAGTTCCCTGAGGTAGCGTCGGCGCATGATTTTCAGGATCTTATCGGATCCTGATTGAAGTGGAACATGAAAATGTGGAACAAACCGCTTTGAGGTGGCCACGAAGTCGATGATCTCGTCGGTGAGGAGGTTGGGTTCGATGGAGGAGATGCGTATGCGGTTGATGTCGTCGACCTCGTCGAGTGCCCGGACCAGGTCGATGAAGCGGTCTTCCCGCTGGCCGTCGCGGATGCCGAAGTCGCCGGTGTTGACGCCGGTGAGGACGATCTCGCGGACGCCGGATGCGGCGATCTCCCGGGCATTTTTGACGATGTTGCCGATGCTGTCGCTGCGGCTGTTGCCGCGGGCGAGGGGTATCGTGCAGAAGGTGCAGGAGTAGTCACAGCCGTCCTGGACCTTGAGGAAGGTGCGGGTCCGGTCGTGGAGGGAGTAGGACGTGTTGAACCGGGTTGCCGCTTCGATGCCGGAGGCGATGACGGTGGGCTGTGGAGGCCTCACGAATCCGTCGAGTAGTTCCACGAGGCGGAATTTCTCCGCGGCGCCCAGAACAGCGTCGACGCCGGGAATTTCGGATATCTCCCTGGGCTTGAGTTGCGCATAGCAGCCGATGATGGCCACGTATCCGTCATGGGAGATGGCGCGGGCCTCCCTGACGATCTTGTGGCACTTCCGGTCGGCGTTGTCGGTGACCGAGCAGGTGTTGATGATGAAGATATCCGGCGTGTCTGTAAAGTCGACCTTGCGGTATCCCTTCGCCTCGAACATCCGGGAAATCGTGGAAGTCTCGGAGTAGTTCAGCTTGCAACCCAGCGTGTAAAATGCCACTTTTTTCATCTTCAAACCAATCTTGTGATCGCCAGGGCGCAAAGGTAGGGATTTGGGAGAAATGACGAATTACGAATGCCGAATGACGAATGGGAAGAGCGGGGTTGGATTGGAGATCGGTCGCTGTGGGGAGGGGAACGTTGACGTTAGGTACGAGGAATGAAGTACGAAGTACGGGCGGAGTGATAGTTATACGGAGCGCTGGGACCGTTTCCGGGTGGTGTAATGCCGAATGCTGAAT
>CAZKBK010000039.1:0-17099 GCA_964551035.1 uncultured Roseivirgaceae bacterium | reverse complement strand
TAGTTATACGGAGCGCTGGGACCGTTTCCGGGTGGTGTAATGCCGAATGCTGAATGCCGAATGACGAATAGGAAGAGCGGGGTTGGATTGGAGATTGGTCGCTGTGGGGAGGGGAACGTTGGCGTTAGGTACGAGGAATGAAGTACGAAGTACGGGCGGGGTGATAGTTATACGGAGCGCTGGGACCGTTTCCGGGTGGTGTAATGCCGAATGCTGAATTCCCCACTTCCCACATACCCAAAACTATAATTACCTCACCCACCCGGCCGCCTGGCTCCTGGCAACCCGGCAACTCCAATTTTCCCCCTCGAAACCGCCATCCAGTTGCAGAGCTGGTACAACAGGCGCGCGCCGACGTTGGCATCCCAGTCGTCCTGGCCCGGAGAGACTTCGTTCAGGTCAAAGCCGATGATCTGCTTGCCGGCGCTCACCAGTTTCTTGACGAGGAACAGCACCTGGGCGAACTCAAATCCTCCCGGCACGGGGGTCCCGGTGTTTGGGCAGAGTGTGGGATTCAACCCGTCGATGTCAAAGCTGATGTACACCTGGTCGGGGAGGTCCCCGATGATCTTGTCGCACACCGTCGACCATGAATTACCATTGTACATCGCTTCGCGGATGTCCTGGTCAAAGTACGTCTTGATGCGGCCCATGGCCCGGTCGATGACCTGGAGTTCCTCGTCGCAGTAGTCGCGGATGCCCACCTGTACCAGCCGGGCCACGGACGGAAGTTTCAGGGCATTGAACATGATCGATGCATGTGAATAGGTGAACCCCTGGTATGCTTTGCGCAGGTCGGCATGGGCGTCGATCTGTAGGATGCCAAACCGGTCGTGGCGGTCTGCCAGCGCGCGGAGGAAGCCGAGGGGCGTGCTGTGGTCGCCCCCGAGTAGGGCTACCATCTTGTTGTTATTCAGCCACTTTTGGGCAATGGACTTCACGTAAACGTTGAGGTTCTCGCAGGCTTCATTGATCTTGGCAACCACGGGGTCGTCTGGGCGGACGCGGTTCCCTGCTTCTTCCAGAGACCGGATGTAAGGGCCGGCGAGGTCGCGAAGCCGCTGGTTTTCCTCCACCATGTTTTCCGGAAAGGGCAGCATGCTGATGCCGAGCTTCCACGCGTCGGGGATCTCCTTGATGGACAGGTCTACCTGCGTGGAGGCGTTGAGAATGGCTTCCGGACCTTTGGCCGTGCCGGAGTGATAAGATACCGTAACTTCCCAGGGGACGGGCACGATCACGAGTTCTGACATTTCCGGCGTGAACGGAAGGCCATAGAGTTGGCCCTGGGCGCCGGGACCGTTGGGATCAAAGTTTCTGATCAGATCATCTTTTGTCATGACGGGTATCTTAATGTTTCGGGGTCGGCGGTGAATAATGGAAGCGTATCCGCCCGTTGCGGGCGATCTCTGGCCAGGATGCAGTTTCAAAGTCGATGATAACCCATGACGCGGGGCTCATGCTGACGGCATTGTCTGCCAGCCAGGAAGCCGTTGCCGAAATCCCCGGATTATGGCCAATGAAGAGCGCGCACTCCACAGGAGCGTCAAGGTTCCGTATGGCGACGAGGTAGGTTTCCGTCGAAGCCTCATAGAGGTCTTTTTCAATGGATACGATCGCGTCGCTGGTTTGGAGTCCGGTGGCATGCGTCATGGTGTTTACCGCGCGCACGGCGGGGCTGCACAGCACCCGGTCGACCTTTTCGGCCTTTAATGCCTCACGGACTTCCCGTGCCTGCCGAAGACCGTTCTCCGTGAGGTCGCGCGTTTTGTCGGCGCCTCCAGGCGCGGCCGGCATCGCTTCGGCGTGTCGTAAAAGGATGATGCTCCGTGTACTAATGATTGCCAAACCTGCCGTTCCGTTTTGGCCGCAATTTAAGGGGCTGGAATGAGGTTGAGAAAGTTTGAAGTTCGAAGTTTGGCGTGCCGGCTGCGCGGACACCGGAACCCCCCTGGAATTTGATTATTTAAAAAAATCCAGATATTTGGCTTTCTGGCTTTAAAAAAACCGGGTGAAAATTGCCAACTAAGTCGCTGATTTGCAGGAGCGTAGGTCGCCTTTCATCCTTTTCCGGAAAATTGAGCCCCCAGGCGGCCATAACGGCTGCAGGGGCCATTATTCGCGGCAGTCAGGAAAAAATATCGGCGCCTGAACTTACGCCGTAACCGGGAAAGCGAAATCCGGATAGAATCTGAATGTTGTTGCGCAGGCATGACGCCGCTTTGGCCACCTGCGCGGTTGGAAGCAAGTAGATATAGCAAAACATGTCAAAGAACTTAGTCATTGTTGAGTCGCCCGCGAAGGCGAAGACCATTGAGGGATATCTGGGAAAGGATTTCAAGGTGGCCTCCAGCATGGGGCACATCCGCGATCTTCCGAAAGGAGGCGGTGCCGTTGACATCGACAACGGGTTCGAACCCACCTACGAGGTCAGTCCCGACAAAAAGGACGTAATCGACAAGCTGAAAAAGCTGGCCAGGGAAGCGGAAATCGTTTACCTGGCAAGCGATGAAGACCGCGAGGGGGAAGCGATCAGTTGGCATTTGAAAGAAGCCCTGGATCTTAATGATAAGAAGACGCGTCGTATCGTCTTTACCGAGATCACCAAAAAGGCGATCCTGAACGCGCTGGAGAATCCGAGGGGCATTGATGTGGATCTGGTCAACGCCCAGCAGGCCCGGCGGGTACTCGACCGGCTCGTGGGTTATGAATTGTCGCCGATCCTCTGGAAAAAGATCAAGACGGGACTTTCCGCAGGCCGTGTTCAGTCCGTAGCCGTACGTCTGGTGGTGGAGCGCGAACGCGAGATCGCCGACTTTAAGGTGAAATCGTCCTACCGGGTGGTCGCCAACTTTGATCTCGGCAACGGCAAAACCCTTGTTGCTGAACTGTCGGAAAGGTTTGATGCCGCGGAGGACGCTCTCCAGTTCCTTGAGTCTTGCAAGGGCGCGAAGTTTACCATCAACGACTTGCAGACCAAGCCCGCGAAGCGGACACCGGCGCCACCATTCACGACATCCACCATGCAGCAGGAGGCAGCCCGCAAACTCGGCTTCTCCGTGATCCAAACCATGACCGTCGCGCAGAAGCTGTACGAGGCCGGAAAGATCAGCTACATGCGTACCGACTCCGTCAACCTTTCCGATGAAGCCAGGGATGGCGCGCGAAACCAGATTACCGGCGCCTTTGGGAGAGAATTCCACCAGCCGCGACAGTTCAAGACAAAATCGGCAAGTGCACAGGAAGCGCACGAGGCCATCCGGCCCACGGACTTCTCCGTCACCAATCCCGGCATGGACCGGAATGCGCAACGCCTTTACGAACTGATCTGGAAGCGTGCGATCGCCTCCCAGATGGCCGACGCGGAACTCGAGAAAACAACCGCCACCATCGGCATCTCCACCAACGAAAGAACATTGGTCGCAACGGGAGAAGTGGTGAAGTTCGAAGGTTTCCTAAAGGTATATATGGAGTCGGGGGATGAAGAGGACGACGAGCAGAGCGGCAAAACACTACCCCCGCTCGCGATCGGTCAGAACCTGAAGCTCGACGAACTGGTGGCGCGGCAGACTTTCTCGCGTCACCCTCCCCGCTACACGGAAGCCAGCCTAGTCAAGAAACTCGAAGAGATGGGCATTGGCCGACCTTCGACCTATGCACCCACCATTACCACCATTCAGAAAAGGGGATATGTCGTCAAGGAGATCCGCGAGGGCGTCGAGCGCCGGTACAATGTGTTTACCCTTCGGAACGATGCCGTGGACAAACGCGAAGACAGCGAGATCACAGGAGCCGAAAAGAACAAACTGTTCCCAACCAATACGGCCATGATCGTCAACGATTTCCTCGTTGAGCACTTTCCCGACATCACCGACTATTCCTTCACCTCCGAGATCGAGCAGGATTTCGACGAGATCGCCAGCGGCAAGCTCGAATGGAAGACGATGATCGGCGAGTTTTATAAGCCGTTCCACAAGAAAGTGGCAAAGACAGAGAAAGTCGAACGCTCATCCGTAGGCAAGAGCCGCGAGTTGGGCGTCGATCCGAAAACCGGTAAGCATGTCTATGCCAAGCTGGGCAAGTTCGGCGCTTATGTGCAGATCGGCGAGAATCCCGACGACAACGGCGGCGAGAAACCCAAGTTCGCAAGCCTGCGCCCGGGTCAGTTCATCGAAAGCCTCTCCATGGAAGATGCGATGGAGTTGTTCAAGATGCCGCGCGACATGGGATTGTTCGAGGAGAAACCCGTGGTGGTGAATATTGGAAGGTTCGGTCCCTATGTGCTGCACGACAAGAAGTTCGTTTCCATTCCCAAAGACATCGACCCTTACACGATTGAATCGGACCGGGCCATTGAACTGATCAGGGCGAAGCGCATCGCCGACGCCAACCGGCTCATCAAGGCTTTCCCGGGCAATGAAGAGATACAGGTGCTCAATGGCAGGTTTGGCCCTTATATAAAAGCGGGCAAGAAGAACGTAAAGATCCCCAAGGACAAGGTTCCGGCGGAACTCACCCTCGAAGAGTGCGTTGCCCTTGCAGAGGCGGCGCCCGAGAGAAGGGGCCGGTGGGGATTCCGCCGTGGCGCAACCGCTCAAAAGTCGGAAGCGCCGGCGAAAACCGCCCGGAAGGCGACTCCTGCAAAGAAGGCTTCGGCTGCATCGGCGAAGAAGCCGGTGGCAAAAAAGACGGCAACGAAAAAAACCGCCACCAAGGCGGCGGCGAAGAAAGCGGCAAAACCAGCCCGGAAGACGGCTGCAAAGAAAACCGCTGCGAAAGCACCAAAGAAGTCGGCGTCGAAGAAGAAGAAGTAATCCCCGGAACGGGCGATGTGACGATCGGCGGCGGATCATTTTCAGTTTTATGTCCGGATCGGATCAAAAAAAGAAACTCGTCGTGCTCACGGGCGCGGGCATCAGCGCCGAAAGTGGCATCCCTACATTCCGTGATGCCGACGGCCTGTGGGAAGGATTTGACGTCATGGAGGTGGCCTCGCCGGAGGGATGGCGTAAAAACCCCGGCCTTGTACTGGACTTCTACAACCAGCGCCGCAAGCGGGCCCTGGAAGTGAATCCCAACCGCGGTCACGAGATCCTCGCCGAACTCGAGTCCGATTTCGAAGTGACGATCGTCACGCAAAACGTCGACAACCTCCACGAGCGCGCAGGCTCATCGCATGTCATTCACCTACACGGAAGTCTGTTCGAGTCGCGCAGTTGTGCGGATGAAAGCCTGGTGTATCCCATCGACGGGTGGGAGCTGAGCCTCGGCGACCTGTGTGAGAAGGGTGCGCAACTGAGGCCCAACATCGTCTGGTTTGGAGAGATGGTCCCGCTGATGGAAGTGGCCGCCATGCATGCAACGAACGCGGACTTTTTCGTCGTTGCCGGAACTTCGCTGGCGGTGTATCCGGCCGCCGGGCTCGTCAACTACGTTCCCTTCGAGACGCCGCGTTTTGTGGTCGATCCCAAACTCCCCGAAATACAACCGATGCCCTATTTGAAACTGTTCGAAGAGAAGGCAAGCACCGGACTGGAGAAGGTGAGGCGGGAGTTGTTGGGATAAGCGACCTGATGCAAGCCTTGCGGCTCCTGCGCCCAACGCGCTATCGCCTGCCAGCCTTTTGCCTTCGGGGCTTTGTGGCATCCTTTGCCTCGAAAATATCGCGCAGCATCCTGACCGCCCAACGACCCAACGTCACTCCGCCGCGAGGCTTCTCAAGAACTCCCGGAATTTCTTCGTATTGTATTTCGCCGTCCCGACGTGCTTGCTCTTCACCTTCCCGTCCTTTCCGAGGATAAAAGTGGTGGGGATGGACGGGACCTGCAACGCCGCGGGCAGCGCGCCGGCCGGTGTGTAGACGGGGAAGGTAAACCCCTTGCGGTTCACATAAGATGTGATCTTGTCGTGGTCCTCCGCCCGGTCGAGCGACAGCATCACAAAAACGATCGAGTCGCCGGCGACGGATGAATAGAGCTTCTGAATGGAAGGCATCTCGACGCGGCACGGCCCGCACCACGTGGCCCACAGGTTGAGAAATACGACCTTCCCCCTGAATTCATTGAAGTCCACGCGCCTGCCCTCCGTGTCCCTGAGTGTGAAATCATAATCAAAGGTCCCGGCGTCAGCGTCGACTTCGGCCGGGGCGTTCATCAGGCCCGTGCTAAACAGGGCCGACTGTGTCGCATACTGGATTTGTCCCAGCGCTCCCGTGTAGCGGAGCACGATCACCAGGACGATACCGACCGCCCACGGCTTCAGGATTTTCAGAAACCGGCTAAATTTTTGATTGTTAAAGTATTCACGCATTTTTGTTCGAATCTTGGCGCGGGCTTCCCGCAATTGTTACTATTTAACTAATTTCGAAAAGTAAATCGTTCCTGCGATGACAAAAACAACCCCAGCTAAGTTCCTGCCACTTTTCTTTGCGCTTTTTGTCGTTTCTGTGACAGCATTCGGGCAGAAAGTTAAGTATAAGGATCTCTTTGCGTTGCTCAGCACCAAACAATATGAGCAAGCGGAGCCGTTTCTGAAGCGGTACCTGGCTGACAACGACGACAATCCGAACGCGTTCCTTTTCAGGGCCATCATTTTCAATGAGCGCGCCGGGAAGATCGACGTGCTCAAACAACGCGATGTGACCCTGGCGCTGATGGATTCCGCCCTGATCTTTTTTGACAGGGCGAGGGCTACCATCGACGATCGTGAAATCAGAAGGAACAAGGAATACTATCAGATCTATAGCCGGCGCGATCTACGCACGGGAGAATTTGGCGTGAAGTTGTCCGATATCCAGTTCGATATCGACAAGAAGATGGAGGCCCTGCGGGAAAGGATTGCGAGTGTGAAGGCGACGAGCCGGTTCTTCGACCTGACGGATTCACTTTACCGCGGGTCGCAAGCCCTTTACGCAAGCTTGCGCGAACGATATGCCAGCGAGCGTGCGCTTTACCTTCGCGCCGATGAGCAGACGATGGCCGACCTGAAGGCGCTTTCGGCGCGCTTTGATTCCTGCCGACGGGCGTTCGAAAGTTATGACAAGGCCCGCCAGGGGGTGAGCAACTTCAGCTACCGTCAGGAGTTTGCACCCGTGGAAATAAAAGCGTTTGAAACCGAGGGCTTATCGACCGCCGACCTCTTCGCGGCAGCACCGACAATTTGGGACTACAAACGCTTTGCAGACAACGCCCTTTCTGTAATCCAGGATGATATCGTTCCCATGCGGAATCACTTGGTGTCGTACGACGTCGAGATCAATAAGTTGCGGGAAAAGCTCCTGACCGACTCGGTGTCGGTAAGAAGCGACCTCACCCGGATCATTGACGGACTCCTGCAGGATCAACTGAAAAGATTCGATCCCGACCCGCTTCCGCTTGATGTGTTCAATGCAAAAATCGCGGACCTGGAGTACCGGTCGGTGGTGCTTGAGCACGCGCCGCTTCGCGATTCCGCCGACGCGACATTTCAACATAACCTTGCCGCGGAAGAGATGCGATATATCAACAGACTTGACAGCATTCTGGACGGCATGGCCGGCCCGGACCTTGACGAGCGCATTGCGAACTACGCGCATTTCGTGGATAATGCGTATGGAAATGCGACCGTGCTGAGCAGCTTTGTCAGCACGCTGGCCAGTTATGCCGAGCGGGAGAAAGACGCCTGCGAAGCACGCCTCGCCGCAACGGCAGCGTCACTCAACTGGATTCTCGACGGGCTGGATTCCATTCCCCTCACGTCGCCGGTAGATGGAAATAGCTATAAGATGTTGCTCACGTCCGACGAACAATTCACCACCGGTCTTCATTTCACCGACTCGCTGCATGCGACAGGCTATTTTTACACCGTGATTCCTTCGCGCCGACCCGATGTGAAGGTGGAATTTCCGGTTGCCAGGTCGGGTTTTCGGGAAAGCAGGTTGTCGTCGACACGGGCGCTGGTCAGCGCTGATCCCGGCGGGCAGATTTATTTTGTCATGATCTATTCTGAAACCCCCGAAGCAGCCAGGTACAATGCCACCCTGGCCAAGATATACCGGTCGGATGGGTTGTCGTGGTCCAATCCGTTTTCATTCGGGTTCCTTCCTTCCGAACTGGTGGTGACGCCGGATACCGGCGACATTACCGTGCGCGGCGCCTCAGCCGAAGCGCTGATCGATAAGAACGGTAAAATGGTGAAATAGGACTATTGACCCACCAGGCGTTTCCAATCCTGGAAGCGCATGTCAATGCGCGTTTTCATCCGCTCGTAGTTCTCCCAACTGTCGACGACGTGGTAGATGGAGGGCAGATTCTTGACGAGGATTTCGTCGTAGTCGCTGCGATACAGTCCGCCGCCGTAGTAGTAGTAAGTGAACATGTTTCCCTGCTTGTTGAAGAGTTCGTACCCGAGATAGCCGTCCCAGATTTCGCTCAGGATCGTACAGGAAATCTCCCTGCGCTTGAAGCGAAAGATCTGGTTTGAAGCTTCGTCCTCAAAGTACTCGGAATACAGTTCCGTCTCGATGATCCACCCGAGATACATGCCGATGTGAACATAAGCTTGCTCGATAGGAAGTGAATCAGGGAAGTTACCTAAAAAGTGCGTCTTCGCGTTGTCGTAGATGGTCTTTTGGATTTCTGCTTTCTTCTCCATAAAACAATGATAGTGTAAATCGCCCAAATCGCAAAAGAATTAACTCGCCGGAGGCAAGCTTTCCTTACATGGGTTACCAACCGCGCATCTTCCGTATTCATGTCGCTGACGTGCCTCTCAAAAGCGCCGCGTCGCGCGGCTATCCGAAGAAGAGGTAGGCCGCGAAGATGCCACCGAAGACGCCGAAAAGGTCGGCGATCAAACCACCGCTCACGGCGTATCGCGTCCGCCGGATGTTCACCGATCCGAAATACAGCGCGAGCACGTAGAACGTCGTCTCCGCGCAGCCGCGGAACACGCTGGCCAGGTTGCCGACGAAGGAATCCGCGCCGAACGTCTCCGATACTTCGATCATCATACCCCGCGCACCCTGGCCGCTCAGCGGTTTCATGAATGCCACGGGCAGCGCGTCGACAAACCGCGTATCCACGCCGGTGGCTTCGAAGCCGATGCGAAATCCATCCACAAGGTAATTGAGCGATCCGGAACTGCGGAAGACGCCGATGGCAACGAGTATGCCTACCAGGAACGGAATGATCCGTACAGAGGTAGTAAACCCTTCTTTCGCCCCTTCGACGAACGTCTCGAACAGGGCAATGCCACGGTACCACCCGAGCCCGAGAAACGAAACGATCACGGTCATGATGATCACGCTGGTCACCAGCAGAGACTGTTGCTGTAGTTCGTACTGCGACAGGGACGCAAAATACCACACCGCCAGGGCGATGAGACCGATGAATCCGAAGAGATAGAGGAGGAGCACGGGATCGAACAGCTTGATCTTTTGGCGGATGCCGATGTAGATGAGGCCCGCCAGCGTGGAGCAGAAGGTGGCGATCAGCGTTGGAATGAAAATACTTGTCGGATTGGCGGCGCCCATTGTTACCCGGTCGGCGATGATCGAAAGAGGAATGATCGACAACCCGGAGGCGTTGAGCACAAGGAACATGATCTGGGCATTCGACGCCGTGTCTTTGTCGGGATTGATATCCTGGAGGTCTTTCATCGCTTTCAGCCCCAGGGGTGTGGCCGCGTTGTCGAGTCCCAGGATGTTGGCGCTGAAGTTCATGATGATTGAACCTGTCGCCGGATGGTTGCGGGGAATGTCGGGAAACAGGCGTGCGAAGAACGGTCCCACCAGGCGCGCGAGGATGGCGATGGCCCCGCCTTTTTCGCCGATCTTCATCAGCCCCAGCCAGAGCGTCATGATGCCGGTGAGCCCGATCGAGATCTCGAAACCCGTCTTCGCCATGTCAAAGGTAGATTGCATCATCGCCGGGAACACCTCCGTGTCCTGGAAGAGAATCAGTTTGACGAGTGCGACGACGAAAGCGATAAGAAAGAACGCGACCCAGATGTAGTTCAATGCCATGTGCTCAGGGTGTGTGGTTAGGTGCCCGATAGATGCCGACCCAATATAGGGATACCCTTTTTTTGGCGAAAGCGGTCATGCGGGTTCGTTCGCCAGGTTGAGGATGTGGCATGCGACGAGTGCGGCGGTCTCCGTCCTGAGGCGTGAGGGGCCGAGGCTTACTTTTTCGAAGCCGTTCTCGATGGCGCGTTCAACTTCATCGGGAGCAAAATCGCCTTCAGGCCCGATCAGGACCATGGTGTCCTTACCCTTCGAGGCGCGGTGGTGGAGGTGAGTGCGGTGCGACGGATCGACGACGGCGATAAAACGGTCGGCCGCGTTGGCCGCGGCCAGGAAATCGTGCAAGGGTACCATTCCGCCGATCTGCGGGAGCCACGCTTTCAGGGACTGCTTCATGGCGCTGGCGGCGATCTTTACGAGGCGCGCGGTGTTGAGGTGTCTCCGCTCGCTGCGACGGCATTCGATGAAGCTGATGCGTTGTATCCCGATCTCTACGGCTTTCTCGACAAACCATTCGACACGGTCGAGGTTCTTGGTGGGCGAGAGGGCGATCTCGATGTGAAAAGGCCTGGGGGCAACGGCTTCAGTGCCGGTGATTTCGAACGCGCACTTTCGCGCGTCGGCGCGGGTGATGGCGGCGTCGTAGAATGCGCCCTTGCCATCCGTGATGCGGATAACGTCGCCCTCGCGGTGGCGCAACACTTTTGTGCAATGCCGTGATTCTTCTTCGTCGAGGTGATGAATTTCCTGGTCAATGCCGGGTTGATAGAACAGGTTCACCTGTCATCCGTATTGTTGGTGCAGGCGCTCCACCAGCTGAATGTACTCGCTGCGGGATGCTTCGATGGACTTACCTTTAAGCGCCGCCCAGGCATCGTACTTGGCGATCGCCTTAAAGTCGAATCCACCAGGACGTTCACCGGCGACATCCCCATCGGTAGCTTGTTTGTATAAGGCGTATAGCTGAAGCAATTCCTCGTTCGTGGGACGTTTGGTCAGTTCTTTTGATTTCGTCACTGCCTGCTCAAACTGTTCCTTTAGATCCATGGTCGTCCGGATTAGGGTAAATGACCGCCGACAACGGGCCGGCGGAAGTGTTACTTGCGGTTCTTGATGTCGGTGTACTTCCGCTGTTTCTCCCCGGTATAGATCTGACGCGGTCTGCCGATAGGTTCCTTGTTCTCGCGCATCTCCCTCCACTGCGCGATCCATCCCGGGAGCCTTCCGATGGCGAACATGACCGTGAACATGTCGACGGGAATGCCCAACGCGCGGTAGATGATGCCGGAATAAAAGTCGACGTTGGGGTAGAGTTTTCTTTCAACGAAATAAGGGTCCTTGAGGGCCGCTTCTTCGAGTTTCTTCGCGATCTCGAGTACCGGATCATTGACGCCGAGTTTGTCGAGGACGTCGTCGGCGGCCTTCTTGATGATCTTTGCGCGGGGATCGAAGTTCTTGTACACGCGGTGCCCGAATCCCATCAACCGGAAACCACTGGATTTGTCTTTTGCTTTCTCGATCCACTTGTTGGTGTCGCCACCGTCCTTGCGGATGTTTTCAAGCATGACGATCACTTCCTGGTTGGCGCCGCCGTGGAGCGGTCCCCACAGGGCGTTGATGCCGGCAGAAATCGATGAGTATATGCTGGCGCGGGACGATCCCACCATCCGCACCGTCGAGGTCGAGCAATTTTGTTCGTGGTCGGCGTGCAGGATCAACAGCTTGTCCAGCGCGCGCGCCACGACGGGGTCGGGCTCGTATTTTTCCGCGGGGAGCGCAAACATCATTTTCAGAAAACGCGAACAATAATCCAGCGAGTTATCGGGATAATTGGCAGGGTGCCCCATGGCGTTCTTGTACGCCCAGGCCGCGAAGGTGGGCATCTTTGCCAACGACCGGACAATGCTGAGGTGAACTCCTTCCTTGGAGCGGTTGGGGTCCATCGACTCGGGGTAGAAGGCCGTCTGCGAACAAAACAGGGAAGCCAGCACGCCCATGGGATGCGCCGACGACGGGAAGCCGTCCAGGATCTTTTTCACATCCTCATGAACGAGGGTGTGGAGCGTGATGTCGCGGATAAACTTGTCAATCTGTTCCTGCGTGGGCAATTCCCCGAAGATCAGCAGGTAAGAGACTTCCAGAAAGTTGGATTTGTCCGCCAGTTCCTCGATTGGGTATCCCCGGTATCGCAATATCCCGTTATCGCCGTCCAAAAACGTAATGGCGCTCTTGGTCGCCCCTGTATTCTTGTAGCCAGGGTCCAGGGTAACAACGCCGCCCTTTTCCAACAATTCGCTGATCTCTATTCCTTCTTCTCCCTCGGAACCCACGAAAACGGGAAAGGTGTAGGATTTACCATCGATAATCAATTCGGCAGTTTTCGACATGTGTAAACGGTTTATTGCAAAGGTTTTAAATATACAGGGTTCCTTCTGTTTCGTAAAAGAAAGGACACAAATTCTTTACCACCGCCCCGGTGCAAACTTCCCGCACAGGCCGGGGTGTGGCCACCACCAATCGGCGACACCGCACACCTAGTTGCCGCCAAGAATCAACGGCATGCCGTCTTCGCCCGAGCCAACGACCACCACCTTCGTGTTCGGCGACTTTGCGAGCTCCAGTGTTGCCTCGATGCCCCTCATCTTGAGCAGGCGGTCCGTCAAACTGCTGTTTACAATGTTGTTGGCCGCGGCTTCACCGCCGGCGGCGATACGCTTGCGCTCGGCCTCGCTGCGTTCCTTTTCCAGGCGAAACTGGTAGGCGAGGGCTTCCTGTTGTTGTTGGAGCTTATCCTGTATCGCCACGCGGATCTGTTCTGGGAGTTCAAGTGAGCTGATCAGCAGCGTGACCATGTGTACGTTGTTTGCGGCCAGCACTTTCTCCGCTTCTTCGACGATCATTTGTTCCACCTCTGCACGCTTCGTGGAGTATATCTCTTCAGCGGTGAAGCGCCCCATGACCTGGCGGACTGTGGAACGAATTTCGGGAATGACCAGCACATTAATGTAGTCCATTCGGAATTTTTCATAGATCTCGCCAATCCTGTTTTCAATGAGTTTGAAGCGCACCGAGATGTCGATGTGGATGGTAAGGCCGCTCTTGTCGAGCACGTCCATATTTTCGGAAATGGATATCTCCTGGACATCGTAGATGAAAACGTCGTTCCAGGGTGCTTTCATGTGGACGCCGGGACCCACGACGTTTTCCTTGTCGAGGCCGTCGCCGAATCTGTAAAAGACCACCGCCCGCTGGGTGGGGTCGAGCTCGTAGAAAATACTCGATGACAAGCCTAATACGATAAAGAAGGCGATCACCAGGATAACGACCAAGGGCACAAGTTTCCGATTCATAGTGGGATGTTTTAGAGTTTACGGTTTGTTTATGTTTTCCGACGTGCTTGCCCGCGGAAGGCCTAGCAGTTTCCCGATCACCAGCACGACGAACAGGTTTCCCCAAACGGCTTCGATGACGCTGATGTTCTTAATCAGCCTGGAGGCATTCGGGAACGGCGAATCCATTCCACCGAGCGTGCTCAGGCTGTACTGCATGCATAGCGCGTAGTTGGCGAGTCCGAGTTCGACCTGTTCGCCCAGGCTTCCCGGACGAGAAATGCAAATAAGGTCATAAAGACTACCAAATGAAATACCGATCATCAGGAAAACCGACGCCGCGCCCCATAATTTTTCGTCGGTAAATACCTGGCCCGAAAACAAGTCGCGAATGGCAAAGCCAATGACCGTCACCTCGATGGGAAAGATCATGCCGTGAAGGAACAAAAGATAGAGCTGCCGGTCAGGAACGTCGATAAACCGGTAGTAGGGAAAATCGCCAAGAATTCCAATAATGACGATGGCCATCACCACCAAGAAAACGGTGTTGATGAGCAGCCGGCTGGTGGTGAAATTCCTCAACAGGTCCCAAAGGAGGAATGCGTAGCCCGCCGCAAAGGTTACATAAACCGTCGCGACCAACTTGCCCGCCGCACTCGTACTGTCCGTGATGATCACCTCCGAAAGGGTGAGGCCAAAAACGATGATGACGACCTGGATAATAACGATGTTCCGGTAATCCTTTCGTTTTTCCCGCTGAAGATCGCGGGGGGTCAGGCTACTGAGGATGGAGCGGAACATGGGCCGCAAGTTGCAAATGAAATTAATTTTATGAAATCAATTAATTAAACATTAAATTAAGGAAAGAGAAACTTATAGGTTACCTTGCGCACCGTCGACAACCCCATGGGCAGGCTACTTGTTCTTCTTGCCATCCTGACGATAAAAACAAGCCTGACATGTGGCCAGCAGCGTGAGGCTGACAGCCTTGTCCATGCGTTGGATGCGGCCGGAAGCACGGAAGGCGCGGTCGACATTCTCAATTCCCTCGCTTTTTATTACTACGACTTCGATTCTCCACGAGCATTTGATTATGCCTCCCGGGCGGCCGATCTCGCCCGGGACCTTGGCTACCTCAAAGGCCTTCGCACCGCCCTTACGCTGAGTGGTTTTTACTATAGCACCATCGGCCAATACGATTCGGCCATCGCCAGCTACAGACGGTCCGCCGATGTCGACATTCCCGACGACGAGGCGCTGGCTTACAATGCCGTGCTGACGGGCAACGCGTTTCGCGCCCTGTCTCTGTTTGACTCCGCCGAGTTGCAGTACCACAAAGCCCTGAACCTGCTCGAGACCCTGGATGCGCCCGCGCAACAGGCGTACGCATACCGAAACCTCGCTGAACTGTACATACTGTGGTGGAAGAACAATGAAGCAGAGAAAATACTGCGCAAGTCCCTGGCGATCTACGATTCCATCGGGCGCATCAATGGTATTGCCGAGGCCTGGTTCCTCATGGCCCAGTTGAAGATAAAACAGGCGGATTACGGCGCCGCCGAAAACTGTGTTGAGAAGGGATGCGCCCTGGCTTCGGCGCTGAATCAGGATTTTATGAGGATGCGATGTCTCACGGTCAGGGGCGAAATTGCGCTTGAATTTGGAGAACTTACCCCGGCGCTGAAGAACTTGTTTGAGGCCCTTGGTGTGCTGAAGAACTCCGACAACGTCTTGCTGGCCGCCGCCCTTTACACCGATATCGGCGACGTCTACTCGGTCCTGGAGCAACCTCAAATGGCGCTGCGCTACTACTCCCGGGCCCTGGAAACAACCCGGAAGATCGGTGCGCGAAGGGAGGAGGCGATTCTCCTTGGACGCATCGCCGGCATCGTCAGCGGCAGCGGTGACTTTGCAAGGGCGAAAGAGATGATTGAAACGGCCTTGAAAATACAGGAGGACATCGGTGATGACGCCGGCATGTCATACACCTATATTGCCCGCGGACGCGCCTTGTATGCGCAAGAAGAATTCCTCCAGGCATTGGAAGCCTTTGAAGGGGCCCTTCGCCTTCGGGAAAAGGTTGGCCATCGCGAAGGCCAGGCATCGTGCTACCTGAACATGTCCCTCGTTTACCTGGCCATGAATGAGGTCCCTACCGCCCTTTCGTATCAGCAAAAAGGATTGGCGATCGAGGAGTCCATCGGTCATAAGCACAATTCGGCATACTCCCACAACAGACTCGGTAGCCTCTACACCCGGCTGAAGGATTACCGCCGGGCATCAGATCATCTCACGCAGGCCGCGGCGATTGCCTCCGGCCTGAATTCCAAAAGTTTGCTGATGCGCAACAACCTCTATTGGGCGGCGTATTTTGAGGCCCGCGGAAACGAGGAGCGTGCCTATCATCACTTCAAGCGCTACGCAGCCCTGCGCGACAGCATTCACAATGACATCGACGCGCAGAAACTCGCGGAACTTCAGGCCCTCTACGTAATGGAGAAAAAAGATCAGGAGATCCGGCTGCTGACGCAGGATCGACTGCTCGACGAGCAGCAAATCGATTTACAGAAAGCGCAGATCAACAGGCAGCGTACCATTATTGGATCGGTGGTGTTGATCCTTCTGCTGTTGTCACTGCTCATGTACAAGACCTGGCAGTACAGTGCACGCATGGAAAAAGCGCACCGAGAGATCAGTGAACAAAAGGAGGAAATTGAAACGCAGTCGGAGGAACTGCGCGAAGCGAACGAAGAGATCGCGCGCATCAACAAAGCGCTGGAGGACAAGATCGGTGAACGCACGGAAGAACTCAGCCAGGCGTACAAGGAACTCGACACGTTCTTCTACCGGGCTTCACACGACTTCCGCCGGCCACTAACCACCTTTATGGGGCTGGCCGAGGTGGCCAAAGTTACGGTCAGGGACACCAGCGCGCTGGAGTTGTTCGCCAAGGTACGCGAAACCGCATCCAACCTGGACAAGATGCTGATCAAACTGCAATCCATCAGCGACATGGGTTCCCAGCAGCTCGCCATGAAGGAGGTCCGGTTGAAGGAGATCTTCGACACCGTGTGTGACAATTACCGTGACGACCTTGAGCGCAAACGCATCGTGGCCAGCGCTGACATCAGCGTGAAAGGGCCTTTCTTTTCCTACCCGGCGCTGGTGAGGATCATTATCGAGAACCTCGTGGAAAATGCGGTTCACTTCAGCGGCGTCGAAAAGCCATACATCCGGCTCATGGCCAGGGAGTCGGCCGGGTTTGTAACGCTGGAGGTCAAGGACAACGGACAGGGCATTAGCCCCGAATATCAGCCGCATGTGTTCGACATGTACTTCCGCGCCAACGAGCGTTCGAAGGGCAACGGCCTTGGGCTCTATATCGTCCGGAAGGCGGTCGAAAAACTCGACGGCTCCATCACGTTATCCAGCGTCGCACAGTCCGGCTCGACGTTTACCGTCATGCTCCCGAACGAGAACGGACATAAGTGAGTAGGCGGGGGTTAAATTACGAGTTACGGGTTACGAATTACGAGTTACGAATCATTGTTGTCCGGTAAAAATTAGAATTTTACATGTAACCTTGCTCGTAGACCAGAATCGGCGATTTGGGTTGAGTTTGAAAATAGCACGCACCTGTTCGCGCCTGAGTCTCCACAGTCCCTGCAGATTTGACGCATATTTTTATCTTCGGCCTGGCAGGGGCATGCGCGGATCAAAATCAGCGGCAAATCTGTAGGGACGGGGCCCCGCGGCCCTGGAGCGGG
>CAZKBK010000038.1:0-45285 GCA_964551035.1 uncultured Roseivirgaceae bacterium | reverse complement strand
TTGCCTTTCTTTTATTTTAAAGCCTACTTGAGAAATCGGGTAGGCTTTTTTGCTTTTAGAGCACCCGGACGTGATGCGCGAGAGTAGCCTGCCCTGCCTGCCCTGAGGCGAAGCCGAAGGGAGCGGACGGAAGGGTTGCCTTTCGTTCAACAGCGCCTCGTAGAAATACGGGTTCCTTTTCCGCGAGCTACGGGGAACGGGCGGACGGGCTTTGGCCTTTAGCTGTTGGCCTTTGGCTTGAAGGTCCGCTCATTGGGGCTCTCGCGGCGGCGCAATGACGCGGCGGAAATCACGTTCTATAGCCAAAGACCAGCGTGTTTGAGGGCCGCTGCTCTAAGCGCTCCGCTCTAATCCCTAATACCTAATCCCTCCCCACGCCGCTTTTTTTGTCTTTCAAAATCCCCCGCGTATCTTCATATCTTTAAATAGGAATGAGTTGAAGCGCACGCCGTTATTGATTACCCTCGGAATTCTCCTGCTCGTTGTCGGCGGATTTTTCGTACACGAGCGGTTCTTCAATCAAGAACGCGTCTCTCCATGGACGCTGGTTCCCCAGGATGCAATTTTGGTTTATGAACGCGGGAATTGCCAGGATTGCATCGGTGAGTTCACAAGCTCGACGATCTGGAAGATTATTGAACGGGCTATCCATTACCAAAAGCCATCAGATTCACTTCGTCAGCATCTTCACGACTTGCTCACGCCCGGATCGGGACAACTTATTTCGTTGCACGTAACGAAAAAGGACGACTTCGACGTAGTCTACTATTTGCCGGGTCCTGCTTTAATCCCCGCAGACCTCGCGGACAACGCGCATCGCATTGAAACGCGGGAATTGAACGGCATCGCCATCACGGAGTTGTCCCACGCGAATGAAACCTTGTCACTGACGAATATTGGAGGCGTGTGGGTGGCCAGTTTCGTCCCATTCCTGCTGGAAGATGTCATCCGCACCTATACCGATCCACAACGAAACGGATTTCGGGAGTTGTATACGCAAACGCCTTCGCTTGCCACGATCCGCGACGATGCCGGCAACGTACACGTTCAGCTCAAGAGGTTGTCCGATCTCATCGGATCCTTTACCGGCCCTTTTTCCACCCTGGCGCTTCCTCTCGGCAGGTCTGCGATACTCGACGTGAAGGCCCGGCCGGCGAGCCTGGTGTTGAATGGCTTCAGCGTGGATACGACAGCAGGAAGGTCGGGTTTCCTGCTTTCGGTGTTCGATCATCAGTCGCCGGTGTCATTCGGTCTGAAGCATCTTGTTTCTAACCGGACGCTCGCCATGAAGACCTTCGGAGTAACCGATGGGCCCGCTTTCGCTGGTGCTTTGGAGCGCTACCTTTCAAGACACAGGCGTACAGGGAGAGATACCCTCGTTCAATTGGCGTCGGCACCCGAGAAAATCGATGAGCTCGTGGCCACGATAGGAGATGAGTTCGGTATATGTTTCGTGGAATCTTCTCGCGGAAACGACCTCTCGCGCGTCCTCCTGGTTGAGGCGACGGCGCCAGAGCGCTGGCTTGAAATGATGAACCAACTCTCTGACCGGTTCAGCGTCGACACCGTTTTCCACGAGCGCTATTCCGATTATTTAATTCGCGAAGTGCCCGTCTACCGGTTCCCGGAGAAACTTCTTTGGCCATTCGTGACGGGCTTTGATCAAACCTTCTACACATCGGTCGGCAGCACCATCCTGATCGGGGATAACCTTGAGGACCTCAAGGTATTTCTCGACGACATTGACACGGAAGAGACCTGGTCAAAGTCGGTATCGGTCAATCGCTTTCTTGAATCGACTTTACTGGAGTCAAACGTGAGTCTTTATGTGAACGGAAGTGCAATATGGAACGCCTTGTTGCCGCACCTTCAGCCGAAGTGGCAACATTTTGTCGGCGAAAATGGGCGCCTTTTGCGGGCGATGGAAATGTGCTCTTTTCAGTTCAGCCACCTCAACAACAACTATTACACGAATTTGTCCCTCACGTTTCAGCCGTTCGATTTATCGCTCACGCCGCAAGGGAAGGACCGTGTTTTGGTGAATTTCGACGATGGCCTGCAAAGGCTGCACGTCGTAAAAAGTCATGTCAATCGTTCTAACGAAATTCTTATTCAGGATTCGCTAAACGATTTGAGCCTCCTTTCGGCTGAAGGCAAGGCCTTGTGGAAGATGCCCGTGGGTGACAAGATCGTCAGCGAGGTGACACAGGTGGATTTTTACGACAACGGAAAGCTTCAGTATTTCTTTGCGACGCGTGACGCATTTCATTTGATCGATCGGCTTGGGAACTACGTCGAGTCCTACCCCATTCGGCTTGAGGGCATTCAGGTCGATCATGTCAGCGTGATCGACTACGACAACAGCAGGAATTACCGGTTTATGGTCGCCGACGAACGCGGCCGGATGTGGATGTTCGACAAGCATGGGAAGAACCTCGAGGGATGGCAACCCAAGGATGGTGGCGGAAAGATGGCCATGCCACCCCGGCATCACCGCATCAAAGGCCGCGACTTCATCGTCGCCATCAGGGCGGACGGAAATGTGCTGGTCATGAATAGGCGCGGCGAGACCTTGAAGGGATTTCCGTTGAATACGGGGGCAATCCCATCCGGCGACTATTTTCTGGAGATCGGACCGTCGATCGCCGAGTCCTGGTTTGTTTTCATTTCAGAAGATGGATACCGCGTCCGCTTCAATACCGAGGGCAAAGCTTTGAGTAAAGAGGCCCTGGTACGGACTTCTCCGCTTTCGTTGTTCTCGCTCGTCAGAGAAAAATCGAATAAATCTTACCTCGTTCTTCAGCAGGATGGAAGGCAGCTTCTGGTGACCGACGCTTCCGGAAAACGGTTGTTTTCCGCAGCACTCACCAACATAAATCCAGGGGATGTTTCCTTCACTGATTTCGGGGCCGGCAGGAGGTTTATTGTGATTTCCGATGTAAGACAGCAGATGTGCTATGCCTACGACGGAGCGGGAAAGATGCTGACGGTCCCTCCGGTGGAAGGCCATGCAATCGACATCAGGCCCGTCAATTCCGACGAATTCCAACTCTTTTTCATACATGGTAAAACGCTGACAATCCAGCCCTTATAGAAAAAAAAGGTTACCTTTCCTCATTACCCGTATCTACAAAAACCAAATACCTGACTCATGAAACCAACTATCCGGACTGTTGTAATATGTTTGGCGTTTTTCGCCGTAGCTGACGCGTTCGCCCAGGTCGGCATCCACTTTGGAGCAACTACCGCCGTGAATGCAACTTTTGTGTTGGACAAGGGCCTTTCCGAAGACCCGCGTTACAACTCGGAAATCACCTACAAGTTCGCACCCGTGGGGTTCAACTTCGGCATCGACCTCGGTCGCAAGTTTGGCCTTTCGCTTGAATCCATCCTCTCCAAACAGGGGCAGATCTACAAGATCATCGATGCTGCGGAGCAGATCAAGGGTGAACGCAAGATCGATCTGAGTTACCTGCAACTCCCGATGCTCATGAAGTTCATGAGCGGTGGCAGCGGCGGCGCTCGTGGTAACTTCAATTTCGGACCACAACTTTCCATCTTACGCGCGGCCAGTGAGACGCTTCAGGCCCAGGCCGGAACCTTTACGATGCCAGAGGGCGTCAGCCAGGAAGCGATCATCGCCGAGTTTGGTCAGGGCGTGGAGTTCAACGACGACGGAACCTACACCATCCCAAACATTCCGAGCAAGGACCTCCTTACGAAAAAAGCCAACGACTTCAAGAATACCGAATTTGCCCTTGCGGCTTCGTTCGGTCTCGACATCGACCTTTCCAAGCACCTGTTCCTGACATCACAGGTTCGCGCTACGTACAGCCTCACCGACATGCGTAACGGCGACGTCATCGAACAACTTAAACAGGGCGGAAACATTTTTGCAAACCGGGCAAATCTGGTGGTGGGCATCCAGCTTGGGCTGCACTACTCGATCGGATCGACCCGATCGTTCAAGAACAGCGAGTAGGACATCACGAAATTTATTGACTCGAGTTCCCTGGCCACGGTCGGGGAATTCCTTTTTTTACAACTCGCCGAGAAAGTCCTCAATGGCGCCATAGATGACGTCCAGTTCTTCATCGGTAATCACATAGGGTGGAAGAACGTAAATCACGTTACCAAGGGGACGTAACAGGATGTCGCGACGCAGGAAATATTCATAGATGCGTTTTCGGATCGGGTTGGCATATGCACGATCGTCGTCGGTTATGAGTTCGATCGAAAGGATAGTCCCCAGGCTTTTTATCGCTGCAATTCTGGGGTTGTCCCGAAGCCGTTTGACAAAAGCTTCGTGACGCTGGGCTATGCGGTCAATGGACGATCTGCATTCGGCGCTGGTAAGGATCCCGAAGCTCGCATTTGCCGCCGCGCAGGCCAGGGGATTTGCCGTGTAGGAGTGCCCATGAAAAAAGGTGCGGGCGATGTCCTCCGTGGCAAATGCTGATGCGATCTCTTCCGAACACGATGTTACGCCAAGGGGAAGTGCGCCGCCCGTGATTCCTTTGGAAATGGCAATGATGTCGGGTTTGTTTTCGAGATAATCGCTGGCGAAAAATTTCCCGGTTCTACCAAAACCCGTAAACACCTCGTCGGCGATGCAGATGAGGCCCTGCGATTTTGCCAACCCGATCACCCGGTCGAGCCATCCCGCATCATACATGCGCATGCCTCCGGCCGCCTGAACCAGGGGCTCAAAGATAAATATACCGGCATCTCCAGACATGACGATTTCCCTGAATTGGCGAAACGCGGCTTCTTCTCTGCCGTCATGCGGAAACTCAATGAACTCCACATCAAACAGGTATGGGGAAAACGGTTCGGTAAACAATCCCCGGGATCCCGCCGACATCGATCCGAACGTATCGCCGTGATAGGCTCCATCGATGGCGATGATCTTTCTCCTGGAGACACCATTGTTGTACCCGTGCTGTATCGCCATTTTCAACGCTACCTCTACCGCTGTGCTTCCGTTATCAGAAAAAAAGAGTCGCGCCTGATTCCCGGGGAGGATTTGAAGCAGGTTCTTGACCAGCTCGATCGCCGGCGCATGGGTGAATCCGGCGAAGATGACATGTTCGAGCGTATGGGCTTGCTGGGCAATGGCCCGGGCGATCTCGGGTCTCGCGTGACCGTGAAGGTTCACCCACCAAGATGAAATCCCATCTATGATCCGGCGGCCGTCGCGGGTATGCAGGTACACGCCGGATCCGGACTCGATGAAGATCGGCGAGGGGCTTCCATCGAGCGGTGTGAACGGGTGCCAGATGTGTTTCCGGTCAATGTCTGTTAAACTATCCATCCAGGTTTCGGTTTAGGATCTCGGCATAGCGGCTCACGACGTCCTGATTGATGACGGGTTCGCGGGCTATCCGCAGCAGGCAGGGTAGTTGTGTATGACGAAGGATGATTCGTTCACTCTCGTCATTTTGCTCGCCGTTAAAGACGAGGCCCCTTACGGAAACGCGGCGTGCCTTCAGGGCCTCCATGGTGAGCAAGGTATGGTTGATGCTCCCCAGGTAAAGGTCTGCTACAACAATCACATCGGCCCGGAGTCTCGTAATGAGATCAATCATAAAGTCCTTGTCGTTGAGCGGAACAAGGCACCCTCCGGCGCCTTCGATCACCAGCCTGTTTCCCGACGCGGGAAGGGTGAAGTCGTCAAGACGGATGTCTATGCCATCCGCCTTTGCCGCGGCATGGGGAGATGCCGGTAGCGACAGTTGAAATCGTTCATCGTGAATCCTTGTTTGCGAGTTGCTGATGAGTTGCCGCACGGTGTCGGCATCGCGCGGCGATCCTGCCTGAACAGGTTTCCAATAATCCGCTGAGAGCGCCTCACATAAGATCGCAGACACCAGGGTTTTTCCGCTGTCGGTATCAATGCCGGTGACGAAATAGTGCATGGACGACACGAATTCTATTTCCCCCGTTGTTTCGCCACTTCGTCCCACATCGCGTCGGGGATCGCTTCAAGATGGCTGAACTCACCACCGTGCCGCAACCATTCTCCGCCATCAATGGTGATGACTTCGCCGTTGATGTAAGCTGAGAAGTCGGATATCAAATAGGCGGCGAGATTGGCCAGTTCCTGAAGATCGCCGACCCGTCCAAGCGGAATGCGCCGCGCGGGATCAAATTTTTTGACGAGGTCGCCCGGAAGCAACCGGCTCCAGGCGCCCTCGGTCGGAAAGGGACCCGGTGCGATGGCATTGCTGCGGATATTATACTTCGCCCATTCAACCGCCAGTGACCGCGTAAGCGCGAGCACACCGGCTTTGCCGCAGGCCGAAGGGACAACGTATCCGGATCCCGTCCAGGCATAGGTGGTGACAATGTTGAGAAATACCCCCGGTTGTTTTTTCGATATCCAGTGTTTACCCGCGGCGAGTGTGGTGTAGTAAGTGCCCTTCAGGACAATATCGACCACAATGTCGAAGGCGCGATGCGATAGCTTCTCCGTTGGACTGATGAAGTTACCTGCGGCGTTGTTGACGATACCGTGAATTCCTCCGAAGCGCTCTTCGGCGGAATGGATCGCGTTTTCAACGTCTTCATACTTGCGTACATCACACGCTATCGGCAACACCTGGCCTCCCGTCGATCCGACCAGTTCCGCGGCAGCATGCTCAAGTATGTCTTTCTTTCTGCTTGCGATCACCAGGTTGGCGCCGAGTTCAAGGAAATAGCGGCCCATGGATTTGCCCAGCCCCGTGCCACCACCGGTTACGAGGATGGTCTTTCCGCGAAGCGCATCCGGTCTTAACATGCCTTCCATATTAAAGTATTGTTTGAACAGGACGAAAGTAGTGAAAAAACCGGCTGTGAAAACGTACGGGGGCAACAGCGTTTACATGCCCACCACTATGAAGGCGCTCCAGTAGAACGGAGCGGAAGCAACTTACGGTCATTGTCGATGAGCACTCCAAAGCTGGCGATCAACGTTGAACGATTACCCGAAGGATCAATTTTCAACCACAAAGTCGGTTTCGGAAATAATCATCCTGCCGTTGGACGAAATGTAGATTCTCCCGGTAACGGCCTGTTGGGGCACCGCGACTTTTATGGCATCCGGCGTTTGCTCCACGATCTCGGCGGGTGGGGTTGTGCCATACCACGAGCGGAACGAGACATTCGCGGCGTGAGACGCCTCGCGCGGAAGGTTTTCGCCGGTAATGGTGACAATGTCGCCCGGGCGGCCTTCCATCGGTTCGATCGAATAAACGACGGGAGGTGGTGAGGTTCGGATCGCGACGTCCTGGCTGTAGCCGGCGAATATGCCGAATCCGTTCTCTATGTTGTTGAAGACACTTACCGGTTGTGCGAAGGGATTTTCGGCTGTCGCGCCCTGAAGCGCCAATGTAGACATGTACTTGAAGTAGTCTTCGCTCAGGTTCCGCAGGGCTACCGCAATCTGCGAGGTGTGTCGGATGGATCCGTGGAATTTCAATGTGATCTCAGTCTCCTTTCCGGCAAAAGTCTGATCCTTAAAAAAGACGCTTCCCGGATCGTCGCCATCGAACCCTGTTAACGGGGTCAAGATTTCCATGTCCACGGGGTAGGTACGTGTGATAATCGAATCATGGAAATGATCGTAATGCTGGGCCGTCATGAAGATGGCAATCTGGTAGTAGTTGTCGCTGGCCGGATCGTCCTTGAAAGCCAGTTTAACGGTGGTTTCGGGAAAACCGTCCACCATCCGTTCCGTCATCTCGGTGTCGCCGAGCGCGACGGGCAAGGGCAGTGCGCTTTCGGAGCGAACGGTCCCGAAGGAAGGTGTCGTGGCTTCAATGCGGTAAACCTTTCCTGACTCGGGTTGTCCGTTCCATCGGTACACGCCGCCGTCGCCGGGCAATGTGGCCACCAGGGCGTCATTTTCGTATAGTGAGACCGTAGCGTCGGGAACGGGATGAAATGGCCCGTCATCGAGAATATGGCGGTCGAGGCTCAGGCTCACGCGCCACGTACTGTCGGGCGTGAACACTGAATTTAGCGTCACCTTCGGGGCAGCCACGGGTATGTCAACGTCGACCACCAGGTCGCAGGCGGCCAGCGCGGCAAAAAAGACCCATATCAATCGTTTCACCATCACCATCAGAATTTGAAGCGGTAAGAGAAGGACGGTATCAGGGGGAATAAACTATATTGGATAAATCGCTTGCGGTGTTCATCGTCAAATCCGATTTCCATGAAAAATGGATTCCGCCGGTTGTACATGTTGTAAACTCCTACGACCCAGGAGCGTTCCCCCCACTTGGTTTTCTTAGTCATGGTATAACTCAGGTCGAGGCGGTGGTAGTCGTTCATTTGAAAGCTATTGCGGTCACCGTAGTAAGAAACAGCCTCACCCCACCACTGTCGCGATGCGTTGGCCGCGTATTGAGATTTGGGCAAGGTAACGGCCACCCCGGTTCCGTATACCCAGGTGAGTGACAGGTCGCGCCCCGGTTTGAGTTGGTAAGCCAGGGCAATGCCGATGTCGTGGCGCCGGTCATATTTGTAAGGATAGGTTCGTCCTTCGTTAAGGTTGGGAAACTGCCTGGTGGACCACGATAAGGTGTAACCTACCCATCCATTGAGACGTCCTGTTTTTTTGTGGAGAAAAACTTCGGCGCCGTAACTTTCACCGGTTCCGGATTCCACCTTTGTCTGCCAGTCGGTCTCAATGTCGAAGTAGCTGGCGCCGTCCTTGTACTCGATCAGTCCCTCCATTTCCTTGTAATATCCTTCAAGGCTGAATTCGTACGCATTGGCTACCGTCCAGGCGGCGCCTGCGGATCCGATCCATGCGCGCTGTGGCTCCACCGTGCCCGTTGACGGTACCCAGAGGTCTGTGGGTAGCCCGATGCCCACGTTGCTGAGGAGGTGGATATACTGGGCCATTTGAGCGTAGGAAGCTTTCAGGGAGAGGTTGTCCCCCACCAGGTAGCGACCTGAAATTCGAGGTTGGAACGAGTGGTAGGTTCTTCCGTCAACATGGAAGGCGGACACATGCACACCGCCGTTTACCTTTAGCTGGTCGCTGATGCGGAAGTCGTCTTCCGCGTAAGCAAAGAATTCGTTGGCGTGGGTCAATTGTGCGCCGATGGTTGTGTCCGATACTTCCGTTGCATGGAAGCTGAGCACACCGGGAGAGAAGGTGTGGTTGATGGCCTGTGCGCCAAACCGGATATAGTGTGCGGGGGTCGGGATGAAATCGAAATCGAACCGGACGGCAAAGTCCTTTATTCCGGAGATGTAGGTCGTGGCATACGATTCCGTCCACGTTGTATCCGGATCGCTGTAGGTTTCGCTTTGATCGGCGCCAATGGCAAACCGGTATCGACTGTAGGTAGCCGTGGCGTTGGCAAAGAGTTTTTCATTGATGACACGGTTCCAGCGTAGGGCCGTTGTGAGATTGCCCCAGCGGAGTGAGGCGTCCGATTCATTTTCCCATCGCTGGTCTTCATAGGCGCTTTTGTCTTTGTATTTTGAATACCCCTTGTCGTCTCCCATGTAAGCGCTGATGTAAATGCGGTTCTTGGCGTTGACCGTGTGGTTGACCTTCGCATTGAGGTCGTAGAAGTAATAGCCCGTGCGTTCAGTGCCTTCGGTTACCGCTTTGATGATGGGACTTGCCAGCAAGTCGATGTAGGTTCTTCGGCCGGAAACGATAAACGAGGTCTTTTTGCCGATCGGGCCTTCCAGCGTTAACCGGGATGCCACCAGGCCGATGGCACCTTCGCCCTTAAACTCATGGGCATTTCCTTCCTTCATGCTGACGTCTATTACCGATGAAAGGCGCCCGCCATAGCGGGCCGGAAAACCGCCCTTGATCAACTCCACCCGGTTGATGGCGTCGCCATTAAAAATGGAAAAGAATCCGAAAAGGTGTGATACATTGTACAACGGCACACCGTCAAGCAGGATCAGGTTTTGGTCGGGGCCGCCACCACGCACGTACAACCCACTGGTGCCCTCAACACCGGACTGCACACCCGGCAGAAGTTGCAAAACTTTAAGCACGTCCGTTTCGCCCATAAATGCGGGCATTTTGCGGATCTGTTCGACCGGCAGATCGATCGTACCCATCGAGGATGACTCGTGGAGTTCTTCCGCGCCGGTGATGGTGATCGTTTCAAGGTCCGTTCCCTGATGTAGGGAAACGTTGATTGAGGTATCCCCGCGGAGAAAGAACTTTAGCCGTACAGGCTGATACCCAACGAAGGAAATGCGCAAGTCAACGGAATCGCTTTCAAGCGTCAGGCTGTAGAAACCGTAGTTATTGGACGTTGTGCCGTCACCCGTTGAAATCTCGTAGATGCTTGCGCCGATAAGGCTCTCCCCATTCTCGAGCCCCTCAACCATGCCGCTGATCGTGTACGGTTGCGCCTGGCAAATGGAGGCGATCAATGAAAAAATCAGCATGTAGAAGGCCTTCATTCGGGTTCGGTCTTGGCTATTCAACAACGATATAATACCTTCGGCTAGTATTCATTGTGAACAAAAATAACGTATGCGCGCAAGAATCCTGCTATCCGGACTCGTTCTCATGACCACTCTTTCGTCCTGTGTCGTTTCAAAGCGAAGATTCGATGACGTATTGGCGCAAAAGGTGCGGCTCGAGGCCGACCTGAATGATGCGCAGACGGCACTCGACAGCGCCAACGCGGACCTTCGTACGCTCGAAGATAGAATTGCGGAAATGCGCGAAGATACCACCAACCTCGGCATCGACATCAGAAATACCAGGAACCAGCTGTCGAGCCTTCAGCATGAACATGAGCAGCTCAATACCTACTACAAGAACCTCCTCACCAGTAGCGGGAAACTCAATCGCGATATGGAGGAGCAACGCGAACAGCTCCTGGCGATTCAACTTAGCCTTGAAAACACCCGGAAGGAAAACGATTCCCTGAGCAATAGCCTGGCAGAGCGGGAAAAAAAGGTTCGGGAGTTGGAGCAAGTCCTCGCCAACAAGGAGCGTGCGGTTGAGGAACTGAAAACCCGGATCAGCAACGCGCTGTTGAATTTCAAGGAAAATGATATCACCGTGCAGGTCAAGAATGGAAAAGTATACGTCTCTCTTGCGGAACAACTTCTCTTTCGAAGCGGTAGCGTTCAGGTCGACCAGAAGGGTGTCGCGGCCCTCCAACAGCTTGCGCGCGCGATCCGCGACCAGAAGGACCTGAACATCATGATCGAAGGTCATACCGATAACGTTCCGATCTCCAGGAAAACACAATATATGACCGACAACTGGGACCTGAGCGTGATGCGTGCCACGTCGATCACGCGAATACTTACGTCCGCGGGGGTGTCTCCCGAACAGATCACCGCCTCCGGCCGGGGAGAGTATGTTCCCCTCGCCGCTAACGACAGCCCGGGGAATCGTCAGAAAAACAGAAGAACAGAAATCATCATCACGCCGGATCTTGGAGAACTCTTCCGTATCCTGGAAGCAAACTAACGGCGGAGATCATAGCCTATCCGTAAGCCGAAAAAAAGGGTTAAAAAAGCCGTCCCAGTCTCCTGTCGTCGGGAGCCGGAACGGCGTTCGGGCACTTAAAGGGTACCGGTGACGGGCACAGGGTCCACCCGCTTTTCGAGAATGAGCTGGTTTAGTTTCGGTATGTCCTCGGTAAAGACCGTTTTTAGCGCGTTCAATTGTTCGTCGATCCGGCCGATCAGTTCAGTAGACACCGCCGTCACCTGCGCGGTGGGGCGATAGTCGCTCGCATCCGCCTCGGAGGCGAGGGCGGCGAGTTTGTTGTTGAGCCGGATGGGATAGTTTAACGGATCCTGTCCGCTCTTGTTCTTCGTCTGGTACAACGTTTCCTCTATATCCTTCATCTTCTTGTTGATCGCACGCGCCATTTCGACGACGTCCTTCATATCCTCCTTCTCTTTAATCGACTCAGTCACGCTGTTTATCCGTTCCCGGGCCTCGCGAATCTGCCGTATGGCGACATGTGTTTGGCTCACTTTGTCGCGTACGGCAAGGAGGAAGTCGAATTGTGCCTCGATGTCGTCCAACGTTCCCGTTGTGCGTGGGTCTTTCAATATCTCAAACGCGGTGGTATGGGGCTGGTCGCCGACGGTGAGGCGCGCCGTGTAGGTACCCGGAACAGCGCGCGGTCCCTGGAGGCGCGCCGCCCACATGATCAGGCCGTCGAAACCCTCCGCTTCAGTGTACCGCATGTCCCAGACAAAGCGGTTCATACCCGGACGGAGTTTCAGCTCCCCCTCTTTCAGTTTCTTATCCGGCTTTGTCGCGTATTTCCGGATCAGTGTTCCGTCCTGCTCGAGGATCTCAAGAGAAGCCTCTGTGTTTGCGGTATCGGCGAGGAAGAAATGGATCATTACACCGCCGGGATGGTTTTGTCCTTCCAGGCGTGAGGCCGATCGCCGCTGCCCACCGGGCATCCTGTAGCTCGGCATCGGTTTAAAGAGATGAACGGCGCTCTTGCTGATGGCCTCATTGAGTTGGTGGAGGGGAGTAAGATCGTCGATGAGCCAGAAGCTCCTGCCTTGTGTCGCCGCGATGAGATTGTCGTTCTTGATCGTAAGGTCCGTGATCGGGACTACCGGAAGATTCAACTGAAAGGGCTTCCAGCTTGCGCCGTCGTCGAAGGAAATGTACATGCCGCTTTCCGTTCCGGCGTAGAGCAGCCCCGCGCGCTTTGGATCGGCGCGAACGACGCGGGTGAAATGGCCCGCGTCAATACCATCGGTGATGAGGGTCCAGCTTTTACCGTAATCCTTTGTTCTGAACAGGTAAGGTTTATAGTCACCGAGTTTGTATCGCGTTGCCGCGACATAGGCGCCGCCCTTCACGAACGGATCGAATTCCACACTGTTGATCATGGACCACTCGGGCATTTCCCTGGGCGTGATGTTTTCCCAATCCTTTCCGCCATTGCGCGTGATGTGCAGCAGTCCATCGTCTGAACCGGCGAGGATCACATCCTTTTCATAGGGGGATTCGGCTGCGGCGAATACGGTACAGTAGTACTCGACACTCGTATTGTCTTTTGTAATCGGTCCCCCTGATGGCCCGAGTTTCGTCGGGACGTTGCGGGTAAGATCCGGGCTGATGATTTCCCAGCTTTGTCCGCCGTTGGTTGAGAGGTGAAGGTGCTGCGACGCCGCGTAAAGTTTAGCAGGATCGTGCGGAGAGACGAAGATCGGGAAATTCCATTGGAACCTGTACCTGGCGCCTTCGGCCCCGTGGCCCATCGGGTTGTCGGGCCAGACGTTGACATTTCGTTCCTCGCCGGTCCTGTGGTTAACGCGCGACAGGTATCCGCCATAGTTTCCACCGTAAACGATCTCGTCGTCACTGGGATCGACGGCGATGTGGCCGCTTTCGCTTCCGGCCGTAGGTTCCCAGTCGCGTTCGCCGATTCCATACCCATCGGTGCGGTGCAATATCCTCACCGTTGAGTTGTCCTGTTGCGCCCCGTAAATACGGTAAGGGAAATGGTTGTCGGTGACGACGCGATAAAACTGCCCGGTGGGCTGATTGTAATAGGTCGACCAGTTTTCGCCGCCGTCGAAGGTGATCTGCGCACCGCCGTCATTTCCGATGATCATTTGTTGATTGTCGTCCGGGGAGATCCAGAGGTCGTGGTGGTCGCTGTGGCGCGAGTTGAACGCTTCGAACGTGCGTCCGCCGTCCTTCGACCGATGGTAGCGTACATTCAGGACATAGACGAGGTCCTCGTCGCGGGTGTCGGCGTAGATCCGGCTGTAGTACCACGCGCGCTGACGCATTGAACGGTCGTCGTTCATCTTTTTCCATTTGTCGCCGCCGTCGTCGGACCGATAAACGCCGCCGTGGTCGTTCTCGATGATCGCGTAAACGCGGTTGGAGTTGACTGGCGAAACGGTTACGCCTACGATACCCCATGTCCCGTTCGGCAGTCCATCATTCGTAGAGATGTTTTTCCACGTGTCGCCGCCATCCGTGCTTTTCCACAGGGAGGAACCCTCGCCACCGCTCTCCAGGCTGTAGGGTGTCCGTCTCACGCGCCACGTGCTTGCAAACAGAATGCGCGGGTTGTTTGGGTCCATCACAAGATCGATGGCGCCGGCATCGGCGTTCGCAAAAAGAACGCGTTCCCAGGTCTTGCCTCCGTCTTTCGAGCGGTACACGCCGCGCGTTTCGGAAGACTTGAACAGGTCGCCCAGCACGGCGGCGTAGACCAGGTCGGGATCTTTTGGATGTATGCGAATGCGCGGTATGTGCCTGGAGTCCTTTAACCCGACCGCCTTCCAGGTCTTGCCTGCATCCACCGATTTCCACATCCCATAGCCGTAGGAAACGTTTCCCCTGACCGTTTTTTCGCCGCCCCCGACATAGATCACGTTATGATCCCATTCGCTGACGGCCACGGCACCAATGGAACCGCCGAAGAACCCGTCAGAGATATTTTCCCAGGAGTTGCCTGCGTCGGTAGTCCGCCAAACGCCTCCGCCAACGGATCCGAAATAATAGAGGTTCGGACTTCCGGCCACGCCGGTCACGGCCGCGGAACGTCCGCCGCGGTAGGGTCCGATCGATCGCCATTCCAGCCCCCCATAGAGCTTCTCGGCGTAAGTCAATGTTTTTTGTGATGGGGATTTTTTTCTTTGGGCGGTGGCATCGTCTGGAAGCGAAATTGCCAACGCGAGGAGCAGGAAGAAAAGTAGTCTTGGCATGAACAGTGGTTGTAAGGTTAGGTTTGGTCTCGGAAGTATTTGATCGTGGCCCACATCAGCGGTGGACTGTCAACCGTGGACTGTTTGAAAGTTCACTGGTTTCAATATACAAATACGCCCTGCAATCACCAATCGAAATTTGTTGCCCGGGATGTAAGGTCAAAAATCAATATCTTTCCGTAACCAATGTGCTCAAACCCCAATGGAGAAGCAGGATTTCAGACGTCTTTTTAGCTTTCCGGTTATCGTCGCGTCGCTCGGGTACTTCGTGGATATTTACGACCTTCTTTTGTTTAGTATCGTGCGGCGGCCAAGTCTGATATCGATGGGTGTTGCCGAGCAGGAGTTATTTGTTATCGGTGAGCGGCTTCTCATGTGGCAGATGGCGGGGCTGCTGGTGGGAGGAATGATCTGGGGTATCATGGGCGACAAACGGGGCAGGCTGTCGGTATTGTTCGGCTCGATCCTTTTGTATTCGCTGGCCAACATCGCCAACGGGTTCGTGGCCACAGTGGATCAGTACATGTGGTTGCGCTTCATCGCGGGGATTGGTCTTGCCGGTGAACTCGGTGCAGGGGTTACCCTGGTGTCGGAAACATTACCGCCGCACTTACGCGGTTATGGAACCACCATCATTGCCACCGTAGGCCTTATGGGCGCAGTATTGGCCAACTTTGTTTCAAAGACCTTCGACTGGCAGATCGCGTATTTCATAGGTGGTGGATTGGGCCTGATACTGCTCATCGCACGGGTGAGCGTTTTCGAGTCGGGAATGTTTCTCAGAACAAAAGAGAAGGGTATTTCCCGTGGGAATTTTTTCCAGTTGTTCACAAAACGCAGCAGGCTAATGCGGTTCCTGGGCTGTATTCTCATCGGTCTTCCCATCTGGTACGCGATCGGCATTCTGATTACATTCTCACCCGAATTTTCGCGGGCCTTGGGGATCACTGGTAATGTCATGGCGGGCGATGCTGTGATGTACAGCTATTTCGGCCTTGCGGCTGGCGATCTGTCGAGTGGCTTTTTGAGCCAGTGGTTCCGGTCGCGGAAGAAGATCGTGGCTGCTTTTATCCTGCTCACCATGGCGTTCATCGTGCTGTTTCTTTTCACTCCATTCGACAGCCCGGGCATGTTCTACATGAATTGCTTTGCGATTGGCGTCGGCGTTGGCTACTGGGCCGTGTTCGTTACCATCGCAGCCGAACAGTTCGGAACCAACCTTCGATCAACGGTCGCAACGACGGTTCCCAATTTTATTCGCGGTACAACGATCCCCATCGTGATGGCGTTTCAATCGCTGCGCCACCTCATTCAAAACCATTACACTCCGTTGGTGGGAGAGGCTGAGGCGCTGCGTCATGGGCTCATCTATGGCGCGCTGATTGTCGGGGTGGTCACCGTGGTGATCGCCCTCGTGTCCCTTCGGTCTATTGAGGAGACATACGGCAGGGATCTCAACTTCGAAGAAGCAGACTAGGGCCTGGCTTTGTCGCGTGTTTGGCGACACCCTGATTGATGTTCACGTCAAATCCACAAAGAAGGTACATTCCCTGTAAGATACTCGGCGACTTTTTTTACCTTTGTATAAACCCCCGTTGGGCTCCGTGAAACCTTGTACATTTTGGTTGCTTGCTGTCCTCCTGTGTCCGCAGGCCGTCGTTGCCCAAAATCTGGACCTGATCGACAGCCTTCAGTCCGAACTCGCTTCTGCAACCGGGATTGACCGTTTCAATCTCCTCAACGACCTTGCCTGGGAACACCGCTTCGCCCATCCCGACAGTACCATTGTCCTTAGTCGGCAAGCCTATGCACTTGGTCAGCGCCTGAACCTGTCGTCGGACCTGGCGCGCCCCCTCAATTTTACGGGCATTGCGTACAACTACAAAGGCGACAGGCTTCGCGCGTACGACTATTATATCGACGCCATGAAAGTGGCGACCGAACAGTCGGACTCGTTTCAGATCGCGCACACCAACAACAACCTCGGCCGTTTGTTCTACGAGCAGGGGATGCTTTCCAAGGCCTATCCCTATTATGAAAATGCGCGACGCATATTCAGAATGATCAATGACTCATCGGGGCTTGCTTATACCTATCAGAGTCTCGGCAATCTCTACAAGAGTCAACGGGATTACACCAAGGCGGAGGCCAACCTTCATCACGCCTACCAGATCAGGCTTGTACTCGGGAACCAGCGCGACATCATGTCTGCCCTGGTGTACCTTGGCAGACATTACCTCGAAGCTCACCAGGTGGAGCATGCGGTGAAGTACTTTCTACTGGCGGATTCTACCGGACAAGTTATCAACGATGCGATAAATCTGGCAGAGATCAAGACCTACCTCGCCGAAAGTTACCTGGCGCTCGGTAGGATCGGCCAGGCCGAGCGAATCTGCCAGGCCGGTCTCGATGTGATTGCTGAAGGAAACAATGTCCGTATGATGCCTCAGGCTTACCACACCATGGGACAGGTTTTGTTTCATCGTGGTGATATGATAGGAGCCCGGGAGTATTTTGAACGAGCGCTTCGGGTGGCTACCCGGATCAGGGACCTGAATGGTAAAATGGACGCGAGCTACTCCCTTTGGAAGGTGGCGGAACAACTTAACCTTCCCGCCGAAGGATTGAAACACCATAATGCGTTTCTTATTTTAAAAGATTCCGTGAAGGACCTTGACCTCGCCAGGGAGGTGGAACGCCGGCGGTTCGAGATGGAGATCCAGCGAAAGGAACAGGAGAACGAGTTGTTGAAGGAAACCGAAGCCAAGAATGAAGCACTCATCGAACGGCAGCGTCTCCAGAACATGCTCCTGATAGTGACCATTGTTCTGCTCGCCATTCTTGGCGCAACCCAATGGATGCACGCAAAAAGGCGAAGATTGGCCAATGAACAACTGTTGATGCAAAACGAGGAAATCCAGCAGCAGCGCGAAGAGATCCTAAGCCAGAACGAGAAGCTTTCCCGGCGAAACCTGCAATTGTCCGATCTCAATCATGAGAAGGACACGCTCATGAGCATAGTGGCGCACGACCTCAAGGCGCCGCTGAACCGTATCCAGGGGTTGATCAACCTCATGTCGATGAATGGAAGCCACGAAGAGGTCGATCGCGCTGCATATCTCCACATGCTGAAGGACGCAACCCGATCGGGCCTCGACCTTATTACCGACCTTCTCGACGTGCACATGCTCGAAGAAAACGTTCAGCCGAACTATACGGTGTTCGATATCAGCCAGTTTCTATTGAAAAAAACGGAAATGTTTCAGACCAACGCATCGGCAAAGGGCATTCACCTGAACATCACCCGGGTCGAGAGCGAGGAGATTCGCACGGACCGCGCCTACCTCGACCGTATTTTCGAGAACCTCTTGTCTAATGCGATAAAATTTTCGCCTAAGCATTCCGTCATCGACATTGCCGCCGACCGAACCGATCAAGAATTTTGGATCAGCGTACGGGACAAAGGCCCCGGGTTTTCCCCGACGGATAAATCAAAACTCTATCAGAAATTCAGAAAACTTAGCGCCAGGCCTACAGGAGGCGAGAGTTCGAATGGTCTCGGCCTGGCCATCGTCAAAATTCTCGTGGAGCGTCTCCATGGCAGGATCGAACTGGTTTCAGAGGAAGGTAAGGGAAGCCAATTTGTCGTGAGATTCCCTCAGGAGGCGCAGGTTTTATAGATATTTCACGGTCCCTTTAAACCTTCTTCCTGGTTAGGCGTCAAAAAGGGACCAATCAAACGAGAAATTTTATGAAAAAGATTCTTGTTTTGACTTCTATGCTGTGTTTCATCGCAGCAGGCGTGTCCCTGGCGCAGGAAACCAAAGGCGTTGATGCGCGCCAGAACGTTCAACGCGAGCGTATTCGCGAAGGGGTCGTTAACGGTGATGTAACGAAGCCTGAGGCCGTTCGTTTTCGGGCGGACCAGCGACGCGTTCGCCGGGCAGAACGACGGGCCAAGGCGGACGGTGATGTGAACCGCCAGGAAAGAAAAAGCCTACACCGCAAGCAAAACAAAGTCAGCCGAGACATCGGTCGTCAGAAGAACGATGGCCAGTCGAGGGATTAAAGGAGGGTTCGGGTAAAAACAAGTTCGAACTTGAAACTTGATCGCAACGTTGTCGTTAATCAACAGCAAGAGCAAAGCCATGTCGATCACAAAAACATCCGAACTTCAGGGAATGAGAAATGCCGGTGAAGCAGTGGCAATCACCTTGCGCGAAATGCGGCAGCATGCGCGGCCCGGAATGTCTACGAAGCAGCTTGATGACTTTGGCGCGGGTATACTCAAAAAATTTGGTGCGCGTTCGGCACCGGCGCTGGCGTATCAGTTTCCCGGATGTACCTGCATCAGTGTGAACGAGGAAATCGCCCATGGGATCCCGTCCCGGGGCAAGGTATTGAAAGCGGGTGACCTGATTAACATTGATGTATCCGCAGAACGGAATGGCTATTGGGCCGACAATGGCGGATCGTTTGTGCTGGGGGAGGATATCAACGGATTGCAACCCTTGGTGGATGCATCGAGGCGAATTCTTCGGAAGGTGTTGGAAAGTATTCGATCCGGTGTGGGTATTGCCGAGGTGGGAAGCCTGATTGAGCGGGAGTCCAGACGAGATGGATACCGCGTGATCAGGAACCTCACCGGTCATGGCATCGGTCGCAGCCTTCACGAGCACCCGCAGCACATTCCAAACTACCGCGATCCGTTTGTGGGAGGCAGGTTTCGAAAGAATTCCGTTGTCGCTGTCGAGACCTTTATTTCAACCACATCTTCGTTGGCCAGGACCCAACCCGACGGTTGGACCCTGGTTGGAAACCGGGGAGGCTATGTGGCCCAGCACGAACATACCATCGCGATTGCGGATGGAGCACCGATCGTTTTCACGGAAATGAACGACATTTTTGCAGAATGAAGGAAAATGCCAAATGCCGGAAATACGAATGCCTGTCCACCGAGACTCCTTGTCGCGTTTGACCTCTTCATTGCCGGATTCACCCGTGCATTCGGTCTGAGAAACCGGTAAATTGGTCCTACATCAAAGACGACACCATGGCAACAGCAATGAAAGGAACCGCGGCCAAAACCATTGACGAGTACATCGGCGGTTTCCCGGCGGAGGTCCGGAAGGTCATGCAGCAACTGCGCGCCACCATCAGGAAGGAAGCACCGGAAGCTACGGAGACCATCAGTTATGCGATCCCAGCCTTCAACCTGAACGGCAGCTATCTTGTTTATTTCGCGGGTTTCAAAAACCACATCGGCTTCTACCCGGCGCCTACGGGAATGGAAGCTTTCAAGAAGGATTTCGCCAAATACAAGACCGGCAAGGGTTCGGTTCAATTTCCTCTGGATGAACCGTTGCCGCTGGCATTGATCCGTAAGATCGTGAAGTTCCGGATGAATGAGAACCGGGAAAAGGCCGCAAAGAAAACGAAGAAGGGCTCCTGATCTAAAGGCTCGCCAACGCCTGGTCGAGATCCGCAATGAGGTCCTCGTGGTCTTCAACGCCAATACTGAGACGGATCAACGACTCCACCAGGCCCGATCGGGTCCGCTCCTCCTTGGGAACGCTGGCATGCGTCATTGACGCGGGGTGGTTGATCAAGGATTCAACCCCGCCCAGCGATTCGGCCAGGGAAAACAATTGGACGCTGGTCATCAGTTTGCGCGCTTTCTCCAGGCTGTCGTCCTTCAGCGTGAAACTCAGCATACCACCGAAATCACGCATTTGTTTTCTGGCGACCTCGTGATTGGGGTGATCGGGGAATCCGGGCCAATAGACCCTTCCGACCTTGGGGTGCTGCTTCAGGTATTCGGCAACCTTACGCCCATTGAGACAATGGCGTTCCATGCGAAGGTGCAACGTTTTGATTCCCCGAAGTACGAGGAATGAATCCTGTGGTCCGGGCACCGCGCCGCAGGAGTTTTGGATGAACGCGAGATCCTGATAAATTTTCTCATCGTTCATGACCAGCGCGCCCATAATCACATCGGAATGGCCGCCCAGGTATTTGGTCACGGAGTGCATCGCAATATCGGCACCGAGGTTGAGTGGGTTTTGAAGGTAAGGCGACGCAAACGTATTGTCTACGGCCACGAGGATGTTCTTGCTTTTGGCAATTGAAACACAAGCCTGAATGTCGACAATGTTCATCAGGGGGTTCGTTGGTGTCTCAAGCCAGAGTAGTTTGGTTTTTTCGCTGAGCAGCGGCGCTATGTTGGCGGCGCTGGTGAGGTCAATGAAGTGGAATTTAATGCCGAATCGCTCATACACGCGTTTGAACATGCGGTACGTACCTCCGTACAGGTCGTTGCTGGTGATCACCTCGTCGCCGGGATTCAACAATTTGATGACTGCATCGGTGGCGCCCATTCCGGATGAAAAACAGATCGCGTATTTTCCGTTTTCCAGGGCGGCCAGGCTACGCTGCAGGGAACTGCGGGTGGGGTTAGCGCCGCGTGCATAGGCGTAGCCTTTGTGTTTTGCCGGTGCGTCCTGCACATAGGTCGACGTCTGAAAGATCGGCGTCATGATGGCGCCGGTGGAAGGATCCGGCTCTACACCGGCGTGTACTGCTTTGGTCCCGAATTTCATAAAAACTGGTTGTTTGCGTTGCGGCAAAAATAGTGGAATTCAATCAGGCCCGGCGATGAAAGCGCACACTTTCGTGGAATGTTACCGTAAAATTGTTTTCTTCGTTGCCGAACCGACTGAATAATTATGAAAACGCCAGCTTCCGCCAGGAAAGTTTCTACCTCAAAAGAGCTGCCGGTCAAGGCATTCAAGACCGCCGACAAGTGGCGGTCATGGCTCGAAAAAAATCACGCGACGGCGAAGGGCATTTGGGTAAAGATCTACAAGGTGTCGGCAGGCGTCGCGTCTGTTGATCGCAGTGGCGCCTTGATGGAGGCGCTCTGTTTCGGGTGGATTGACGGCCAGGCGTTGCCCGGAGATCAACAATGTTATCTGCAAAAATATACGCCCCGCCGCAAGGGAAGCCTTTGGTCAAAGCGAAACATCGAATACGTCGCGAAGTTGGAGAAGGAAGGCCGCATGACGCCTGCGGGCAGGGAAGAGGTCGAAATCGCCAAGGCCAACGGACGGTGGGAGAACGCCTACGATTCGCCCCGCAACATGACTCTTCCCCCCGAGTTTCTTCGCCTCCTCGGAAAGAACAAAAAAGCGAAGGCATTCTTTCAAACGCTCAACAAGACGAACCTGTTTTCGATCGGCTGGCGCATTCAGACCGCGAAAAAACCGGAGACGCGGGAACGAAGGATGAAAGCGATCGTCGAAATGCTCGCCAGGGGAGAGAAGTTTAACTAGCCGCGCGGCGCCTTGTTCTTCCAGTACACGCGGATAGCCTCTCTCCATTGGTCGCCGCTTTTCAAATACAATGCCGTGTTGATCAGCATCCGGTCTTCCGGTGAGAATACTTCACGCGATTCCACGACGCGAATGATCAGGTCATAGAGGGTGTTCCGAAACTGGTCACCTTCGTGGTCGGCGAGCAGGATGAGGTTCTTCAAGATTTTTTCAGCGCTGATATTCGCTGCACTTTCGGCCGATGTTTGCTGAACTTCCGGCGACACTTTCCGGACCCTCACCTCGACGTCGGTTTTTACCGGCGCCTCTTGCTTCACTTTCTCGCTGAGCGGTGTCGGATTGACGAGTGTGGCGGCCTGTTGCTTGAGAAATTCATCGAGGTCTTTCAGCGTATTCTTCTTTCTGCTCATGCCAGGTGTTTTAGGATCTCGTCGGCAACGGGCCGATAGTTTTTCTCCGCATCGACGGTACTGAAATTGACAAAGAGGTTCTTTTGGGGTACGATGACCGGAAGGATGATGGCGTCGAGGTTCTTGAGATGCTCTCTTACCGTGTAAAGGTTGGTGGCGCTGTGAATGCGGTTGGGAAGGATCAGTATTCTCAGACCGGGGTTGAGTTCGCGCGCGGGGGCCAGGTCTGTGACGGTCTGGTAGGTGACCAGCAAATCATTCTGCGTGAGGCTGGTCGGAACAACGACGACATCGCTCACGAGGCAAAGTTTCTTGATCCCTTCGTCGGTGGTTTTGCCGGCGCTATCGACGACAATGACGTCGGTCTTTCGATTGTCGCGGATGGCGGTGAGTTCATCTGCGACATCGCCGTCACGGGATCCAAGGATGTCGAAACCGTTCTTCGCGTTGCCCGACTTGAAGACCTCCATCTTGCGGAGGGTATTCAGCGTGTAGTTGGCATCTGTTTCCACGAGGACCACCCGTTTGCCTTGCGCATGCAACGTCGTCGCGAGGTTGATGGCATTCGTGGTTTTCCCTGTCCCGCCCTTCCTGCTGATAAATGAAATGACCTTAGCCATCCTTAAAAATAGGAAAACCGGGGATTTTAAAAAATGGGCCGCGTAAGGGCAGGGTGTCCGTGGGTGCCACCAAGGCGCAAAGACACCATGGTTGCATGTGACCCTGACACAAGGTCCGGACCTGAAACCGACGTGTCAGCCCACGAAATCACAGGGTGCGGTTGGGATCGAATTTCTCGAGATAGTCGGCCACCCGGCGCACGAAACTTCCACCGAGGGCACCATCCACCACGCGGTGGTCGTACGAATGGGAGAGGAACATTTTTTGGCGTATTGCAATCGCATCGCCATACGGTGTCTCGATGACGGCAGGTTTTTTCTGGATGGCGCCGAGGGCAAGGATGGCCACCTGAGGCTGCATGATGATCGGCGTACCCATGACATTGCCGAACGATCCGACGTTGGAGACGGAAAACGTACCGCCCGAGAGGTCGTCGGGTTTAAGTTTGTTTTCCCGCGCACGGCGGGCCAGGTCGTTGACCTTCTTCGCCAGACCCGTGATGTTGTACCGGTCGGCATTGCGGATCACCGGGACAATCAGGTTGCCACTGGGGAGGGCTACCGCCATGCCGATGTTGATCTCTTTCTTTTTGATGATCCGGTCCCCGTCGACCTGGATATTGATCATCGGGTAGTCCTTGATGGCCAGCACTACCGCTTCAATGAAGATGGGTGTGAACGTAAGCGCGTCTCCTTCGCGCTTGCTGAACTCGTTCTTCATCTTGTTGCGCCAGAAAACAATGTTGGTGACGTCGGCTTCCACGAATGATGTCACGTGCGGAGAAATCCGTTTGGAGTCCACCATGCGTTCGGCGATCATCTTGCGCATGCGGTCCATCTCGATGATCTCGTCTGCACCGCTGATGGAAACGGGAACAGGCTGAGGCGCGCGCGGCGTATACGCGCCGGCATCCTGGTAGGCGGTGGTAATCGCCCCGCTTTTGCGATGTTGCAGATAATTGAGGATATCTTTTTTCGTAACGCGTCCCTCCATCCCCGAACCGGGAATGGTTTCGAGCTCCGCCACAGCAATATTTTCCTGCTTTGCGATATTCCTGACCAAAGGGGAATAAAAACGGTTCGCCGATTTAAAGTCATGGCTGACAACTGATCCGTTTGAACCGTTCGCGCCCGGGGTAGCTGCTTCCGCTACCGGTTCCAGCGCGTGGGCTGCGGTCTCAGACGAACCTTCAGGGACAGCCACGGGCTGCTCGACGTCACTTTCCGTGGCGATAATGGCGATCGCCTTGCCGACTTTCACCACGTCTCCCTCCTTCGCCAGTACTTCCTTTAAAACACCCGCGTGGGTGGAAGGTACCTCCGTATCGACTTTGTCAGTGGCCACTTCAAGAACGGACTCGTCCTGTTCGATGGTATCGCCGGGTTTTTTAAGCCATTGCAGAATGGTGGCTTCCATGATACTCTCGCCCATTTTAGGCATGATCAGTTCTACTTGAGCCATATTTCAAACGTTTTCAGTGAGCAAAGTTAATCAGGATTGCGGGATTTTCGGGGTTGCCAAATCGGGAATTTGCCTTCCTGTCCAATCCACGTTCGTTTCTGTCGCTTCTGATCCCCTTTAAACAACGAATCATGGGAGATACCGACGGGTATTGCCATTTTATTTTGCCGCGAACGCACAAGAGCGGCTGTGTGCCGCGGCTTGCCGTGCCCTTTTGGACGACGCCCTGATTTCTTAAAATCATCCTGAACTTGTTGTGGTGCTTTCAGCGCCGGGTCGATGGTGGGGGTGAAGCCCTTATCATGTGAACTGTAGGCGATGTTGTTTGCTTAAGGGTGTATTTATTCTAATTCCCGCCCGCGGGCGGTGTCCCTGCCGTCGATTAGCCCAGCCGGTGTAAAGTAAGCCTGCGGGCGGAATCCTTTTGGTAATCCGCGGGTGGAATTAAAGGTGAGTTCTTAACTAAACGACATTGAATCGTTATCGTTATATTGAAATCTTATGGATGAATTGTTGCTCGTACTTGGCGTACTGTTGATGCTGGCCGGCATTGCGGGGAGTATCCTTCCCTTCCTGCCCGGGCCACCGCTTTGTTATATTGCCCTGCTCATCCAGCAGTTGCAGACCGAGCCTCCCTATTCCACAAAATTTCTGTTGATATGGGCGGCAATCACCGTCGTGGTGACGGTGCTGGATTATGTGATCCCCGTGTATGGCACCAGGAAATACGGTGGCTCCAGATACGGCATGTGGGGTTGCGTCGTTGGCCTTTTCGCGGGGCTGTGGCTGGGGCCCATCGGCATTATCGTCGGGCCTTTTGTGGGGGCACTCGTTGGTGAGTTGATTGCGAACCGCACGTCCGATGACGCACTCAGGGCGGCTTTCGGATCGTTTCTTGGCTTTCTGGCGGGAACGCTCCTCAAACTGATCGCGTGCGGAATCATGGTATGGCATTTTGTTGATGCGTTTTGAGTAGATTGTGTCTGCCATGAGGACAAAAGGCATGGCATGAAGGCATTGGGGTCAGGAGCATGCGGTCAAAGACCCGAATTTACTTTGTGTCTTTGCGTCTTTGTGGCACCTCCGACAAGCATCACCCCGCAATTTTGATATTTAACCGAATTAGCTACTTTTACCTCGTAAGAACTTCTTAACCCCCCCGCAAACATGAAATCAATCCTGCTCCCAACCGATTTTTCAAAGGAAGCGCAGATCGCCGCTGACGTAGCCGTCGACGTTGCAAAGAAATCAAAGGCAGAACTCATCCTGCTTCATGTCGTAGAGGAAGCCACGGGGAGTTCGTTCAACATTACGGGCGAGGTTTCAACGGCGGCCGAAGGCTGGGAAAATAAGATCTTCAACCTGCGGCTTATTGAAAAGGCCAAAAAGCAGCTCGGCAAACTCGCGGAGGAGACGAAAGCCAGGGGCGTGAAAGTTCGCCAGGAGTTGCGGGTAGGCACCCCTTTCCACGGGATGCGCACGATCATCGTCGACCGTAAGGTTGATCTTGTTGTAATGGGAACAGCGGGACGCACCCGCATGGAAGAGATGATCATCGGGTCGAATACCGAAAAGGTCGTACGCCACGCGCATTGCCCGGTGCTCACCGTGCACCGTAAACCGGTCACCTCGGAGTTTAAGAACATCGTGTATGCTACGTCGATGAGCCGGGATGAGGAAATGTTCTCAAAAGTGGTCCGTCGCACGCAGGCGTTGTACGATGCTACCGTTCATCTGGTGCGTATTAATACGCCCGGGAATTTCCAGCGCGACACGGTGGTGAGAAAGTACATGCAGGACTTTGCGAAAAAGCTGCAACTCAAGAACTACACCATCAATGTGTTTAACGACCTAAGCGAAGAAGAGGGTATCATTTATTTTGCCGATAGCATCAATGCGGACCTTATCGCCATGGCCACCCACGGAAGAACGGGCTTTGCGCACGTGCTCGCGGGCAGTATTGCTGAAGATGTCGTCTCGCATGCGCGCCGCCCGGTGCTGACATTTGTGACGAGAGAGCGGTGAAAGGATGGAATTGAAATCGAAATTTGAAGCCCCGAACAACTGGGGCTTTATTTTTGCCGTGCAGTGAAAAACTACTACGCGATTCTCGGGGTTTCACCCACCGCTTCACAGGTGGAGATCAAGCGGGCTTACCGGAAGCTGGCGGTGAAGTTTCACCCCGACAAAAATCCCGATCCCGCCGTCGAAGACCTTTTCAAAGAAATAAACGAAGCTTACGACGTCGTTGGCGATTCCGTGAAGCGCGCACGCTACCACGAGAAGTGGCAGAACCCCTTCGCAGAATATGATGAAGGGGCTGGCAAGCCCGTTCACCGAGACCCGGCATACCGGCGGCATCGACGGTATGCACCGCCGGGGCCCATCGAGAGCGATGTACATTTCCTGATGCGCACGTATCTGCCCTACATCCGGTGGATATGTTGGGTCGGGGCGTTGGTGACGACATTGTTCTTTGTGGACTATGTGCTGCCGCATGATATTACCACCGAGCGGATCGTCTACTCAAGCTTTCGCAAAGTCGAGCCGAATTACTACGTGTCGCGGACGGCCTCGGGAAAGATCATCAACCATTACGCACCAGGTGGAAAACGAATGGAGAAAGGAATGATGATCCGGCTTGCCGAAACGCCCATATTCGGTTCACCGATGTGGGTTGAACATGCGGACGGATCGGGCCGCGCCCGCGCGCTTGCTTTTTTGTACGGACCGCTGTTCTTTTTTCCGTTAACCATTTTCTGCTGCTCCTTCCTGGGAATCATTTTCAGGAAGAAGATCGATTTTTGTTTCAATCTGAGTGTCGTTAGCGGTATTTTGCTGGTCATCTTTTGGTTTTTGTTATGAGCAAGAAAAACGACTGGAAGCGAAGGGACGGTGTCGTGTATTCCACCGATGATTCCTTCAGCTACGCCTATGATGAGCAGCAGGAACAACAGACGCTCCCGCCACGCCAGCAGCAACTTCGGGTGTCTCTCGACAAGAGTGGTCGGGCCGGAAAACAGGTGACCCTTGTCACCGGGTTCGTCGGTACGTCGCAGGATCTCGATGGCCTTGGGAAATTGCTCAAGTCAAAATGCGGCGTGGGTGGCTCCGTGAAAGGTGGCGAAGTGCTCATCCAGGGCGACGTCAGGGACAAGGTTTTGCAGGTATTGCTGAAGGAGGGCTACCATGCGAAGCGCGGAAACTAGGTGGTCCGGTCTACCTCGTTCTTGACCACCGTCAAAGCACCCACAACGCCCAACTTTAAATTCAACCTCGCTCTCTACGCATTCGCAATTCGTAACTCGTAATTTGACATTGCTGTTGGCCTTTAGCTGTTAGCCATTGGCCGCCGCTAGCAGGCCCTTGGCGAAAGGCATCGCCCCTCGTCCCCCTTACCTTAACCACAGCTATAGCACCCACAACGCCCACCCTTAAATTCAACCTCGCTCTACACATTCGTCATTCGCAATTCGTAACTCGTCATTCATCACTTTACTCCTACCCGGCTTTCCCATCAAACCACTCCTTGAACGGACCTACTTTATCGCGGCTGACGATTATTTCCTTGTCGGATTCTTGCGTGAGCGCAACTTTTAGCCGGCTGTTGGAATACATGAGCACGTCGCGTATGGCGTCGATATTCAGGATGAAGGTTCGGTTGACGCGAAAGAACCTTGCCGAATCCAGGATACTTTCGAGCGCCTCGAGCGTGTAGTCGATAATGAATTTCCGGCGCTGCGTTGTGACGAGGTATACGTCGCGACCATCGGCGAAAAAGAAGGCGATCTGGTTCGCAGTGATCGAGCGGATGTGCTCGCCGAGTTTCACCATGAACCGGTTCTTGTATTCAGGTGTCGCGATTGATGCCACGGCTTTCTGCAATCGCGCAGCCTGGTCGTTGTTCTCGCGAAGCTGTTGTCGCAGGCTCTCAAGCTTTTTCATACTCGCCGACAGATCTGTAAATGTGATCGGTTTCAACAGGTAGTCGATGCTATTCACCTTGAAGGCGTCAAGCGCAAATTCGTTGAACGCCGTAGTGAAAATCACGGGCTTGTTAACGGTGACTTGTTGGAAAACGGAAAAACTCAGCCCGTCGGTGAGCTGGATATCCATAAAGATCAGGTCGATTTCGTCCTGGTGATCGCGCAGCCAGCTTACCGTTGCCGCCACGGCGTCGAACTTTCCGGAAATCTCGATGGCTGGATCGTATTTTAACAAGTATCGCTCGAGCTTCTCAGCCGCGGGAACTTCGTCTTCGATGATGATGACCTTCATAAACTCAGAATGCGACTGCTTCGTCCCTGAGCCGCAGTATCGGCAATTTAATATAATTTTCCTGGTAGGCTTTTACGCGGATGAGGGGCAAGTCGCTGTAAAGGGAATAGGACTTCTGCAGGCGCTGAACGGCCATCTCGCTGGATGCATGGACCATGAGTTTGTCATTAAGTTTGGTTTGGACCGTGACATAATTATCCTCGACATAAACACGGATGGAAAATGGCTCGAAGCGGGTGATGATGGTATTGCGGATGATGGCTTCAATCACCACCGGTAAGGAACCTGGCACGAGCATGCCTTCGGCCTCGTCCGGTTCCACGGACACGTGGAGTTTGAGTTGACCATGGTACTGCTCATTCAGCAACCTTACCAGCGTCTGGCCAGCGTCAACGTCCTGGCCCACCGTAACCAGGTCCTGCTGCCGGTTAGCGAGTACGTACCTGTAGGCACTTGCGAGGTTATCGATGTATTCTTCGGCCCGCTCGACATCGCGGTACATCAGCGCAATCAGGCTTTCGAGACTTTCGTAAAGGAGGTCCGGGTTGATGTCATTTCGGAATTCGAGCATCTCCATTTCCAATACTTCGTGTTGCTGCTTCTCGGCGGCAAGCTTCAAAGTATTTTCCTTTTGCAGGTAATAGTTGCTGAAGTATAACAAGTTGTACAGCAATGCCGTGATGAGGTAAACGGTCGTGAAAATCAACACCTGGGTCTGGCTCATGCTGAAGCCGATGACCTGGCTGAAGTAGATCTGCAAGCAAGTAATGACCAGGGTCACGGAAACCATGGCGGTCACCAGGAGTTGAAGAGGAATATACACCTGAGGGCGCACCTCTTTGGCGACTCGGGCAAAAACGATAATCAGCGCACGCACCGTTTCAAACGAGAGGTAACTCAGCGCGATACAGACGTACACCTCCTCGCTTGCGATAAGTTCCGCAGCCTGTTTCACATCGTTGTTCAGAAGGAGAACAAGCAGGTACACCAGTATGCCGTATACCAGTGGGGCGAGTAACCTGAACAACGCATGGTGAATGAAGTACCGTTTCATGCCGAATATTTCTGGTTGACCGCCTCGTCGCGGTGGGGAAGGACGGGAAGAGACACAACGAACCGGTCGTCGTCCTTAACTTCGATTTCCTGGTCCGTAAAATAGGCGTAACGCTTTCTGATGTTTTCGAGCCCTACCCTGAACGAATTGGCCGCGTCCGTTCCGGCGGTCTTGGTATTCATCACCCGCAAATGCGTATTGTCCCGGGCGGTGATGTAGATGAAAAGTTTGTCGTCATTGCCGGGCGTGTTGTGCTTGATCGCATTTTCAACCAGCATCTGCAACGTAAGGGGTGGAATACGGGTGTTCATCACATTCGATGGTAAATTGATTTCCACGCTGAGCTGTTGCTGAAAACGGATACGAAGCAAATAGTAATAAGACTGGACAAAATCGACCTCTTCTTTCAACATTACATACTTCTTATGCTGGGTGGCAAGGATGTACTGGTACGTTTGCGCGAGTCTGCGGATGAATTGTTCGGCAGACGGCAGGTCGTTGAAAAGAAGAGAGGAAATCGTATTCAGGCTATTAAATAGGTAATGTGGGCTGATCTGGCTCTTCAGGGCGTCGAATTGCAGCTCGAGTTGTTTCCTTTCACTTTCCAGTCCTTCAATTTGAGCGATTGCATAATGTTGATAGGAGTAGAGCAGCGCATAGACCACTTTATATATGAATGTGGACGTGATGAGCAGGATAGCGACCTTCCAGAGGATGTCTTCATCCTCCGGGGTGGTGGCTTTGAAAAAGAAAGAATCGCCTGAGATTTCGATGACGGCCATTCCCGCCGCCAGCGTAACGGCGATGGCGATGACCACATTGACAAGGTATCCCGCCACGAATCTGCCCGCAAAGTGTTTTGCCCAGGGTATCCACCGGTCGAGTTGTCGGTTGAGCAGTCGAAAACTAATCGCGACCACGGCGCCGGTGACGAGCGCCCAGACAAACTCCGGGATGTTATCGGAAGCTCCGGGCAGTAGATTCGTCTCACTGAAATGGAGATAACTGTAAAAAAGTAATCCCACCATCCCGCCGGAGAGCGCAACAACGATGGTTTTGCGAACCTGATCGTTCATGGTGTAGCGATAACGAAATGGCGGCATAGCAAACCCAAATTACCGAATTTGTGACAAGCTTGCCATGGGACAAATGTGACCATAGTACCTATTTGTGAGCTAATGACGTTACTGACGTGATGTTGTGTCGGCTCCCTCCTTAGGTCAGTCGATGGCACGAAGGGCCCGTCCATAGTAGGTTTCCGAGGAAATCTGCCTGGCGGTCGCGCGATAGGCGTCCTTCAGCGCCGCGCTGCCGTTCCGAACCTGGTCTGACAGCGCCACCAGCAACTCCGTCAGGTAATGGTCGGAATCAATTGATCCTGCGGCGCCCAGGATGGCCAGCAGCGTGCCCTCATTCGTCGACGGCGTCTCGAGGGCGGTCTTCAACACCTGCAGTTTGTAATGGTCGCTCCCGATCCGGCCTGCGGCTTCGAGCACTTTCTTCAACTGCCCGTCGGAAAGCTGTTGGCGTCGGAGCAAATTCCCCAGCACCTGAGACGAATAATGATCGGATTCGATGGAGGAGGTGATGTCCAGCAACAACGTAAGCAATTCATCGGTCAGCTTTGCCGTTAACAACTGCTTGATCACCTCAGTGAGGTAGTGGTCGGATTCAATATCCTTGATCGCCTCGATCACCATGGCGTGCGCCGCGGCGGAGAGATTCGGCTTTTCCATCGCACGGGTGAGCACGACAGTCTGGTAATGGTCCGACTCGATGGATCGCGTGGTGTTGATCAGTTCTGTGAGCACCGCGTCGCTGAGGTCACCCTGATCGAGCAGGGATTTAAGGACTTCCGTAATGAAATGGTCGGACTCCATTTCACCCGCTGCACCGAGAATGACCTTGACATTCTCTGCGCTGGCGCTATGGCCGCGCAGCGCCTCTTTGATGACAACCGTTTTATAGTAGTCGGAGTCCATCTCCCTTGTGGCGGCGAACACGGCGGTTGTACCCTCCCTGCTGGCCAGGAATTTGTCGAGATTCTCTTTCAGGAACGATGCGATAAAGTGGTCCGAATCCATCTCTTCGGAGAGCCTCCTGACAATCGCGGCATGCGCTTTTATCGGGACCTGAAGTTTCATCAATACATTGCCATAGTGGTGTTTCACGTGATCGCTGTCAATGCGCGTAATTTCTTCCATTACCGCGTCCACACCCCCTTTGGAAAAAAAACGTTTGACGCGGCTCTCGGCGCCGATCGTGGTGTTCCGCACGATATCAGGCAGGATCTCCGCAAGCCACGACCTGCCGTCTGGCTCCCATTTCATTTCCGTCCGGCCTTCGTAGTATTGTTTGCGAACCTTTCCGCCCCCGGCCGATTCGATGATGATCGTCCGCCGGCTTCCAAAGACCGTCTTGGTGATTTCCAGATACCCGTCGTCCGACATGCTTCTGACGTCCTTGTCGTCGTCGGTCAGTTCCAGGCTGCCTCGGAGTTCGATGTTAAAGTCCGTCACGCCGGTCGAGCTGCTCCACCGGTATTTATTCCTGGAAGTTTCCGTGTTGACGGTAACCTGAGCGAATGCCGGACAAGCTGTAGCCAACGCAACGACCAGGAGCGCGGAGCGGGAGAACGTGGGTGAAAAAGTCATAGCTGTAAAATTTATCTCTGCCTGTTCATACGGTACAATAATGGGATCGGGATACGTCCCGGCAAAGCGTTCTGCAGTGAAACGTAGCATATCTGTATTGATCTGTCGAATCTGCTGGTGCCCGTAAAGCCGATGGAGGCGATTAGCATCCCGAACACCGCCTGCAACTAAATCTTCGAGATACCTTTTATACGCCCCGGCAAACCTCCATCTTTCCTTTTTGCCATTGGTGTATATCCTTTGTGCGCGATTCGAATCGTATCTATTTTACATTTTAAACCTAAACTGAATCCTATGAAGAGTCTTATTGGCAACATTGCCGGCAAGCGAATGCTGCTTTTGCTGGCCCTGTTGTGGCCGGCGATGCTGATGGCCCAGTTTTCGCGGCAGGAGCAGGAGGAACCGAAATCGCTGGCCCCTGTTTCAGACACTTATGCGATCACCAACGCTACCGTATACCAGGCGCCGGGCCGTAAGACGGAAGGCGCAACGGTGGTAATTAAAGATGGCCTTATCACGGCGGTGGGTAAGAATGTAGATATCCCGGCAGAGGCCGTACTGATCGAGGGGGACAGCCTGCACGTCTACGCGGGCTTTATAGATGGCCTCTCACACGCGGGTGTGCCCAAGCCCAAGGAAGAACGCCGGGAACGGCCGGACGACCCCGCCAATCCCACGCCCGAATACGCGGGGATCACGCCGGAGGTTGACGTCCGCACACTCATCAAACCCGAGGACAAATCTTTGCAGGACCTGAGGGCACTGGGTTTCACGACCGCCCATGTTGTACCCTATGGACGAATGCTGCCCGGCAACGGTGCGATCATTCAACTCACCGGCGACAACACCGACCGGATGGTGTTGGTGAACAACGCTTCCATGTATTCACAGCTTGCCGGTGCGCGACGTGCTTATCCCGCTACGGTAATCGCCGTTATGGCGAAATGGCGCGAACTTTACCATCAGGCGCGCCTCGCCAAAGATTACCAGAGCGTGTACGCGGCCAACCCGAGCGGACTTTCCCGGCCGGAAACGGACCGCATACTCGAAGCTTTCTATCCGGTAATCGACCGGAAACTGCCCGTATTTTTTGAAGCCGACCGGTATCTCGACGTCCAGCGCGTGCTGGCGCTGCAGTCCGACCTCGGATTCTCGCTGTGGGTGGGAAACATCAAAGAGGGATGGGATGCGATCCCGGATCTGAAATCCGCGGGCGCTAAAGTATTCCTCAGCCTGGAATTGCCCGAAGACAAAAAGGACGATAAGAAAGGCAAGGAAAAAGGAGGCGAAAAAGGTGAAGGGGTGAAAAAGGCAGACGGAAAAAAGGAAGACAAGCCGTCGGGTTTCCAGCCCGGTGAAAAAGAAGCCCTGGAAAAACGCAAAGCTGAGGCAATGGCGAAGTACAACGGCCAGGCCGTGGCTTTTCAAAAAGCCGGAATACCCTTCGGGTTTTCTACCGTCAGCGTCAAGCCCGCTGACATCAGGGTGAACCTGCGGCGCATGATCAGCGCAGGCCTCTCCAAGGATCAGGCGCTCGCTGCATTGACCACCTCCCCCGCCCAGTTGCTGGGGATCGATGACCAGCTTGGTACCATTGACCGCGGCAAGATCGCCAACCTCGTGGCGAGCGATAAACCTTTTTTTGACGAGAAGGCAAACGTGCGGTACGTTTTCGTCGACGGAACGATGTACAAGTACGATCCAAAGGCCACACCGAAACCCGACCCGTCGGCGGTCGTTGTGCTGGCCGGTACCTGGACGGTCGTGCTTGAAAATTCCGAAGAACACAAGGAATACAGCGTGACCTTTGAAAAGGAAGGCGTCAACTACAAGGGCTCCATCACCGGCGAGGAGCTTGCGCAAGCGGTTCCGCTTGAAAACGTCACCCTGAATGGCAACACCCTGAAGTATGCCTACACGGTTGGCAGCGGTGGCCAGTCTTATCGCGTCGATGTTGAAGCCACGGTGGGCGCGGACTCCTGGAAAGGAACGGCAGCCGCAGGCACCGCTGGCGCGTATACGCTTGAAGCTAAAAAAGGTCCGGATCGCTGATCCTTAAACGCATTTGAATCATGAAAAGAACAATACTAGTATTCTGCCTGACGCTCCTGATGTCCACCGCCTTCGCGCAGGAGAAGGGAAACGTACTGATCAAGGGTGGCACCGTGCTGACCATCACCAACGGGACGCTGGAAAATACCGACGTGCTCATCACGAACGGGAAGATTGCGCGGATTGGAAAAGACCTGTCGGCGCCCTCCGGCCACAAGACGGTCGACGCTGCAGGGATGTATGTGATGCCCGGGATCATCGACGCGCATTCGCACGCGGGAATCGATGCCATCAACGAAGGGACCAGCCCGGTGACGGCCGAGGTGTTCACCGGTGACGCGTTGAACCCCTTTCAGATGACGCTCTACCGGGCGCTTGCCGGTGGCGTCACCACCATTCACGCGATGCACGGATCGGCCAATGCCATCGGCGGCCAGTGTGAGACCATCAAACTCCGCTATGGGGTGAAAGATCCGGACGCCCTGCGGATGGAAGGCGCGCCGAGAACGATCAAGTTTGCCCTCGGTGAAAACCCGACCCGGGTTCATGGCGGCGGTGGCATCGTTCCACGCACCCGCATGGGCGTGGAGTTCGTTATCCGACAGGCTTTCAACCAGGCCCGCGATTATATGGCCGAATGGGATAAATACAACAAACAGAAAGGCACCAGGGGCTTCCGCGGTGCGCCGCCGGCCTACAACTACCGCCTGGAAACCCTTGGAGAGATCCTGAAAGGAAACATCATCATCCATTGCCATAGCTATCGCGCGGATGAGCTCCAGATGATGCTGAAGGTAACCCGGGACTTCGGGATCAAACGCCTGGTGTTTCAGCACGTCAATGAAGGCTTCAAAGTAGCGCCGGAGATCGCCGCCCAGGGTGTGATGGCTTCCGTCTTTTCCGACTGGTGGGCCTACAAGCTGGAAGTATACTACTCGACGGCTTACAACGCGGCGATCCTGACCAAGAACGGCGTTACCACCTCGATCAACTCTGATGACGGCGAGCTGATGCGCCACCTGTACCACGAAGCCGCCAAGACGCAAAAATACGGCGGCCTTACCGACGAAGAGGCGCTGGCGTTGATCACCATCAATCCGGCCAAACAGCTTGGCGTCGACAACCGCATCGGCTCCATTGAGGTTGGAAAGGATGGCGACATCGCTGTGTTCAGCAAGCATCCGCTTTCCATCTACGCCATACCCATGGTGACCATCGTGGACGGCCTCGTGCGCTTCGATCGTGAAAACGATCCGGAGGATATGCGACTCATTGTGGATCCCGCGGAAAGCATTGACCTGGCCGTGATCCATGCCGATGAACATCACCACAACTGCATGCAGGGTGCTGAATACACTTTTGAAGAATTGTTTGGATCAAACCACTCGCAAGAATGAAAACGATACTTACCTACATAGCCTGTCTGCTGGTGGTTGTCACCCAGGCGCAGAATCCCAAGGCGAAGAACGGCACCTTTGCCCTGACCCACGCCACCATCGAAACCGTCACCAAGGGGATCGTCAACAACGGAACCGTGATCATCCGCAACGGGAAAATCGACGCCGTAGGCACTGATGTCCAGGTGCCGGAGGACGCCGAGGTGATCGATTGCACCGGAAAGTGGATCTATCCGGGAATGATCGACGGGCACACGCGGCTGGGCTTATTCGAGTTCGGTCAATATGCCCAGGCCACGGATGCCAGCGAGATCGGCGATGTCATTCCGCAGATGAAGGCGCTGACGGCGGTGAACCCGAACTCCGCCGCCATCCCGATCAACAGGGTCAGCGGTGTAACGACGGTGCTGACGGTACCTTCCGGCGACTTGTTTCCCGGCACCGCGGCATTGATCAACCTGCATGGCTACACGCCCGACCAAATGTACGCCGGGTTCGAGGCCGTCGTGCTGGATTTCCCGCGCACGGGTCGCAGGGGATACTATGATCGAAGGTCGGATGAAGACATCAAGAAAGCCGCGGAGAAGGCAATGAAACGGCTCAACGAAGTCTGGGACAAGGCGGTGCAATACCACAAGGTAGATTCTGCAACAAAAGGGCATGCCGACTACTATCCTGAAATGCAGGCGTTGATGCCCGTTGTGCGTGGTGAAATGGCGCTGCTCCTCGAGGTCAACACCGCCAGTGACATTCTCAAGGCGTTGAAATGGGTCGAGGACAGGAAAATTAAAAAGGTGATCTTCAGTGGCGTCGCAGAAGGATGGCGCGTGGCGGAAGAGATCGCGAAGGCAAACATCCCCGTGTTCGCCGGCCCGGTTCTGGAAGTTCCCTCCCGCGACTATGACCGCTACGACAGGGCGTACGCCAACCCGGGGTTGATGAAGAAGGCGGGGGTTAAAGTAGCCATCAAGTCGATGGAAAACGGGAACATGAACTACCGGAACCTTCCGTACCACGCAGGCTTTGCCGCCACCTACGGCATGGGACGGGAAAACGCCCTTAAGGCGATTACCATCATCCCTGCGGAGATCTTCGGCGTGGCTGACAAGTTGGGTTCCATCGAAAAGGGCAAGAACGCGTCCCTGTTTGTTTGCGATGGGGATCCTTTCGAGCCGAAGACCCAGGTGAGCCACGTATTTATCGACGGCTGGCAGATACCGATGGTGAGCCGCCAGACGCAACTCTATGACGAGTTCCTAAAACGCGAACCTGGCCTTACCAAGCAAAAATAATTACCCTATTCCCATCGCCTGAAGAGCCACGGAATTTTCTGTGGCTCTTTTTTTATTATTTTTCCTGCTATGTCAACCTACCAGCGCCTTCAGGAACTCAATGAGCTTCGCGCCAAACGCATTACCGTCTCACGGGCGGTTAAGGATTTTCTTTTTATTACGTCCGGTGTCCTGATGGCTGGCTTCGGGCTGGAGAGTTTTCTCTTGCCAAACGGATTCCTCGACGGCGGCGTCGTGGGAATTTCTCTGCTTGCCAACGTATTGACCGGCATCGAACTGCCCGTGCTGCTCGTGATCATCAATGCCCCGTTCATGGTGATCGCCTACACGCAAGTATCCAAGGTCTTTGCCGTCAAAACCCTGGTGGCAATCTGCACGTTGGCCTTGTTCCTCACCTTTATCCATTTTCCCTCCGTTACCAATGACAAGCTCTTGATCGCCTTCTTCGGCGGATTTTTTCTCGGCCTGGGCGTCGGGCTCTCCATTCGCGGCGGGTCCGTGATCGACGGCACCGAAGTACTGGCTATCTACACCAGCAGGAAGACCGCGCTGACGGTAGGGGATTTTATCCTACTTTTGAATATTGTCATCTTCGGCGTCGCCGCGTGGCTCATCAACATTGAGACGGCCTTGTATGCGATCCTCACCTACCTGGTAGCTTCAAAGACCGTGGATTTCGTCGTGCACGGTATCGAAGAGTACACGAGCGTGATGATCATCTCGCGCAAGAGCGAGTTGATCAAGTCCGCCATCATCAACCACATGGGACGGGGAGTGACTATCCTGAGAGGCAAGGGTGGCTATGGAAAGCAGGGCCACCAGGATACCGATATCGACGTGCTTTACACGGTAATCACCCGCCTCGAGATACAGAAACTGAAAACGGAGATCGCGAAAGTTGATCCGGATGCGTTCGTGGTGGAGAACAGCGTCAACGATATCAAGGGCGGGATGATCAAGAAAAGGCCGCTGCATGAGTAGGCCTCAGCCTGGCGTCGCGTATGGAAGATTACCAACTTTAAAATGAGAAAGACCTCATTGTTCTTTTTGCTCGGCCTTGTTTTGTTTGGGTGGTCGGGACGCGCCCAGGACGCCAGCGTTGAAAAACGGACGAATGGCATTCAAGCCGGGATTTTTGGTCTGTGGTTTCATCATGAACGCCTCCTTGCACCCAACAAAGCCCTGCGTTTTGAGTTCGGCCTTGACGCCGGCTTCTGGGGAGGAACGATCTACCCAAAAACCGGGTACGTGGTGACGCCGGTGATTGCCATCGAACCGAGGCTGTACTACAACCTCTTCGAGCGGGCGCAGCGGTCACATCGCACCGAAGGAAACAGCGGCAGCTTTATTACCATGCGCACCGCCGTCCATCCCGCCTGGTTCTATTTTTCAAATTACGGCAACGTTCGGGTTGTGAGCGATGTGTCGTTCGTTCCGACCTGGGGAATCCGGCGCGCCGTGGGCGGGCACCTCACTTATGAGGCCGGCCTCGGACTAGGCTACCAGTACTACTTCGCGAAGCGGTCCGGCTATGACCGCGATTATGGAGAAGCGGTACTGAATTTGCACCTGCGGTTGGGGTACAGGTTTTAGCGCGCCAAAGTCTTTGATCTTCCCGGTTCAATCAGACGTCTCCAATCAGGATGATCTTTGATTTAAGGTCTGTACGAATTGAGGCTCATGATCATCCCCCCATCCACTTTCTAAACCCCGGCGCCGTCTCCTTACTCACGTGGACTTCCTCCTTTACTTCCGGTTTCAGAAACACCCGCACTTTGCCGTTGTCGGGTTTAAACTTTTCGATGGCGTTGATGTGCGCCAGAAATTTTCTATTGATGCGGAAGAACTTTTGCGGGTCGAGGATGGCCTCCATTTCGCCGAGATTCTTGTCGATGATGAACTGGCGTCCTGAGAAATCCTTGGCGAAAACGACCTTGTGTTCCGTAAAAAGAAAAGCGATCTCATCCAGGGTAAGGGTGATGAACTCCGTTCCCTTTTTTGCTACAATGCGGTCTTTGGGGGGACCCGAGGCCTGCGAGATGAGCTTCATCAGGTTGCCCTGCACAAAGTGGTGTTCCAGTTTCTTTATTTTCGATAGGGAACGGCTGAGTTTTTCTTTGGTGATGGGCTTGAGCAGGTAGTCGATGGAGTTGAATTCAAAACTCTCGAGCAGATATTTGTCGAAGGCGGTGGTGAATACGACGGGGAAACCCGCGGGAAATTGTCTGAAGATCTCGAAGGAATGATCGTCGGAGAGTTGAATGTCGACGAAGGCGAGATCGGGTGGCGGATTGTGTTTCAGCCACGCGAGTGTGTCTTTCACACTGCTCAGCCGGGCCTCGACGCGCATTGCCGGCTCAAGGGCGTGCAGCATGGATTCCAGCTTCTCCTGGGCAAGGAGCTCGTCTTCAATGATGAGTACTCTCATGGGCTTAGGGGTATGAGCGGCAGTTGGACTTTGAATGACGCGTCGTCTGTGCGTCCGGAGCGGATGCCTTTACCGGTGACAAGGCGAAAGCGTTCATCGAGGTTCTTCAACCCGATCTTTGAGGAATGCTGAAGATTTCGCTTTTCGCGGATCCGGTTGCTGACGATAAGGTGGTCATTGTCGAGGTCTATGTCGATATGTAGCGGGTGCTTCTCGGAGATCTCGTTGTGTTTGACAGCGTTCTCGAAGGCGACAAACACGGACGTCGGTGGAATGAGGTAGTGCTTTTCCAGCGTGCCGTTGAAACGCCGTTTGAAATTGAGTGCCTTTCCGAAACGGAGGTGCAGCAGGTCGGTGTACTTGTGGGTGAAGTCGAGTTCGTCTTCGAGGAGCACGAGGGCCTGGTCTTTGTAAGATAGGATATAGCGGTATACGTCGGCGAGGTTTTCCGTGAACTGCAACGCCTTGCGCGGGTCCTGACCGATGAGGTGCGAGAGGCTGTTGAGTGAGTTGAACATGAAATGCGGATCGACCTGGTTCTTGAGTGCGGCGAGTTCCGCTTCCGCCTTGGCGCGGGACAGCTCTGCGTTCCTGAGTTGTTCACCCTGCTGTTCCTTGACCATGAACAAGGTTTCATACACGTGCGTAACGAACAGCACGCAGATGACGTTTATGAGTACCACCATTTGTATGGCCTCCCAGTCAACCTCCTGAAATCCGCCGACCTTATACCATCCGCACAACCACGCGATGGTCAGCGGCGAGGTATAAAAGATGTTGTTGACGACAAGGAGGATAAGTTTTTCAATGGGACGGTCAAACCAGGTGAATCGCTTGCGGGTGCGAAACAAAAGGTAACGATTGCCTTGCCAGATAAGAAGCGCAAGGGTGATAAAATAGAGGTAACCCACCCAGTACCACGGGTCCTGTGGTCCAAGGTTGCCGAAGAGGCCGGTTACGTTGGGAATGATGATGCCAAAGAACGGTATACCAATCAGTCGCATCACTCCGTCGTCGAGTTTGACTTCGGTGATTTCGGATTTCCGGGACTCTATGGCGTCGGTTTGGGTGTTCATTTTTCCGCTTCGGGAAAACAATTTCCTTCTGTGTTCATAAAGATCGCAATTTCGTACCGCTTCACAGCAACGTTTTACATTTTCAATCCACTACAACATCACCCATGATCAGCGAAAATACCCTGGTGGGCTTTGTGCCCGAACGAATCGGCAAGTCCGCAACCTTCACCCTGCGCGGTGACATCCAAACCGTGTTTCCACTTTTTGGCCCGATCCGGGAAATGGATTGGGCCTTTGGATGGGAGCCGGAGATGGTTTATCCGCGCGAAAGTCTGGCCGAAGAACGTATGGTTTTTTTCACGCCGGGCCGCCATCCGTCAGAGCCGAAGTACCTATGGGCGCTCACGCAGTTGCGGTCAGACATCCATCTTGTCGAGTACACCGTCTCGACACAAAATCGCATTTGGTTCATTCGCGTGCAATGCAGGGAGGAAGGGAACCAGACCAGGGTGGAGGTCACCTATACGTTTACGGGTCTCAACGCGTTGGGGAATGAACTCAATCAAGGGGCGCTTGAAACCATGTACGCTGAGGATCTGTCCGATTGGGCTGAGGCAATTAATTTTTACCTTGACACCGGAAAACAAATGGTTCCGACGCAATAGTATGATCATCATGGACGGGGATTGTCTGACGCCGGCAAAAAAATCTAAACCAAAATCCTAAACCTCACATCACTATGGAAACAGCGACGCTTAACATCTGGGCCGTTCTTGTGGCGGCACTATCAACGTTTCTAATTGGCGGCCTCTGGTATTCTCCGGCCCTGTTTGGTAAGGCCTGGATGAAGGAGAACGGCTTCACCGAGGAACAAATGAAGAATTCAAGCATGATGAAAATATTCGGGTTGGCCTTTGTACTGGGCCTCGTGGCAGCGGTAAACCTTGCCATGTTTCTTGGCAGCGAGGCTGACTTAACCATGGGCGCATTCTACGGGTTTCTCGCCGGCTTTGGCTGGGTGGCGACATTCGTGGGCACGCATTACCTGTTCGAGCGTAAGTCGTTTCGGCTGTTTCTCATCAACGCAGGATACAGCGTGGTGGCGTTGACGGTAATGGGAGCGATTATCGGAGCGTGGCATTAAAGAGGGTAGCACGTTAGCCGGTTGCCGGAGTGTTGACCGGGCTGGCGGATCTGCGATCACCGGGTTTGACGCGACCGGCTTCACCACTGCTGGTGTTCTTTGCTGACGGGTAGCCCTTCCTGTCTGCCAAATTAGGGTGTTCGCAATTGGCATGCTCGCCATTCCCGGCTATCTTTGACCATCATGTTGACCGGACAGCAGTATCTTTCTGAATTCGGCGAAGTCCTCCTTTTTATGATCGGGGGATTTCTCTTTGTCGTCGTGACGTTGCTGGTATCGAGGTTTATTCGCCCTGACCGCCCCAATGCCCAGAAACTGGCAACGTATGAAAGCGGCGAAGCCCCCGCGAGCGCGGCCTGGACCCAATTCAACGTCCGCTTCTACGTGGTTGCGCTGATCTTTCTTCTTTTCGAAGTGGAAATTGTATTGCTGTTCCCCTGGACGACCGTCTTCGCTAAAAAAGAACTCATCGACCAAACCGATGGGCGCTGGGGATGGTTTGCTTTAGTGGAAGCGGTGATCTTTATCTTAATTCTGGCGATCGGCCTGGCGTACGCCTGGGTGAATGGTTTCCTGGACTGGATCAAACCGGAACCGAAGCCAACCCCTTATCAATCGCCCGTGCCAAAACACTACTACGACCGGATCAATGAGAAATACATTAAGGATGGGAAAGCGGAACGACGATGAAGGGATTACTGGATAAACAGTTCAACAACGGCGGATTTATCATCACGAAACTGGAGGACCTGATCAACTGGGCCCGCTTGTCGTCGATGTTTCCAATGACATTTGGAATCGCATGCTGCGCCATCGAGTACATGAGCACGGGTACCACGGTGTACGACATGGACCGCTTTGGCATGGCGCCGCGCGCAACGCCAAGGCAGGCTGACGTGATGATCGTCGCCGGGACCGTGACCTTCAAAATGGCCGACCGCATCAAGAGACTCTATGAGCAGATGGCTGATCCCAAATATGTGATCTCGATGGGCTCCTGTGCAAATTGCGGCGGGCCGTATTGGCAGCACGGCTACCATGTGGTGAAGGGCGTTGACCGCATCGTTCCTGTTGATGTCTATGTGCCCGGGTGTCCGCCGCGACCGGAAGCGCTGATCGGTGGTTTCCTGAAGCTGCAGGAAAAGATCCGCAAGGAAACGCTGGTTGGCCCGAAAGCCCTTGAACGACTAACGCAGCAAGAGCGCCATGCTAACGTTTGACGAACTCGGCATTTTTGTCGAAGGACACGTTCCCGAAGGCGAGATCCGCCGCGAGGAACACGCTTCTCCCAAAGCGTTGATCATTCCCCCGACGTCCCTTTTGCGTGTATGCAATGCGTTACACGACGACCCGTCCACGTATTTCGACATGTTGTCCTGCCTGACGGGTATCGACAACGGACCGGAGCCCGGAACGATCGAGATCGCCTATAACCTTTATTCCATCCCGTTCGATCACCACCTCATGCTCAAGGTGATCCTTCCAAGGGATAAGCCTGAAATAGAGTCTGTGACCTCCATCTGGAAAACGGCCGACTGGCATGAACGCGAGGCGTTCGATTTGTTTGGAATCACGTTTCTCAATCATCCCGACCTCCGGCGCCTGTTGATGCCGGCAGATTGGGAAGGGTTCCCGCTGAGGAAAGACTATAAGAACGTCGCGTATTACAGGGGGATTAGGTTTGAGTATTAACGAATGACGAGTTACGAATTACGAATTACGAATGGGAAGAGCGGGGTTGAATTTAAGTGTGGTCTTAGGGGATAATGCCGAATACCGAATGCCGAATACCGAATAAGGATACCCATCAATGGCCAATATCAATAACCAGGAGACGGTCCAGTACGAATATCACCCCGAGAACCTGAACCAGTCGGAGCCGAACAAGCTTAAGGCTGAGGACCTCAGGTCTGAGGAGATGATCATTAACCTGGGACCACAGCATCCTTCGACCCACGGGGTTCTGCGACTTGAGGTCTTGATGGAGGGCGAGATTGTGAAGGAGGTAATCCCCCACCTTGGCTACCTTCATCGTTGTTTTGAGAAACACGCGGAGAATCTTCCGTTCAACCAAACGATTCCTTTTGTCGACCGGCTGGATTACGTGGCGGCGATGAATTGCGAGCACGTCTTTGTGATGGGTGTAGAGCGAATGATGGAACTGGAAGGCCGGCTTCCGAAAAGGATCGAGTATATCCGCGTGCTTATGGCGGAATTGAACCGCATCGCCTCACATTTCATCGCGCTGGGAACGTATGGCATGGACATGGGCGCATTCACGCCATTCTTCTGGCTGATGAAGGACCGTGAACACATCATGCGGCTGCTCGAATGGGCAAGCGGGTCCCGGCTCCTCTATAATTACATGTGGATCGGTGGCTTGTTCTATGACCTGCCTGTTGGTTTTGAAGAACGGTGCCACGAATTCATCCAATATATCAAGCCGAAGTTCCGGGAATTGGAAGTCATCCTGATCGAGAACAAGATCTTTGTGCAGCGCACGGCGAACGTCGGTGTGTTGCCGCTGGATCTTGCCATCAACTGCGGTGTCACCGGTCCCGTGCTCCGGGGATCGGGGCTGCGTTTTGACCTCAGAAGAGTCGACGGTTACTCGGTGTATCCTGAGCTTGAGTTCGACATTCCCATCGGTGAAGGCAGGATGGGTACCGTCGGCGACTGCTGGGACCGCACCTGGGTGCGGCTGGAGGAGATGTACCAGTCCGTGAAGATCATCGAACAATGCCTGGAGAAACTGACCGGGGACCACAAGCGGACTCCCGACTTCGATCCCCAGGCGCTGGTTCCGAAAAAGATCCGGCCGAAGGCGCAGGATCTGTACGTGCGTGGCGAAACACCCAAGGGTGAAATGGGATTTTTCTTCAGAACCGACGGGCGAAACGACGTGCCGTTCCGCTGCAAAGCCCGCTCGTGTTCCTTCTCGAACTTGTCGGTGTTGCCGGAAATTTCCCGGGGCATTCTCATCGCGGACCTTATTGCGATTATCGGAACGATCGACGTGGTGATGGGAGAGGTGGACAGGTGAGGGGATTGCGAGTTACGAGTTACGAATGACGAATGACGAATGACGAATGCGTAGAGCGCTCTTGAATTTAAGGGTGGTCGTTGTGGATGGTGTAACGGTGGTCGAGAGGGGCGTTTCACCCCGCTAACAGCCAAAGGCCACCGGAATGTCAGCCCGTGTTGTCATTCATTTTTTTCGCCGTTTTTCCACTGATCAACACACTGCGTGTTTACCGCGGCGGGGACGCCTGGCGCTACCCGTTAAAGGTCAGGTTCTTCAGGTGACGGAACAGCCTTGCGATTTCAGACTTCCGAATCATTGTTGTCCGGTAAAAATTAGAATTTTACATGTAACCTTTCCTCGTAGACCAGAATCAGCGATTTGGGTTGAGTTTGAAAATAGCACCCCCCCTGTTCGCGCCTGAGTCTCCA
>CAZKBK010000037.1:0-45603 GCA_964551035.1 uncultured Roseivirgaceae bacterium | reverse complement strand
TTGCCTTTCTTTTATTTTAAAGCCTACTTGAGAAATCGGGTAGGCTTTTTTGCTTACAGGCTTTAACTGTCAAAGAGTGTAGCTTGTCCTGAGCGGAGCGAAGGATTGCCTTTCTTTTATTTTATTTTTCTCAAAGTTGGTCACCCCCGGGGTATACGCTACCCGCGGGTCTTTAAGTCAGGGGTTGTGAAGACGCCCCATAAGGATTTCGCCTTCCCCTGACCCTTTCAAAATAGGACCATCCCATCATGGAGAATTCATTGCCCAGATCCAGGGCAGGATCATCTGGCGCCACGGCGTATTGTTTGCCTGCAAAGCGGAAAACGTAGTCTTGCGGAGGCGGGGTGGCTTGCGCGGCGGCTGTGGTGATTGCGACCAAACGCAACGACATTCAAGATTAGTATTTTTGTCCCCATTTGCATAGCCCCGTTGACAATAGTAGGAATCCCGCTAATAGCTGGGCTCAACGAGATAGATGCTGTAATACTCGCCTAGCCCATATCCGGAGGTACGGGTGCTTACGAGAAATTTGCCATCCTGAGCAATGTCAAATGACAATATCCTTTCGCCCTGGCCGAGCGGCAGTTCCCACAGGATATCACCGTTGTCGATCGATAGCACTTGCAGTTGTTGTCTGCTTTCATAAAGAACGGCGAGGTTGCCATCTTCTAAAAATCTACGACTGATGGTGTTGTCGGGAAGAGAAAAATTCTGGATGGCCTCTATGAATTCTCCGTTCGTGGAATACTTGTCAATTTCGGAAGGCGCGCCAACATTCAGCTCTCCGACATAAAAGAATCTATCGTTGGCAAAAAGAAGCGGAAGATTTATTTCATAGCCGTCGACGAAGTTGAATGCCTGATCATATTTCACCGCGTAAAGCGTTTCGTCATACGGATACGATGGTTGCTTTACCCTTATATTTATGAAAGTATATGAACTCGTATGAAGGAAATCAGTCGCGGCTTCCGGGTAGAGCACGATACCGCCATCGGAATCAGTAAGTGCGGAAGACCTAAACTCCGATGCGGGGGATAGATGATAAAGTTTCGTGCCATCGCTCCAGGTAGCCTTGTTATGACCGGTAGCATAGGCCGCGGGATCATGCACTTCGTAGCTTCCTTTCCAATCCAGACTTTCGCCATAGACCTCTGCACTTTGTCTGTTCAAATCGAGCTGGATTATTTCGTTACCGATGGAGCCTAAAGTATATGGATGAGGATACAGTGCATAGTCTATGTCACGCATTAGGACCTCACCGGTGATTTTGCGAATGCCCAGATACCATTGTGACGTGCTCCGGTCTTGAACGGAAAAGACAATGCTGCCTGTGTTTAGTTGTGTTACCGTTTCTAACCTCAATCCTTCTTCTACCACAAACGGTTTGTTCTCTGTAGGAAGCGCGGTTTCGAAATCGATCACCTGCACATCGGTGATTTCGCAACCGGTGAAGATTATGCTGAATAGAATCAGAAGTTTTTTCATGCTACGGATTTTAGAAATTGAATGACACCGTGAGGCTGTGCGTGAAGTAATTATTGAACAGGTCTTTATAAAAAGGGGTATAGGTCTCTGCATATTCGTCGTCAAAAGCGTTGATGTCGCCCTTGTCTCCAATGTCATTCTGCAATTCGACCAAAGGATAGAAATTGTATTGATAACGGAAGTTCAACGCGCCCCGCCCCACCGGAATGATCAACCCGACAATCCCGTGTGTTACTGCATAGTTGGCTACAAGCACCTTGTAGTTGCCTGATGCTGATTCACTTGTTGAGCCGAGCTTCGTGGCCTTTGTGGCGTTGACTGAAAAATTGTAGATACTGAAAAATGAAGCAGCACCCTGAAGTTCGAGCATACCGCGACCCGAGAAAAGGCGCTGTGCATAACCAAGTCCGAAGCGGCCGACTTCCCCACCGAGGTAGCTAAAATCCGTAGTATGTTTATTGTAAGAAACACCCGTTGCATCCTGAGTGCCGGTAGTGATCTTGCTCTTGCCATAAAACATCCGGGCAAGCTCCGCGTTTGAAAAAAACGCACCGCGTTTATGCTGGTAAGACCGCATCGAGGCGTAACGTTGGTTGCCCAGCAAGGTCAATGCGATTTCCGACACACCCATGTTATACGCGGTGTAGGCAACCTTGAAAGTGTTGCGCCGGTTGAATCTTTCCTTTTTGTGATCCAGGCGATCAAAAGGGTTAAAGTATTTGTTCGGCTTAAAGTCTTCGTAGTAATTGGCCAGTTCGATCGTCTTTGACTCCCCTGGGGCTATGGCTAGTGGTACTATCAACGGTGCGGGCTCCATGTAACTGACAGAAAGCGCCAGCTTCACGTCACCAGGTTCCACGTAAAAGCCTTCGGCTTCAAGCGAGGCGATTTTGTCGGGCGCATATCGTTTGTACAGGGGATCGAATTCGCCCATTTGGGGTTTCAGTGCCAGGTAAGCATCCTTCAGGTCATTGATCCGTGGAAAGAGGTCGGTCATGGTGTGCTTGTAGGCCTTGGGATCCGATCGTATCTGAGCCGCAGCAGCGCCCGCTGGGATCGGTTGCCCTGCTTGGGACGCTTCTCGCGATGTGTCCTCCCCGCGAACCAGGGGAGTGACGCCGCCGAACTGCACGCGTGTGTCTTTGTTCGTCAGAATCACGAGCCCCTTTTTACTTTTGAGATCTTTTTCGAAAGCATCGTATTCTGCTTGTACCTGATTCTTCAGGTCCTTGTACGCTTTGATGGCCCTGGCATTGCGCAGCAGGGACTGATATCTCGTGCTGGAGCCATTAGACTTTTCATATGCTGCCGCTGCCGACAGTATGCAATCGTAGGTTTGCACTTTTACGGCGAACTCAGCAAGCATTCCTGCAGCGTCGGTGATATAGGCGGAGCGTGGTTGTACGCTGGGTATGCCGGCTCCTGCGTTGACAACCCCGGCGAGCTGATATCCAATCGCGGGCTTAGTTTTTCCGTAAATTCGGTCCCGAAAGCGCCGGAGGGGAAACTTGAACACATCGTTCATGTCTTGTGCATAGCTCCAATAGTGTTCTACTTCTTTATCCAACTCGTTAATATCTTCATCAATTCCTTGAAGGTTGTTTTGAATGGAGTTGATGGCGTTTTCCAGGTATTTAAAACCCTGTTTCGTAGCTACATTCTTATGCGTGTTTCCAAAATCAATGAGCCGACTTTGAAAGTTCACCCAATAGTCGGTCTCACCGCGTAGTTGGGCATAACAGTTGTTTACTGCCCGGTTAATTTCCCCAACACGCTTATTGATACGCTGCTGCTCTTTTCTGGCTTCGATCTGGTTGGCAATTTTGATGATGTCCGTTGCCAGGTCGGTAGCAATCTTGTCATACGCCTGGGCTTTGGCTTTCCGTTGCTGCTCTCCGAGCGTTATCTGCCTGTCAAAATCCCGCTGCCAATTCTTCACCTGCTGTTGTGAGCTATTGAATTCGGCCCAGGCCTGGGGGTCATAAGAATAGGCTGGAGCGGCATCTGACGGCAACCTTCCATCTTCGTAGGGATCTGTATCTGTATTTTCGCTTGTGTTGCCTGATGTTGAGGGGTTAATACTTTCAGGTGTGGTTTGGGTCTCGGCTTCCGGCTTCTTGACAGGGTTTGTAACCCCCCCGGCAGTATAGTGGCCGGTTTCTGCCGCCAGCTGAGCATCGCGCTGGCTCAGGTAACTTGTCAGCTCATAAGGCGGCCGGTAGGCTATGCCATCGACCTCCAAAAACGCCCCGACAATCGCCCCTTTGCCCTTTACTATATTGAAGGCTTCTTTACCCGTTTCGGTACCCACAATTTGGCTCAGGTTGTAAACATCGAAGGCAAAACCCGGAGTCTCAGATTTTGGGACGATCGTCAGGGACGGAGACCCCATTTGAAACTTGGCATACCGGGAGGCCCCCTGCGTCCAGGTAAATCGAACATTTTGTACTGAGAAAGTAGCGGAAGCCGGGTTATCCAAAAACTCGGAGAAGCGGATGAATTCATTATCTACATAAAGTCCTTCCGGACTGGTGTAGCTATACCACCGGGTGACATTGACTTCATCATACATCATGCCCATTGCCCCGCCTTCAATGAATTGTTTGAGTGGCTCATGCAGCACGGAGAAATGTTCAATCTCCAGTTTTACCATTACCGTCTTGCGCACATTTTCGACACCTGCTTTGAAGGAATACTCCAGGGGTACTTCTACTTGAAGCGTTCTACCCAATGGGATCTCATGTGCCTCCTGTGCACTCGTGGCGGTAACGATAAAGAACGGCACGATACAAAGAATAAATAATCTCATGTTGTTTGTATTGTTTTCATGTAGTCAGCTCGTCGAGTATCCGAACCCCGTGTTCATTTGCGGAACGGGCCCGGCTTTTATTGAAGGCTCATACCATAAAACACGACACGTTAGCAAATTCTATGAAGCAAAACGATATCTTTCGAGAACATGTGCCCGAATTCTATCAACAGATTGTTGCTGTCAGCACGTCTACCCCTTTTGGCATTGAAACGCCTTTTTCAAAAGTCCATTCGTTCGCATATTTTTACAATACCTATCAGCAGGTATTTTCACGAAAGCGCATTTTAGCCACTTTTGCCACAGCAATGTCATGAGGAAGAGACTATCCGTATTTTTTCTGATGCTAAGTTTTACGGCAATGGCATATACAAATTCGCCTGATACACTGGAACTCAGTGGCCCAAGCTCTGCACACCTGTCAGAATACGCAACCTATTGGGTGGATGAGAATGGTGTTTCTTTGATGAAAGATGCAATCGCTGCTTTGGAAGACAAAAAATTTCGACCATGGAAAGGTCAAACCACCCTCAACCTTGGGCTCAACCCACATCCACTATGGATTCACCTCACCGTGAAGAATGTTGACGGGGAAGCGAAAACATATTGGTGGAGTTTGTATTCACACGCAGATACGGTAGTCTACTTCAGGAAAGCAGAGGGATACTGGCAAGCCGTGGATACTGCCCGCTTTACGGAACCGTATGACGCGCGTGACGTGCGTGTACGATTTCTCGCCAGTTCAATTCATCTGGATCCCGGCGAAACAGCCGAATTGATGATGAGGATACGCAACCTGCGCAAAGCTCAGCATGCCGTGATGGATATCACTACGCCCGGTCACAACCTTCAATGGGAGAAGAAATTCTTTTGGATTATTGGCTTTGTAAGCGGATGCCTGGTTTTCATTGTCGGGCTGAGTAGCGTATTGGGAATAATCACACGTGAACGTCCATTTTTCCTGCTGGCGTTCTACGCGGCGATTGTCAATCTCGTTATCCTTCAGGAGGAACTGCTTATTGTGCTTTACCCCTTCCGTACCGCAGTGGAGTTTTTTGTGCGTCTTCCAACATTGGGTCTGGTCATAACGGGATGTGGTCTGCATTATTTGATTCTACGGTACATGGTCGTCCCAAAAAACAACAGGCTTCTCAAGTGGACGGATCGGTTGAATCAGTTTGGATTGGCTTATGGTGTAGCAATTGCGACACTCTATCATGTTTTTTTTTACGACCTCAATTCCGGACAACCGTTCTTTAGATTTTTGTGGCACTTTAGTATAGGAACCATTTTTCTTATGCTCACATTGCAAGTCGTTTTGCTCCATAATCGGGTGCAAAAGTTATGGCATCTTATACCTGCAATGTTTCTTGGACTGATCATGTTGTATTTCAGTCCGGCCGGATATTTCCTTAATTATGAAGGAATTCTCTCCTACTACACCATTACGTACCCCAATCACTTTTTTTGGGGATTATGTGCGGAGTTTTTAGCTTTTGATATCATCGTGGCCTGGCGTTATCGAAACATTTTTAGAAACAATTCAAGACTGTTGGAAGAAAAGGCACGGCACAAGCACGATCTGTATCTGAAAGAAATTCAGACGCAAGAGAATGAACGGGAACGGATTGCCCGTGATTTGCATGATGACCTGGGGGCCACCGTAAGTGCGATCAATCTTATTGTTACCAACAGCTATCGCTACGATGGTCATCTGGTGAAGATGGTGAATAGGGCGAATAAGGATTTGCGCTTCTTTCTTTCCAATTTCTCAGGCCTCAGCATTAATGGGCAGGAGGTTTTTCAGGCTGTTCGTCAGCGTGTTGCAGAAATGAATGAAATGGGAAGAACAAGGTTTTCTTTCAATGGCGAGGGAAAGGATGCGTCTCTGTCCAGGGAAATGCATGTGGCGATCTATCGCATCGTTAGTGAACTGATTTCAAACGTATTGAAACACGCGGAGGCATCCAGGTCAGAGATCCAGATCATCGTGGAAGAGGAGCAGGTGTTGATCATCGCGGAGGACGATGGTCGTGGCTTCGATGTTTCACGCAAATATCGGGGAATGGGACTCACTAATATTCAGGAACGTGTTTCAGTATTTAACGGAATGGTGCACACCACCTCCGATCAGCGATCCGGTACAACGACTATAGTAACTTTACCATTGGTACAATGAGGCAATGTCGGTTTATTGTGGTTGATGATCACCAGCTCTTTACAGATGGACTTGTCCGGATTTTAAAGGAAGAACAGGATTTTAGTCCTGTTGCCGTGTTTTCGCACACCGATGACATCTGGGATGGTATGAGATTACATGATGTTGATTTAGTACTGTTGGATATACAATTACGGGACCAGAGTGGACTGGAAATATGCAGGCGGATCCGAAAACTTTACCCGGAGGTGAAGATCGTTCTTATCTCTATGATCCAGGCGCCTCATATATTACGAGAAGGGTTGAAGCAAGGTGCCAATGGCTATATACCCAAAACGATTGATGCCCAACTTCTCAAGGAAACACTGCGCAGGATATGGCATGGCGAGGATGTTTTCTTAGCCACCGAGGGTCCAGCTGAGGAAACCAGGCAATCCCTTACCAACCGTGAGATGGAAATCATCCACCTGATCAAGAATGGCCTCTCGACCAAAGCCATTGCAGAGCAGCTTTTTCTCAGTGAGTACACCGTAGAAACTCATCGCAAGAACATTTGCCGGAAGCTCGAGGTAAACAGCCTTGCTGAATTGATTGCGTACGCCTACGCAAATCATCTCTAAGACCATCACCTAAAAGGTGTTTTGCCCGTTCTCGGTCCGCGTGAAAAAAAAGGCCCGTACTCTCGTACAGGCCTTTAATTATTTATCCTACCAGATTGCCTTACGCCTTCGCAGGCGCAGGCTCAAGCCTTCCTTTTTCCGACTTCCTTCCCGAGAAATCCACCAGCACCGGCGTTCCGATACACAGTGACGAATACGTCCCGATCAACACGCCCACCAGCATCGCGAAGGTGAAACCTTTGATGGTTTCGCCACCGAACGTGAAGAGGATGATGATCACAAAGATGGTGGACATACCGGTGATCAATGTACGGCTCAACGTGTCGTTCAGCGCGTTGTTGATAACGGTGGGCATGTGTTCGCCCGATTTCATGTCGCGCAAGAATTCGCGTACACGGTCGAACACCACCACGCTGTCGTTGATCGAGTAACCGATCACCGTCAGGATCGCCGCGATGAACGCCTGGTCGATCTCCAGCGCGAAGGGCAGGATGCCTTCAAGCAGCGTGAAGAGCGACACCACGATGAGCACGGTGTGGACGAGGCTCACCATGGTACCAAAGGCGAACTGCCATTTACGGAAACGGATGAGGATGTAGAGGAACATCAACCCCATGGCAATGCCGAGGGCGTACACCGCAGCCACGCGGGTATCCGCTGCCACGGTGGGTCCCACCTTCGTGAAGCTCAGCATCTGGCCATCAGCGTCAAGCTGCGCCAACCCCGCCTTGAGTTTTGACTCGGCGTCGACCGTGGCTTCTTCGGTCGGATCATCGATCCGGTAGCCGGTGGTGACCTGGTACTTGTTGTTGAAGCCGTACGTCTTCACTTCCGGCGACGTACCGAACGACACCTCCAGTGCGTTGCGCAGCTCCTCAATTTCGATGGGCTGGCTGAAACCGACAATGTACGTACGGCCGCCCTTGAAGTCGACGCCGTAGTTGAAACCCTTGAATGCAAGGGAGACCATGCCGGCGATGATCAGCGCGCCCGAGATGGCGTAATAGATCTTTCGCTGACCGATGAAGTTGATGTTGATGTTGCGGAACAACGTCTTGGACCAGCCCCATGAGAAACTGATCGGCTTACCGCTCCGGGTAAAGCGTTCGAAGAGCAGACGCGTGAACAATACCGAAGTAAACAGCGAACAAAGTATACCGATAACCAGCGTTACGGCAAAGCCATAGATCAGGCCGGTACCAAAAACGAGAAGCACGAAGCCTTTGATCAACGTCGTGACGTTGGAGTCGATGATGGCGGAGAAGGCGTTCTTGTAGCCGTTGGCGATGGCCATCTGTATCGGCTTGCCATCGTTGAGGTCTTCCTTCACGCGTTCGTTGATGAGCACGTTGGCATCGACGGCAATGGCAAGCGACAGCAGGATACCGGCAATACCGGGCAGGGTAAGCGCCGCATTTAGCGAGGCCAGCACGCCCATGAGGAAGAACAGGTTCAGGACCACGGCGGCGTCGGCAACCCAGCCTGCATTGTTATAGGTCGCGAACATGAAGACGATGATCACCAGGAAGCCCACGACGATGGAGATCAATCCATTCTGGATCGACTCCTGACCCAGCGACGGGCCCACCACGGCTTCTTCCACGATACGCGGTGTTGCCGGGAGCGATCCGGCCTGGAGAATGTTGGCGAGGTCTTTCGCCTCCTCGATGGTGAAGTTTCCCTGGATGATCGAGTTTCCGAACGGGATCTCTTCATTGACGCCCGGGGCAGAGAATACCAGGTCGTCAAGTACGATGGCGATCCGCGAGCCGGTGCGCGCCGCCTCACCGGTCCACTTGGCCCAGATCTGCGTTCCTTTGGAATTCATCGACATGCTCACGGCAGGCTGCGCCCGGTCGTCGAGCGTTTGCACGGCGGTCACGATCGACTGGCCATCGAGTCGGGGTACGCCGTTTCGTCCGACGTTTAGAAAATAGAGCTGGAGTTTCGGCTCTTCGTTGACACTGGTCGTGAGTTTATCAGGTTTGGCTCCCCAATAGACTTCGACGTTTCGCGGAAGCCGGCTCTGTACATCGGGGCGCGCAAAGATGTCGTTGATCACGGCGGTATCCCGCAGGGAATAGCGGAACAAGCCTTCGGGGCTCAATTCGAAAAGAGGTGACTGGGTCAGGCTCGGCAGCGAGTCGAGCGCGCTACCGGTAGTGTCGTTCGCCGACTGCAACATCCGTTCAAGCTCCGACAGGGTGGTGTCCTGGGCGCCGGTGTCCGGCTGGTCGACATCGGGTTGCGTGTCACCGGCCGACGTCGCTTTCGCTGCCGCCGCGCGTTGTTCCTTCACCAGCATGTCGTTGATGGCGATGAGGGAAGATTGCATCGCGGTGGGGTCTGCAACATCCCAGAACTCCAGGCGTGCGACGCCGGAGAGCAATTTCCGTACACGAGCGGGGTTCTCCGCGCCGGGGATCTCCACCTGGATCTGGTTTCTGCCCGGCAGGCGCTGGATGTTCGGTGAAGAGGTTCCAAACTGATCGATGCGCTTGGAGAGGATGGTGTATGACCGGTTGATCGCGTTCTCTATTTCTTCGTCGAGTACGCGAAGGACTTCTTCGTCGCTATCGCTGAGGCTGATCCGTCCACCGGTGTTAGCCGACGTAAAGAGCGGCGCCAGTCTGCGGTCGGGGTTTTCTTCGCGGTAAGCGGAAGCAAACAGGGAAGTAAAACTCTGCTGGCTGGTCCGCGACTGCAGGTCGGCCTTGTGAAGGGCGTTCACGAAGGACGAGTCCTGGTTGTTGCCGCTCAAGCCCATGATGATATCCACCGGCGACACTTCGAGCGTGACGTGCATGCCGCCCTGAAGGTCGAGGCCGAGGCTGATTTCACTGCTCTTGATCTCCTCGTAGGTGAGTTCTTTCAAGCCGAGGAAATTGAAGACCGGCTTATGCCATACCGAGTCGAGGTATTGCTGCTTTTTGGCCGGGTCCACTACGCCATTCTCATCGGTGGCGTAGACCGCCGCATCTTTTTGTACGCCGCGGGAGATGAGCGTAAATGAAAGGTAGTACACACACAGCGTGGTTACGATCACCGTGAGTACCGTCACAAAACCTTTGTTTCTCATAAAAATGTATCTCTGATAAAATGTTCACAAAAAAAGAAAGACGCTGCTCCGCGCTTGCGCGTCACAGCAGATAGAAGCCCGCGGTTGGCTACGGTGCGTTGGGAGAGATGATGAAGCGGAAGAGCGTGACCAGCAGCCTCCTGGGAAGGTCGCTGCCGATATTTTCCGTGTTTTCCTGTTCCTGTTCTTCAAAAAGGATTTCGAAGAGGAGGTGGCCTTCCAGGTCCGACGACAAGGTCACTGGCGCGGGCAGGGAGAAGGAGGGCAGCGAAATTACCGCATCGGCATCAGTGGTCTGGTTATCCGCTGTGCTGTTTTCGCCCTGTTCGGTTTTGACGTTATCGGGTGAGGTCGTGTCGAATCCCGTGATCTGGGCAAATACAATTGCGATCGTCAGCAGGGTGCCGGCGGTCATGGTAAGCAATTGGAAAATGCCTTTTTTCATAGGGGCTACAAAACTAGGGAAATAACGCTAATCCGCAAATTCAGACCCGAGGGAATCCCGGTTTTCGTTAAGCCAGCGAACCAGGCCGACGGCTGCCCTTGCCCGGTGGCTGATCTTGTTTTTTTCCTGCAGCGTCATTTCAGCGAGCGTTTTCTCAAAACCTTCGGGCACAAAAAGGGGGTCATATCCGAAGCCGCCATGGCCTCGTCCTGCTTCAATGATTTTGCCCGGAAGGATTCCTTCAAAGGTGTGGTTTCCCGATGGTCCGGCGAGGGCAATAACGGTGCGAAACCTGGCGCTGCGGTCGGGCTTTCCCTTCAGCCGGGTGAGCAGCAGGGCCATGTTATCGTTGCTGTTTTTTTGTTCGCCGGCGTAACGGGCGGAGTAGACGCCGGGTGCGTTGTTCAACGCGCGCACCTCCAGGCCCGTGTCGTCGGCGAAACACGGTACGCCATAATGGTCGGCTACATATTGTGCCTTTTGCAGCGCGTTGCCCTCGATGGTATCTTGCGTTTCCGGCAACTCTTCCGCGCACCCGATGTCCGCGAGGCTCAAAACAACGAAGTCCGGCGCAAGCAGCGCGCGGACTTCTTCAAGCTTGTGAGTATTGTTAGAGGCGAAACAAATCCTGGTCATCTCCTGTCGATAGGTGATCAGTCGCACGACCCCTTCGTCCCGTTCGAAGCGTAGGTCTGGCCCACCTTGAGGATCTTGATTCCAAAGATAAGGTTTGCGTTGGACGGGATGGCGGGCGGGAAGCCCTGGAATCCGTAGCCATAACCCGAAGGAATGAACAGTGTGGCAGAGTCACCCTCCTGGAGCAACGGTATGCCAATTTGCCATCCGACGATCAACCCTTCCAATGGGAAGGAGATGTTGGTGTTTTCGTCAAACTTCACGCCTGTGGCCATCAGCATTCCCTTGTAGTTGGTGGTGACGCAACTATCCACGGTGATGGTGCTGCCCGTGCCCGCAGGTTCGTGCAATACGTAGCGGATTCCACTCGCGTGGGTTTCTGCTGTGATGTTGTTCGTCGCGAGATAGGAATCGATGGCGGCGATATCTTTTTCCAACTGTTCCTGGAAATCCGGCGGCTGAGGGCCGGAGTCCAGACAGGATGAAATTACAAGGGGAAAAATCAAACCAAACGCAAGGCACGTTCTCGTTATTCGGATCATATCATTTATGGTTAACGCTCTTTGTTCATCGTCCTTCTTTCACGTCGACGACTTCCATGTCGAAAACGAGGATCGTGTTCTCGCCGATCAGTTCGCTTCTGCGTTGGGGCCCGTAGGCCAACGTCGACGGAATATAAAATGTCGCGCGTGTACCTTTCTTCATATGTTTCAACGCCTCGTGCCATCCCTTGATTACGCTCGACCGGTCGATCGTCACATCGTAGGGTGTGTACGGTTCACGCATCGGGTTGTAAATTCCCTTCTCCTCTGCGACGGCCTTCTCACTGCTGTCGAAGTATCGTCCGTCAAGCAAATACCCGGAGTAGTGAACGCTGGCGGTCTGGCCTGAAGTGAGGTCGGGGCCGGAGCCTTCCCGGGTCACCACATACCGGATACCCGATTCCGTTCTTTCCGCGGCAATGCCTTTTTCTGCCAGGTACTCGTCAATAGCCACCGTGTCTACCGCGAGCTGTTTGGCTTTCTTTACCGCTGTCATGGCCTCATATTTTTCAATGGTGCGTTGCCTGAACTCCTGAAATTCGCTTTCGTTGATAATTTCCTCGACGGTCACAAAGGTTGAAATGGTACGCGTTGAGTCGACCTGCGGCGGAACGGGTGCTTTAATGAAATCGCTGAAGAATTCGGCTACGGAAACTTCGAACGTTGCGCTGTCTCCTGCCGTGAGGATACCCAGCAGTGCCTGAAACTCGTCGGTAGGGGTTTCACCTTGCGTGTTGCCCGGGGCGGTCACTTCCGGCAGGCCGCGGTCGTAGGTGTCGATCCATACCGAATCGGAAGAGTCGATCATCTTGTAGTTGAATACTACCAACTGCCCGGCCGTTGCCGGCTCGCCGGTGCCTTCTTTGAGCACGCGGTATTCCAACCCTCCCGGAGTCTTTTTCGTCGGCGTATTGCATGCGATCACCATGATCAACATCCCGATCAATGCTTTTGAGTTTTTCATCAAATACTGGTTTTAGACTGTGTTTTACGTAAAATGGTTGTAACGATTGAGCGGATATTTTCATTCCGCCTTCGTCAACTGATCTTTATAGAGAGGCAACAGGTCAAGGAATTTCTTCAGGGTTTCTTCAAGGGACAGATTCGTTTGTCCGCCCGCAGCATTTTTATGCCCTCCTCCATCAAAATGGCGACGCGCGAGATCGTTCACTGAAAAATCTCCCAAAGAACGGAAAGAAAGTTTAATATTTTCCCGGCGGTCGGAAATTAATACCGAAAGTTTAATGCCCTTTATCGACAATCCGTAATTAACGAGTCCCTCAGTGTCGCCGGTCTGCGAACTGAACTTTTTCAACTCTTCCCCCGAGAGCGTGATGTAAGCCGTCCGGTATTCGGGCAGCACCTTCAGCTTCTCCCAAAGCACAAAGCCGGTCAACCTCAGGCGCTCCAGGTTGTTTGAATCGTAGATGAGTTTTGAGACCGCGAACGGGTCCGCGCCCCGCGCCACCAGCGCGGCGGCCGTCGTAAATACCTGGTAGGATGTATTGGAATGCCGGAACCCCCCGGTGTCGGTCATCAATCCGGCGTAAAGACAGTTCGCGATATTGGCGTCGATCTCATTTTCATCCCCGGCTTCGCGAATAAGTTTGAAGACAAGTTCCGCAGTTGACGCTGCCGTCCCGTCCCATTGTTCAAAATCCGCAAAACGGTCCGGGTCGAGGTGGTGATCGATCAGTATCTTTCTGGCGCCGGACCGGCCGACCATGTCCCCCAATTCATTAATGCGTTTCAGGCTTGAGAAATCCAGGCAGAAGACCGCGTCCGCGTTGGTGATCAATCGTTCAGAGACGGCCGCGCGGTCTTTGTGGAAGATGAGGACGTCGTCGTTTCCGGGCATCCAGGTGAGGAAGTCCGGGTAGTCGCTCGGTGTGATGACCTGAACCTCGTGTCGCTTCTTTTTGAGGTAACCTGCCAATCCCAGGGAAGAGCCTAACGCGTCAGCGTCGGGCTTGAAATGCGTCAAAATGACAACCTTTCGTTGCTCGCTAAAAAAGGCTTTGAAGTCCTCGATGTTCTGCATGGGTTATCATTAATGCAAGGTCGTTGAGATGCCCGCGTTTTATCTCCGCCCCGCCCTTGTGTCCCTAAAGGGACGCTGCGCGCAGGTTTCTCCTTCCCGGAGTCGAAGGCAGGGCGTAGGAGATGGCGGTGAATTGATTCAACGACTTTGATTTGGCCAAGGGGCAAAAATGAGAAAAAATCGTCAATTGTTCATAGGCAGCCCCTTTGGAACCTCGCCTGGAATGGTGGAAAATAGACCGCTCCGGTGGCTTGGACTAACGCCGAATCTGTTATTTTTGCGGCCAAAATAAACACCACAGCGTATAAAGAATCACACCATGGCAGGGACCAGAACATTTACCATGATAAAGCCCGATGCGGTCGGGGCGGGCAACAGCGGCGCGATCATCAAAATGATTGAAGAAGCGGGCTTCAGAATTGTCGCTATGAAGAAGACGAAGCTGTCCCAGGAACGGGCGGGTCAGTTCTATGCCATCCATAAAGAGCGGCCTTTTTACAACGACCTTTGCGAGTACATGTCGTCGGACGCCATCGTACCCATGATCCTGGAGAAGGATAATGCCGTTGAGGACTTCCGAAAGCTGATCGGGGCTACCGATCCTAAAAAGGCCGAGCCGGGCACGATCCGCAACCTCTTCGCGAAGTCGATCGAGGCGAATGCCATCCACGGTTCCGACAGCGACGAAAATGCGGTTGTGGAAGGAAATTTTTTCTTTGCCGCGACCGAGCAATTCTAGTACACCACTAATCGAAAAGGCCTTTTGCCCTCGGCGGGCGGGGTATGTTCAGGTGTTTGTAGGCCCGCTCGGTGGTTTCTCTTCCTCTTGATGTGCGCTTGATATATCCTTCCTGGATCAGGAAAGGCTCGTAGACCTCTTCAATGGTTTCCGCTTCCTCGCCCACTGCCGTGGCGATGGTCGTAATCCCGACGGGGCCGCCCTTGAACTTCTCGATGATCGTCGACAGGATGCGGTTGTCCATTTCGTCCAGCCCGTTTTCGTCTACGTCGAGGGCTTTCAGCGCGATCTGGGCGATGGCCTTGTCTATGGTGCCGTTGCCCTTGATTTGCGCGAAGTCGCGGGTTCGCCGCAGGAGGTTGTTGGCGATACGCGGGGTTCCGCGGCTGCGGCGGGCGATCTCGAAGGCGGCGTCGGCGTCGATGGCGGTGTTGAGGATGGCCGCCGAACGATTGACGATGCGGGATAGCAACCCGGCATCGTAATATTCAAGGCGGGCGTTGATGCCGAATCGGGCGCGTAGGGGCGACGTTAGCAGACCTGCGCGCGTGGTGGCGCCGATCAGGGTAAAGGGATTGAGCGTGATCTGCACGGAACGCGCGTTTGGCCCCGAGTCAAGAAGGATGTCGATGCGGAAATCCTCCATGGCCGAATACAAGTACTCCTCGACCACCGGATTCAACCGGTGGATTTCGTCAATGAACAGCACGTCATTCGGCTCAAGGTTGGTCAGCAATCCCGCCAGGTCACTGGGCTTGTCCAGCACCGGGCCCGACGAAATCTTGATGTGCGAGCCGAGTTCATTCGCTACAATATGAGAAAGGGTTGTTTTGCCCAGCCCGGGAGGGCCGTGCAGCAAGACGTGGTCCAGGGCTTCGCTCCGCTGTTTCGCTGCCTGCACAAAGACCTTGATATTTTCCACTACCTTGTGCTGGCCCGTGAAATCATCGAATGAAAGGGGACGCAATGCTTTTTCAAACTCCCGCTCCGTTGCATTGAATCCATCGGCATCCCCTTTCAGATAATCTTCGCGCATAGTTACGAATTGACCTGCACGAAATTACACATTCCCCTGCATACCGCGAATTCCCGGATTTCTTTTTACAACATTGTTGCATTTACGTCAATTTGAATACTTTTATGGCGCTGTTTTCATTGTAAAATGCTTCTTAACCTCCTTGTACTCTCCCTGGTGCCGCTCGCGTCCGGTTTGCTGGTCTACTTGTTGCCGAAGAGTCGCTCCATGAACTATCGCTTGTTGCTGGTGTTCGCGGGTTCATATCTTTTTTCCATTACTATCATTCACATCCTGCCGGAGCTCTATGAGCATCGCGCCAGCGGGGAGCTGATCGGTCTCTTTGTGCTCGCGGGGTTTTTCCTGCAGCAATTCCTCGAATATTTTACGTTCGGCATTGAACACGGTCACATTCACGCCGGCGACGCGCATCACCACCACAGCCAACACCACCAATCCCTGTCGTCGCTGGTCTTGCTTTTTGCCCTTTGTGTTCACGCGTTCCTGGAAGGGGGCATCCTGGCCACCCCGCCCGTGGCCGGCCCCGACTATGACCAGAAGGCCATCCTGCTGGGTATCGCTTTGCACCGCGCGCCCGCAGCCTTTGCATTGATGACGGTGCTGGCGTTTCAGCTTCATTCGAAGAACAGGGCCCTTCCATACCTGATCGGATTTTCCATCGCCGCACCCATCGGCCTCCTCGTAAGTACCTATCTGGCGCATGCCGGAATCGTATCCGGCCTGTTCATGATCTACCTTTACGCCCTGGTGAGCGGAAACTTTCTCCACATTTCCACCACCATCGTATTTGAAAGCAGCCCCGAGCATCGGTTTAATGCCCGTAAACTCGCCGTCGCGGTCTTTGGGGCGCTGATCGCCGTGGGTGTTGAATACGTGCTGTAGCAGTGTTCCCGTAACTTATTTCGCGCAAGCGCGCGGGTGAACTATATTCCGCTTGTTCCTTAAATTGGGTCATGCTTAAACGGCTCCTTACACTGGCAACGGATCGCATTTACAACATGCCCATTGTGATCCTGATGCCGCATAGCCGGTGCAATTGCCGGTGCATCATGTGCGACATCTGGAAAGCCAACCAACAAAAGCGGGAAATTGATCCGTCCCTGATTGCGCGGAGTGTTGAAGATTTCCGGAGGCTGGGTGTGCGGGAAATTGTCCTCTCCGGCGGAGAGGCGCTGATGCATTCAAACCTTTGGCGCTTTTGCGAGGCATTGTCGTCGTTGCAGGTGAAGATCACGCTGTTGTCGAGCGGCTTGTTGCTCGAACGCCATGCCAACGAGATCGACAACTACATCGATGAAGTGATCGTCTCCGTTGATGGAAGCGAGGCGGTACACGACCGGATCAGAAACATCCCCGGGGGCTTCGAAAAAATTGCCAGGGGGATAGTGGCGCTTAAAACCAACAATGAACAGTTCCCTGTCAGCGCCCGCTCGGTGATCCAACGTCATAATTTTTCCGACCTGATCAATACCGTGAACGCAGCGCAACAGATCGGGCTGGACCGCATTTCCTTTCTCGCCGCCGATATCAGCACCGATGCCTTTAACCGCACGGCGCCGTGGACTGATGAACGCGTCCACGAAATCGCGTTGTCGCGCGACGAATCCCTGGAGTTCGAGACGATTGTCGAAGCATCCTTTGAGACGCTCGCCGATGCCTATCGTAAGGGATTTATTGCTGAAACCCCGCCAAAGATGCGCCGGCTTGTCCAGTACTACAAAGCCCTGAACGGGCTTGGCGATTTCCCCGAACCTGTGTGCAACGCCCCATGGGTGGCGGGGGTGGTCGAGTCGGATGGCGCGGTGAAGCCCTGCTTCTTTCACGAACCCTACGGCAGCATTCACGACAACGCGTTCGGGGAAGTTATCAATTCACCGGCGGCGATCTCTTTCAGGCGAAACCTTGATGTGCGCACGAATGAGATCTGCCGGAAATGTGTCTGCTCACTGAAACTCGGACTCACGGCCATGACCTGAGGGGGCTTATGCCAAAGAGATAGTCCTTCTCGTCAAACAAGACCGATTTTTCAGCGCGCAATTCGCAGGCATATCCGTAGGTCGCAGCGATCGAGAAGATGCGTTCAAGGTCGCAGCCTTTGGTCAGCACCATGAGGACGCTGGTGTCAGCGTGGATGAACCGACCCAGGGAGGAGAAGAGCTTTTCAAAATATTCGAAATGTTCACCGCAATACCAGGCGTACGCGGCATCGTCCGTGGGATTTTTCGGATAGTACGGAGGATTGATGACTATCCAGTCGAAATGCCGAGGCTGGAGTTGGTCGAAGAGATCCGACTGTAGAAGTTCCGCCGTGACGCCGTTCAGCTTTAAATTCTCCGCAGCGTTTTGGATCGCCCGCGGGTTGATGTCAACGGCGGTCACCTGCGCGCCCCTTTTCGCTGCAACGATGGAGATCAACCCCGTTCCACATCCGGGTTCAAGGAACCGTTTCTCCCGCAGGTCTTTCTGGTCCAGGTGTTCCAGGAGAAATAACGTACTTGAAAAGAGGCCGGGATGGAATACGCCTGGCCAGACATCGACGACGATGTCGCGATAGCGAAAACGCCGTTCCTTCCGGAGGTACCATCGCGTGAGCGGCATGAGTATGCGTGACCCGATCCGTTTGAGCATCGCCCGCATCCTACTCCATCTTGAAACCTTCGATCTCCGGCTGCCGGTACCGCCAGAACCGCTGGAGCGCCTTCAACTCGTAAGGAAAGCGAAAGAGGTTCAGCTTGTAGCGCGATGACGACAGAGCACGAAGGACACGACGCTTCAACGGGGTGAGCCTGAAGTCCGACACCGTGGGGTACTGCGCGTTGAGCACGGTTTCAAAACCGAGTATCCTGTCCACCATTGCCGGGCTGAGCCACGGTGTCAGCGGATTCTTTCTGAGGTCGAAGTGCTGCCAGGCCGGTTCCAGCCATTCCTCAAGTGTAGATGGAAACCGGAAGCCGTGTTTTTTCACCATCTCATACATTTCCGAACCCTCCGTCGCAACGGGGGAATAGACGTAAATGATGATCTCGGTGCGCGGATTGATGGCTTTTATTTCCTTGATGTATTCAATGTCCCGCTCGATCTGCGCGGCGACTTTCTGCGGCGTTTCCGCAGGGAAGCCAAGCACAAACGAGTACTCGGGGATGATGTCGAATTTTTTCATGCGGGCCGCAAACTTTCTCATCTGCACGGTAGTCTGCGTGCCTCCCTTGTCCATTGTCTTGAGGAGCTCGTCGTTGCTGGTCTCGGCGCCGAAGAAGATCATTTTGCACCCGGCGTCGCGCATCAGGGCCAGGGACTCATCGCTGTATTTGTCGACGGTGTCGATCCTTCCCTCGCCCCACCACGAGATGCCTTCTTTCCTGATGTGCTTTGCAAACGCGACGGTCCGTTTCTCGCTGACAAAGAAATTGTTGTCGTGAAACTCAACCGCGTCGGCGCCGTGTTCGTCGATCAGGTATTTGATGTCTTTATAGATCAGCCCGGCGGATTTGCCTTTCCAGCGCGCGTTGTAGATCGGGACGACGGCGCAAAACGAACATGTGAACGGACAACCCATGCTCGAGTGATACGCGGCGGTGCGTTTGCCGAGAAAGGTTTTGCCCAAGTAGCTTGAGAGCGGGTAAAATTGGTCCAGCGTCTCATAGGGAAGGGGCGGGAGTTTGTCCTGGTCCGGAAGCGCGGCCTGCGGTGTTTTTATGACCTGTCCGTTCTTTCTGAAGATGAGGTTTTGAATGTCGCCGACGGGTTCACCCCTTTCAAGAGCCGCCAGCAGTTGGGGAAAGGCATGGTCGCCGGGACCATTGATCACAAAGTCGACGAACCCGGAATTGAAAACGGCCTTGTATTGATTGGCTGGAAAATATCCGCCCCAGACGACGGTAACGGTTGGGAACGCGACCTTGATCTTTTTTGAGAACGGGATAGCCTGATTCAACTGCGGTCCGGGCATGACCGTACACCCGAAATAGCGGAAACGCCCGGTTTGGAGGTAGTCGCAGATCTTCTTCCATGGATCTCTTTCCAGGTTGCCATCGACGATCACGTAGTCGAATGCTCCATGGATCGACGCGGCCACCTGAAGTATGGAATTCGGGATGCGATGTTTGGCGCGGGCGCTTCGCGGGTTGAAGAGAAGTACGCTGTTCACCGTTTCAATTTAACATTTTGTACGACACCAGTTAATGTTTTGCTGGACTGAGATTTGGTGGTAAATTATCTAATTATTTCATCGATAAATGGGAAATAGTGTCACCTACTTTTTGCCATTAACTGAGGGGAAAATCCACTTATTGACGGATCTTGGGAAGTCGATATGATCAACGGGAAGAAAGTGATCGTGATTTTGCCGGCGTACAATGCCGCAAGAACGCTCGAACGTACTTGTCAGGAGATTCCGCGCGATATTGTTGATGAAATTATTCTTACGGATGATGCCAGCACCGATGAGACGGTTCGTCTGGCGGAAAGGCTGGATATAGATCATGTTCTGAAGCATGATCTCAACGCTGGGTACGGGGCAAATCAGAAAACGTGCTACAAAAAGGCGCTGAATCTCGGCGCCGACGTTGTCATTATGCTGCATCCGGATTACCAATATACACCGCACCTCATTCCCAGCATGGCGTACTTGATTGCAAACGACGTTTATCAGGTTGTGATCGGTTCGCGCATCCTCGGCAGGGGCGCGCTGAAAGGGGGAATGCCCCGTTACAAGTATTTTTCAAACAGGATGTTAACATTCTTTCAGAATGTCATGACCGGCGCCAAGCTATCCGAGTATCACACCGGCTACCGGGCGTTCTCGGCGGATTTGCTGCGCACCGTGAATTACATGGAGAATTCCGACGGATTTATTTTTGACAACGAGATCTTGTCGCAAATCATTTATGCTGGCTATGACATTGCTGAGATCACCTGTCCGGCTCGCTATTTTAAGGAGGCTTCCACGATAGGGCTGAGAGGCAGCGTCGTATATGGATTTGGCGTCTTGCGGGTCTCATTCCAGCATTTCCTTCAGCGCGCACGCGTTATTGACATGGCGCGTTACCGGAAACTGCCTGTCCCTGTGATGGTATAAATATGATAGCGCTCATTACGGAGCATACTCTTCGCAGGCTGTCCGTAAGGCTTGATGTATTGCTGCTCATCAGCAGTAAGGTCCAGCGGCCGGTGGGCGATGAGAAATGCAGATTCCCGCGCGGTGAGTGCATAGGCTAAAGCGGCCTCCTTCAGTTCGGTGGACGTGATAATCTGATCTTTTGGATCCCTGTTGGAAATGCAAAAACTTCCGTATTCGTCTTTTCCCAGAAAGTAAACCTTCACGCCGAGATATGCAGCCACAGGTGCTGCGCCACATCCGCCGGATACATAAATGTTCACAGTGGGATCGTTGAGCATTAATTCGGCAGCCTCCCGGGATCCGGAGAATGGCCGCGCCATATCTACGGAATAGATCGTAACGCCCGCGCAGGCCTGAAGGACGAGGATGCTATTGAAGAAGCGAATGACCTGACGGCCCTGTCTGTTTCCCTCGTCTCCGGACTCCTTTCCCATGTGCGCGTACGGTCCGCTACTGTACACCCATACACATGTAGTCAGTGCTATGAATGCGGCGCCATAGTAGCGTGCAGCCTGGAGGTCTGTGACGAAAACGAAGAGAAGCAATAGAAGGGCGCTGCCATAGAAGAAAACCAGTATTTCCCGTCGTTTTCTGAAAATATACAACGGGATCAGAAACAGGAGGAGGGAAAGCACAACACACAAAGGCTTTGAAATCGCCATTAGCAGGTTGGTGTTCCACATGCGGTAGTTAAAGGGATCCGGAATAGGAGCAAGGCCCTTGAGAAAGATCGTACTCGATCGCCCGAGCCTTTCGAATATTGACGTTTCCTGAGCGTTGGTAACGAGTATTGAATCCGTTGGAGGTATGACCTGAAGCAGCGCAAGAACAAATCCGAGCGCGAAGATGATGAGTCCAACGTACACCTCCTTTCGCATCCGTGGTCGGTACCGGGCCATCCAATCCACTGCGATCATTGGCGGAATGAGCGCCGAGAATATCATCCCAAACGCATGCACGTTGCAGAGCAGCGCGAGGGAAAACCCCAGCGCCAGGTATTTTCGTTTCGTGTAGTAGTTAACGGAAAGAAAGAGGAAGAAAAGGACGAGCGCGTAATTCCTGCTGATAACCGTATACTCATAGAGCATAAAGTATCCCGAGACAAATAAGACCTTTTGCCAGGTTGCAAACGGTGATGACCAAAGAAAAACCGCAATGGCGCTTGTCGCAATCGCCACGTTGAGCGCCTGCATTGCCGATACATCGGTAGTAAGGCGCGTAATCAGGAACAATAGAAGATTCCAAAAGACCGGATGGCCTTCGTAGCGGGTATTGCTCCACAATGCGACCAGGTTTTCACTATCGCGGGCCAGCAGCCAGTGGTGCGCTTCGTCAAGCCAAATCTCATGATGCGCGATGCCGGCGATGGCAGCGATAACGAATCCTGCAAGAATGACAAGATTCAATACGGATTGAGGCATTGAACGCAGGGGAACACTCATTCGTTATTTGTCGTTTCCGTCTTAACGATATCTGCTTCGGGTATGCGCAGCATGCGTAGCGCGTAAAACCCGGGACCTCTGTCTTTGTCCGACAGATAGATGATCGTAGTGTCATTCATGATGGCAGGCTTTAGCTTTCTATCCGGTCCGGCGGTCAGCTTTTTCTCCCCGACCTGTATTTGATTTTCGACGAGCGAAATTCCATTACGCGAAATTGATGTTACGGGCACGCCAGTGTCTAACGTTTTAGGGCCATCGTCGGACCAGTGCTGGTACACGAGCGTGCCCTTCGACGCTGAATAGTCAAAGATCAGACTACGCCGCGCAATATTAGGGTAAAGGACGCTATGATCGGCTTCGCGATCCCGCTCCTGCAAGAGAGTTGCTGCCGTAAATAATGTCAGAAACGCGACGCTTATTTTCCAATTGAACTTTGCTTGCGACAACACGAACAGGGTAATCATTAAAACCAACAGCAGGAACAACCGGGGAAAGTTGAGCGGGGGTGGCCACTCACTAAAGCGGTGTACCGGGACATTGCACGCGAGGGCAATGACGGCAACGACAATGGTGACGGTTCTAAAACGTTCCGAGGGTAATATCATAAGGACGAATACGAGGAGCAGGCAACTGTAAGTGCTTCCGTACGGCGAAATAAGCTGCGCTCCGAGAAGTAGTGTGCCGAAGGAAATCAGGCCGTCCGTTTTGCGGATGACCGACGCACAAAACCCTAGCACCAAAACGGTATAGCCAATGTGAAGGGTATAAAAAACAACCTCGCTGGAAAGGAGCGGAGCGGGATTCAGTGTCGGGTCCGGTATGAAGAGCACCTTCAGGAGCATCCACGCGGACTGATAATTCACCACGTAGGTGCCTGTAATCTCGCCGCGACTGGAACGCGGTAGTAGTTCGAAAAGGTAAGTTCGCCAAACATCCGGCCCCTGTATCGCCACGCATATCCCAAAGATGAAGCCGCACGCGATTGTGAGCATGACCGCCATCTTCCATTGTTTCCGAAGGATGAGGAACAGGAAGATGATCGCCGGAAAGACCTTTAGAAATATGGCAACAGCCCAAAGTAGCGACGAGACAGCGTACCTTTTCTCAGACCAGGCGAGATAGCCCTCGCCAAGCAGCCAGAATAGAAGAAAATACGTTTGACCAAAAAGAATCTGATTTCTCACCGGCACGAAAAAGAGCACCGGTAGTGCCGTGAGAATAAGGTTGTCATTCAAACGGAAATGCCGGCATAGCCGCAAGATCGTCGTGATGAAAAGGAAGGATGACAACACGTTGAACACGATCTTCGCGGTGATGATCGGAAGCCAGCTCAGTGGGATGAAAAAGATTGAGGCCGAGGGCGGATTGGGATTGTAGCTTGCAAATATATTGTGAAACCCATCGGCGTAGATACGCGCGTTAAAAGTATATGGGTCATAAATACCCGCGTCAAAAGTACCCTCGAGTAAATAACGGGCACCAAAATAGCTGTTGGAAAAGTCGTGCGGCGGGAACGATGCTGACTGAACAATCCAGTATAGGAATGCCAGTGAGGAGAGCACAATGCCGGTATGTGGAGGCATTGCCCGGTACCAACGTTGCCCGGGGGATGACGGACTTAGGTTCGTTTCGCTTATGTTGAATCCGGAGTGTTCGGTTGTCATGCGGAATGCTGTAAGCGTGACCTAAAAAAGGCCAGGATGATTCGTGGATAGTTTTTCCAGTAGAAGGCGTCAAAGCTGATACTTCGCTTAAGGAAATAGACCGCAAACCGATGATTACCCTGTCGCAGAAACTCGACAGCAAATGAATAACACAGCCGGCAAAGCATCCGGTCCAGTTGCCCCTGTTTTACTATCCCCCTGTCAATAAGTTTCAGGTAACTGTCCAGGATGCCCTGAGCTTTTTCGGAGGGAAGGAAGTTGGTGATATTTTGATCATGCCGTCGTACCCGAACAAGAGGCTTGAATATGGCGTACGCCGAAAAATGGGTAGAAAGGTTGAGGATGAAGTCGAAATCGGAGGACTTGGAATTTTCCAGAAGGGGCCCGGTTTTTCGGAGACACTTCGCGCGAAAAACGAGCGTCGTCGCGCATATCGGCAGCTTGTTTCGGAGGAGCTCAGGCAACACCGATCCTATGTGGTGACCATCTTTTCCAAGGAGACCGGCTCTTATGGTGTGGGCACTGTCGAAAAGTTCAACGTCTGTGAAGGAGAAGTCGGCGGCGTCTGATTTTTCCAGAAACGAAACCTGTTCGAAAAGCTTGTCAGGGAGCCAAATATCATCAGAATCCACAAAGGCGATATACTGACCGCTACTTTTTGCTATGCCGAAGTTCTTGAGTTTTCCCAGATATCCGCTTCGCTGGGGCATTCGGAAATAGCGAATGCGATCATCCGGAAAACTGTTCACCATCGAATCGGTATCGTCGGTCGAACTATCGTCGACAATAATGTATTCGAAGTCCCTAAAACGCTGATTCAAGATGCTCCGGATGGTGTCACCAATAAGGTGCGCCCGGTTGTACGTACAAGTGATAATACTAACGAGCGGCATACGATGTGGTCGAAAACCTGGTCCTAAAATACAATGATGTTGTGAAGAGTTGGGCGATCAACGCCGAAAGCATGGCGCCTTCTATTCCGTAGCGAGGTGTAAGTATCACACTTAACACGAAATTAACTGCGAAGCCAGCGAAGGAATAAAGTGCGACAGTCGCTTGCCGCCGGGCTTTTCCCAGTTGGTAGTTCTTGGGCAGGTACACGAATGCGGTCACCGAGTACATGTATGCCATTACGTATAACGTCCATGGTAAATTGAAACCGTACATGTACCGAACTACAAGAAAGACGGCAATACTGGAGAGGATTGCCAGCAACGCACCGACTCGAATGAAGTTGCGCTCAAGTTTCCGGAATGAGTAGGGTGGAAGTCGGAAGATGTTTTTGGAAAAGGGGCTCAGCAACAAACTTGCCCCGAACTGGGTGACGAGTAACAAATTTACAAAAACCTGATAGCCTGCAACGTCATCGGGTGTCAGAAAATAGGCAACGAGATAAAGATCTGTTCGCTGCTGCAGCATTGCACTGAAGGTCAGCAACAAGAAAGGAAACGCGGGAATAAAAAAAGACGATAGCTTCATCCCAGTCCACGCGCTCATGATACTGGCCACCAGGCGACGTTGATAGACAAGCATGGCCACGGCCCTGAAAACAAAACTAATGGCAAACAGGGATAGCATGCTGGAAGTCGAAGCGGCCACCCACGATAGGATGATTGGAATGACTACGATCAAAATACCCGTTGCTTCGATCACCAGCGGCAAAAAATACTTCCTGTGGTATTGGAGTTCGGCCTCGAACGCCTGATAAAGGAATCTGGCGGCAGCCCAGGTTGTCAGTATTTCTTTCATGCTCGAAGGGAGCGGGCATAGCCAGATTATCGCAACAAAAGCCAACAAGAGAAGCGATCTGCTGGAGAGCGACTCCCAAAGGCGTCGATGCATTTGGGAGGGTTGGAGACTAAATTCGCGGATCAAATAGGAGGCATGCCCCCAATTGATCACCGAAAAACCAAGGTCGACGATGAGGATGTAGGATACCACCTCTCCCCACAGTTCCGCCGAGGCCGTCGTTATCACAAGCAGGGAAATGATCAGGTTACTGAAAAGGAAAGTGATACGGAAAGTTGCCGCCGAGAGTATTGTTCGTAATCGAAGAAATAGCTTCCTATTCAATGACATGGTTCTCCACCAGGATTCGTCTAAAATATAACAAATGAATTGGGGCGTACCGAATGGAAAGGCCAATGAAAGCGAAACAATATTATTGTCGTGGCGCAAATTTTGGGTCAATGAGAAAGCGTTGAAGGTCAAGCGTTTAATGAGGCGGTGCTGGGTGTCTTGTCGCTCGCGCGGGGCCGCTTCCGCACGTGGGTCGAGCACGCCTCTATCAAATGCAACGAACTTTCTTGGTGCATAGGCTACGGATCTTTTCAATCCTTTTTGTCAGCCCTTGTAGCGAAACGTGACAATAATATGATCAGCCCAGCGATTAAACGGAAAATGATTCCTTACCGTACCGTCCAGTTTGCGGAGGGCGGCGTATAAGGTCGGATACCGTTCAGGAAACCAGGTGGCGTGCGGTGGTGGCGAGAGGGAAGCGAGTCCTTCGGACCGAACCAGCCCGAACCGGGGCCCCATCGCTTTGCGGATGTCGCCGAAAGAATGGTACCACGTGCGGAAATACTCTCCTTCGAGGTGGGCCATGGTTCCCTTACGCCCCAGGCGTCGGAACGCGGATCGATTCCCGCTAACGATCGACGCGATCTCCCACGGGCAGATCCGCGGCATGATCACCCAGGTCACGAAAGCGCCCGCCTTAAGGCGTTTTTCAAGTTTTGACGAAACCACGGAAAGGTCGGGAATGCAATTCAATCCTCCGAAATTGGAAAAGACAAAGTCAAATGGCTCATCGCCTTCAACGCGGTCGATTGACTCGTATGAAAGCTGCTGACACGTCAGCCGGTCTGCGGTGCGGTATGTAGCCCGCTTCTTTTGGATCTGAGCCACCATGCCTTCGGCAATATCGATCGCGTGCACGCGATGCCCCTGCGACACGAAGCGCAAGGCGTCGATTCCCGTACCGGCGTTCAACTCGAGAATGGCGCTTCCGGGTTTGATGAACCGGTCGACATGCCGGTAGACCTGTTGACGCATGTCGCGCAACACCGGATTGGCGTCGTCATCCTGGTCAAAATGAAGGGATTGTTTGCTGAACGCCCGCTCAACGGCGGCGTCAGGTGCGTTTGCGATATGCTGGGGAATCAAAAGGCTATCCGCGAAGTTGCAGATCAAAGATAAAATTGTCCGCAAATCCCGCAAAGGAGGCCTTGTTACATAATTTTTTCTCGAGCCGGTTTAACCGCAGCAGCCACCGCCGGCGGAAATTTACAAACGCCTCGAGGTATGACGACGGCAATGCGAGCCCGACGGGCCGGATGTTTACCACGTTGAATTTGGCCTTCGACCACCTGCGGATCTGCCGGGGGTAATAGAACCACGTCTTAACTTCGTTCCCAAAACAATCATAAAGCCCCTTTGCCGGGCCGAATCGCCGAAACGCCTTGCGAAACTGAAACCGCATGGAGAAAAAGACCATTTCCCACATGCAGCAACGCGGCATCACCACGCCGACAAACCGGCCTCCGGGATTGAGCATGTCGGGAAGCCTTTGAAACAGATTTTTCAGCGCCTCGGGACTGAGGTAGTTGAGGTTGCCAAAGTTCGAGAAGATGAGGTCGAATTTTTTTCCGAGCGGATTCTGACACAGGGAATCTGCGCTGATGGGGCATCCACCGGCACGTTGTTTCATGAGCATGGCTTCGGAACGCTTTTGCATGAATTTCAGCGTTTCTTCGCTGATGTCTGTGGCGCTCATTCGGAATTCGCCCTCTTCAATACACGAAGTATCTTCCGAATCGGCGCGCGTCAGTTCGAGCATTTCAAACCCCTTGAGATCAGGGATGACCGATTCCATGTAATTCCAGACAAACTTTCTCTGCAATTGGCCGATGGCACTCGGCGCAAAGAGTGAATTGTAGTTTGACGCAATGTGATCGAAAGGTGCTGCCATAAGAATCAATTCCCGACGGTCTCCAGACTCCTCAACTTAAAGCGCTGTGCAACGGCATCAGGAACGTAGTACAACGTAGCCAGTCCCGTGCGCAGGTCGCGGGGGGTCAACCGGGAAGGGTTGCGGACCAGGGCGCGCAAAACGCCGTATCCCTTGTGCTTCCGATACACGCTATGAACATAACGATGTAATTGCCGATAATATTCTTTGCTGTAGGTACTCTGAAACATCATCGCCAGGTCATCGGAATCCGTCCAGTTCGTTTTATCCTTCAGTTGACCCTTCACGTTTTCATAAAATTTTGTGCCGGGCAAAGGATAGGAAATGGAAATGCCGATTTCATCGGGGAGCAGCTTCAGCACCATACGGATGGTTTGATCGATGTCTCCGCGTTCTTCGCCGGGATACCCGAACTGCAGAAAGAACCCTACGCGGACGTGGTGTTGTTTCAAAAGCGCTGTGGCTTCTTCAATCTGGGCGACGGTGGTTCCCTTGTCCATTGCGTCGAGAACTTTCTGAGATCCCGACTCGGCACCGACCCAGACGGTGTGCGCACCGGACGAAGCAAGGGCGGCCACAGTGTCGCGCTCAAGCAACAGGTCTACCCGCGATTGGATCTTGTACTTGAAACGAAGGCCTTTCTCTTGAACCAGCGCCGCAAACTCCTGTACCCAGTTGGGTTTCAATCCGAAGATGTCGTCACACATCCAGAAATGATCGGGATGATAGTTTTCCAGTAACCATTCGATCTCAGCGAGCACGTGCCGTGGTGAGCGTGAATTGTAACGGTTGCCATAGATGGGCTTCGCGCACCAATTGCATTTGAACGGACAGCCCCTGGTCGTGGCAATGTTCAGGGAAAAATATCCGTGATGTCGGGTCCATATCCGGCGGTAAGCCGCTGCGTCAACGAGGTCCCAGGCGGGCATTGGCAATGTATCGAGCGTGCGGATTACCGGCCTCGGCGCGTTTACGATGGTTTTGCCGCTCATTCTGAAGGCGAGCCCCCGAACAGCAGCGCGGTCGCCGCGGATTTCGAGTGTACGCACAAGTTCAATAAGGGTTTCCTCTCCTTCACCCCGGATCACGTAATCGGCGCCGTGGGCGAGATATTTTTCATAGTGGTCATGTGCGTCGGAACTGCAGACGATCACGGTGCATCCGAATCGCGTGGCCGCCTTGCACATCTGGAATGCAGCTTCGCGCATGTTCGTCAGGCACATTTTTGTCAGGTAGTTGAAACCGTCGTCGTAGATGACAACATAGTCGGCTGGATGCGTGCGCAGGTGGTCTTCAAATTCGCCCGAGCCCGCCTTCAGGTTGTTGTCGAAAAGGCTAACCCTGTAGCCAGCCTCCCGGGCGACCGCCGCGGCCTGAATGGTGCCGAGTGGGGGATAGGGCTGTCGAAACCGCCACTGCTTGGGATCGAGCCTGTAAAAGTAGGAATGCGTGAACAGGATACTGCTCATGACAACGCACCGCCTCCACCCGCTTGTTCGAATCGCATCACTTTTTCGTTGTACGTTTCCATCACGCGCCGTTGAAAATTCCTTGGGTGATTCTTGGACGCATACGGTGTTGTCTTGAAGGCGATCCTGAAGTCGGTATCATCATAGTGCGCACGATAGAGTCTGCGCCACCGCCGCAGGGTCAACTTCATCCAAATGCTTTCCATGGCGCCCGCGCCGAAAAAGGTGAGCAATTTTTCGGTCAAGGCTTTACCCATGCCACCCTTCTCTGTCAACGTCGCGGTGGTGTCTCGCTTGCGAAAGTTCGGAAAGGCCTGCTTCAGCCATGCAAGGTTGGCATCGATAAGGTGGTCATAGTACGCAGGTCCCGACAACGGGATCACCGTAGCCAGCTCGGTTGCCGTGAATACATTTTGCTCTTCTATTTCCAGGTGGTCTTCATCCACGAAGTAGTTCACGCAAAAATGCTCGTGTGAATTTCCGAGGAACAACCGCTTGTAGAGAACCAGCAGGGTGCGGCAGATCCAAAGGCGCCTGCGTGCTGTGATGATGAAGAAATCAAGGTCGCACGATTCGTCCATGTACCCCTTCGACAACGAGCCTGAGGCGAGCACGGCGCGTACAAACGGGAATTTCGATATCAGCGCGGCCTTGCTGACGGCCAGCGGGTAAAATCGGTTCGCCATGGCATTGCCCTTGCTTCTGCGCACGGCGAGTTCGGGTTTTTCCTGGACACTGTAGAAATCGGTGAGTTTAAAGACCACCCGTTGATCGACCAGTCCGGAGAGGCATTGGGTGACGTCATGTGCCGTAACCGAATTGGTTCCGAGATACTGAAATACCTCCGGCGCCGTAAGGGGATAATCGAAGATGTCGTAATACAACAACGTCCTGATCACGTGCTTTTCGAGTGCGATATGGCTTTCAGGTTTTTGCACTGACCAGGTTGAGTTCGGTAGAATTTGAATGTTTCGTGGCCCAATGTGCGGCAAGCGCCGGCTGTACGACGGCAAAGAAGTCAATTCCTTTCTGCAATTCAAGGACCGTTTCCGTCATGCAAACAGCGCCAATGAGGAACACAAATCCCGGCGTCAGGAAATTTCCGGTTTGCCAGGCTTTAATTGCCGGAAGGATAAGATACAAAAGAAACGCCGCAAATGCCAGCAAGCCGTTGCCCACGAGGATGTAAAGATACTGGTTGTGTGGATTGAAATTATTAATGGCGTTGGAGATGCGGTGTCGCCTCGCCGTTTCGCCGATCCGCTGCAGTACATCGCCAGTCCCTTCGCCGAATACGAGGTTCCCGCCTTTCCAGGTTTCCCATCCGAGCCACCAAAGCGAAGCGCGGATTCCCGCCGAAGTGGTGTAGGTGCGGTTCTCCTGGATCGCGAAGGGCATCGTCATTATTTCTTCGACATTTCGTTGCCTGCTGACCGGGTTGAAGTAAGCCAGGAGAACCGTCATCACCAGGGCGCTTCCGAGCGCCAGCCTGACCACGCGCTTCCGGGAAAAATAAAAGAGCGAGCCGCCGACAAGCAGGATCAGCATGGCGATAATGACGACACGTGATGCGAGCAGGCCAGTGAATACCATGAAGAAGAAGGCGACGAATGCGAGTGCATATTTCATTCGTGGGCCATGACGTTCTATGGCCAACTCGTGCAAAAGAAAGATGCTGCAGAAGACGCAGTACATGCCAAGGTAAGTCGGGTGCATGGCGATGCCCGATGCGAGTGGGACGTAGGAGAAAAAGAACCAGGCCCCGCTTTGCGCGAGCGCACTTGCCGCATTCGGGTCAAGAAGCCAGGGATGATCCAAGGGCATGAGCCCATTGTGGTACGTTTGCCACGCAAGCGCGGCGGCGATGAGGCATGCGACCGCGGCGGCCAGACAGGACGCCACAAAAATGAAAAAGACCCGGCGGAGTTGTGGCCGGGCGATGGCGCCTGTGGTGTAAACTACGACCGGGATCAGGAAAAAGAAAACCTTCCGCTCAAGGTTAAACCACCCCGCTGTTTGTTGTTCGGTGTAAAAAAGTCCTCCTCCCAGAAGGAGGGCAAGCGCAAGGAGGGTCTGCAGTGCGAGGCTACTCCTGAAAGCGCCCCATTTCCGCGCCCATTCGCCTTCGGCAACCCAACAAAGGACGCACGCAATCAGCGCCGCGTGGCAAAGCCTTGTCGAAAATGGCAAAGCCGCCAATGCGGAGGCCAGCGTCCAGGGAAGCAGGCCGCTGAGGGAAAGTCGCAGGCGCCTGATCACTCTGGAAAGTTAAGCAAAATCCGCTGGTTAATATCTTCGCGCTCATCGTCGAAGAACCATCCCCACTTGTTGAAGTACTTGATGGCGCTCCATACGTGGTGTGCCAGGATCACCAGATTTTTGTAGGATCCGCGCTGGTTGTAGTGGTAAATCGTGGCGCCTGGATAAAATACCGTCCGGTAATACTTGTGAATTCTGCGAGTCAGGTCGGTGTCTTCCGTATACAAAAAGATGTTTTCATCAAACAGTCCCACCTTGCGCAACGCCTCGGTGCGCACAAACATGAAACAACCCGAAAGGAATGGCACGTCCATCACTTTGTCATAGCCCGAAAAATGCATTTCGTAGGAGTGGTTTAAACGTTCGATCCAATATGGGAACACGTTCAGAAATCTCCGGGTGAAGAGCGTGAGGGGCGAAGGGAGCAGCTTGCAAAGTGGCTGAAGTCTTCCGTCCGGGAAGAGTACTTTCGGCATTAATAACCCGATGGTTGGATGATCCTCCATAAAACCAAAGATGTTTTCCGTAACCTCGGCCTCAAAGTAGACATCAGGATTAAGTATGATGTGGTAGTCTGAGGCTTCGTTATTCAACACCTCTGCGAGGGCTATGTTGTGACCGGCGCCAAAGCCGACGTTCTTATTGTTAAAAATGTAAACGATTCGTTCGTGTTGAAAATGTTCGCGGCACACGTCACGCGGCGAGTTATCGATGAGATAAAGCACGGATCCGGCCGTGCTGTTGAGAAAACTCTCGACCGCGCGTTTCAGCAGTCCTATATCATTCCTATAGATGACGATTGATGCCGTGATTCTATGCTGCATACGATTTCCGGAACATGAGATTCTTAATAAGTCGGTAGCGATCCATCAGTCGCTTTGAAAACGCCAGGGTGCTGCGCACACCATTTGTCGAGGCGTTTGAAAAATGTCTTCGGTGGTAGATAAGGACATCGGGAATGAACGTCACGCGAAAGTGGAGTTCACAAATCAAGCCGATCCAGTAATCGTGCATGGGGATATCGGGAGGAAAGGGCAAAGCCTTGTCGAGCACACTTCGCCTGAATGCCATGCAACAACCCATGTAAGAATTTCGGATCAGGTTCTTGAGAAAGCCCCTACCCGACCGGTTGATGGTGTAAAAAGATTCCCCGTTTGCTTTCATGAGATGGTCCACGAGCATGCAATCGCTCACGACCAAATCGTTTCGTTCGAGGTGCCGCGTCATGACCTTAACTTTGCCGTGGATCCATTGGTCGTCCTGATCTGCCAGGAAGACATAACTTCCCCTGCAATGCCGCAGGCTTTTTTCAAAAGTACCGCTGATTCCCCGGGAGACGCTATTGACATGCAGGACGATCCGGGGATCGCCGTAAGCACGGATGATTTCGGCGGTCCTATCGGTCGACGCATCGTCTGTGATGACAATTTCGTCGTCTGAAGCGAGTTGGGGAAGGATCGAGTTTAATTGCTGGGCGATGTATTTTTCACCGTTTCGGGTTGCCATGCAGACTGAAACCATAACTTTAGACTCCGCCATCAAGATAAACTAATCCATTCTCAAAGCAAAGGTATAAGCCGGCACCATCTTGCGTTTAAGGTGCTGTCACCTTGTTGTTGACGAAAATTCTTCTCAGTGCGATAAGCCGCTTCGGCAGGTAGTGCAGCACCAGCGGATATGCCAACTGAAAACTCAAACCGGTAAAACTAATCGTGTTGACAAAAACCGAAAACAGAAAGACGGTATTCAGAAGGGCCACGGCTGTTAAGAAAAACGGAGACTCACGTGGCAGGAGTTTGAAGTAAATGACCGGCAACAGGAGAATCACTCCGGTCATGAGGAACAAGCCGGGCCATCCGAGGTAGCTGTAACTGCGGGAATAGATCGTCGTTGCGTTGAACGGGCCGGGAATTCTGTCTTCCGAAATCGGCTCGCTCCGGGTTATCCGGTTGATCCGTTTCGAGATAAAATCAGGCAACACCTCGTTGGTGAACCATCGTCCAATGCCGTGGAGCGTTATCGGCGGAACGCTCCGGGAATTTATGTTGTGCTGAAGATTTGCAATTGGCGACGAAACATAAATGTAGGCCCAAAAGAACTCGTCCGGCACAAACGATTCTCTGAAACCGTTGGTTGCGCGGCCGATGTTGAGGAAGTCGCGGTTTGTGTAGGGTTTGCGCGCTTGCCTCGATACACGAAGGGATCCCAGGACCCCGAAGACGTACAGGAGGCTGAGGACGAAAAGGAAACCGGTGATGGCCTGGCGAAATGTGATCTGTTGTTGATTGATCAGGTAGATCGAGGTAGCGCCGCAAAGATTGAACAATAGCATGCCGCGATTGTAGATCAAAACCGCGGCTGAAAGGTTGATCAGGAAAAGAAACAGCAATAGCTGTGACCGCCGTGATAAATAGAGATGAAGCAAGTAAACCGTATAAAAAGAGCTGAAAGTAACGACGAACACGTGCAACGTCGGTACGCCAAATGTGCGATAGTCGTAGGGTTGATTGAGAAGGATCTTAAAAAGCGGAATCCCTCCTGCATACATGAATTCCACAATCCACAGGGCGAAGATGAACGCGGTGATGATGAGGGGATACTTTTCACGGGCAACCTGAATCCGGGTAAAAACAACTTTTCTTTTCTTCCAGAGCCAAACCCCCAATCCGCCGCTCAGGACAATAGTTATGGCCAAGAAACTCACCACGCTGGCGGTCAGGTGCGGATAAAGGTCTGACCATCCGAACAAATAGAGGATCAGCGCGATCATGAATCCGGAACTGTAGTGGATGTACGGATTTACCATAGGTTATTGCCAAAGAATACGCGGACGAAAGCCATGCTCCGGAACTTGAGTGACAACCGCACACACCTGAGCATGGCGTTCACACTATAGAGGAGACGCGATCCAAAAAGTTCGCCCATCGTTTTTGATGCAGCACAAAAATACCGGAATCGAACCAATGCGTCCGCTTCGGGAATATTTTCGGTGGCGGACAAGCCGTGGCGCAAAACGGCGTCAACCCTTACGAAGTGGTCTGTGACTTTTCTCAACGCTTCGCCGAATGCGATGTCCGAGAAATCCAGCGGAATGCGCTCGTCGTACATGCCCGCGTCGGCAAATGCCCTTCTGGCAATGAGGGCGCCGCTGTTGAGAAACCGGTATTTCTTCAAATCCATTTTCTTTGGCGATGAAGTGATACGTTTTCCGCGCCGCGCGATCCACCTGAAGGGCGAGACGGGGCCGCTCTGATCGCGAAGTTCAGGAACGAAAACGACGGATCCGGGATGCTCGTGCACCGCCCGGAAGAGGGACTGAAAGTATGGGCTGGTGAAAGAGGTGTCCTGGTCTAGCAGGAGTAACCATTCTTTCCCCCTTGCGCATGCGAGTTTGTAGGCTTCGTTATAGCCTTTGGAAACTCCGCCGTTGGCGGGGTCGTGACGGTAAATAATTTCCGGATCATTGATCGGGTTTGCCATCGCACTGTTGTCGTAAACAAGAATGCTGTGCTTCCGCAAACGGAAAGAAGACAACGACTGCATCGCCTCCGAGGCATCCGCTTTACGCGCGTAAAGGACAACCACGATGAAGATCTGATCAAGAAAATCCTCGAGCGTGTCGGGCGTCGTTCGCATGTGCTAAAGATAGTGAGTTGTGGTTCCGGCTGTGTCCGTACACACATCAAAATTTCTTTGATTTTCTGCAAAAAGAATCGAATATTAACCCGCGGTAAAGTCACTTAAACCGCGACATCGATCATGGACATCATCCGCACTTTCGACGACTATCAGAAACAGTACAAATTCAGCGTTGAAGACCCCGAAAAATTCTGGGCCTCCATTGCGGAAGGATTTGTCTGGCGAAAGCGATGGGACCGTGTATTGAAATGGGATTTTCAAAAACCTGAGATCAAATGGTTCGAGGGAGGCAAATTGAATGTTACGGAGAGTTGCATCGATCAACATTTACCAACGCGGGCGAATGAAACCGCGCTGATCTGGGAACCCAACGACCCTTCCGGAGAAGCGAGACACATCTCCTATAAACAATTATTGGAGGAAGTATGCCGCACGGCGAACATGCTCAAGGCCCATGGCGTAAAAAAGGGCGATCGCGTTTGTATCTATCTGCCGATGATCCCTGAGCTGGCGTACACCATGCTTGCGTGTGCGCGCATTGGCGCCGTGCACTCCGTGGTGTTCGCGGGATTTTCCGCCCGGTCGCTGGTGGACCGGATCACGGACGCCGGGTGTAAAATTGTCGTCACAGCCGATGGGGCGTTTCGCGGGGAGAAAATTATCGACCTGAAGAAAATTATGGACGACGCCCTCGGAAAGTGCCCCGAGGTCTCAACGGTGATTGTGTTTCCGCACGCCAAAAACAATGACGCCATGAAGGCAGGCCGCGACATCTGGTGGGCAGACGCCATGGCCGGCGCCTCGTCGGAATGCCCCGCGGAAGAAATGGACGCGGAAGATCCACTCTTTATTCTCTATACGTCCGGATCGACCGGGAAACCCAAAGGCATGGTCCACACCTGCGGGGGTTACCTGGTGTACACAAACTACACCTTCAGGACGGCGTTTCAATACGAGGAAGGACAAGTCTACTGGTGCACGGCCGACATTGGCTGGATCACGGGACATTCCTACATCCTGTATGGACCGCTTTCCGCAGGCGCAACTTCCATGATGTTTGAGGGCGTTCCCTCGTGGCCCGATTGGGGACGGTTCTGGCAGGCCGTAGATCGCCACAAGGTCAACATATTCTACACGGCGCCCACGGCGATCCGCGCCCTGGAGAAAGCGCCATTGGAATATGTCCAGCGACATGACTTGTCGTCATTGAAGGTTTTGGGGACCGTTGGCGAACCGATCAATGAGGAGGCCTGGCATTGGTATAACAGGAACATTGGCAAGGGTAAATGCCCGATCGTCGACACCTGGTGGCAAACGGAGACCGGAGGTTTGATGATCTCGCCGATAGCCTTTGTAACGAAAACGAAGCCCGCGCATGCGACCCTCCCGCTGCCTGGCGTCCAGCCCGCGCTCGTGAATGAGTCCGGCCTGGAAATACAGGGAAACAACGCGGAAGGAAGGCTTTGCATGAAATTCCCATGGCCCGGCATGGCCCGTACTATCTACGGCGACCACAAGCGTTTCCGCGACACCTATTTCTCTCAGTTTCCCGGAAAGTACTTTACGGGCGATGGCTGCCGGCGCGACGAGGAAGGTTACTATCGGATTACCGGCCGCGTGGACGATATCATCATTGTCTCCGGACATAACCTGGGCACGGCGGAAATTGAAAGTGCCATCGACGAACACAGCGCGGTTTGTGAGACCGCCGTCGTCGGATACCCCCACGATATTAAAGGACAAGGGGTCTACGCTTTTGTCATTTGCTACGACAAACCCCACGAGGAAGATAAGCTTAGGAACGAGATCAAGGATACCGTCTCCCGGCTGATCGGACCGATAGCCAAGCCGGACAAGATCCAATTCGTCAGCGGTCTTCCCAAGACCCGGTCAGGCAAGATCATGCGCCGAATCCTCCGAAAAGTTGCCGAAGGCGATGTCGCCAACCTTGGTGATACTTCTACACTGCTCGACCCGGCGGTCGTCGACGAGATCAGAGACGGTGCCCTGTAGGCTTTCGTAATAATCACCCTGCCGACAGTCCGATGGGCCGCTGCGTGTCCATTACCAAATACTTCGTCGTGGTCTAAAAACATACGGTCGAAACCGTCCCACCTGATTATTTTTTATTTTTGACGGCAGATGAAGAATAGGGTCCATTATTCCTTTCTGCTTTGCCTCACGGTTGTCGGCTCCCTGTTCTTGTTGTCATTCCTGGGACAGTTTTCGCTTGGACCGCTCGAATTAAAACACATCGATGTGCTTGCCGACATTCGCGTGCCGGCTGCAGACACTTTTCCCCGGCAGATCGACTCGGTAAGACTTGCATTGGAAGAGAAGACTCCTGATTCCCTGGTTTCCGGCCGTGACTCCGTGGTTCAGGAGGTCGCCTACCGGTGTCCGGAAGGCATCACCTGCATCGAAGACTACGGCGATGATAAGCCGGCCCTTAAAAGCTTCCTGGACGCCCTGTCAAACACGCGGCAGACGGGCAACAAGTTGCGAATTGCATTCTATGGCGATTCGTTCATCGAGGGCGATGTTTTCTGTGGCGCCTTTCGCGACACCCTTCAAACCGTTTTTGGTGGTCGCGGCGTGGGATACGTACCCATTACCTCGAACGTGACGGGCTTCAGAAATACCATTAAGCACAAGTTTGAGAACTGGCAAACGTCTTCGCTGGTCGAACGCACCTCCGATCTACCGATCGGGCCGGCTGGATTTATTTTTACACCGCTCGAGAACAACTGGCTCGAATTCAAACCCAGCCGGCAACGCTACTTGCGGGAATTCAATACCATCAGCCTGTATTATAAAAGTCAGGACAGCACCGTATTGCATTACGCGATCGACACCCTGCATGCTTCAACGCCGCTAACGGTCTCCGACAGAATTGAAGTGTGGCGATATGAAGGCAAAAACGTAAAATCGGTCTTCTTTGAATTCATGCCTTTCGACAGTCTCATGGTGTACGGCGCGAGTTTCGAAGGTCACGGAGGTGTCTATGTAGACAATTTCTCTATTCGTGGAAATTCGGGGCTCAACCTTAACCGCATCGACGGAGAAATGTACCGGGAATTTAACCGCTTTCGTCAGTACAAGCTGATCATTCTTCAGTTTGGATTGAATCTCGTTTCTGCGGAGAATCTCAACTACGCGGCCTACGTGCGGAGAATGGTCCGGATCATCAACCGGCTCAAGGAAAACTTTCCGGGCAGCAGTTTTCTATTGCTGAGCGTCAGTGACCGCAGCATCAACGACGAGGGAAAATTTCGAACCATGGACGCCATTCCGCTTATGCGAGATGCCCAGCGACTCATAGCCATGAAGGCTGAGATCGCCTTTTGGGATATGTTCCAGGCGATGGGCGGAGAAGGGAGTATGGTGAAATTTGTGAATGCAAAGCCGGCCCTGGGCGCGCGCGACTACACACACCTCACCTTCAGGGGTGGCCGGACACTTTCGGGCAGGCTGGCGAAAAGCCTCATCCATGAACTCGATCGGTTCGAAGCAAAGCGTGACAGCACCCGCACCCTGGATAATACCGATACAATCCCATGATGCGACGCCTGCTCTTTGTGCTTGTCTTTGGATCCGCCGGGCTGACAACTTGTGAGGCCCAGTCGCCGGTTGCTTTTAGCTATGAAAGCTACGGCCTCGAGAATGACACCCTCAACCTGATCCAGAATGCCTCGCATCTCGACCACTTCTTTCAGGCGTTATACGAACTCAAGAACCATCAGCGTCGTCGGGTTTCCATTGTCCACATCGGCGATTCTCACGTTCAGGGCGACTACCTGACGCAACCGATTCGTCAGAACATCCAACTGGAGTTTGGAAACGCCGGCCGTGGGCTGATCGTGCCCGGCCGTGTAGCCGGCACCAATGAGAGTTTCAACATCCGTACGTCTTCGGATATTAGCTGGCAGGCCAAAAGGTGCGTCTACCCGGATGAACCCCTTCCCATCGGCGTCGGGGGGATCACCATCCAAACCGACGAGACCGGGGAGTTGACCATCGCCATGACTGATTCGCGCATGGACTATTCTTTCCGTGACATCAGGCTGTTCTACCTGGATGACTCATTGAGTTTTGACTTTGTGGTGCGGGACAGCCTCTCCGAACAGGTGGGCGTGATAACACCACATGCCGATCAAATACACAGCGAGCTTGTACGCCTAACGGAACCTGTGAGCAGGGTGCAACTTCAGGTCATCAAACAGCGGGAGGCTCAAGCGCGCGCGACGATCTTTGGGATTTCCCTGGAGAATGAGAAGGAAGGCGTGCTCTACCATTCGGTCGGCGTGAACGGAGCGAAGTACAAACACTACAATGCCGCGGAATTTTTTGCGCAACAGGTGTCAGCGCTCGAGCCGGAGTTGTTTGTCATCTCCCTCGGCACCAACGAGGCGCTGGATTACCCCTATGTCGACCGAAGCCTGGGCGATCAAATAAACAAACTGTTAATGTCGTTGCAGCAGTACAACCCACAGGCGCTTTTTATCCTTTCCACACCGCCGCCCGGATTCCGGCGGAGGAAACTTCACAATCCCGGCCTCGACATCGTGAGGGAGCAGGTCATCCAGTACGCGGCTGAGAATGGTTACGCGTTCTGGGACCTCTACAAGATCCTTGGCGGTGAAGCTGGCGCGCAGCGTTGGAAAGCGTTCGCGTTCCTCCGTCCCGACGGCGTGCACTTTACAAAGGAGGGCTATGCCTACCAGGGGAACCTTTTCTATCACGCACTTATGAAGGGCTACAACGAATATGTTCTACGACTTCGACCTTGAGAAATTTTTTGAGCAATTCCTCTACGATCCGGGGGCGCCGCTGATTTTTAACAGCGGGTTCTTTTTGTTTTTGTTTACAGGATTCCTGTGGCTTTACGTAGCCCTGAGCGCCACGGACCGGCCCAAGATCATCTATGTCGTATTGTTTTCCCTCTACTTCTACTATAAGAGCAGCGGCGTTTATTTTTTGCTACTCCTACTGGTTGTCGGTATCGACTTCTTTCTGGCGAAGTTGATCTACCAGGCATCGCGGAGATGGCAGCGAAAGTTGTTTGTCGTAATGACGCTGGCGGCGAATCTCGGCTTGTTGGCGTGGTTCAAATACACGAACTTCTTTCTGGAGACATTTTTTTCCATCACCGACGCGGGGAATTTTCAGCCCCTGGATATTTTTCTTCCGGTTGGCGTATCGTTCTTCACCTTTCAGTCCCTGAGCTACACACTGGACGTGTACCGCGGCCAACTGAAACCCGTCGACAACATCCTCGACTATGCGTTCTTCGTTTCATTCTTCCCCCAGTTGGTAGCCGGCCCGATTGTCCGGGCGTCCGAATTCCTTCCACAAATTCATAAACCAACGTCCGTTACCAACGAGATGTTTGGCCGGGGCGTATTCCTAATCGGCTGCGGGCTTTTTAAAAAAGCGGTCATCTCCGACTATATCAGCATCAACTTTGTCGACCGCGTATTTGATGCGCCAGCCCTGTATTCGGGCCTGGAAAACCTGTTTGCCGTGTATGGCTATGCAATCCAGATCTATTGCGATTTTTCCGGCTACTCCGACATGGCCATCGGCATTGCCCTGCTGCTGGGTTTTCATTTCCCCATAAACTTCGATTCGCCGTATCAGTCGGCCAACATCACGGAATTCTGGAGACGCTGGCACATGACCCTGTCGCGGTGGCTTCGCGACTATGTCTACATCTCGCTCGGGGGCAATAGAAAAGGGAAGGTGCGAACGTATGTCAACCTGATGATCACCATGTTGCTGGGTGGCCTGTGGCACGGACCATCCTGGCGGTTCGTGGTCTGGGGTGGCCTGCACGGCGTGGTGCTAGCGGCGCATAAGAAGTACCTGGAGTGGTTCCCACCCGCGCCCGCGCGTGCCGGCATCCGCTTTCTTCACGTCGTGTTCACGTTCCATTTTGTCTGTTTTGGCTGGATACTCTTCCGTGCTTCCTCCATGGAAGCCGTCGGAGAAATGCTCACGCAAATTTTCACAAACTTCAATGGTGCCATCCTCCCCGAATTTTTTGCCGGATACGCCGGCGTCGTTTCACTGATGGCCCTGGGCTACATCCTTCACATGATTCCGAACCGCATCCAACTGGGTTTTGAACAGCGGATGATTGCGTTTCCGTTTGCCATGAAGGCTGTTTGGATGGTGGTGATCATCTTTATCGTCATGCAGGTGAAGTCCGCGGAGATACAGCCTTTCATTTATTTTCAGTTCTGAGGGAGCGCCGCGGGGTGTTGCCACGAAGACACGAAGGTGCTTGTGGAGAAATTCCCCGATTCTCCTGACCCCTAACCCCTAATGCCTTAGTGCCAACAAAAAAAGCCCGATCGCTGTGACCGGGCTTGACTTCCTTTGCAAGAACGCTTAGCTACCGCATGCCTCGCAGGCGTCCGGGTTGTCCAGCGAGCACGTCATGTCGGCGCGCTTTTGGGCATCGTCGTCGGCGAGTTGTTGCGCGGTGGCGTAATGTAGCGTTTGTTGTGACTCGTTGACCACAGCAGTTGTCTGCGGAATCTCGGCAATCTCCTTTGCCGCCGGCTCTTTGATAGCCGATTTGTCGAGCGTGAACTTGATGGCATCGGCGGCCGCGGTTGAACGCAGGTAGTACATGCCCGTCTTCAGGCCTTTCTTCCATGCGTAGAAGTGCATTGACGTGAGCTTTCCGAAGTTCGGATCGGTCAGGTGTACATTGAGGCTTTGCGACTGGCAGATATACGCGCCCCGGTCGGCAGACATATCGATGATCGCCTTCTGCGAGATTTCCCATACGGTCTTATACACATCCTTGATGTGCTGGGGAATTTCGGCGATGGATTGAATGGAGCCGTTGGTAGAGATCAGTTTCTGCCGCATGGTCTCGCTCCACAGTCCAAGGTCGATGAGGTCCTTCATCAGGTGCTTGTTCACGACGATGAAGTCGCCCGACAACGTCCGGCGCGTATAAATGTTGGACGTATAGGGCTCAAAACATTCGTTGTTGCCTAGGATCTGCGACGTTGAGGCGGTGGGCATGGGCGCCACGAGCAAGGAATTGCGCACGCCGTGTTGCTTCACGTCCTGCTTCAACTTGTCCCAGTTCCACCTTCCCGACGAGGGCGTGACGCCCCACATGTCGAACTGGAAGATGCCTTTGGAAACCGGCGAGCCCTTGAAGGTTTCGTAAGGTCCGTGTTCCCTGGCCTGCTCCATGGAAGCCTCCATGGCCGCGAAGTAGATCGTTTCGAAAATATCCCTGTTCAGGCCGCGCGCTTCGTCGCTTTCGAACGGCATGCGCAGCATGATAAAGGTGTCGGCAAGGCCCTGAACGCCCAGCCCGATGGGGCGGTGTCTCATGTTGGATTTGCGGGCTTCCTCCACAGGATAATAGTTGATGTCGATCACTTTGTTGAGGTTGCGCGTGGCCACCTTCGTGATCTCATAAAGTCTCTGGTGGTCGAACTTCCCGTCTTCTGTGACAAACTTGGGCAATGCGATGGAGGCCAGGTTGCAAACGGCGACTTCGTCGGGGGCGGTGTACTCCATGATCTCCGTGCAGAGGTTGCTCGACTTGATGGTGCCGAGGTTCTTCTGGTTGGACTTGCGGTTGGCCGCGTCCTTGTAAAGCATGTAGGGCGTGCCCGTCTCGATCTGCGCCTCGAGGATCTCGAACCAGAGGTCCTGGGCTTTCACCTGCTTGCGGTATTTCCCTTCGCTTTCGTACTTCTCGTAGAGACGCTCGAATTCTTCACCCCAGACCTCCGAGAGTCCGGGCGCTTCATTCGGGCAGAAGAGCGACCACATTTCATTGTTCTCAACGCGCTTCATAAAGAGGTCGGAGATCCACAGCGCGTAAAACAGGTCGCGTGCGCGCAACTCCTCCTTGCCGTGGTTCTTTTTCAGGCTCAGGAAGTCGAAGATGTCGGCATGCCAGGGCTCAAGGTATATGGCGAAACTTCCCTTGCGTTTGCCCCCGCCCTGGTCGACGTAGCGCGCAGTCATGTCGAAGTTTCTCAGCATAGGCACGATGCCGTTGGACGTTCCACCGGTGCCCTTGATGTAGGAGCCCTTTGCGCGAACGCTGTGGATGCTGAGCCCGATACCGCCCGCAGACTGCGAGATCTTGGCGCATTGCTTCAGCGTGTCGTAGATCCCGTCGATGCTGTCGTCCTTCATGGTCAGGAGAAAACAGGACGAAAGCTGCGGCTTGGGTGTCCCCGCGTTGAACAGCGTCGGCGTGGCGTGGGTGAACCACTTTTCCGACATCAGGTTATAGGTCTCTATCGCTGCGGTGACATCACTTCCGTGGATGCCTACGGCCACACGCATGAGCATGTGCTGGGGACGTTCAATCGTCTTCCCGTCAATCCTCATTAAATACGAACGCTCCAGCGTCTTGAAGCCAAAATAATCGTAGCTGAAGTCGCGGTCGTAAAGGATGGCGCCATCGAGTTCCGCGGCGTGGTCCTTGATGATCTTCCAGGTTTCTTTGGAGATGAGGGGCGCGTTCTGACCGGTTTTCGGGTCGACGTACTGGTAGAGGCGCTTCATCGTGTTGGAGAACGACTTGCTGGTAGTCTTGTGCAGGTTGGAAACCGCAAGGCGGGCCGCAAGCTTGGCGAAATCAGGATGCCGGGTAGTCATGGTAGCCGCAATTTCGGCGGCCAGATTATCCAACTCCTGTGTGGAGACCCCATCGTAAAGGCCATTGATGACCTTCATGGCCACTTCCACGGGGTTCACGAATTTTGGATCGAGGGCGTAGCAAAGTTTTTCAATCCGGGCGGTGATCTTGTCAAACTTTACTGACTCCCGGCGTCCGTCGCGTTTTACTACAAGCATGGCAAAAGGGTTGTTGTTGAAAAAAGGTTAAAAAGTGTTTTGAATCTAATTAAAAATCCTCGTTCAAGGAAAACTTTGGCGCAGATTCTTTCTCCGTGCTCTTCATCACCCCTGCTTTCTGATATTCTGCAACCCGCTTTTCGAAGAAGTTCGTTTTTCCCCGGAGCGAGATCATGTCCATGAAGTCGAACGGATTGGTGGCGTTGTATATTTTTTCGCCGACGAGTTCGTTGATGAGGCGGTCCGCGACGAATTCGATGTATTGGCGCATCTGGGCGGCGTTCATACCGATCAGGTTTACCGGCAACGCATCCGTGACGAATTCCTTTTCAATATCTACGGCGTCCTTGATGATCTCGATCACGCGCTCTTTCGGCAGTTTGTTGACAACATGCTGGGTATACAGGTGGCAGGCGAAATCGCAATGAAGGCCTTCGTCGCGGGAAATGAGTTCATTGGAAAAACTCAGGCCGGGCATGAGGCCTCTTTTCTTCAGCCAGAAAATTGAGCAGAATGAACCGGAGAAGAAAATGCCTTCCACCGCGGCAAAGGCGATCAGACGCTCCGGGAAAGTACCTTTGTCGATCCAACGCAAAGCCCATTCCGCCTTTTTCTTTACGCAGTCCATCGTCTCGATGGCATTGAACAATTTGTCCTTCTCTTTCGGGTCTTTTACATAGGTGTCGATCAGGAGGGAATAGGTTTCCGAGTGGATGTTTTCAATCGCGATCTGAAATCCGTAAAAGAATTTAGCCTCGGTGTACTGCACCTCGGAGACGAAGTGTTCCGCGAGGTTTTCATTGACAATGCCGTCGCTGGCAGCGAAAAACGCCAGGACGTGGGTGATAAAATGCCGCTCGCCGTCATTGAGATTCTCCCAATCCTTCAGGTCATGACTCAGGTCGATTTCTTCCGCCGTCCAGAAACTGGCCTCCGCCTGCTTATAATATTTCCAGATGTCGTGCTGTTGGATGGGGAAGAGTACGAAACGGCCCTTGTTTTCCTGTAGAATGGGTTCCTCCAATGTTGCTTTGCTCATGATTAAGAATTTAAAGGTTCAACCAAAATATCACGTCAGGCGGGGGCGGCCCCCACCTGGTCAAATTCCCGAAAAAGTAATGCTTGGCTTTGGAGAGCGGCGAGAATGCACCGCCCCGGTCAGCTTCAAGTGTACAAATGAAAACAACGATTCCGATAAATCAAAAAATGCGTTTTCAAGCTGAAATCACAGATTGTGGATAACTTTGTTGATGAATTGTGGATTATAAGTTACTGGCAAATAGCTGCTTAATGCCGTTCGATTAGCCCTTTGTTTGAGTTGGGAAAAACCGGCCAGGCGGGAAAAAAATATTTTAGTTTCGAAATACGATCTCAGCACCCGGCTTCGACGCCGTCGTGCGCAAACGGCTACTCCGCCATCAAGTCGGTTCAGCAGGAACCCACGAAGGGTAAACTTCGCTTCATCCCTCTGCAGCCCCAAAATCCGAACTTTCGCCACGGGCGTCAGCCGAATTTTTCGGGCAATGACTGTTTTTTCCGCGGCATTTGCTACCTTTGCAGTCCTATTTTTGAAAAAGCTATGTACGCAATTGTAAACATTGCCG
>CAZKBK010000036.1:0-45812 GCA_964551035.1 uncultured Roseivirgaceae bacterium | reverse complement strand
AAACTGTGCTCACCAAAGTGAGTTTTGACGCTCTGTTGTTTGAAAAAGAGCTAAGGAAGGCTATCAGAATGTTGATAGCAGAGGAGATCAACGAGCTCAGGCGCTGGTGCTACACCAGGTTTGGGAATGAACACGAAGCCATTCTTAATCGCTGCTTCGTGGCAGGCTAGGATTCAAGGTTTGGAAAACTGAGCCCCGGGCAACCGGGGCTTTAATTTTTTTGTAGCTTCATGTCGCATGAGAAATGCCATTGCATTTGTCAGGACGTATCCGCGTGAAGCGTCGATCTGGGCCCTCGGGTTGATTGCCCTGGCGCTGGCTGAGCCGCAACATGGGCACGTCACAATTTGCCCGCTGGCAAACCTTGGCCTCGACTTTTGCCCGGGGTGCGGACTGGGGCGATCCATCTCCCATATTTTTCGCGGCGAGTGGCTGGCGTCATTCAACGCGCATCCCCTCGGTATTTTTGCTGTTATTGTTTTATCTTTAAGGATAATCTCACTTTCCAAACAACATTTTCATTCTTATGGCAAGAATTATCGACGTCCTTCCTGAAGTCAACGGCGAAGAAATGGTTTATCTTCAGAACCTGGTCAAAGATATGGATGCGGAGACCGCGCAACGGTTCGCATCGGTGTATCGTACGCGGAGGAGAGAACCCATGCTCATACTCATCACCGCGATTATCGGCTTCTTCGGAATCGCCGGAATTCACCGGTTTCTCATTGGTGATATCGGCTTGGGTATCCTCTACATCTTTACCGCCGGACTGTGTTTTATTGGAACCATTGTTGACCTCGTCAATTACCAAAAGCTTGCCTTTGAGTATAACCGGAAGGTTGCCGACGAAGTGGTCCTGATGATCAGGTAGTCGACCCAGCATTCCCTTGCTAAACGGGCGCCGAAACCACAAGGCGTCCAGCGTGGACGGGACGCCTCCGCGATTTGGCTGTGTCCTTGCGCCTCCCCGCCACCGCTACGTGCTCACTCACCCACAAACCGGACGTTCCGCCTCAACCCCTCGAGCTTTGCGCGCTTCAACGGGGAATGACGAAATACCTTTTGAAAAACTTCGTCGGTAATTTCCTTCCAGTCCGTGTCCGTCATTTCTTCCATCCCTGGAGAAGGTTCGAAACGGGGTTCATCATGGGGTTTTGCAAACCGGTTCCAGGGACACACTTCCTGGCAGATGTCGCATCCGAAGATCCAGTTTTCGAATCTGCCCTTGACCTCTTGCGGGATTTCTTCTTTAAGTTCTATCGTGAAATAGCTGATACACTTGCTACCGTCTACCACGCCCGCTTCCGGTATGGCGTCCGTGGGACAGGCGTCCATGCACGCGGTGCATGTCCCACAGTAATCTTTCACGGGCCCGTCGTAAGCGAGGTCCAGGTCGACGATGAGTTCAGCAACAAAGAAGTAGCTTCCCATGTCCCGGTTGAGGAGCAAGCTATTTTTTCCGATCCAACCAACGCCGGCGCGTTTGGCCCAGGCGCGCTCCATCACGGGTGCCGAGTCAACGAAAGCGCGTCCATGCACATCGCCAACCGCTTCGCGGATGGAATCCGTCAGGGCCTTCAGTTTGTCCCTGATCACAAAGTGGTAGTCTTCCCCGTAGGCATAGCGGGCGATCTTGAAGGCGCTTTCCTTGCGGAGTTCTTCTTTCGGATAGTAATTGTAAAGGAGGCTGATTACCGATCTTGCGCCGGGCACGAGGAGCGTGGGATCAAGGCGTTTGTCAAAGTGGTTCTCCATGTACTGCATTTTGCCATGGTAGCCCTGCTTCAGCCACTGTTCGAGCCGCGGCGCTTCCTCTTCGAGAAATTCCGCTTTGGAAATTCCGCAGAAGGAGAAACCCAGGCCTTTAGCGATCGATTTAATGAGTGCGCTATGCTTTTCGCTCGTTGTCAAATTCCAAGTTTTTCCCGCTTTGTCCACACCTCATCCAACGGCTGCCCGCGGCTACTCTTGCCACTGTGGCGCCATTGGCCGTCCTCGATGGAAAAGTCGAACTGGAGGCTGGCGCCGACACGGCTGTTGTCCCGCGAGAAGAACTCGATGTTTTCCGTGTACTTTCCGTCCTCGGTCGTGTACGTACCGCCACCGGTTCCTGAAAACTCCTTCGACTCGACGTTATAGGCGATCCATTGAAACCGTGTCCCCGACAGGATCTTCATCGTACGGCGCGCGCCGGGCGTGGATGTACGCATTTCGCCATCGCGCATGCGGCCGGTAATCAGCCACGCGCCCGCCAGCTTGCCGGGTCCGCCATCGTCGACGCGTGACCAGTTCTCCTTACCTTCTTTTTCCGACAACGCCAGGTTGTCGTTTTTAATTTCAAAAGGGATTGAAATCTCCTTACCCACTAAATCCGGGTTCGCCGTGTTGAATTCATACGTCCGAATAAGATTTTTGCCGTCGGTTTTCCAGCGTCCACCCGCGGTGGAGATGAATTCATTTTCCCTGAACGCCGCCTCGGAGAAGAATTCGTCTGTAACGATCATCACCGTCCTGGTGTCTTCGCCCGTTTCCCAGGCGCCAATGAGCTCTTTCTGGGCGATTGCGTTTGTCGCGATGACGAGCAACGCCACAATCAGTGTGATTGAATTTCTCATAGGTATTGATGTTGTGTTCTGCCAAATTACAAAGAAGCCCTTTCCCGGAAAAGGTGGCGTTTACAACAAGCTGGCGCCGTCGGTTGATCATTTCGACAGTTCCGCCAGCAACTTGAACTGATTTTTTGCGCGGACCAGGTTTTGATCATCGTACCGGATCTGGTAATAGACGTCACCGTTAAGGAAATCGGTAAGCATGCGCAACGCCATGATGAAGGTCATCATCTTTCCGGAAAACGCAACGGCGCCTTTTTCCGCCTCCGTCAATACGTTTTCCATTTCCGACATGTATCCGTCAATGAGCGCGCGGTAGATGTTTGGTCGAACGATCACTTTAGACAGATCCCTTTCCTCCTCGTCAACCGGACTGACGAACGTGCGAATCATGTCACCGACGTCATAGATGAAATACCCGGGCATCAGCGTATCGAGGTCGATGGCGCAGGTGGCCTCGCCCGTGGTGGCGTCGAAAAGGACATTGTTGATCTTCGTATCGTTGTGGGTGATGCGCGGCACGAGCAGGCCGCTTCCAGTGAGGTTGTTGTATTCATCGACAAGATGCCGAAAGCCTTCAGCGGCGTGGATCTCCGCCGCGGCCGTCGTAAGCCGGTCTTTCCGTCCATGGCAAAGGGCATCCTGAAACTGTTCCCATCGCCAGGACAGGTCATGGAAACGCTCAATAGTAGGGTGAAACAATTGCAGATCGGCGCCTGACAGCGTGCGGGTGAGCCGACCGAAGGCAGCCGCTGCGCTGAAGGCCATGGCTTCGCTTTCGACTTTGTCGATCGTGAATGTATTGTCGAAGTAAGGGAAAAGCCTCCAGGGGAAACCATCGCCGGCATAGGTCATCCCTTCTCCGGACGTAGTCGGGATGGGCGTCAGAAACAGAAAGTCAGGATGCTTTGTCCTGAGATAGTCCGCCGCCGCCCCCAGGTTGCTTGCGATGACTTCCGGCTCGGGGAAGACATTCTTGTTCACGCGCTGGAGGACGAAGGACTTTTCGCCGGTCAGCCTGTAAGTTTGGTGAATATATCCCGAGCCAATGGCCTGAACCGTGTAGCTCCCGGGAGTCAGTCCGAAACGCTTAACAATTTGAGAGATTACGTCCATTCAGATCCGTTGAGATCGCCCAATACCCAATACTAATGCCTAATCCCAAATGCCTAATCGCTAATGCCAATGTCTACTCACCCCACAAATCACCCGGGTACTCACCTTTATCCACCAACGCCTTGATCTTCGCGGACACGGCTTCCTTATCCTCCTGGTAGGTTACCCCGAACCATATTGTCCCCCCGCCAAGCACTTTCACCATGCCCTGTTGCTGTTCGATCATGGCATTGACGATCAGCGGAATGAAGAACTCGGCTTTGATGTTTTCGTGGTTTTTCTTCAGGAAGTCCTGAAAGAGTTGTGTGGAAAACTCAAAAACGTCCGGGCGGAATCCCCAGAAGTTCATAGAGGTGGGCGCGTCGGGAGGGAGTTCGCGATCGCCATCCTTTTCCTTTGAGATGATCTTTCCGCTTTCGCGTACGATGGTGGTGCGTTCAACGACAGAAGTAAGATTGCCGTCGCGGTCGGTGGAGCCTACACCCCGGGATACGCTTCCATGGTCGGACAATACATTGTTCAACGTGTAGCCCACCATGGCGTGGGAATGGGTGGTGTCGTTCGCGAAGAACGTTGCTACAGAGGCGAAGGAGTCACGGCCGTAGAAGTCGTCGGCGTTGATGACCACAAACGGCTCGTTGATGGCATGGCGGGCGCACAGCACCGCGTGACCGGTACCCCACGGCTTCTTGCGCGCGGCGTTTTGATAGGATGCCGGTATCAGTTGGTCCAGGCTTTGGACGACAAATTCGACGTCGATCTTATTCTTGAGTTTCGGAGCGAACTTCTCTTTCACCGTCTCCAGGATTTCTTCCCGGACGATGAACACTACCTTGGTGAAGCCGGCACGGATGGCGTCGTAGAGCGAGTAGTCCATGATGGTTTCGCCGTTGGGTCCGAAACCGTCGATTTGTTTTATACCGCCGTAACGGCTTCCGATTCCCGCTGCCAGCACGAGCAGGGTCAGTTTTTTTTGAGCGTTTGTTGGGTTCTCCATTACCTTTTATCTATTTTTCGGTGGTGTGGGCGCAAACACGGTGCGTTTTCCGCCATGGTCCACCGTTTTTGAGGCCCCAAAATTAACGTTTAATCCAAAAGCGTGTGCCCGTTTGCACGCTGTTTTTGCAAAACCTAACCACCTATGACGTCCAACCAGCGGTCTTACATGTTTCCGATGATGATCATCGGCGCGTTGTTTTTCATTTTTGGATTTGTCACGTGGTTGAACAGCGTACTCATCCCTTTCCTGAAGCAGGTTTGTGAGCTGACCGACTTCCAGGCTTACTTCGTAACCTTTGCTTTTTATATTTCCTATTTTGTGATGGCATTTCCGTCTTCCGCGATTCTGAAGAAAACGGGCTTTGCGCGTGGCATGTCCATTGGGCTTATCGTCATGGCGGTCGGTTCCATTGTCTTCGTTCCCGCGGCACAACTGAGGTCCTACCCGCTGTTTCTGCTCGGGCTTTTCCTGCAAGGGACTGGTCTCACCTTGCTGCAGACCGCCTCCAATCCGTACGTGACTATTTTGGGGCCCATCGAAAGCGCGGCAAAACGGATCAGCATCATGGGGGTGTCCAACAAGATCGCGGGAGTAATCGGAATCTTCCTGCTGGTGGAGCTTTTATTCAGCGACACACAAACCCTTTCCCAGCATATCGCAACCCTTTCAGGCGAGGCCCTGGCCGCAGAACTTGATCAGCTTGCCGCCCGCGTGATTGCCCCGTATGTGGTTATGGCGGTTGTACTAACCGGCCTGGCCGTCATGATACTGAAGGCACATCTGCCCGAAATCAATCCCGAAGAGGACCAGGAAGCAACGGCAAAACCCGTGCAGGGCAAAAATTCTTTGTTCGATTATCCGCACCTCGTGCTTGGCGTGATCTGTATTTTCGTGTATGTGGGCGTTGAAGTCATCGCCATCGACGCAATCGGCCTCTATGGACAGTACCAGGGATTTGACTTGAATACCGCGGGAAAATTCAGCAGCTATTGTCTCGTTGCATTGATTGTTGGCTATTTTGTGGGCATTGCCGTCATGCCGAAATATTTGTCGCAGCGGGCAGCGCTGGCGTGGTGCGCCGTCCTTGGATTTATCTTTACTATTGGTGCCCTTTTGACTTCCGGCTGGGTCTCCATCGGATTCGTAGTGCTCCTGAGTTTCGCGCACTCCCTGATGTGGCCTGCGATATGGCCGCTGGCCATCGACAAGCTTGGACGGTTTACCAAAACGGGCTCTGCCCTCCTGATCATGGGCATAGTGGGCGGTGCTATCCTTCCGCTTGCTTATGGCAAAATTGCCGATCTGGCCAACCGGCAGACCGCGTATGCCATTATCCTGCCCTGCTATCTCTACATCCTGTTCTTCGCTGTAAAGGGCTCCAAAATCGCCAAGCCGGAGACCGAACCCCTGGTGGCAGAAAAAAAAATCTGAAAGCTTTGTCCGGATTGTCACGGGTTAACCGTCATAGTTCAGAATTCGCAGGTTGATTGGCTCTGTTTCGATTTCCGGAAGCCAGGATAGCATGCTTCGCTGGAGCTGCGCTTGCCACAGATCCAGGCCGGCCTCCCCGCAAATTCTTCGAATTTCAAAGGTCTTAAACGCTTAAAATTCTGATCTATGGAAAAGTACATGCTTATCTTTCTTGGCGGTGACTACAGCCAGTTTTCAAATGAACAAATGGACCAACACATGCAAAAATGGCTTGCATGGGTTCAGGAGTTGTCGGAACAACAACGGTATGTTTCCGGCGAAGCCCTGTTGCCGGGCGGGAAAACCGTGGCCGGCCCCGGGAAGGTTGTCACCGACGGGCCCTTTACGGAAGGCAAGGAGATTATCGGCGGATACTTCGTCGTGCTGGCAAAGAATCTGGACGAGGCCGTCGATATCGCCAAAGCGTCTCCTGACTATGCCATCGGGGGAATTGTGGAAGTGCGTGAAGTGCAAAAGTTTGACATCTGAAAAACTTGCGCCGATGAAAGCGAACCTCTTCCTCTTCCTCATGTGGACTTCGTGCTGTGTGAGCTGTTTGTCGCGGACCGCCGACGAAAATGCCGAACGGACGCGCCGGGTGTTTGAACACTTCAACCGTCATGAATGGGAGTCGATGGCAGCGCTCTATGCCGACGATGCTCGGTTTCTTGATCCGTCGCTGGGCAATGAATACGTCACGCAAACCCGGGGGCAGGTCATTGAAAAGTACCAGGCTATGGAAACGATGTTTCCCGACATTCACGACGAAGTGATCGGCGTGTATCCTTCGGGCGACGTGGTGACGGTGGAATTTGTGTCCACGGGCAGGATCAACGACAGCGTTTCATTCCGGCTGCCGATCGTTTCGATCCTTACTTTTCGCGACGGCCTCATCATTAAGGACGCTACGTACTATGACCAGGAAAATCCCTAGCTTTAGGGGTGCCTGAAGAAAAGCAAGTCAACCAAGTGGTCAGCCATCTTTTCCGCGAGGAGTCGGGAAAGATGGTTGCCGTGTTGACGAAAATGCTGGGCTTTGGTAACTTTCAGCAGGCGGAAGACCTCGTTCAGGACACGCTGATGAAGGCGTTGTCTGCCTGGAAGGTCAACGGCATTCCGGAAAATCCCTCTGCGTGGATGCATACCGTTGCAAAGCGCGCCGCCATCGATCTGCTCAGGCAAAGAAAAGTCCATGAAGGCATCCACGCTCAGATTGCCCAGGCCATGCGATCGGAGTTTACGCTCGCGCCGGCCGTCAATCAGATGTTTGCCGAAAACGAGATCCAGGACAGCCAGCTTCGAATGATTTTCGCGTGTTGCCATCCCTCCATCGTTACGGAGTCGCAGATCGCACTGACCTTGAGAACCCTATGCGGTTTGAGCGTGGGTGAAATTGCACGCGCATTTCTCACGACAGAGGACACCATCACCAAACGGCTCTACCGCGCGCGTGAAAAGATACGTGCTGAGAATATTTCCCTTGAGGCGCCCCTTCCGGTCCAACTCCGTCCGAGACTGGCGGCGGTGCTGCACTCGCTTTACCTTCTCTTCAACGAAGGATACTATTCGTCACATTCAGACAGGCTCATCCGCCAGGATTTGACGCTGGAGGCTATGCGGCTGTGCCTTTTATTGACCAGGAATCCATTGACCAATCTGCCACCCGTTCACGCGCTGCTCGCATTGATGTGCCTGCAGGCATCGCGGGAGGACGCGCGCCTGGGCGGGAAGGGTGAGATCATCCGCCTGCAGGAACAGGATCGCAACCGTTGGGACAGGCACCTGATCGAGCGAGGTTTATATTTCCTCAACACGGCATGGGGCACAGACGAGATTTCCGAGTATCATCTCGAAGCTGCTATCGCCGCATGCCACTCGATGGCGAAAACGTTTGGCGAAACAAACTGGGCGGAGATCCACCGGCTGTACGAATTGCTTGAAGGGGTTAAGCCTGGCCCGGTGGTAGCGATGCATAAAGCCATCGCCGTGGGATATTGGAAGTCGCCGGAGGAAGGCCTTCGCGCCCTGACGGCGGTAGAAGGGATGGAAGAGAACCATATCTATCATGCGGCCATCGCGGAATTCCATGCCTTGGGGGGCGAGCGGGACCAGGCGACGCAGGCGTTGGCGCGGGCGATTGCCCTTACGTCCTCCGCCCGTGAGCGGGAACTCCTCGAAAAGAAGAAAGGATCACTGCTCGAGTAACTGGCGTACGCGTTGTTCGATGATCGCTTCACGTTCCATCCATGACCCCGACACGAGCGTGAACGAAATGTTCCGTGTAACGAGGGCATCCCGAAACAAGGCAAACATCTCTTCGCGTCTGTCGCCGAGGTCGCGGAGGCCATCGGTGACCCACGGTACGTCGATATCGAAAAGGAAGTAATGTTCGTAGGTGTCGATGCGTTGATAGTCGAACACGATGTCGGGCACGGCACCCAGATAGTGGCGTGAATAGATTTCCGTTGTAATGGCATCGGTATCGCAAAACAGTATCCTGTTCGCGGTCTTCGATTTCTCAACTACGCGTTTGTGGTGTGCTTCTGCAATGCGTTCAATGTCTTCGAGGGTAAAGTCGTTGCTACTGATCAACTCGCGCGCAACTTCAGGTACGAATTCGCTATGGTATTTTTCCGCCATGCGCGCAGCCATGAAGGATTTACCGGTGCTTTCCGGCCCGAAGAAGCAGACTTTAATCATGTCTTCGAATAAGAACGGTATTCCCTGATCCAGTTCCAAAGCGCGAAAGCGGCAATGACACAAAAGGCGAAGTACAGCACGCCATACAGTTTGATATCGCGGGAGAAGTAGAGGTAGGTGGCCACCACATCCACCAGCAGCCACATGATCCAGCATTCAACTTTTTTCTGGATCATGTAAAACGTAGCGATCACGCTCACCACCGTAACGAACGAATCGAGAAATGGCGCCGCGCTGGGTTTCGTGAAGACCATCGGAAGCAGGGAATGCAGGTTTTGCGCCAGCAACCCCATCGACAACGTACCGGCAAATCCAATGGCACAAACCCGGAAGACCTCCTTCCGGTTCATAAAGCTGATCTTCAGTTCATGTTTCCGGTCTTCTTCAAACGGCCTGGGGTGGGTCCATCGCCACCAACCCATGACGTTGGTAACGAAGAAGAATATCTGGAGAAACATATCCGGGTAGAGTTGAACCTGGAAGAAAAGGAAGAAGGAGAGCGTTACGTTAACGATCCCAATCGGCCAGCTCCACACATTGGCAAGCGAAGACAGCACAACGGCTACGATGCCGGAAATCAACCCGAAGAACTCCAGATAGCTGACCGGATAATTCCAAAGGGTAAAGAAGATATGGTCGATGTCGAAGAAATCCATCGTGTGCTATTGACGGGCAAGTTAATGTTTCCTTACCTTAGTATCATGATGAAATGGCTTTTCGCGCCTGCCAATATGAACAACTTATTCACCCTTCATATGAAGTTTGTCTTGTATTTCGTTACCCTCTTCGCTGTCGCGGAGGGTGGTGCCCAACCGATCGATGTCATGACCTACAATATCCGCTACGATAACCCCGGCGACGGAATCAACAGTTGGGCGAACCGGAAGGAAGAGGTCTACGATCTTCTGAGGAAATACGATCCTGACGTGATCGGTGTCCAGGAGGCCCTTCATCACCAGCTTACCGCGATCACTGAGAATCTGCCCGGGTATCGGTTCATCGGGGTCGGCCGTGATGACGGGAAAGAAAGGGGCGAGTACTCGGCCGTGCTATTGAAGCGCGACCGTTTTCAGATCCTTGATCAGAACACTTTTTGGTTGTCGGAAACCCCCGAAGTTCCGGGGAGCAAGAGTTGGGATGCGGCCATTACCCGCGTGGCGACGTGGGTGAAACTGAAAGATCTGGAATCCGGTAAGGAGTTCCTCCTGTTGAATACCCATTTCGATCACATCGGAAAGACCGCGCGGAAGAACAGCGCGGACCTGATCAAACAGAAAGCTGAGGAGATCGCTGATGGGCTTCCGGTGATTATTACGGGAGACTTCAACTTTACACGTGAAGATGAGCCCTACGCGGTAATCATGGGCGAAGGAGGACTTCATCTCAACGATCCTGCTCCGGTCGCCGATCCACCAGGCACATTCTGCAATTTCGGCGTTAACGCCATGCCCTGCCGCGCCATCGACTACATCCTGCACTCGGATCACTGGGAGTCGACCGGTTACAATGTCATCACGGACAACGATGGAAAAAACTATCCATCCGACCACCTCCCCGTGATGACCACGCTGCGTATGAAATAGGTTGAATGAGGAATTCGATTCGACATCCGTCGCGTCTAAAACTACGCGCCCTCCGTCGTCCCGGAGCCTCACCGGTCTCAGCTCACCAGGTGGTGCTCTCTGGCGAAGGAAACCAGGCCGGCGACATTCTTCACATTTAGTTTCCGTTGAATGTTCTTTCGGTGCGTGTTCACCGTGAATTCACTAAGATGTAATTCTGCGGCGATCTGTTTGCTGCTGTATTCCTTGCAGACCAGTCGGATGATGTCGACCTCACGGCGTGTAAGTTTGAACTTTTTCAAAAACGCGTCGAAGAAGTAGGAACTCTCGTCGAGGATGCCGGGACTCTGCTCTTCGGCAAAGATCTGTTCTCCGTCAAGGATTCTTTCAACAGTGACGCGCAGTTCAGCCGCCGCGGAATTCTTGACAACGAAGCCGTCGGCCTTCAGTTGTCTTACTTCCTGGATCAGTTCCGGTTGGCTGTAGTTTGTCAGCACCATCACTTTGGTGTTCGGCAGATCGCGCTTGATCGTTTGCAGGCATTTTAACCCGTCGAGCCGGGGCATATTCAAGTCCAGGATGACAAGGTCGGGAGACAGCGAACTAACACGATCCATCAATTCGGCGCCATCATTGGCGGTAGCCACGATCTCAACGCCAGGAATCTCTTCCAGAACGGAACGAACCCCTTCAATGAAAAGCTGATGATCGTCAGCCAGAATAATCTTTCTCATCGTTCTTCTTTGGAATTTCTATTGCCACAATCAGTCCTCTGTTTTCCAGGTGATCGAACTCGATGCTGCCGTCAAGATAATGGATTTTCGATCTTATTCCTTCCAATCCATGCGTTGGTGTACCATTAACTTTTAGCCCCTGACCATTGTCTTCCACAATCATAACGATGCTGTCCTCGTGTTCAACGAGTTGAATCAGCACATGGCTCGCGTTTGCGTGCTTGATCACGTTGTTGACCAACTCGTAGAGAATCCCATACAGCACTGAAAAGGTTTGTGTCATTTCCGGTTGTTCGCTTTCAAAGCCCGTCACGTCCAGCTCCACCCGAATCTTCTGGGCCGTGTTAAAGATGGACACGATGTTTTCGACACTTTGCCGGAAGCCTACCTTCTCAAGCATGATGGGGCTGATCGCGTGGCTAAGGTTTCGAAGCATGTGTGAAATGCTCGAAACGGCGTGCTCCGCGCTCGCGAGTTTGGCCTGGCCTTCCGGGTTGGCAACGAAGTTCTTTTCGCGCATCGACGAAAGATTCAGTCTCGCGGCCGATAGCATGGAGCCGGCAATGTCATGAAGTTGATCCGCAAGTTGACGACGTTCCGCCTCCTGCGTGGTGATGATCGCCCGCGCGTAGCGCGTCTGCTGGTGGTTCAGACTGATGAGCAGGCTTTCACGTTCACGTCGGTAATTGTTAAACCGGTAGGCAAGGCCAAACGTGAGGATCACCGCCTCCAGGACATACCCCGTCGCCTGCCCGTAGTGTTCGATGTACGATCCGGAGAAGTCCGCCCCACCGGAGTAGTAAAATACCTGGAGTACGCTGAAGACGACTATGGGCGAAATACTAAACAGATAGAACAAAGCCATCCGGTTTCGCCGTCGGATCTTTTGCAGCATGACGGCGATCAGCATGATGATGTATAGGCCGACGATGAAGGGAATCAGCGCCTGAAAATAATACCCAGCGGTACTCGTCTTGATGTTCACGCCGGGGGTAAGTGCGAGCATGGCGCCAACCAGTGCAATTGAAGCGAGAACAACCATCGAGAGCTGTAGCCATTGGCGGGCGGCCCTTCCGGCGTAATAGGTGATGAATGGAAGTGAAGATGCTACGGTGATCAGGGCAAAGAACGGTCTTGCCCGGTCGGCGAACCAGGGGCTGTCGGGCCAGAGGTATTTGTAACCAATGCCGGCGTTCGACAGGACATACAACCATCCGAATGCAACATAAAGGATGTAAAAGAGGTACACCTTTTCCCCGGTGATCACGCTAAGGTAAAAGCCAAAGACCAGCATGAGCGCAATCATTCCGGACATGACGCCGATGACCACGGTATTTTCCATGATTTCGTCAAAGAACAGGTGGCCGGGTTTTGTTTCGAACGTGAGTTGAAGCGACTCGTTGCTTTTGTCGATCATCAGCAGGGCATAGGGGGAAGGGCCCGATAGCGGGAAGCTGAACTCCGGAGACGGCATGGGCCGGGCGGAGAACGGGAGGTTGTCGCCGGTCAAATACTTCCTCACGGGCAGGTTGTTATGGATGGAAAAGAACGCAATCCGGTTGATCTGCGACGTGCCAATCTCCACCCAACGGTCGTCTGTTGTCGTGTCTTTTTGAAGGACGAGCCAGAAATGCGACGTGGTGAAGCCAGGATTAAACGAATGGCCGTCTTGTTTTTGAAATTTGCCTTCTTGGAACTGTGTCCACGCCTCCGTGGCATCCATCGCCCGCGCGCTATCTTCGAAAAGGAAGTAGGTAGTTTTGTCGTGGAAGGGTGTTTCAGGCGTGCAGGCGCCCAATGCCAGCAACGCGATGGGTATGGCCAGAAAAGTACGTCCTCTCCGAATCACAGCACGCCAGGTATGATATTCAGGTAAAGTAATTACAAAAATTTGTTTTTCGAATTTCGAACCGGTCAACATTCAGGGGTAAGGCTCGTGTGTAGGTTCGGCAAACGATTTGACCGTTTTCTCATGGCCAGATCAGGAAGGGACGAGGTTGGATTCGGGCTCCGTCGAACGGCATTCAGTCGGAGTCCGCCTGGAACTTCTCGACGCGCAATCCCACGGCCAGTATCCCGGGCAACGTGTCCATCCGCATGTATTGTTTAAACCTCACCCTGAACTTTCCACCATGCGGGAAAGTGTAGTTCATGAGTATCGGAAACCGGTGATCGTAAAGGTCGCCGATCCCGCTTTCGCCGTAAGGCCTGCCGGTCTTCTCGTCGAAAAGGAACTGGGTCACCAAGGCGCTGTCCAGCACCCTGTCCGCAGAATCTTTCAACGCATACTTAAAGAATATCCGGGTGTAGGGATATGAGACGGCGTTCCTCAGGTTGCAGTGCAGGTTGTAGGTCGCTGTCGTGTCGTGGATTTCAAATTCAAACTCCGGCATTTCCGACACCAGCCAGTGGCGATCCTCAAAGTCGATATTCTCTTCGAAGACGCGCGTGTCATCGCATGATAACAGCGAGAAGGCCGTGGCGGCCAGCACAAAGAAAACCTTCATTACCTGTTCCGGTTTTTGTTCGCATTGGGATTGCGCTGCTGGCTCCTCGGGGCCTGGCCCTGACTCTGACCGCCGGGGCCCCCGCCACTTTTGCGTTTCTTCTTCTTTTTCTTGCGGCCCTTGTTTTTATATTTCTGATCCATCTGCAGCAGGTCGCTGTTAAGGGCCGCCGCGGGTGCCTTCTCTTCAACGACATCCTTATCGAGGTTGGCCGGTTTGCGTCCTTCGCGGTTCATCCGCAGGATTTCATTCACGCGGTCGACATTCAGCGGGTACCAGGTGTTTTCTTCCGAGAATCCGAACCACATGATCTTGCGGAAGATGTCTGTTTTCTGCAGAATGGCATCTCCTTTTTCAGTTAACAGCGGCCCTTCGATCTTTGGAATATCTTCCAACGCCTCGATATACGTTTCCAGCTCGTAGTTGAGACAGCATTTCAGCCTTCCGCACTGTCCCGAAAGCTTGCTCGGGTTGAGCGACAGATTTTGATAGCGGGCGGCGCTAGTGGCAACGTTCCTGAATTCGCTCAGCCATGTAGCGCAGCAAAGTTCCCTGCCGCACACGCCGATCCCGCCAAGCCGGCCTGCTTCCTGCCGCAGGCTGATCTGCCGCATCTCCACGCGGATACGGAATTCCCCGGCAAGAACTTTGATCAGTTCCCGAAAATCAACCCGTTCATCGGCCGAGTAAAAGAACGAAGCTTTTGTGTTATCCGCCTGGTATTCCACGTCCGACAATTTCATGTCGAGCTTCATGCTGCGGATGATTTCGCGCGTGCGGTAAAGTGTGGGCAACTCCCGCTTCTTCACATCGTCAAATTTCTCGAGATCCTTCTGGTGGGCAAGCCGGTATATCTTCCGTACGTCTCCGTCGAGCGGAACTTTCTTCTTCTGCATCTGCAGCCTCACGAGTTCTCCCTGAAGGGATACGTAGCCGATGTGGTGACCATTGGGCACCTCCACCACCACGGCGTCGCCCGTTACAAGACTGAGCTTATCGACGTTCCGGTAGAAATCTTTCCGGCCATTTTTGAAGCGCACTTCAATAACATGAAACTTCTCTTCTGCAGGCATGTCCATGTTGGAAAGCCAATCGAAGACGTTCATCTTGTTACAGCCACCCGTGCCGCACGCTCCGTTGTTGTTGCATCCGCCTACTTTGCCGTCTTTAGCTGTTCCGCACGCACATGCCATCCTATATTCCTTTATAATTCATTAAATCGACACCAATATCTTTCCTGTAGTAAAGCCCTTCCCAGGTAATTTTTTCTGCGAGGGCGTACGCATTCTCGCGCGCCTTCGTCAGGGTTGATCCTCTTCCGGTTACGGCCAGGACGCGCCCCCCATCGGTAAGAATGGATTCGTCGTGTTTCCTGGTTCCGGCGTGAAAGAGTACGGCGTCCTTTTCGCCGTTCAGCCCGCCGATCTTTTTTCCTTTCACATACTCACCCGGATATCCACCGCTCACAAGCGCTACCGTAACTGCGAAGGCGTCGTCGATCTCAATCGTCTTGCTATCGAGTTCCCCTTTTGCTGTTGCTTCGAGGAGATCGATCAGGTCGCTTTTGATCCGCGGCATGACCGCCTGTGTCTCCGGGTCGCCCATGCGCGCATTGTATTCGATAACGTAAGGCTCACCTCCCACGTTCATCAGCCCCACGAAGATAAAACCTTTGTAGTCGATAGCCTCCCGGCTCAATGCGGAAATGGTGGGCTTAACTACCTTTTCCTCCACTTTTTTCATGAACTCAGGCGTGGCGAAAACGACCGGCGACACTGCGCCCATGCCCCCCGTGTTCGGTCCCGTATCGCCGTCGCCCACCCGCTTGTAATCTTTTGCTTCCGGGAGGATGACATATCCGATGCCGTCGGTAAGCACAAACACCGAAAGCTCGATGCCGTTGAGGAATTCTTCGATCAATACTTTTGCGCTTGCCTCGCCGAACTTTTTGTTCACCAGCATGTCCTTGAGTACCGCTTTCGCCTCGGCCTGGCTAAGGCTGATGATTACGCCCTTGCCGGCAGCGAGGCCGTCGGCCTTTAAGACGATCGGCGGCTTGCAAGTGGCAATGTAGTCGAACGCCTCATCAATGTCGCTCACACCAAAGGCGCGGGCTTTTGCGGTGGGAATGCCGTTGCGGAGCATGAACTGCTTCGAGAAATCCTTACTCCCTTCAAGCTGTGCGCCGGTCTTGCCGGGCCCCACGATCAGGACATCTTTCAGCCATGGGTCGGTTTCAAAGTAGTCGCGGACGCCCTTAACCAGGGGCGCTTCCGGCCCCACAACCAGCATCTCGATGCCATTGTCTTTACAGAACTGGCCCAGGTGGAGAAAATCGTCCGTTCCAATGGAGACATTTTCGGCCACCAGGGACGTGCCCGCATTGCCTGGCGCGACAAAAAGCCGGGAGCAGCGTGGGCTTTGCCTGATCTTCCAGGCCAACGCATGTTCACGGCCGCCATTGCCAATGATGAGGATGTTCATTCCAGAACCCGGGTTAAAGGTTAAAGTCCAAAGATAGGCCGATTTCCAATCTTTAAAACAGGGTGGAGGGCAGAAAAAAGCCAGAGCGGGAAGCCCTGGCTGGCGATATTCAACTAGTTGGCGTACTCCGACAGGAATTTGATGCGCATCAGCCGGATTTCCTCCTCGGAATAGTCGGCGATAGAATCATCGTTGAGCGCGTCTTCCAGACGATCGGTCTCGGCGTTCATGAAATAATCGTGGATGTCGTCTTGCTTATGCGGGTCGAGCACCTGGTCGATGTAGTAGTTCAGGTTGAGCTTGGTTCCGCTATAGCAGATGTTTTCGATCTCGGTCAGCAATTCCTCAAACGAAAGCCGGGCCGATTCGGCGATCTCCTCCAGGTCGATCTTGCGGTCGATCTGCTGGATGATGGAGATTTTCGTCTTCGACTTATTTACCGAAGACTTGACCACCACATCGCTCGCCGTTTCGATCTCGTTTTCATCGACGTACTGCTGTATGATCTCCAGGAACTCCTTTCCAAACTTGTTTACTTTGCCCATACCTACTCCGTTGACCTGGGCAAGTTCCTCGCGGGACGTCGGGTAAGTCGTGGCCATCTCCTCGAGCGATGGATCCTGGAAGATCACGTACGGCGGAAGATTCTTTTCCCGGGCAACCTTCTTGCGGAGGTTTTTCAGGAGCTCGAAAAGTTTCTCATCGTACGATTTGGTATTGACGGGAATCCTTTCCGGCGACTCTTCTTCGTCTTCCAGGTCCGTGGTGAAGTCGTGATCGCGGGCGAGTTCAATATTGTGAGGGCTTTCGAGGAAAGCGTGGCCCCTGGGGGTGATCCTGAGGGCGCCCACATTGTCGATGTCCTTTTCCAGGTATTGAAAAATGAGCACCTGGCGAATCACCGACTTCCAGAAGTCGGCATCCTCGGCGCTTCCCTTGCCGTAGACGCTCAGATCGAAATGGCCGTAGCTCTTCACATACTCATCTTCAATGCCGCGAATGACGTGAATGAGGTGGCCGAGCCCAAACCGTTCATTCGTTTGCTTAACGGATTGCAAGACCAATGTTACGCAGTCCATGCCCTCGAAGCGTTCACGGGGGTGTACGCAGTTGTCACACATACCGCAGTTCTCTTCTTTGAATTCCTCGCCGAAGTAATGCAGGAGTTGGCGTCTTCTGCAGACCGGCGATTCGGCGTAGAACTCCATTTCCTGCAAGAGGATGCGGGCGTTCTCGCGCTCCTGAACGGGTTTGTCCTTGTTGAATTTCTCGAGTTTGCTGAGGTCGTTGTGGCTGTAGAACATCAGGCAGTGGCCTTCGAGGCCATCACGGCCAGCGCGGCCGGTTTCCTGGTAGTAGCCCTCCAATGACTTAGGAACGTCATAGTGAACGACGAATCGCACGTCGGGTTTATCGATGCCCATGCCAAAGGCGATGGTGGCGACGATGATGTCGGTTTCCTCGTTGAGAAAATCATCCTGGTTCTTTATGCGCACATCGGCATCAAGGCCGGCGTGGTAGGGAGCCGCTTTAAAACCGTTGACATTCAACAGTTGCGCGATTTCCTCAACCTTCTTACGGCTCAAGCAATAAATGATGCCGGATTTTCCCTTGTTGTCTTTCAGGAATTTGATGAGCTGCTTCTTCGTTTCTTTTTTCGGGCGCACTTCATAAAAAAGGTTCTTCCGGTTAAAGGAAGATATGAAGACGTCCGCTTCTTCCATCTGAAGATTCTTCTGGATGTCGAGTTGTACTTTCGGTGTAGCGGTTGCGGTCAGGGCGATCACGGGCAGCTCGCCCAAGTGCTGGATCATGGTTTTGATCCGGCGGTATTCAGGGCGGAAGTCGTGTCCCCATTCCGAGATACAGTGTGCTTCGTCGATGGCGACAAACGAGACATTGACCTTTTTCAGGAAGTCGATGGTTTCTTCTTTGTTGAGCGATTCAGGCGCCACGTAAAGGAGCTTCACCGTGCCGTTCAAGCAATCCTTCTTGAGTCGTGTGATTTCGCTCTTGCTCAAGGTGGAATTCATGAATCTCGCGTTGACGCCGTAGGCATTCATCTGGTCGACCTGGTTTTTCATCAGGGCGATAAGGGGCGAGATGACAATGGCAAGGCCGTCCCTCATCATGGCGGGCAACTGGTAGCACAAGGACTTTCCTGCGCCGGTCGGCATGATGACAAACGTGTTTTTTCCGTCGAGTAAGTTCTTGATAATACGTTCCTGATTCCCGCGGAATTGGCTATATCCGAATATTTCTTTTAAGCTCTCTTTTAAATCGTCTTTCTCTTCGACCAACATGTCATTTTATGGATAAATTACTTTAATCGTATCTTTGGGCACTAACAAATCTAATTTTCAAGGGGCATTGAATATAGCAAAAAATATCAAAAAAATTGCGCGGGACGTATTAATAAATGAGTCGCGGGCAATAGAGAATTTGAGTCACTACATTAACGACGATTTCGAAAAATGCGTTCATGAAATTTATTCGGCCAAAGGCAGAGTCGTCATTACGGGCGTTGGCAAAAGTGCCATCATAGCCAATAAAATTGTGGCTACCCTAAACTCGACCGGAACCCCTGCCTTGTTCATGCATGCGGCCGATGCCATTCACGGCGACCTGGGGATGGTACAGCGAGACGACATCGTCGTCTGCATCTCCAAGAGTGGAAACACGCCGGAGATCAAAGTGCTGGTCCCGTTACTGAAACGCCGCGGTTCGCGGCTTGTTGCACTCGTCAGCAACACAAATTCTTACCTTGCAAAGCAGGCGGATCATGTGCTCAATGCGACAATTGCTGAGGAAGCATGTCCGAATAACCTGGCCCCGACGACCAGCACTACGGCCCACCTGGCCCTGGGTGACGCGCTTGCCGTTTCCCTGCTCCACTTACGCGACTTTACCAGTACCGACTTCGCAGAATTTCACCCCGGTGGCTCGCTCGGCAGGCAACTTTACCTGAAAGTATCCGACATTTTTGTTCAAAATGAGTTGCCCATGGTGTCGCCCGACACGCCCATTCGCGAGGTGATCATCGAAATCAGTTCGAAACGCCTGGGGTGTACCTCCGTCGTGGATGGAAACAAAAATTTGTTGGGAATCATTACCGACGGCGATCTCAGGCGGATGTTGCAAAAAGACATCAGACTCGAAAAATTTACCGCTTCCGATTTAATGACGACCTCCCCACGGACGATCGGAAAGGATGAATTTGCGGTGAAGGCGCTGAACATCATGCAGGAAAACAGCATCACGCAACTTGTCGTTATGGATGGCGCGAAAATCGCCGGTTTTGTCCACCTGCACGACCTGCTAAAGGAGGGAATTGTGTAATATTGGCTAATTTTGAAAAAGAATTCTGCCAACCACGGGTTTTACAAAACAGTTGACTTCAAATTGCCCAAATGAATCCTAATTTATTTTTGGTCCTCATGGCCGGGGGCGTCGGCACCCGCTTTTGGCCTTACAGCCGAAATGCGCGGCCCAAGCAGTTTCTCGATGTGCTGGGAACTGGAAAAACGCTGATCCAGTCGACTTACGAACGATTCCTTCCGATTTGTCCGATTGAAAATATCTATGTAGTCACCCACGAAGAACACGCCGAACTCGTGCGCCAACAACTCCCCGACCTTGACGAGGAGCAAATCCTTTGTGAGCCCATGCGGAAAAATACGGCGCCGTGCGTAATGTACGCTTGCACGAAGATTGCTCAGCGAAACAAGGATGCCGTTGTCGTTGTCAGTCCGGCAGATCATTTGATCCTCAAAGAAGAGGAATTTCTCGATGTCATTAAAAAGGCGGCCGACCAGGCCAAGGCACAGGATAAACTCATTACGCTCGGTATCGCCCCAACGCGTCCAGAGACTGGCTACGGATATATTCAGTATCACCTGGACAAGAGTTTCATCAAGCGGGTAAAGACGTTTACCGAAAAACCGGAATTGTCGCTTGCAAAGAAATTTCTGGAGAGTGGAGATTTTGTGTGGAACTCGGGTATTTTTATCTGGGGTGTGCAGGCGATTCTCAAGGCCTTCCAGCAGCATCTTCCCGAAATGGCGGAGGTGTTTGAGGAGATCAAAGGCGTCCTCTCCACGCCGGGCGAACGGGAAGTGGTAATGGCCGCCTACGCCCAGTGCAAAAGTATCTCCATCGATTATGGGGTCATGGAAAAAGCCACCAACGTGTACGTATGCCTCGGCAATTTTTCTTGGTCGGACCTGGGATCATGGGCTTCTATTCACGAGATCTCGCCCAAGGACCTCAACAACAACGTGATTAATGCAAATGCGTTGACCTACGAAACACGCAACTGTATGATCAAGGGTTCAAGAGACAAACTTATCGTGACGCAGGGTCTTAACGGGTATCTCGTCGGCGAGTTTGGGAATGTGGTGATCGTTTGCGAGAAAGACAAAGAAGAACAGTTCAGGAGGTTCGTCAGCGACCTTCGGTCCCGTGCCAACGGGAATGAATACCTGTAGGCGTTGCCGAATGCCAAATTACGAATTACGAATTACGAATTACGAACTACGAATGACCCTCGCGACCCGTTTCATTCCGAGCCGGACGTTCGCTGCCTGATGACTTCATAGATGGCGACTCCGGCGGCTACGGAGACGTTCAATGAGGCAATTTTCCCTTTCATGGGAATGCGTACCCGCGTGTTGACGTCGCGAAGCAGGGCCTCTGAAATTCCGTCCTCCTCTGAGCCCATCAGCAAAGCGATCGGACCTGTGAGGTTGGCTTGCTGAATGTCCTGTTCGGTATGTTCCGTGCATGCGATGACGCTTATTCCGGTGTCGCGCAAATATTTCAGTGTAACCTTCAGGTCCTTCTCCCGGCAAACGGGAATGTAGTTCAGGGCACCTGCCGATGTTTTCATCGCATCACTGGTGATCGGGGCGCTGCCTTTTTCGCCTATGACGATGCCGTCGACTCCCGCACACTCGGCCGTTCGGGCCATGGCTCCGAAATTCCTTACGTCCGTGATCCGATCGAGCACCAGCAGAAAAGGTTCGCGCCCCTCGCGATAGGCGGCATCGATGATATTGTCGAGTGAGGCGTAGCTGACCGTGGAAAGAAGGCACACCACACCCTGGTGATTTTTCGAAGACAGTCGTTTCAGCTTTTCCGCGGGAACAAAGGTGTAAGGAACCTGGTGCCCTTTTGCCAGGGCGATCAGTTCCTTGATCAGGTCGTTGGAAAGCCCCGACTGGATCATCACTTTTTCGATCTCTTTTCCCGCGTGAATAGCTTCAATCACGGCGCGGGTGCCGTAGATCATGTCCGATTTTTCCATGGTAGCTGTTTTCGTCGATCGCCGGTCCCGTAATTTCGAAGGGTTTAAAATCAGAAGCGCGCCGCCCGCCAGAGGTCGACCATCTCGTACCACACTTCTCTGTATTTGTCGTCCCGGATTAATACATAATTGTCGGGATCGAAGACGGTGGGGGCCTTAGCAAAATTAAAAGTCACTTTATAAAACACGTTGTCGTAACTCCACACGTCCCGGTCCTCAAATCTATAAACGTGATCCGGAGGGCCGTAAATAGTGTAGACCATTCCCCGATCCGTTTTCCAGCCTTTTTTGTAGGAGGTGAAATACTGGTTGGCAAGTTCCACTCTTCGGAAATAATTTCGGATCAACGTTCGGGCGCGTTCGACGTCTTGGGTGATGCCAAGGATTACGCGGTCGAACACACGCTTTTCGTCCCGGGCACCTATCAGCCGGTCGTACTCCTGTTTTGTGGTGATGTAAAGGAGAGGCGGCGCCAGGCTCGAAATTCGGCTGAGTTTGGGATAATCCTGCTCGACCCGGAACGCCAGAGCTCGTGCCGCCGTTGTGTCGCCCTGGAGTAGGTAGAGTCCCGCCCTTGAAAATTTCAATGACGATCCTGGCGTCAGAACGAAAGTGGAGTCCGGTCGGATGCTTTGCGGTACAGGCCCCAGCCGCTCAGAAAAAACCGGCAACGCGGCGGGAAAGTCGCCCCCATAATACGATACGAATTTTTTCCCGGCACCATGAACGGTCACCGCCTCGTCTGCATTCACATAGCCCTCGCATACGGGTTTCCCTCCTTGCGTCAGATAGCTGTCGACCGGCCATCCGGCCGACAACGTCCGGTAAAATAGCCACGCGCGATTTTGACTTTCATGAATTACCCGGGCGACGATAATTTCAGGCGCTATTGCCGACGGAAGTTTGATGGTTGCCGAAATGCCATTATTGGTCGCTCCCTCTGCGACAACCTTTACGTCGTTTGGCAGGTAGCCGGGGTTGGCGTCGGCGAGTGACGTCCGTGTTTCCCATTGAATAAAGAAGTCGCCTGCTTTGACGGATGTGTCGTTGATGTGAAACCTGTAGAATATTGTCCATCCGGTCGTGTCCAGCGCCGTCCCCATCCTGAACTCGAAGCCTTGTTCCGCATTGTAGAGGTAGGCATAATCGATATCGCGGAGCGCCTGCGCGCGGACGACGCTCGACAGGGAGGAACAAATAAGAACCGTCAAAATCCATCCATACCTCATACGCGGCGAAAGAACTTAATTTTACAAAAGTTACCGATAGCGGGGTTCAAACAATTTTGGGGCTACACCGCGATTGCGGCGACATTGACTATTTTTGCAGCTATGGCCAAGATCTTTACGACGGAAATAACCAGCGAGCAAATTACTTCGGATAATCCGATTCACCAACGATTGTACAAGGCTTATGTCGTAGCTGCTAACTACCTCGGCGGGAAGGTCCTTGAGGTCGGCTGCGGCGAGGGCCGGGGAATTCCGTTGATCCTTGAGCACACCTCCGATTTTACGGCCGTCGATAAGATCGAGGCCGTTATAGATGAGTTGAAGCGAAAATTCCCCACGGGAACCTTCCGGAGCATGAATATTCCGCCGCTGTCGGGGCTTAACGAAAACACCTACGATGTGGTGCTCAGCTTCCAGGTGATTGAACACATCAAAGACGACGCCTTCTTTCTTAAGGAGATCGCCCGCGTGCTCAAGCCTGGCGGCGTCGCGCTCATCACCACTCCCAACCGGAAGATGTCGCTGACGCGGAATCCATGGCACGTCCGGGAATACCTTGCTCCCGAACTTCAGGCGCTCGCAGAAAAATTTTTTTCTAACGTGGAGATGAAGGGAATCGCGGGCAATGACCGCGTAATGGCGTACTACGAGCAAAACAAAAGATCGGTCGAACGGTTCACACGTTGGGATGTCCTGAAACTGCAGCACCGCCTTCCGGCTGTGTTGCTCCGAATCCCTTACGAGATCCTGAACCGATGGAACCGCAACAGTCTTCAGTCCGGCGACGACGTGCTCGTGAGCGGAATTCAGCACAGCGACTATTCAGTCACCGAAAATGCGGCGGATGCGCTGGATTTATTGCTCATTGCAAGGAAGTGAGCCGGCCCGGGAAATGTGAGCATCATCATTTTTGCGGTATTTTCTTACACCCAACACACGTGGGCGCATTCCATCCGGGAAATCCGCCGTTATTTGATATTTTTGGTACAGTGTCGTTTACTTTAGTCGTCCCCGCGTCCTTCTGGCTCCATAAAGGGAGCCCTTCTCGCAGGAATGGCAGCACATGTGTCCCTAATGTAAACGACACGGATTTCTTGTAGACGATTAATTCCGCACCCATGACGAAGTTTTCCGCAGCCTTTATCTTTTTATTCATTAGCGTTTCCGGATTTTCGACATTTTCCCAGAATGCGGACTCGTTGTTCAATGTCCAGTGGGAGGCCTCAGTGAAAAAACTGGAGGACGGGAACGCCCGTGACGCCAGCGTCGCCTTTACACAACTTATCAATTCAGGCTACGACAACAGGGAGGTGTATTTGAAACGCGGCATCGCCTTTTACTTGCTTAACGATTACGAAAAAGCGAAGTCCGACCTCGACGAAGCCGTAAAAGCGAGGATCAACACCGCAGAGCTGTTCAGTTTCCGCGGTAATACGCGTTATCACCTCGACGACTTTCAAGGTGCGGCAGCTGATCTCGAGAAAGCCGTTCAAATGGGGGCGAATAGCCTCGAGTCGCTTGTTAATCTTGCGAATGCAAAATTCCGTTTGAATAATTTCAAAGATGCCATCGCTTACTACGATCGGGCGATTGAATCCGGAAAGGCCGATGAGGTTACGTATAACAACCGCGGGAAAGCAAAATTCAATCTCAACGATCACGAGGGTGCGCTAACGGACTTCGATCATGCATTGAAAATGAAGCCCGACTATGAAAGAGCCCTGGAGAACAGGGCGGAAACCCGCTTTCTGTTAAAAGATTGGTCCGGAACGATCAAGGACTACGAGCAACTGCTGGCTGGCGGAAAGAGCGATCCCATGGTACATGAAAACGTGGGCATTGCCCGGTTCCACCTAAAAGATTATGCAGGCGCGGCGAAATCATTGGCGACCGTGGCCGAAGGCGGAAGTAAAGATGTTCTTCGGATGCATGGCCTGAGCCTCGCATGGACGGGGGATTGCGAAGGCGGACTTCGGAGCCTCACCAAGGCCATCGCCGCGGGCGTCAGCGACAAGGATGTATTCTATGAGACAGGGATTTGCCAGTACAAGACAGGAGACTACCCATCGGCGGGACAATCCCTGGCGCGTGCCATCAATGAAGGCGCAAAGGATGCGAATGTTTTTCTGTACAAGGGCTATAGCGAATACAAGCAAGATCACGATGAGGCGGCGCTGAGCGATCTTGAGAAGGCACTCTCACTCGGGGCAAAGGATGCGGAAGCGCATGCGATCGTGGGCGACATCTATTTTACCAGGGGCACGTTTCAAAAAGCAATTGCCTCGTACGACCAGGCTGTTCTGGCGGGGAGCCATGACGCTGTGCTTTACAACAACCGCGGGAAGGCGCGTTTCAATCTTAAGGAGTACGCACGTGCAATAGCAGACTTCGATAAGGCCATCGCCGCTGACAACAGTTATGGTAAGGCATTTTTTAACCGCGGCAGTGCAAAGTTCATGGTTGAAGATTTCGCCGGCGCCATCGCCGACCTCGAGAAAGCGAAAATATCAGAAGGTGAATCGCCGGATTTGTTGAGGATGCTCGGTATCGCTTATTACAAGCTTGAGAACAGCGAAGCCGCGTCGGGTTATCTTGAAAGCGCTTTGAAGGCAGGCGAGAAGGATGCCACCGTAGCGCGATACGCGGGTTATCTCCGGTTCGCCCGCAAGGATTTTTCAGGCGCCATTGAAGCATTAACGTTGGCGGAGCAAGGAGGTGCAGATGAAGACAGCATTTTTCTTTTCCGTGGCAAATCGAACTATGAAACGGAGCATTATGCGGCCTGCCTGGTCGACCTTGAGCGGATCATCTCAAGATTCGGAGATGACTTGCAGGCTCATGAAATGATCGCCATGGCCTTAGTCCTTACGGATCAGCACGAAAAGGCTTTCGGTTATTTTGAGAAAGCCGTCATGCTTGGAACAAAGCGCAACGAGATCCATTTCCATTTGGGAAACGCTTACCTGGGGAAGAACGCGTTTCAGAAGGCCGTTGCGGCCTACGATCAGGCCATTGCGCTTGGTCGCAATGATGAGATTGTGTTCAACAGCCGCGGTGAGGCAAAGCTTAAACAGGAGCAGGTCAGGGCGTCGCTTGAAGATTTTGACAGGGCGATTGCCATCAAACAGGACTATACGACCGCCTTTATCAACCGTGCCACCGCCCGGTTTGCGCTCGAGGATTTTAAAGGGGCGATTGCGGACGCTTCTATCGCGGTGTCCCGCGGACAAGGGAGCGGTAGCATGTATGCCATCCTCGGAATTTCCCGTTTTAAGACAGGTGACTTCGGGAAGGCGGTCGACGATCTGAGCAAGGCCATTGAGGCGGGCAGCAGCGACAATAACGTATACGAGGCGCGCGGCCTTTCTTATTTTCAACTCAAAGCTTACGACAAGGCAATCCCCGATCTGAAGAAGTGCATTGAATCCGGATCTACCGCGAGCATGCTGTTTTTTGCCAAGGGTTCGTCGCATTACCACCTGGAAGACTTTGCCTCGGCCTTCACGGATCTTGACCGGGCGATCAATACCGGCACGGACGTCGCGACCGCCTTCGACATGAGAGGGTATTGTCGGTATGTCCGCAAGGCGTATGACGACGCCGTCGTCGATTTCACGGAGGCCATCAAGCGCGACGCTTCCCTTGCCATTGCCCATTTTCATCGGGGAGACGCGCGCTTCAGGCTCGGCAACAAACCCGGCGCGATCGACGATTACACAAAAGCTGTTGACCTGGGTTATGATGAGGCCGTGGTTTACAACAATCGGGGCAAAGCCAACATCGACCTCGAAAACTTCGCCGAGGCCATCCCGGACCTTTCAAAAGCCATAACGAAGAATCCGGAATACGTCATTGCCTATGACAATCGGGGCCATGCATATTACAAGCTTGACAAGTTTGAGGAGGCGTCAGCTGACCTTCGAATGGTGGAGAAGCTAACGGAAAGTCCGGATGTGTCCCTGCTTCGTGTCCTTGGCGACAGTTACTATGAAATGGAGCAATACGCCGCGGCGCTTGGATATTATGACCGTGTGATTGAATCGGGGCTGAAGGATAAGGCGCTCTTCTACCGGCGCGGAATGATGCGGATCGACAACGAAGACTATGAAGGTGCGGTTGATGACCTGGAGCATGCCAGCGAAGCGGGCGAAAAGACCGTTTCCCTTTTTCTTAACCTTGGACGGGCTTACATCGGTCTTAACGATACCAAGTCCGCGATCCTTGCCCTGAACCAGGCGATTGAGATCGATCCGAAAAACGCGGACGCCTATTTCAACCGGGCGTTGATCAAAGAATCGATTGATGACTACGAGAGCGCGGTTTTGGACTACAACAAAGTATTGCAGATCAACAATGAGGATGCGCTCGCGCACTACAATCGCGCGACCTGCAAAGCCGCGCTTGGCGATTACGGTGCCGGAGTCTTCGACATGGACGAGGCCATTCGCATCGATCCCAAGAATGCATCATACTATAAGCAGCGCGGTAATTTCTATTACCAAATGGACGAAAAGGAGAAGGCGTGCTTTGACTGGCGGAAAGCGGTGGAACTGGGTGATGCCAAGGCAAGGTTTCAGATCGAAAACTACTGCCAGTGACCCGGGGCGCGCCGACGATCTGACGAAAAATCCGGTTAAGCTGCAGGGGATTATTCCCCGGTTGGGGTAATTTTGCCGAGTGTTATGAGTTATTAAGGATATGCGAATCATCCTCATCATAATCATTCTCATCATGGGTGCCTCTTCGGCATCGTACGCCCAATTCTGGAAGAAAAACAAGAAACGGAAGAAGCAGGAGCGCGAGCAGGTGCATCCGACCGCGTTGAACCCCCTGCCAAAGGTCGAGTATGCGCCACGCGTTTCGAAGAAGCGGGGCGATGGCCCAACTTACGAGTCGGAACAGGCTTACTACGATCGGATGGAGGCGCTATCAAAACGCCGCAGAAAAAATGAGCGGCTGATGCAAAAGCCCCAGTACGCAGACCCATCCTACTTCGGCCACAAACGCCCTCCGAAAAAACGCAAGCCCAGCAAGATGAAGTTTTGCAAGGAGTGCGGCATTCGCCATTAGCGGCTATCTCACGTTCGTTATTGACTTTCATGGCGTGATTCATTTTTTCCCGTGACGGTCGGTCCGCATGCGGGATTTATAAAGGTTCATCGTAACTTCATACAATGAACCTTGCCGCTTTTATCGAGCACACTAATCTCAGTCCGACGTTAACGATTGCAGACATTGACCGTCTGGTAGGTGAGGCCCGCCAGTTTGGGTTTCTTGGTGTCTGTGTTCCTCCTTTTTGGATCAAGCGAGCCCAGCGCGAGATCGGAAAAGCAGAGATTGTGCTCGTTGGTGTGGCGGGATTCCCGCTCGGCTACAACATGACGGAGACGAAGCTTGATGAGATTCGACGCGCAATCGATAACGGTGCCGATGAAATCGATGTGGTAATGAACGTGACGGCCTTCAAAACCGGATTGCCGTGGGCAAAAATTGAAGTGGCCAAATGCAGTAAACTTGTACACGATCATCAGAAGTTGTTGAAAGTCATCATTGAGACTGCGTATCTTTCCAGCGTCGAGATTGTGGACGCATGCAGGATGTGCGCTGACGCAGGCGCTGACTTTGTAAAAACATCGACGGGGTATGCGTCCGCAGGCGCCGACGTAGATATTGTTAAATTGATGCGCGATGCGCTGCCGGATGCCGTCGGAATAAAGGCGTCGGGAGGCATAAAGACCGGCGAACAGATACGTGCGTTCATTGACGCCGGCGCCACGCGAATTGGCACTTCGTCAGGCGTCGCAATCATCCAATCTAGCTTAACCAAACCAATGTATTGAAAGATGACCAACCCACTGGCCAATGTTTTCCCGCAGGAAAATGAAATTCCCGAGTTGTATCAGTTCCCAACTCCTATCGAACAACGCGAATACCTGGTCGACGGCAAATTAAAAACATGGGATGGCCACCTCAGTCCGGTATTGAGTCCCGTGTTTGTCCGGGAAGGAAACGGGTTTCGCCAGAAGGTGCTTGGCAGCACGCCGCTTCTGACGGCGACTGAATCAATGCAAGCCCTGGAAGCTGCCGTGAAAGCCTACGACCTGGGCCATGGCGTTTGGCCAACAATGAGCGTTACCGACCGGATTGGACATGTTGAAAGGTTCCTTTCCGGAATGAAGGCAAAGCGAAACGATGTAGTGAAAATGTTGATGTGGGAGATTGGAAAGTCGTTGAAGGATTCGGAAAAGGAATTCGACCGGACCGTGGATTATATAGTGGAGACGATCAAGGCGTTAAAGGATCTTGATCGCAATTCCGCCAAGCTTGTAGAAGAGCAGGGATTCATGGCGCAAATCAGGCGTGTGCCCCTGGGCGTAGCGTTGTGCATGGGTCCATTCAACTACCCGCTGAATGAAACGTTCAGCACCCTTTTCCCCGCGCTCATTATGGGAAATACGGTTGTTTTCAAACCCGCGAAGTATGGCGTGCTGCTTATTCGTCCTTTACTGGAGGCATTTCGCGACTGTTTCCCGCCCGGTGTGATCAATATTATCTATGGCCGGGGCCGCGAAACGGTTGGGGCGTTGATGGAATCCGGGAAGATCGACGTTTTCGCGTTCATCGGTACAAACAAAGGGGCAAACGAATTGAAACGCCTCCATCCCAAACCGCACCGGCTGAAGGCTATACTCGGACTCGACGCGAAGAACCCCGCGATCGTCTTGCCCGATGCCGATCTTGATAATGCGGTAACGGAATGCCTCTCGGGTTCCCTTTCGTTTAATGGTCAGCGCTGCACAGCCTTGAAGATCATGCTCGTGCATAAGGACATCGTCGATACATTTATACAGAAGTACAATGCCGCCGTAAAACGACTCCGGCCGGGCATGCCCTGGGATGATGGCGTGAGCCTTACGCCCCTGCCCGAACCCGGCAAGGTTGAATATCTGTGCGCGCTCGTCGATGACGCAAAAAAACACGGCGCTGACATCGTAAACGAAAACGGCGGCCTGCATCTCAACTCCCTGTTCTATCCCGCGGTACTTTTTCCCGTAACGCCGCAGATGCGAATCTATCGCGAAGAACAGTTTGGGCCGGTCGTGCCGATCATGCCGTTCGAAAAGGATGAAGAAGTAATTCGCTATGTAGTCAATTCCAACTATGGACAACAGGTAAGCATTTTTGGCAGCGACTCCAGACGCGTGGCAGCCTTGATGGACGCCTTTGTGAACCAGGTCGGACGCATTAACCTAAACACGCAGGCGCAACGTGGGCCCGACACCTTTCCTTTCAATGGACGGAAGGACTCTGCCGAGGGAACCTTGTCCGTTGCGGATGCCCTACGTGTGTTTTCAATTCGCACACTGGTGGCTACGAAAACAACGGACCGCAATAAAGAGATTCTGGGGAATATCATCCGGAATCGCGAGTCTGCGTTCTTAAGCACTGATTACATACTATGAAAAGCGGCGGAAGACACGTTAAGGTGGTTGTTTCGGGCATCGTGCAGGGCGTTTTTTTCCGGGCCTCCGCCCAACGTGAAGCCGCGCGCCTGGGCGTTTCCGGCTTTGTGAAAAATCAACCTGACGGAAGCGTGTACATTGAAGCGGAGGGCAGCGATGAACAGTTGGAGGCGTTTATCACCTGGTGCCGCCATGGTCCCGAAATGGCCCGGGTTGACCAGTGTGCGGTAAATTCTGGAAAACTTCAGGGATTTAAAGACTTTGAGATCCGGCGATGATGCGCCGCCAGCACCTAAACCCTCGGGTTCGTTTGGCTTTCCGTTCAAAAATTCACGCCGACTTCTTATGAATACCCTTTTGTGGATGGATGCGCAGTTGGAAGTATTGTTGAATGAAGGCGCTCATCCGGTTGTCGACCATCAGGACAGGGCTGTCGGACGGGAAGAAAACGGTGAGGTCGAGTACCGCGCGGAGAAAATTCTGATGTTTGCAGAAATCCCGACACCATGTTTTGAACTGTGTTGACCATTCCCGTTTGTACTTTTCAAATTCGTTGGATCCGTCGAACAAGAATGCGAGTTGGTTGTCGCCGTAGAACGTGTACCGGAAAACGCCCGTCAGGTTTAGGTAGAATTCATGGAGGTGCCGGAAGTCCTTGCTTACGTGGGTTTCGATCTTTTGCGACATTTCGTCTGCGATTCCCAGTGGATTGTTACGCATCAGGTATTCGACCTTGACAAAGTCGACAAGGTATTGGAGGAGTTGCGATTCGGTCGAAAGCTGCGCCTCTTCCAGGATGTAATTCTTATCTCGCGGAAAAAATTTTCGAACCACCTGTTCAAAGGGTTTGACAAAGATAAAAGAAAAAAGGCCTTTCCGGAAGGCCTTCACCTGATGACGGGTTCGGGTCAAAAACTTGTTGCCGATGCCCTGCTGAGATACGTGTCGAATTCGATGGGCGAGTCGCCGCCGTCGAGCAGACACCCCTCGGGTACTTCGGGGTAGATCTCGTCATAGGTCTTGACCATGTTCATGAAGACACGCCGATAGACGTGGGTTCGATTGATCTTGTCGGGATGATCGATGCCACCGGCGGCCATGAGTTCGACAAAGCTTTCGACGGTATGTTTGTGGTAGTTGGCCACACGTACTTTTTTGTCGTCTACAACCAGCCCCTTGGTGAGTTTGGGATCCTGGGTAGCAACGCCCGCGGGACAGGTGTTTTTGTTGCACTCCAGGGCCTGTATACATCCCACGGCCATCATCATGGCCCTGGCGGAATAGCAAAAATCCGCCCCCAGCGCCATGGCCCGGAGCATGTGAAATCCGGTGAGGATCTTTCCGGAGCATGCGAGTTTCATCTGATCCCGGATGCCGAATCCGCGGAGTGCGTCGTCGGCAAAAGCCAGCGCGTCGAGCAGGGGCATGCCAACGGAGTTCGAGAACTCCGGCGGGGCCGCGCCGGTACCGCCTTCCCCACCATCGATGGTAATGAAGTCGGGGTAGCTGTTCAATTGCACCATTGCCTTGCAGATGCCCAGGAATTCACTCTTCTTCCCGATACACAACTTGAAGCCGATCGGCTTTCCGCCCGACAATTCCCGGGCCTGTTCCACGAACTGGACCAGTTCGACGGGCGTGGTGAAAGCGCTGTGAAATGGGGGCGAATATACCGTAACGCCCGGCTTGATGTGACGAATGGCAGCGATCTCCGGTGTATTTTTCCTTGCGGGAAGGATGCCCCCATGGCCTGGTTTTGCCCCTTGTGAAAGTTTGATCTCAATCATCTTTACTTCGGGACGGGCGGCATTTTTCGCAAATGCATTTGGCGAAAAGTTGCCCTCGTCGTCGCGCGCGCCAAAGTAGCCGGTACCCACCTGCCAAATCAAGTCTCCACCGTATTTTGTATGATGGGGGCTAATGCCGCCCTCCCCCGTGTTTTGGGCAAAGCCACCGATTTTGGCGCCGGCGTTCAGCGCTTCCACCGCGTTGCCACTCAACGAGCCAAAACTCATTGCGGAGATATTCAAAACGCTCGCCTGGTAGGGTTGCGCACACCGGCTGCCACCGACCTGCACGCGAGGGTCCTGATCGATCTTATGGTGATCAAGCGGGGCGACTGAATGCGTCATCCATTCGTATCCTTCTGAGTAGACGTTCAGTTGGGTACCAAAGGGTATGGTATCGATCTGCTTTTTGGCGCGTTGGTAGATGACTGACCGCTCGTTGCGGTTGATCGGCGCTCCGTCTGTATCAGATTCCACAAAGTACTGTTGAATCTTTGGCCGCATGTCTTCAAAAAAGTATCGGAGTCGCCCAAAAAGCGGAAAATTTCTCTTGATTGATTGCCTTTTCTGCACCATGTCATAAATGCCCATGTAGATCAGCGGGCCGACGAGTAAAAAGGCAAGGAGGGCGTAAATCCAGAAGTATGCCCATGCCAGAATCAGCGCCGTCACAACGACACTGCAGGTAATGAATAGCTTTCTCATAGCGGAGTTAGGGTATGGCCAAATATAATAAATCCGACCCGGGAAAACACGTTTGTTATTACGCGCAAACCCGCGGAGCGGAACAGCGGCTATTCCGCGGAGATGTTGAGCCCCCACGGCATTTTGAAACTGGCGAAAGAACGGCTAAATTTATTTCAAAATTGAAGTCTGATGCGGAGTCGCAAGAACATAAAGCGCAAGATGCTCATCCTTGTGGTGATGATCCTGGTAATCTTTCAATGGATCCAGCCCCGAAAGAATCAATCGCCGGTGATGTTCGGTGACAACGACATTAGCCTGGTTCACGAGTTGCCCGCCGGCCTTCATACCACGCTGGTCAACAAGTGTTATGATTGCCATAGCAATAATACCCGTTATCCCTGGTACGCCCACGTTCAGCCGATCGGATGGTGGCTCGCTGCGCACGTTCATGACGGAAAAGAAGAACTCAATTTTTCGGAGTTCCGGCAATACTCGCCATCGGCGGCGGAACACAAACTTGAGGAACTCATGGAAGTCGCGGAACACCGGGCCATGCCCTTAAAGAGCTATCTGCTCCTTCACCGGGAAGCGGAACTCACTGACCGCGACGTGGAAATGATTACCGCATGGGTTAAGGCCACGACCGAAGGGGGTTGACGGTAGTTTGAAGTCAGAGTTGACGGAGGGGGTTGAATTTCGTGGATACTGCGAAATGGGGCCCGGTAGCCCTGCCAGTTTGGAGGTTCACCTCATTCAGACCTCCGTCGCCAAACTTCCATTCAAGGAGTCCTTTCATCAAAACCGGTAATCCACCTTGAGCATCACGTATCGCGGGAGCAATGCGTACGATGTTACCATCGTGCTGACGTCCGAAATTGAGGCGGTGGTAAACCGGTCCGTGTTGAACAGGTTCCTTCCCGTGAGGGTTAAAGCAAGCTTGTTTTGTTTGATGGAGTATTTCCAATTGAAATCCAGAAAGTAGTAATCGTCGTTGATGTCGACGTTTCCAAACGAATAGCGCTCCGAGGTCAGGGCAAGGTTGGACTTGTTGTGCAAACGAAACACCAGGTCGATGAATGTGAGATTGTTGGTGAAACCGCTTTTTATCCTTGTGGTAACCACATTGCGCGTCCATCGGGAGCCCACGTGGTAGTTGAAGAATCCTGGGAAACCAGATCTGATTTCGAGCCCGAGCGCATAACTCTTGTTGGCCACCTCCCGCATAACGTCATTCACAATGTTTTTATAGGTGCTTTGCGTAAGGCTCAACTGGACTTTAACATTGGAGGCGATGACGCCAACATACTGGTCGGCGTTTGATGCCATGGTTATCAACCTGCGATCCCTGAACAGCACCTTTTGTGATTGCGTAAAGTTCGGCTGGAGGACGGTGGCATGGCTTAGAAAATCATGGTCTTTCTTGTAGAGCAGAAGGGCGTTGATCATAAGGCCATCGGTCCAATGGCCACGTTGATAAAACACAACGGCTGTCGTGGCGTCCAGTTGGTTGAAGGTGCCCGCGCCCCTGATGAACGACCGGAATCCGGTTAGCAGCCAGTTGGGATAGACATCGGGCAGGACGGCATTGGTCGTGTTGTAGGAGACACTCGCCGCGAGTTTGTTCTTGTCGTTGGGAATCCATTTCGCACCCATGGACGGATTGGCGAACGCTGCGTGTTGTGACAGCTTTCCATCCGGCTGCCTGATCCGGTTAAGCAGGTAGTGAAGGCCGATCTCGCCGAACAAGGCGAGTTTTCCCAGTGACTTTGTGTACCTGCCGACGAGGTAGCTGTCGTTGGCAAGGTAATCAAGGTCGTTCTGGTACCCGAAGGGGGGCGTGATGCCAGGGCCCACATCATCATGAAACAAGAGGACAGCGCTCAAACCTTCGCGTCGGAACTCGTTTCCTGCGCGCCATTCGGCCAGGTCGCCAGCCTTCGTGCGCTTGAGCGCAATCCATTCCACGCCGGCGTACTGCAGGGTAGCTTCACTGGTCTGGGAAACCCGGGTGGCGCCTTCCGCCCCGGGAAACAATTCATGGAAGAAAAATTGATTTACATGATAGTGCTGGGGCTTTTCTTCACTGAGGTAACGGGCATTTACGAGCCAGACAAAATTATCCGAGACCTTATTGGTCATGTTGAAGCGCTGATCGAAGCGGGTACCGTCTGTGTCGAGATCTTCTGCGGTTTTTTGGCCGTTGAAGGCCAGCCGGTTTGATACGTCGTCACCGTGATGATGGAAGGTTGTGTGGGTCTCCAGTGTTCTGGTTTCGCTGGCGTCATAACGCACCCCTACCCGTCCAAAACTGTTTATGCTGCTGCGGTCCCATTCATCGGATTCGGTGTTGGTGAACGCGGTGGTAGCGGTTCGGAATTGTTCGGTTGAATTTTTTGTCATCGACCGGCGCTCGCGATTGAGGAACGCCATTGCACTTATTTTGAAGCGTTCATTGGGGTTGAGGATCGCGTTTGCCGACGCCAACTGGTCGTTGTTGAAGGTGGTGCGATCTTTTTTGAAATCGGGCTGGGGTGGCGTGAGGTTTAGAAGTCCGGCGGCGTGGGCATCCATTCCGAGCACGGAGCGGTCGTCGGTGCTGTTGGATGTTGTGATCGGTTGGATATCGCCTGTAGCGTCATACCCGATGTTATTGCCGTTGGCGAGGAAATAGTATTTGTGGCGCTTGCCAAAGTTGAAAACGTTGGCCAGTCCGGAGTATCTTTCATTTGTGCCGAAGCCTGCCGCAACGTTTGCAAACCACTGATTTTTTGCGTCTTTTTCCAGGACGAGGTTCAGGGCTACCTTGTCGCTGTCTTCAATGCCTTTCAGCAACGGGTTGCCGGAATAGTTTTGAAGGAGTTCAACCTGGTGGACGGGTTGCGAGGGCATGTTCTTCGTGAGAAGTTTGTATCCTTTTTGGAAGAAGTCATCGCCCTCAATCATCACTTTTTCGACCTCCTTACCCCCGACCCTGATCGTGCCGTCGGCGTCGACCTCCAACCCTGGAATTTTTTTAAGCAGGTCTTCGACGACTTCCTCGCTTCCGTCGGAAAAGGATTTTGCATTGAAAACAACCGTGTCCTTTTTTATGGTGATGGGTTTGTCGGCCTCGACGATGACTTCATGCAGCTCAAGGGTTCGCGCATTGAGGGTGACGTCCAGGTGGGCGGTAGAATCGGAACGGTAGAAGTGAATGATACGCCTTTCATCGGCAAATCCCATTGCGGAGAACGATAGCGTATACCGACCTGGTCTCGGGACGGGAACCTCATAGCTACCGTGTACATCAGCCATGGTAAAGTCAGTGACCGTCTCGTCCGTGGAATCGGAGAGAATGACATTGGCATATGGGATGCCGCCACCATTTTCGTCGAAAATTTTTCCCGCGATGCGTTGCTGGGACCAGCAACAATTGATGAGACCCAGGCTAATGAATATTAGGATACCGAAACGCGGCAAGTTTGCCACGACGTCATTGGTCCTGATCGAATTCGTATTCGAGTTCGACTGAATTTGTCGATACATTGGTTATCGTCATAATGGAACCCCTTGGTAGTTTTGAATTGATGTGTTGCAGCACTTCGTTGGCTTCGTCGTCTTTCTTCTCCACATACTCCTTCAGACCGATAATTTCAAAATTGCCGTCGTTGATGTCCGGCAGGGCCGGATCGCTCCCGCTGTATGGAAAGTGTATCTCAGTGGCGTAGAATCTGACCTCCCCGGTTTTGTCTGTTGCTTCGAGGATCAGGCCCGGCAAACCATGCAGCTTCCACGGCCCCAATCGGGAGGGTATTTCCTTCGTAAACCAAACCGTGTAGTCGCGGCCCCTGAACCGACCCTCGGCTTTATGGCATTGAAGTCCTCCAATGGCCTTTGATTCGCTAGCCAACTTCCATTCAATCGGCGTTAAAGCCTCCTCCACGAGCACCGTTCGGGTGACACTGGATTTGTAAATCCCGGCACGCGTTCGGATTCGGTTTTTTGTCAGGTCAATTTCAATGGCATAGGGATCGGGCGGGTTTTGGCGTATTTCCACGCTCAATTCGAGTTCGCCCTGATCGCCGGGTTTAAAGATCCAATCCCCTTTTGCGGTGTCCTGCGCCGTTATTTCCAGGAAAACGGACCGCGTATTACCAATGAATAGCTCAAACCGCATTTCCTCAGGGGGCCCGTCGAAGGCCAGGCTCCGCACGAATTTCACCTTTCCCAAGACCTGCCCGCGCTGTGCGTATCCGTTCAATACAACGAAGATCAATAATATGACAACGACCGGTTTCATAAGCTATTTTTTTTTTAATGGGTCCACCCGTTCGGATGGACCCATATTGTTAACGTTTCAAAATATCTTGCTGAAGAAATTGGCAACCTGCAATTTTTTGCATTGCCACCAGGTGACCTCCGAGACTGTAATTGTCCCCTTGACCTTCGTGCCATTCTCCAAGGTCATGCGGATCTTGAGGGTACAGCTACGGAAGGGCCGTGCCGTTGAAGTTGTCGGGAGCGCGTGAGCATCAGAAAGCGCTTCTTGCAATCCTATTTGACGGTCGGTGCTGATCCTACCCGTTCCACCCGCACTGGGTGCGAGTACAAGCAGGATACAAACGATCATCAAAAGCGAGGGAAATGTGTGGTGTCGCATATCCGTTCGATTTTACCGTATGCGATTTCTGTCATTTGCTTAATACGGCCTTCAACAGTTCGGCGCATGATACGCCTTTCACCGTGACGTCAATTTCATACGTCCTTGTGTGGCCCAGCTCGTCGGTTACCTCAACCGTGCCTTTGACGGTACAATCGAACAGATCAGCAGTTCCGGTCAGTTTGATGTCGGACACGACCAGAGATGCGCTCGGTGATGCAATCAAGGTGGCGGCATCCATGAAGGACTGTTGTTCGGTAGTCGCGGCACCCGACTTCTCAATGGAAGCGCGTGCCGACTCAGCCTTTGTGCAAAAGAAAACGCCAGCGAGGAGGAGGGTGAAGAGAATCTTTTTCATGACTTTGAAGTTTTGTGTTTTTGCCTACTTCCAGAAATTTCAGGTGGCTGTTTCGGCATGTCCCACCGTTGAGTGTCATTGGTAGAAAACCACAAGTCCGTGCTCGGTTAAGGGATCCCTGAACTGTGCTTTGTCGTGTCATACGAATGACAATCAATTTCGGATACCGGCCGCGGCGATATCTTTAGATGAAGATAATGGATGGGCGAGGCGGAGGGCAAGTATTTCTCTAAAAGAAAACATGATAAAGTTCAGAAGGGATGGTTTTTATCACAGGTTTCTTTCGGTTTACATGATCAAATGACGTTGGACTGAGAACTATGCGGGCAACGAATTGTGCGTGGCGCCCCAAAAGCATATGCATGGATGTTCCATGTCAGTCGTTCCAGTCTTGTTCCCGACGGTGCTTTGCCGAACTTCGTTTGCCTGATGTAAAATACAACCGTTATCGTCAGGAGAAGAGAAATGATCAGTGCGAGTGCCATCGTACGTTTTACAATTGTAAAAAAGATTTTCATTCGTGGGGTGGCGGTCGTTGATTAATTAAAATTCAAGAATTGTTTGGTCGGAATGGAAGACATTGGATGTTATCAACGCCGGTGTTTGGGTGCATGCGGGAGATAAACGTGTGCGTGGATTGAGGAATCAATTATACCGCACAAAATCCGGTGGCTTTACGAAGCTGAAGAACTCATCTTACGCGGGGCTTCACCGTTTGAAGGCGCGAGGTTTCGATTGCCCAACAATCTGCCCTTTCTTAGGTTTATGGACATTTCTCAAGAATTCGCTTTGCAAGCCTTTCAAATTCTCCATAGCTACTTCGCACGGCGTAAACATGCGCGCCTATGGCACCATCAGCCGGCTTCAACAGGAAGATGGGCTTATGAGCTTCCATGGACATGGGGGCCAAGCTCCTAAAGTGCTTCAGTAGTGCTATGCAATTTACGTCGTCGTCAACTGTGACGTGCTCGTCGGTTTCTATCCCAAGTACGGCATACCGGAAGACGCCTGGAATTCTGTTGGCCCATTTCAGATAAGATTGGACCGGCTTACTTTCCTTCGCCGAGTATTGCATGATGATATAACCGGCCGGAGTGGAACCATTTTCTGGTATTTTTACGGTCAGACTTGCGGGTTTCAAATCTTTTCGCTGGGCCCACTGTTTTTTCCAAAGGTTCAGGGTTTTCCCGAGGTTTCTTATGCCCTGCAAAGAAAAGAGGTCAGACGCCACTGGCATGATGATGTAGTCCGAGCTTATGGTCACCGCACGATTGATCGCCCCAAGATTTGGTCCGACATCGATCAAAACCACCTGAGCGTCAAACCGTCCAGTAGCCTCGTCAACGATGGTTTTGAAGACACTCGTAACCCGAAAGGCATAAATTTCACTATTTAGACACTTCAGCCAGGCATCACTTAACGTATCCTCAAACGGAGACAAAGCCAAATTACCAAGGATCAGGCCCAAATTCTCATTGATATGTTCAATGTGAACAGGAATCGCAGGGTCCCCATTAACAATTGGTGTGATCGCGTCTAAAATCGTAATTGGTTCCTTGTTTTCGTATACTGATTCCAATCGCTCATCGGTAAGGAACATGGAGGTGAGATTCGACTGAGGGTCTAGATCAACAGCGATGGTCTTGATCCCAAGTTGCGAAAGCATCCAAGCCACATGATAAACGGTGGTTGTTTTGCCGACACCTCCTTTGTTGTTAAAAAATGTAATCACTCTCATCTCCACTCCTGATTGATAGGGATTGTGACTCTGAACTTCGTTGTTAAAGACAAGTCGAAGTCCGCTCGGTGATTGCCGTTCCTAACCAGTTCCTCTTGCGCCCTTTTCACGCCATAGTTGAATCTGTTGACATATCCGAGGATTTTCATCGCCTCCGCGAGCACTACATTGCGATAGTCACTGGCATTTGGAAAATTCTGCGGAGTGGCCTCTCCAAACAGCCCTCCCGGATTAATGATCTCAATGCGGTTTGAGAACTCATATATATAGGTGGGCGCATTTGATTCGTAATTTCGATGCATAATCGCGTTCATCACGAGTTCCCTTAAAGCCCAATATGGATAGTTGCGAAGAGTTTTTTCTTGAAACGAGCCCTTTCCAAATGGCCTTTCTTTAATCACGTTGACCTTGATAAAGTCATCAATAGTCTTAAGCTCGGTTATTAGTGCGCCCGAGAATTTCTTTTCGTACTCTACTTCGTCGGTTGTTTCTTCTCCGTTGAACTTGATATACTGAACATATGACCCTGGCAAGTAGAATTCAGGATTCAGGCCAAACAGAAGAATGCCGGCGTTAGTGAGGCACTGACCCTCTAAGTCAAAAAATCGCAATGACGCCAACTGCTGCTCCTTGGTCCTACGGTTTTCCGATAGCGTGTCCGCGTCGATCGCCAGCGGGAGGTAGTTTGTGGTGAATAGCTCGATGATGAAGTCTTTCAGTGTCGACCCGAAGGCAGGCACTAAATCATAGGTCTTTGCAAAGGAGGCCCTTCGTTCGGTTAGTATTCGTTCTTCTTCGTAGGTGGCCTTATCCCGCCGAGGCCCAACGCGAATCCAACATCGACCGTCAAACCGAACAGGCGGGTAGGTAGATGGCCTTACTTCAACGACGACAACCTCCCCATCGGGGAATCTAAATACCGGGCTAATTACCAGGGACGGCTGCGGTAACACTTTACCGTTTGTCTTAATTGCACCAACCGTCCGTAGCTGTTCATCCGTCCAGATCATGCCTGCTCGCGCGCCGTCATCATTGACTCCAAGAAGAATATACCCGGAATGTTTATGACTTGGGAAATCGTTGGAGTATGCGCACACCAGGGGGCCAAGCTTTTCATCCCTTATGGAAATGGTCCTTTCGATCCAGTCACTTTCCATGTCCGCAAGCAATTCCTTAAGTCTTTCTTCGGAGATCATTCGTTAGTGCTATCAGATTTTTTGTTCGTGAGTCATTGACGGTGAAACGTAGGTCGGGGCAAATAATCAGCACGTTTTGAACCCGTGCCTCAAGACACGACTAATTTGTATTTGAAACAGTGAGGCAAAAATCCCTTTTTGATCATGGAAGCTAACAATTATCAAATACCTTTCCCTGGGCAATCCTTCTATCCACCCTACAACCGAGCGTGTTTCAGCCTGTATGCTCCCTCAAACTTAACCACTTTTTTGTGGCGGAAAAAGATAACCACGAGAATGATGGTCTAGCGTTCCCAATTCACCAATTCACAGATTCGTAAGTGGCCGGAACCCGGTGCGGCTACCAAACGTAATTCTTTACTGCTCAGCTAAGACATTTACGATTTTTCAAATGACTTTGCTCATTTGTTGGCCCCTAATATTCTAACTTTGACTCCAGGGAATGACTCGCATGTCTCAAGCTAGTTATACCGCACAAAATCCGGTGGCTTTACGAAGCTGCCTGTATATTTTACCCGCAGGTTTCGGGTAATGGACAAATTCAACGTGCTGATGCCGGGAAGGGTGCGGGGGAAGTAGGAAATTCTCAGCTCTACCGTACCAAAAACAAGATTCTCGTTTCTGGTTCTCAGGCCACCCCCGAACCCGAAGTAGGGTTTATCGTGAAAGATGCTCTTTTGGGACGGACTGATCATGGCCATCTCCCCGTAGAGGAATGGCGCCAGGCGGAAACCGAGAATGCTCACGGGCGTGAAGGCCACCGTCTCCGAATGAATATGAAAGCGCTTGGTGCCGTGCAGGCTGTCGGCGGTGAAGTCGTGGATGCCGAACTCGTCGTTGATGTCCAGCGGAAGGCTTGTTCGCTGGCGAAAGACCCTTGCGTAGTCGGCGGTAATCGACTGACGGATCAGCAGGCTCCGGTATTCGATAAGGCGACTGAGTAATGACCCATAAGCCAGGACCGCGCCATCTTCAATCCCCTGGTTGTAGTATCCTCCTGCGCGAAAGCCAAGGGTGTAGAACTCGCTGTTTTTGCCGGCGATCAGTCTTTCGGCTTCGACACCCAGGTAGGGCCTGACGTTTCCAAGTTCCTCCGACCATCCGGCGTAGACCGACACGTTGTGGCCATAGGGAACGTCCTCGGTTCGGCCGAATCCGTAGATGTAGCTTGTCGTATAAAAATTTTGTTCAAAGAAGGTCAGGCCGGCGAGCACATAGCGCCGGTTGTTGTACAATGGATTGTTCTTTTCCCAGGGTTGCCCGGGTTGGCGCGTGAAGCGCTGGTCGAATGCGCGCACGGCAATGAAATGGCGGTTTCGGTTTGCCATGTTGCTTTTTGCGCCGATGTTGTACCCGATCCAGAAGTCATTGATGCGATAACGGTAGTCCCGAAAGAGGGTATCGGTCCGGTTGAAATAGTTTTCCGACCAATTCTTGCTCAACTCAATCCCGCCCGCGAAGGTTGTATAGGGCGAAACCAATGGCCGATCGAAACGCAGGTAATACGCATTCTCTTCTTCAGGTCCGTAGCTGCTGGCGCTGTTGAGTTGCGTGTAGCCCAGCGTGCCGTTCACGAAGCTTCCGCCAATGCTGTTTTTGCGATAGCGTACTTCGTAAAGGAAGGACGGATCCCTTGTATTTTCAAAAAGGCCGTTGAACGCTACCCGCTGTCCCCATCCCGCGAGGTTGGCATCATAGAGGCCGAACTTCGTTTTCAAATGGCTTCCGGGCGACACGCTGCCGCCGATGCTGAACACGTCACGTGTCAACACGACGATGTCGACCGAGTCGGTGGTGTGACCGAGGGAAATGACATAAAACTTCGCGTCGAGGATGAAGTCGAGATCGCGGAGATAACGTTCGTTGTCCGCAAGCTTCCAGGGATTGAGCGGGCGGTTTTCCCGCACGAAGAGGTTGTCGCGGATCAGCCAGTCGCGCGAGTTGCTATGCAGGGCATTGCCGATACGGGTTATGGTGTTGCGGATATTGCGTGTCGTGTCATACACGGTTTTGTCAAACCCTACCTGGCGGATCTCGATATGGCGGATGATTTTTCCGCGATGGGGAATGAAGGCGTCTTCGCTGCGCACAGGCCGGGTGGGATCGTCGTGCTGTTTGCGCGTGATAGACTTCAACAGCCGTTGCGACACCTTGCTTTTCCTGATGCGTTCGATGATCTGCTCAACCTGGGATGTGTCGGTCTTCACACGCGCGGAGTCCGGACGATCCTGTGCCCACACCCATGAAGGGAGAACGATGAGTGCAAAAGAAACAAGGGTATTCAGCCTCGACATGGGAAGACACAGGAAGGTAACGGTACAAAAATCGAACCCGGCGCCAGTCCAGCCCTTCCCGACTGGGTCCTATTTCCTGTTGGCGAGGTACACGCCGCCAATAATGGCTACCATCCCCAGAAAGTGCCCGGGGATGAGTTGTTCTCCGTCGATCAAGCCCCACAGTACGGCCACAATGGGAATGATATACGTCACGGAACTTGTGAATAGCGGTGTACTGACCTTGACAAGCTTGTTGAAAAGCAACGTGGCCACTGAAGTACTCATTACGCCGAGCAGGGCGATGTAACCCAGCGCCTGCCATGCTCCGTCTGTCTCCTGCAGCTTGGTTGTAAAATCTGTAAAACCGAACAGGTAAGCCAGCGCGAGCGGCCCGATGAGTACGACCGAGATGCTTGTGATCGTGAGGGCTTTCATCTCGGCGATCTTGTATTTGACGAAATTGAGATTCGTGCCATATAAAACGCAGGCGATAATGACGAGGAACGCGTAGGCATTGATGGTGCCAAGTTGACCATCGGCGCGCGAGAAAATAAGAATGACCGTGCCGATGAGACCAATGACGATGCCAAGCAGTGATTTTGATCGAAACGCCTGGCCGAACAGAAATACGCCGATCAACAAGGTGCATAAGGGCGTGAGGCTGTTCATGATGCCGGTAACGGAGCTTTCAAGCCGGGTTTGAGCCGTCGCAAAGAGAAAGGCCGGAATAAATATTCCCATCAGGCCCGACAATAGCAGTTTCGCATGTTGTTTTCCGGTCACCCCCTTCATCCGAACGATTGCAAACGGCAAAAGGAATACTGCCGCTGCGACCACGCGAATGGAGCCGACTTCACCCGGTGAAAAAACCACCAGGCCTTTCTTGATGAGAATGAATGACGTTCCCCAAATCAGGGAAAGGATGATAAGCAAAGTGATCGAGGTGAAACGGTTCGACTGTTCAGACATGCGCCGGTAGGTTTGTGCGGCAAATATTAGGATTCCCATCAGCAATTCAAATCCGGAAAGTTGCTAACCGTGACGGGTGGCCTACACTTTGACAGTAGTTGACATTTACCTGGTCGACCCACGATTATGGCCGCGAAGTTGACGGTGGACGATTGACCGTGGGCCATGGACGATTCGACGGTGGACTATCTCACCCCATCACGCCGCCGCGCTGGAGAAAGCGTAAACTCCCTCGATCTCTTTGAGAATAGCATTCACCTCGCCAAACGAGTTCGCCTCCACGAGGCGGGTGCGGTAGGGTTTGAAATCGGGGAGGCCTTTGAAGTAGTTGCTGTAATGGCGCCGCATTTCGAAGACGCCGATCTTATCGCCCTTCCATCGGATCGAGAATTCAAGGTGCTTCCTGGTTACGCGCACGCGCTCCTGAATTTCCGGTGGCACGGGGCGTTCGCCATACCTCAGGAAATGCTTGATCTCATTGAAAATCCACGGGTAACCGATCGCAGCGCGTCCGACCATGATGCCATCGACCCCGTAACGGTTCTTGTACTCCAGCGCCTTTTCGGGCGAGTCGATATCGCCATTGCCGAATATGGGAATGTGCATGCGTGGGTTTTCCCTGATCTTTCCGATGAGCGTCCAGTCTGCCGACCCTTTGTACATCTGAACGCGTGTTCTTCCATGGATGGTGAGGGCTTTGATGCCGACGTCCTGAAGGCGCTCGGCCACTTCCACCACATTCTTCGTGTTTTCGTCCCAGCCAAGGCGGGTTTTTACCGTAACGGGCAACGGCGTCGCTTTCACCACCTCGGCGGTCATCCTCACCATTTTCTGGATGTCCTGAAGCAGGGCTGCGCCGGCTCCCCTGCAAGCCACGGCTTTGACCGGGCACCCGTAATTGATGTCGATCAGATTGGGGTTTACCGCGGTCGCTATGCGGGCTGATTCGGCCATGTTGCCTACATCCCCGCCGAACAACTGAATGCCGATTGGCCTTTCGTACTCGAAAATGTCGAGTTTCTGCCGGCTCTTTGCCGCATCGCGGATCAGTCCTTCCGAAGAGATAAATTCGGTATACATCAGATCGGCACCCCCGTCTTTGCAAACGGCCCGGAATGGCGGATCGCTTACATCCTCCATGGGAGCGAGCAGAAGCGGGAATTCGCCCAATTCTATGTTGCCGATTTTTACCATATTTGTCGCTGCTGCTTTTAACAACGAAGGCACAAAGTTAATTCAATTTCGAAAATGCCCGAAACCGATCTGAACACAAGAGAAAGACCGCATTACCTTCTTGTGCTGATCTATGTTCTCGTGCTGGTAGGATTGGGTTTCGTCCTCGTCGGCGTGATTCTCGGTGCTTTTCTGGCCCTGATTCCTTTTGATGGTGATTTTGTACAACTCAGCGCGGCGCTGAGCGACCCCGCATCCCATCCTGAGGTGAAGCATGCGATGTACATCGTGCAGGGTACGGCCACCCTTGTAGGCCTGGTCCTGGTACCCGCGGTGATACTGAGAGGTTACGGGCTGTCTGTTCCCGCGCTGTTCCGAGGGCGTCGGCTCGAGGCCTTGCCGGTTTTGGCGACGGTCTTCGCCGTTTTTGCCTTCATGGGGCTGAATTCCGTTTTCATCGAATGGAACGCGGGCCTCGATCTCCCGGCGTTTATGGAAGGCCTTGAGCGGTGGATGAGAACCCGCGAAGACAGTGCCGCCGAACTCACCGAAACGCTCACCCGGTTCGACGCCGGCTGGGAATTGGTGGCTGTAATTTTCGTTGTGGCGGTGTTGCCGGCCTTCGGGGAAGAAATTGTGTTCAGGGGGATGGTGCAAAATGTGCTCTTTCGGGGCACCGCCAATATTCACGTTGCCATCTGGATCTCTGCGGCAATTTTCAGCGCCGTTCACCTGCAGTTTTTCGGCTTTATACCACGCCTGTTGCTGGGCGCCCTTTTCGGTTATCTCTACTACTGGTCGGGAAGCCTC
>CAZKBK010000035.1:0-46650 GCA_964551035.1 uncultured Roseivirgaceae bacterium | reverse complement strand
ATGATCTCCTGGACTTTCAGTATCGACGGTTTATTCAAGACAAAACCAAATGACCCTTCCTCATTGTGCTCACAGAGTAACACCACGGTTCGTTCGAAATTGGGATCCGGCAAAAACGGCTCCGAGATGAGCAGTCGGCCTTTCTCTGGTAGTAGCTTGTTCCCGTACTTAAAAAACTCCATGGACAATTCTTGTTAGGGTAAGAACTTCCGGTTAAACACCAGTAAAATAATGAGAATAATCCGGCTTGCTTTCAATACTTGAATAAAATACTTACCCATCACCTATGCAAATCTTATTTCTTTGATAAATTTCGTGCCCGCTTGCGCATTTATTGAAAACTCCGTAACAACCGTATGCAGAACCTCGCCCAATTAAGAAAAGAATACTCGCGGTCAAGTCTCGACGTCTCTAATGTGCTGAATGACCCGATGAAGCAGTTTGAAAAATGGTTCGATGAAACGCTCAAGGCAGGGATTACGGAACCCAATGCCATGCACCTCGCCACAGTGAATGCCAAAGGGCAACCTTCGTCACGCATTGTGTTACTCAAGGGCATTGACAGGAACCGGTTTGTCTTTTATACGAACTATCAGAGCAAAAAAGGGAAAGAACTTGAAAATAACCCCGCGTGTGCGCTCACATTCTTCTGGGCGGAGATCGAGAGGCAGGTGCGCATCGAAGGCAGCGCCGAGCGCATCGACGGCGCGCAGTCCGATGTGTATTTCCAGAGTCGTCCCCGCAGTTCCCAGGTCGGGGCCTGGGCTTCGCCTCAGAGTACGCTCATCCAAAATCGCGGGATACTCGAAGAACGGGTCGAACAGATTGCGGCGCGCTTCAAGGAAAACAAAGTACTACCTCGCCCCCGTCAGTGGGGCGGCTTCGCCGTCGATCCGGTCCTTATCGAATTCTGGCAGGGCCGCGCGAGCAGGCTACACGACCGGATACAGTTCACAAAGATCGACGGCGTGTGGCGGGTGGACCGGCTGGCACCGTGAAGGAGGAAATTACGAGGTACGAATTACGAATGACGAATGGGAAGGGCGGGCGTGAATTGGAGTTTGGACGGTGTGGAACGAGGGACGAAGTACGAGGGACGAAGTACGAAGGATGAATGATGAATGATGAATGACGAATGGTGCGTGGATAGTGTTTAGATGCGGGTGGAACCAGATGCCAGGTACGACCGACACCGCGTTCACATCAGATCAAACAGGTTCTTCACACCGGGAAACCGCTTCACAGTAAAACCCTCGCCGTGTTCGGCGCCGATCGCGTGACCGAATTCGATCGCGCGTGCTTCGAGCATCTTAAGGAAGCCGGGTTTGGAGATATAGGTCTCCGGCTCTGCGGAGTCGGGGTCGAAGAACTGACTTTGAAAAGCGCGCACCGCCTCCATTTTCTTTTCCCAATAGCCCGATACATCCATGATGAAATCGGGTTCAATAAACAGACTCTGAATGTAGTGATACACAACGGCCGGCCGCCACGCATCCTGTCCGGAGCCGTCATCTGCGCGCGTCTCGACCTTTGACAATCCTGAGAGGAAACAAGCGTCATATGCCAGCGATGCACCCTTTCCATGGTCGACATGGCGGTCATAAACGGCGTTGGCGAGGACGATATCCGGGCGGTATTTGCGGATGGCGCGGATGACGAGCCGCTGATGTTCTTCATCGTTACGGAAAAATCCGTCCGCCATGCCCAGGTTTTCGCGCACGCTGACGCCGAGGATGCGGGCCGAACTGGCGGCCTCCGTGGCACGCAGGGCAGGCGTGCCACGCGTCCCAAGCTCGCCGCGGGTGAAATCGACAATACCCACCTTCCTGCCCAGGGCCACGTGCTTCGCAATCGTTCCGCCACAGCCCAGTTCCGCATCGTCGGGATGGGCCGCAAGCACGAGTATGTCGAGTTTCATGGTCAGGTTGCCTTTAATGTTCAGCGTCCTACCGCGGAAAGATCCGCGCGGGAGGAACGTTCCATTTCTTTTGCGACGAGGAACTTCTCCGCGTCAAGCGCCCCCATGCAGCCCGTTCCCGCCGCGGTAATGGCCTGGCGGTAGACCTTGTCGGCCGCGTCCCCTACAGCGAACACACCCGCGACATTGGTCTTCGTTGAGCCCGGCTGCACCTTGATATAGCCGGTCTCGTCCATCTCAAGGTATGCACTGAAGATGTCGGTGTTGGGCTTGTGTCCAATAGCCAGGAAAAATCCCTGTACGGGAATGACGGCGGTTTCGCCGCTCCTGCCGTTCTTCACCCGCACGCCGGTCACGCCGGATTCGTCGCCCAGAATTTCGTCCGTTTCCGTGTTCCAATGGATTTCGATGTTCGGCGTGTTCAACACCCGCTGCTGCATGATCTTCGAGGCGCGCATTTCGTCGCGGCGGACGAGGAGGTGCACGCGCGTACACAGTTTGGCGAGGTAGGTGGCTTCTTCCGCCGCCGAATCGCCGGCGCCCACCACGGCCACGCCTTTGCCGCGATAGAAATATCCATCGCAAACAGCGCAAGCCGAAACGCCCCGGTTGTTGTAGACCTCTTCGGAAGGGATGCCCAGGTATTTCGCCGAAGCCCCGGTGGCGATAATCACGGCCTCAGCCCACACTTCCTGTGCGCCGTCCACGGTGACCTTATGGGGAAAGCCGGAAAAATCGACGGCGGTGACCACACCGTAGTGGATCTTCGTGCCGAAACGCTCGGCCTGCTTTTGAAGGTCGATCATCATCTGCGGACCGTTAATGCCATCCACATACCCCGGGAAATTTTCAACATCGTTCGTCGTTGTGAGTTGCCCGCCGGGGGTGCCGCCCGTGTAGAGCACCGGCTCCAGTCCGGCCCGTGCCGCATAGATCGCCGCCGTATATCCGGCAGGCCCTGATCCAATGATGAGTACCTTTATGGTTTCTTTAGACATCTAAGTGAGAATTTAGTACGGCAAAATAAAGGGCCTCCACGAGACCCCTTAACTACAATGCAAAAATAACATACGCCTAACCGAGGTAAGGCTTCAAAGCTTTGCTCCGCGAGGTATGACGCAGCCTCCGGATAGCCTTCTCCTTGATCTGGCGCACCCGTTCACGGGTCAGATTGAACTTCTCGCCAATTTCTTCGAGCGTCATGGAATGCTCCCCGTTGAGTCCGAAATAAAGCGTGATCACATCCGCCTCCCGCTGGGTAAGGGTAGACAGGGCGCGCTGCACCTCGCGGCGAAGCGAATCGTTCATGAGGCCCGAGTCAGGCGTCTCCTCGCTGTCATTTTCGAGGACGTCGAGCAGGCTGTTCTCTTCACCCTGTACAAAAGGGGCGTCCATCGACACATGACGACCGGAAATTTTCATCGTGTCCACCACCTCGGCGGTAGTCACGTCCAGCACTTCCGCCAATTCCTCCGGGGAGGGTTCGCGTTCGTACTTTTGTTCCAGCTCAGAAAAGGTTTTGGATATCTTGTTAAGGGAGCCGACGCGATTGAGCGGCAGGCGAACGATCCGGGATTGTTCTGCCAGCGCCTGGAGGATGGACTGGCGAATCCACCATACGGCGTAGGAGATGAACTTGAAACCGCGGGTTTCGTCAAAGCGCTGTGCAGCCTTAATGAGACCGAGGTTACCTTCGTTGATGAGATCGCCCAAAGACAGGCCCTGGTTCTGATATTGCTTTGCCACAGACACCACGAAACGCAGGTTCGCTTTCGTCAGTTTCTCCAGCGCAATCTGGTCGCCCTCCTTGATCCTTTTCGCCAACTCAACCTCTTCATCGGGCGTAAGCAGATCCACCTTGCCAATCTCCTGGAGGTACTTATCCAGCGACTGGCTTTCGCGGTTCGTGATCTGTTTGCTGATCTTAAGCTGTCTCATTCCGTTTTAACAATACGTTTGATTTAACAATATACGGGCAAAACTTAGTTCCTGCCAATTGATGGTTCAACGATTATTCTGCCGGAGTAGTTTCTTTCCGAGGAGGCCTCGGCAACAGAACTTTCCGCGACAGGCGGAATTTGCCAGTCTTCTTGTCCACCTCGATAAGCTTCACCTTGATCTCCTCTCCTACTTCGAGGACGCCTTCCATATTCTCGAGGCGCTCCCATTTGATCTCCGAGATGTGCAGCAAGCCGTCCTTGCCCGGCATGAATTCCACGAAAGCCCCGAACGGCATGATGGACTTCACTTTGCCATCGTAAACCGTTCCTACTTCCGGGATGGCGACAATAGCCTTGATGCGCCTCAATGCGCCGTCCATGGCCTCCTTGTTGGTGGCAAAGACGTTGACAACACCCTTGTTGTCCACTTCTTCGATCACCACGGTTGCACCGGTAGTATTCTGAATGTCCTGAACGATCTTTCCGCCAGGGCCGATCACCGCGCCGATCATGTCGCGCTCGATGATGACGGTTTGGGCACGCGGCGCATGTGGCTTCAGTTCCGGACGTGGTTGCTGGATCACTTTGCTCATTTCGCCGAGAATGTGCATGCGGCCTTCGCGCGCCTGCTCAAGGGCCTCCTTCAGCAGCGCATATGTGAGCCCCTCAACCTTCAGGTCCATCTGACAGGCCGTAATACCCTTGGCCGTTCCGGTGACTTTAAAGTCCATGTCGCCGAGGTGGTCCTCATCTCCCAGGATATCCGAAAGAATGGCATACTTGCCCGTCTTGGCGTCAGAGATCATACCCATTGCAATTCCGGATACGGGAGCCTTAACCGGCACACCGGCATCCATCAGGGCTAATGAGCCCGCGCACACCGTGGCCATGGAAGACGAGCCGTTGGACTCGAGAATGTCGGAAACCACGCGGATGGTGTATGGGTTGTCGGCATCCGCCGGAAGCACTTGCTTCAAGGCGCGCATGGCCAGGTTACCGTGGCCCACCTCCCGACGGCCGGGGCCGCGGTTAGGTTTCACTTCGCCGGTCGAAAAAGCCGGGAAATTATAGTGCAAAATGAATTTGTTTGAGCCGTCGATCATGGCGCCGTCGATCATCTGCTCGTCGAGTTTGGTGCCGAGCGTGACGGTTGTCAGCGACTGGGTCTCGCCGCGTGTGAATACCGCCGAGCCGTGCGGGGAGGGCAGGTAATCCACCTCGCACCAGATGGGGCGGATCTCGTTGGTCTTTCGGCCGTCGAGCCTCACGGACTCGTTCAGCACGAGGTCACGGGCAGCCTTTTTCTGGATGTCATGGTAGTAGCGCTTGACCAGGTCTTTGTTAACGGTGGTGTCTTCAGGAAGGGACTCCAGGTATTCGTCGACGATTCTGGAAAAACCCTCAGAACGGAGTTTCTTGTTGGCGATCTTTTGCGCGGCGTGCTGGTAGGCTTTGTCGTAGAAGCGCTTCCAGAGGTCCTCGCGCAGCGTTTCGTCGTTGGTTTCGTGGCTGTAGGTTCTCTTGGTGGCGGCGCCGGCTTCCCGGGCAAGATCGAGCTGGGCCTGGCACTGCACCTTGATGGCTTCGTGAGCCGCCTTCAGGGCCTCGAGCATGTCGTCTTCGCTGACCTCCTTCATTTCACCTTCCACCATGAGTATGTTGTCAAGGGAAGCAGCGACAATGAGGTCGATGTCCGCGCGCGACTTCTGCTCCATGGTGGGATTGATCACGATCTGCCCATCCACCCGCGTCACACGGACTTCGGAGATCGGGCCGTTGAACGGGATGTCAGAAACCGCCAATGCCGAAGAAGCGGCAAACGCGGCCAGCGCGTCGGGCAGGGAATTGTGGTCGCCGGAAATCAGGTATATCATGACTTGCGTTTCCGCATGGTAATCGTCAGGGAACAGGGGACGAATCGCGCGGTCGACAAGCCGGCTTATGAGCACTTCATAATCGGAGAGTCGGCTTTCGCGTTTTAGAAATCCTCCGGGAATCTTGCCGGTTGATGCGAATTTTTCCTGGTAATCGACGGATAGGGGCAGGAAATCGACCCCTTCCACGGCCTCCTGCCGTGACACGACAGTGGCAAGGATCATTGTATTGCCCATGCGCACAACCACGGCGCCATCGGCCTGGCGGGCGAGTCGGCCGGTTTCAATAGCGACTTCGCGGCCATCCGGAAGCTGACAGGTTCTTGTAATAACAGTTGGTTTCATATAAAAGGCAGTATGGGAAGAAGTTTTAGATCTTCGACCCGAATAAAAAATGTAAAAAGGGAACCCTTCTTTTGGTTCCCTGAGGAAAGCTTTATTTTCTTAATGAAAGGTCCGCCAGGATCGCCCTGTAACGGTCAATGTTGGTTTTCTGAAGATAGTTGAGCAGCTTTTTCCGCTTACCAACGAGTTTCATGAGGCCTTGCTGGGTGGAAAAGTCCTTTTTGTTGGCTTTCAGGTGCTGGGTTAAGTGATTGATTCTGTGGGTAAACAAAGCAATCTGGGATTCCGGCGACCCCGTGTCGTCTGATTTTTTAGTCAGACCGTGCTTTGAGAACAAGTCCCGCTTGATTTCGGTTGTCAGATACATCGCAATATGATTATTCCCTTGATTTTAAGGGGCAAAGGTAAGAAAATTCCAAACGAAAAAGCAAATCCTAGATGCCGGCGGGCGTCGGCCGGCGTTTGCGCACCCATGTCCGCACCTTGTCGAGCACTACGCTGTAAAAGTCTGCCTCGAACAGCCGCGCATCCGCCCGCGCCTGCCGGAGAAAGAATAGGCCCACGACCAACAAAATAAGGTCACCCATCCAGACGCCCAGCCAGGGCTGGATGATTTCCTGCTTGGCAAATTTCTCGCCCTGCATGGTGATTACATAATAGATGATAAAAAAGAAGATCGACACAAGGAAAGGCACGCCCAGGCCGCCGCGCTTAATGATCGACCCCAGGGGCGCGCCGATCAGGAACATGACGATGCAAGCCATGGAACTGGCAATGATCTTATGCCATTGGATCCGGAAGGTAGCAAGCTCCTTCTCGTAGTTGTCACGGGCTTTAAGGCTGTTATCGATCTGGCTCTTTACCTGCCTGGCCATGTTCGCTGCGGCGGAAATGATATCCTTTCGTGGCGCCGCATGAAACATGGAATCGAGCGCCTCATGGCGATCGACGGACGCTTTCCTCAACTGTTTCTCTTCCTGTCCAGCGGGTCGGAGTCGGTGAGGTTGCCGCTCCTTCGATGCGGCGGCAGGCTGACGAAAAGCGACCCGGATGGTTTGCGGCCGGGGGGTTGGCTTCTTGCCGTCCTTATCATACTTCAGCCGGTTGATCGAGTCACGACGCAATTTGTATTCATACACTTCCCGTGGCATTACCAGGGAGTCCTTTCGCAGATAGTACCGGAAGAACGTCGATTTCACCGAGTGGTAGGCCAGTTTCTGTTGCAGCACCTGCATGTTCAGCGAATCAATGTCGCCCGAGAGTTCCCCGAGATTCCGCATGATCCGGTTGCCCTCGAACCATTTTTTGTCGGTCCTCTTAAGATCGTAAGAGGATAGGTCAAAGACCACTTCACTGCGGGCAAACCGGCTGCGCGTGAGGCTTTCGTTCGAGCCGGACTGCCCACCCATCATTTCCCGTTCCCTGCTGAAGTCCTCCGTGTAGTTGTAACCGTTGAATAATTCGAATTTGAGATACCGTTCGTTCAGGATCGTAGTCATCCTACCCGAATCGGCGATGATGACATCTTTGTTGCCTGTGTTGCGGGAATGGTCATACACGATAACGTCTTTCAAAGCAGCGTCATCATTGGCGAATTTCTTATCGACTTTAATACTTACGTCGGGAATACCATAGTAGAAGGCGCCTTCACGCAATTCGAGGGCTGGCTTTTTTTGCTTGATGTCGTACAAGAGGCTGTACGCCTCAAGGGCGGCATCGGGCACCAGATAGTTATTGGCGTAGAACGCAATACCGGTGAGCATGATCACGAACAGGAAAATTGGCTGAAGCGTGCGTACCAGCGAAATCCCCGCCCCCTTGATGGCGGTGAGTTCGAAATGCTCGCCAAGGTTTCCAAAAGCGATCAGGGACGAGAGCAGAACAGCCAGGGGCATGGCCACCGGAGTCATGAAGATCGCAAAATAAAAGAGCAATTGGCCGATCACATCCCAGGTGAGGCCCTTTCCGATGATATCGTCAAAGTATTTCAGCATGTGCTGCATCAGCAGAATGAAGACCACGACCAGGAAGGTCAGGATAAAAGGTCCGATGAAGGCCCTGAGGATTAGCTTGTCGAGTTTTTTCATGCGGCGCCGCCGAAATTCAATCCGCCAAAGTTAATCAAAAATGAGACCAAAAGGCACCCCCGGACAACGGCCGTCGTGGGAAGGATGAGGGCAAAGCATCAAATGTGTAACCAGACAACGAAGGGGACGGTATGACAACAGTCCGGCCGTCGGAAATGAACACGCTGGCGTGGTATGAATCCTGCCGGGGATTGATCCGCGGGCCTCCGGCCATAACGCGGGAGCATTGAACCCGCGTCCGCCAACCGGCGGATATGAACCCTGCGTACAAACAGGTAATCGCTTATACCCATTCAGCGCGGGGGGAGTTGAACCCCCGTCCGCCAACTGGCGGATATGAACAGGTAATCGCTTATACCCATTCAGTAGCGCGGGGGGGAGTTGAACCCCCGACCTCAGGGTTATGAATCCTGCGCTCTCACCAACTGAGCTACCGCGCCATAAAACGCTCCTACGATAAGCGCCCATGATCCGTGTGTAACGGATTTAAGGAGCGCAAACATAAGCACTTGGAATGAATTTTCACAGAACCAAATCATTCATTGCACTGTGCAGGCCGGTCTTTCCGTCTTATTTGTCGCCTATAATTTGACTTTTCCGGGAATCCTTAAAATATTGTTTTGTCATAATGAATAAAATGGCATAATTTCATCACGCACCAAGTAGTTATGGCGACCGCGCAGATGGCACAAAAGAAGTTGTTCACAGCAGATTACGAAGTTCATGCTTCAATTAAGATGCTGTATCCTTACATTCAAACGGCCAGCGGTCTGGCGGAGTGGTTCGCCGACGATGTGAAGATCAATAACCAAAGTAAGATTTACACCTTTTACTGGGATAACGAAGAACACAGGGCCTGCCAGGTCGCCCACCGCACCAACCACTTTGCGCGTTTCGAGTTCCTTCCCGAAAATGGCGAAGCCGCCGGCAAGGACCCCTCCTATTTCGAACTACGCCTGGAGTTCAACGAACTCACCCAATCGGTTTTTCTCAAGGTGGTAGACTATTCCGATTTCGAAGATGTAAAGGAACTTCAGGACCTTTGGAATTCCCTTATCGACAACTTGCGAAAAACCGTGGGCGGCTGACATGCCATCCGCTCGAAAAAACCCTACCAGCCTTCTCATTTTAATGTTCTCAACTTCAATGAGATAAAAAACCGACGTTGCACGTTACGGGGCTTATCCTATTTTTGCCTCCCCTATTTTTCGTATGGAACAGGAAAACGTATCGCGCTGGACGAATCAGATCTCCAAGGAATTCACGCTTCAATTAAAGTTCGTAACCGCCGTCACCGACCTTTTGGCTGAGGGCGCGACGATCCCATTCATTTCACGTTACCGGAAAGAACGCACCGGCAGCATGGACGAGGTGATGATCGCCAATGTCCGGGACCGTTTGGAACAGCTCCGCGAACTGGACAAGCGCCGCGAGTCGGTGATTTCGTCGATCGAAAAGCAGGGCAAACTCACCCCTGAACTGATGCAGGCGATTGTCGGCAGCGCTTCCCTTGCGGAACTGGAGGATATTTATCTTCCCTTCAAACCAAAAAGGAAAACGCGCGCATCGGTCGCGCGGGAAAAGGGGCTCGAACCCCTGGCACAACGGATCTTCGAACAGGGAAACTTCGCTCTGGAGCAGGAGGCAACCGCCTTCGTTGATGCCGGGAAAGGCGTGGGTGAACACCGCGAAGCACTGGATGGCGCACGCGACATCATCGCCGAATGGATCAGTGAACACCCGGAAACCCGCAAGCAGGTACGCGATCTTTTTTGGAAGGAAGGCGTTATCGAGTCAAAAGTGCTCAAAGGGAAAGAAGCCGAGGGACAAAAGTATAAGGACTATTTCGAGTGGAAGGAGCCCATCTCAAAGACGCCCTCCCACCGGCTGCTTGCCCTCCGCCGCGGAGAAAAGGAAGGCGTGCTTTCACTGGACATTTTCCCCGCCGAAGAAGCCGCCATTGGCCTCATTGAACGCCAATTCGTAAAGGCTGACAACGATGCAGCCGGGCAGGTAAAACTGGCCATCACCGACTCCTACAAGCGGCTGCTGCGTCCTTCACTCGAAACCGAAATCCGGATGGAGACGAAAATGAGAGCCGACGAAGAAGCCATCAAGGTATTTGCCGCCAACCTGCGCGAACTCTTGCTTTCCGCTCCATTGGGGCAGAAGAATGTCCTCGCCCTCGACCCGGGATTCAGGACGGGGTGCAAACTCGTTTGTCTCGACCAACAGGGAAAACTCCTCCATCACGACACCATCTATCCTAACGAACCCCAACGCGATCGTGTGAAGGCCGGCGCCCTCGTAAAATCCCTGGTGGAAAAATATAACATCGAGGCGGTGGCCATCGGGAACGGTACGGCCAGCCGCGAGACAGAATCGTTTGTCAAGTCGCTTGCGCTGAGTAACAAGGTGGTTGTCGTAATGGTGAACGAGAGCGGCGCATCGGTCTATTCCGCGTCGGAGGTAGCGCGGGATGAGTTCCCGGACAAAGACGTAACGGTCCGCGGCGCCGTCTCTATCGGAAGGCGCCTGATGGATCCCCTGGCCGAGCTTGTCAAGATCGATCCGAAATCCATCGGCGTCGGACAGTACCAGCATGACGTAGACCAGGGCAGGCTCAAGCTGGGACTCGACGACGTGGTGTTAAGTTGTGTGAACTCGGTCGGCGTGGAAGTCAACACGGCGAGCAAGGAATTGCTTTCCTACGTGTCCGGCCTCAGCCCCGCGCTTGCCAGAAACATTGTCGAATACCGCAACCAGAACGGCCCCTTCGCCGACCGCGACTCGCTTATGAAGGTACCGCGTCTGGGTGAAAAAGTATTTGAACAGGCCGCCGGGTTCCTCCGTATTTATGACGCCGAAAACCCGCTCGACGCAAGCGCCGTCCATCCGGAGAGCTATCCCGTGGTCAGTAAAATGGCCGCGGACCTCAACTGCTCCGTGAGCGACCTGATGACAAGCCCGGAATTGCGGAAGAACCTTGACCTTAGCAAATACGTAACCGACAAGGTCGGCCTTCCAACGCTTAACGATATTGTGGAAGAATTGGAGAAGCCCGGGCGTGACCCCAGGGAAACGTTCGAGGTTTTCAGTTTTACGGAAGGCGTAAATGCGATCGGCGACCTGGCTGTGGGTATGAAACTTCCGGGCATCGTTACCAACGTCACGAACTTTGGAGCGTTTGTCGACGTGGGCGTTCACCAGGATGGCCTCGTCCACATCAGCCACTTGTCGGATAATTTTGTCAAGGACCCCACAGACGTGGTGACCGTTCAGCAAAAAGTTCAGGTGACCGTTGTAGAGGTCGACATCCCGCGCAAGCGTATCGGCTTATCCATGAAAAGTGACCCGTTTGCACAGCCCGGCGAACAACCCAAACGCAAAGGACCGTCTTCCCGAAAGCAAAGTCGCGAAAAGGAAATGAGCATGGATGAGAAGCTGGCCATGCTGGTGAATAAGTTCAAGAAATAAAGATGAATACCTCCGGCAAATCGGAAGGCGGACGTAAATTTGACATTCGACTTTAGTCGCGGTTGATTCATTCGCAATTCACTGTTCGTCATTTAATTCGTCATTCGTAATTCGTAACTCGTCATTCGTAATTCGTAACTCGTCATTCGCACTAACCCAATCCTATGTTTCCGAAACACAATCCGACCGAGACCCTGGCGTGGCGTAAACTTGAGATGATCTTCATGGCCATGCAGGCCACGCACATGCGTGAACTGTTCGCCGACGAACCCGATCGTTTCAGTCACTATACGGTTGAATTCGAGGATATTCTTGTCGACTACTCCAAGAACCTGGTCAACAAAGAGACGATGGCTGCCCTCGTTGAACTCGCCCACGAATGTGAGCTGGGCAATGCGATCGCGGCGATGTTCAGAGGGGAAAAGATCAACCAGACCGAAAACCGCGCGGTGCTGCATACCGCCTTGCGGAACCGCGCGAATACGCCAGTCGTCGTAGACGGAACTGACGTGATGCCCGGGGTCAACCAGGTTCTTGAGCAAATGAAGCGTTTCTCCGGGCAAGTACTGTCCGGAGACTGGAAGGGTTACTCGGGAAAACGGATCACCGACGTGGTCAACATTGGCATCGGCGGCTCCGACCTCGGGCCCTTCATGGTGACCGAAGCCCTTCGCCCCTACTGGACCAGCATCACTCCGCACTTTGTCTCTAATGTCGACGGTACACACCTCGCCGAAACGGTGCGGGCGCTCGATCCCGAGACCACGCTGTTTGTCATTGCATCCAAAACGTTCACCACGCAGGAGACTATGACGAATGCGGCATCCGCGCGGGAATGGTTCCTCGGGAAAACGGATGGAAAGGGAGACGTTGCAAAGCATTTCGTCGCGGTATCGACCAACGAAAAAGAAGTGACCGCATTCGGCATCGCTCCGGAGAACATGCTTGTGTTTTGGGATTGGGTGGGTGGCCGCTACTCTTTGTGGTCGTCGATCGGAGTGTCCATTGCATGTACCGTTGGCTACGACCGCTTCGTCGAAATGCTCGAAGGCGCGCACGCCATGGACAACCATTTCAAGGATGAACCGTTCGAGAAGAATATTCCCGTGCTCCTTGCCTTGCTCGGCATTTGGTACAACAACTTCTTCAACGCCGCTTCCGAAGCAATTCTTCCCTACGATCAGTACCTTCACCGGTTTGCCGCCTACTTCCAGCAGGGTAACATGGAAAGCAACGGCAAGTTTATCGACCGGAACGGGCAGCCTGTCATGCACCAGACGGGGCCTGTCATTTGGGGCGAGCCGGGAACCAACGGGCAGCACGCCTTTTACCAACTCATTCATCAAGGGACGAAACTGGTCCCCTGTGATTTCCTGGCACCGGCAGTCAGTCATAATCCTTTGGGTGATCATCACCAGAAACTGCTGTCGAACTTTTTTGCCCAGCCAGAAGCGCTGATGAACGGAAAAACCTATGACGAGGTAGTCGCCGAGCTGCGGAATTCGGGAATGCATCATGACGACATCAAGTGGCATGCGCCCTACCGTGTCTTCGAGGGCAACCGGCCCAGCAACAGCATCCTTTTCAAACAACTGACGCCCCGCACGCTGGGAAGCTTGATCGCCATGTACGAGCACAAGATCTTCACCCAGGGCGTCATCTGGAACATCTTCAGTTTTGACCAGTGGGGAGTGGAGCTTGGTAAAGTCCTGGCAAAGAAAATCCTTCCCGAACTCACCGGCGCCGACGCCGTCACGACTCACGACAGTTCGACCAACGGCCTGATCAACTATTTCAAACGTTTGAAGTTCAGTTAATTATTTTCGTTATGGTAAAGTGATACTCATCCGCTATTTTTGGAGGATTACAGCACTTAATGGAGAATAATATTCGGAAGATCGGCGTGTTCACGTCAGGCGGTGATGCCCCGGGGATGAATGCCGCCATTCGCGCCGTTGTTCGCGCCTGCACCTACTACAAGAAGGAAGCCTTCGGGATCATGCGAGGCTACGAGGGGATGATTGAAGGTGATTTTGTAAAACTCGGCGCACGGTCGGTGGGCAACATTATTCAGCGAGGCGGAACAATTCTCAAGTCGGCACGGAGCAAGGAGTTTCGCACCGAAGCGGGTCGACGCAACGCCTACGAACAGGTCAGGGAGCAGGGCATCGATGCGCTTGTCGCCATCGGCGGCGATGGAACCTTCACCGGCCTCCACAAATTCTACGAAGAGTTTGGCATTCCTTCGGTGTGCATTCCCGGCACGATCGACAATGACCTCCCAGGCACCGACTACACCATTGGCTATGACACCGCCACCAATACGGCCGTGGAAGCAATCGATAAGATCAGGGATACCGCGTTGTCGCATAACCGGTTGTTTTTCGTCGAGGTCATGGGCAGGAATTCCGGCTATATCGCCATCAACAGCGGAATTGCCGGTGGCGCCACAGCGATCATTATTCCGGAAGAGAACATGACTTTCGACGAATTGTATAGTCTCCTGGGCGCGGAAAAAGAAACGTCGAAAAAATCGAACCTTATCGTCGTCGCTGAAGGATCAAAGATCGGAGACGCGAATGCCCTTGCCACCAAAGTAAAGGAACGATCTTCGTACTTCGACATCAAGGTAACCATTCTCGGCCACCTGCAGCGAGGTGGTTCACCAACCTATTTCGACCGCGTGCTGGCCAGCCGCATGGGTATTGCCGCTGTAGAAGGCCTGCTCCAGGGGCATAAAGATGTCATGGCGGGCATTCGCGAAAATAAGGTTGTATACAACGACTTTAACAGCATCATGACCGGAAGGCATGAAATCGACAGTGAGTCGCTGAGGATTGCGAGGATCCTGTCCATCTAAAACCTGGAACCATCCATGAGAGAATTAACCGTAGGCATCGACATTGGAGGAACGAACACCAAATACGGAATCGTAGACCGCGAGGGCAACGTTGTATTTCAAGCCCGTATTTCAACGGCGCAATATGAAGCGTTTAAGGATTATTTTGACGCCCTTGCCGCCGCCCTTCGGGAGGCGATCGGCGGCGTCAAGGAAGAAAACAAGATCCTTGGAATCGGCGTCGGGGCGGCAAACGGCAACTATTACAAGGGTACCATCGAGCGCGCGACAAACCTCAAATGGAAGGGGATTATCCCCCTTGCCGAAATGCTGCGGGAAGAGTTCAATATCCCGGCTATCATCACCAACGACGCCAACGCGGCGGCTGTAGGCGAAATGGTGTACGGCGCGGCGAAGGGTATGAAGGACTTCATCGTGATCACACTCGGCACGGGCCTGGGTTCGGGGTTCGTAGCCAACGGACAGTTGCTCAACGGCAAGCACGGCATCGCCGGCGAAGTCGGGCACACCTCCGTCAACCCCGCCGGCCGTTGGTGCAATTGCGGGAAGCGCGGATGCCTCGAGACTTATGTCTCCGCCACCGGCATCAAGAGAACCGTCTACAAACTGCTCGCCGACCACCTTGAACCCAGCGAGCTGCGGGGCATCAGCTTTGACAACCTCAACACCAAAATGATCACAGAGGCGGCTATCCGCGGCGATATCGTTGCACTGGCCGCCTTCGAATATACCGGGCGTATCCTCGGCATGAAACTCGCCGAAACCGTCGTGCATACCGACCCCGAGGCGATCTTTCTTTTCGGCGGGCTTTCCCTCGCCGGCGATCTCATCTTCAAACCCACCATCCGGCACATGGAAGCGAACCTCATGCCCTTATTCCGCGGCAAGGTAAAAGTGCTTCCCTCCGGCTTGCAAAACCAGGCCGCTCCTATCCTGGGCGCCAGCAGCCTGGTCTGGAATTACCTCGACAACCGGGAACGACAGTTCGAGAAAGTAAGGGCGTGATTCAAATTACGAATTGCGAATGACGAATGACGAATGAGTAAGGGATGACGCCGCGTCGGCCTCGGCAAGACGCAACTTCTGTTTCAACCAGCGGGACCCACATTCGTAATTCGTAACTTGTAACTCGTCATTCTCTCCTGGCATACAATTAGTCGTTCCTTTGCCGTGTGCTGGAGAATAATTGTAGTTCACCTTGTTGTAATCCTGCCCTTTACGGCTGCTTCGCAGGATGATGACCGGCACCGGGACCGGCCGGTAATTGTCGGGCAGGATGAGATTATCACCAATGAGGATGAACCGGTAACCATTCGCTTGTCGGACCTGGAAGTGGAAACCGACAGTTGGTGGTACCCCTGGGGGTTCAGCCTCGAACTACACAAAGGCGAGCACTATGAAGTGAATGACAACACCGTCTTTCCGCGGCGGGATTTTCATGGCATTCTCACCGTGCCCGTAACCGTGCGGGACGGAGACCGGAAAAGTGCAAAGTATGGATTGCGCGTCGAGGTCAGGCCTGTCAACGACCCACCGCTCATCACCTCGCAAACCGACCTCGGTACACCCGAGGAAGAATCCATCACCATATCGATCAACCATCTCAACATCCACGATCCGGATAGCCACGAATTCACCATGGAGGTGGCCGACGGAAGCCATTTTTCCCGGGCAGGAAATTCCATCACGCCCGGGAAAGACTTCAATGGCACCCTCCGTGTGCCCGTGCGCGTGGCGGATGCCGAGGCATACAGCGACTGGTACGAGCTGAAGATCAACGTCACCCCGGTCAACGATCCTCCGGTAATCACCGGACAAAACAGCATGCAGGCCGATCAACATGAAACATTCGCTATCCCCCTTGAGTCCCTCGAGGTGAAAGACCCCGACGACGATTACCCCCGGGATTTCTCCCTGAAGATACTCCCTTCCGAAAACAACACCTACACGGCATCGGCCAACCATGTTACGCCATCGTCGGATTTCGCCGGAGCGTTGGTTGTACGCATCCGCGTGAACGATGGTCAGACCGATTCGGAAACCTTCGGTTTCAAGGTCACCATCATCCGCGTAAACGACGCCCCGGACATCACGTCACAGCGCGAGGTCACCATTCCAGAAGATGGGACCTACACCATTGCGCTTTCAGACATCACCGTCAGCGACAGCGACAACGCCTATCCCGACGGCTTTATGATCAAGGTCCTGAAGGGGGCGGACTATTCGGCAGAGGGAAACCGGGTAACGCCGGTCCCTGACTTTGCGGGGCCATTGTCGGTCAACATCGTGGCAAACGATGGCTATGAAGATGGAAGTGTTTACCCTTTCCGGATCGACGTGCAGCCGGTGAACGATCCCCCAATAATTACAAACTTTGAAGAGGAACCGCTGGACTTTGACGCAGGTGTAACGCTGCCCGTCACCGAAGTCATTGAAGTCGATGATGTCGACGACGATAGTCTCTCGCAAGCGGTCATTTATTTTCATCCGCCGCGGTACCGTCCGGGCGTCGACCAACTCCTGTCCGACCGAAGTACCGAAGTTCTTGACGTGGCCTTCGACGTTGCACGTGGAACGATGACCCTTACGGGCGATGCGCCCATTAGCGAGTACGTTGCGCAGATACGCTCGGTTCGTTACAACCGCGTGGCCGCTTACCAGGGACCCGACGAATCGAAGATCATCTTCATCCAGGTCAGCGACGGTGAAGCAACCAGCAAACGGGTGGAACGCATTGTCAACGGAGATGATATCATCGTTGACCTCGACATTCCCACGGCATTTACGCCCAATGGCGACATGGCCAATGACACCTGGATCATCCGGCCGCTCAAGAATTCCGACAAACTCGGTGACGCGGTGATCCGCGTTTACAACACCGGCGGTTATCTCCTTTTTGAAACCACGGGTTTCGAGCAAGCATGGGACGGAAGTCTCGATGGTGAAGCCTTGCCGTCAGGGACGTACTACTACACGATCGAGTTCAACCCGGCGGTGTCGAGAACAAGGTATCGCGGCATAGTCGCGATATTGCGATAAGCATTTCATGCCAGGGTCACGCCACTTTGACGCCCAGGTTGTCTCCCAGCCGCGCAAATTCCTTTCTCCACTCGGGCGATCTCCCATCGTTATCGATCAAATCCCTCGAAATTTCGAAAAAGAGGTTCTGGCTTTTGTAAAGGTTCGGACGCAGGTTGAACCGGACCATTAGGGGGAACAAGCGGTTCAGCCGCTCGATGCGCTTCATACTCTCCCCCTCGGCGGCGATGCGCTTAAGTTCTTTAAAAATACTGTCCCCGGCAAAACGTTCAACCTTTCCCGGGTCCTCGATTCGGAGATCCCATTTCACCAGCTCGGTCATGATGCGCTCCACCTGGCGAAGGTTGATCTTGTCCGTAAGAAAGCATTGAACCAGGTCAACGTTAAGGATGTACTCAAAGCTTGCGCGATAGGCATTGGGGATGGGTATGCCATTGTGATGGAGCGCCGTGACGAGCGGGTAGTCGCGATTGTAAACCCGGCGGAGCGAGTCTTCCAGCTCAAGCATGCTCTGCTCTGTAATATGATTTAAGACCTTCCGTTTTTCATCCTGAAAGAGTTGCCATATGGTGTACTTCTCCGGCCCAAAATAGGTTTGCATCAACCCGATAATGTCGCCCAGCCTCCCCTCCTCGAATGCGGTGACCATGCGCATCTGCATGCTCGCGAACTTGTCGTCCTCCATTTCCAGGGAGATATTCCCAATGATGTTGTGTTTGCCCATGTAGATCACGGCAAACGCAAATCGCTGTTCGGTTCTTGTTACATTCGACTTCACGCGAGTAATGCCGACCGAGAGCTTTTGCTCGCCGGCTTCTTTTCGGACGAAGACCTCGTTGGCGGTGGTGTAATTGTAGATCGGAAAAGCATCGGGATCATCCTCAAAAACCGAGGCCACGGCATAATGCATGCCCACGCGTTTCAGGTCGATCTTTGAGGGGATGACGTACCGGTTGTAAATGTTGGCTGCATTTTGCAGGCCGGGAACGTTGCTCGGGACATCCTCCAGCATCTTCCTGAACCGGTCCTCCAGGTTATTCTCCGTTACCTGGCTGATGAGCTGCATCGCCCGGCATGCGTACTGCATGATTTGCGTCGTCTCTATGCCGGAAACCTCGTCGAAGAACCACCCGCAACTCGTGTACATCAACATGGCATTGCGTTGAACTTCCATGAGCCGCATGACGTGGTTCGTTTCCACGTTTCGCGAACAATGGTCACGCAGAAATTTCTTGATGGTGTCATCATTTCGCCTGAGGATGACATTGACGTAATCGTTTCTCGCCGCCCAGGGATCATGGAGGAAGGATGACGCCTCCCGCGTGTAGATTTGTTCCAGTTCGTCCCGCAACCAATCCAGCGCTTCCCGTAGGGGCTTTCTCCACTTTTGATGCCAGTCAGGCTTCCCGCCCGTGTTACATCCGCAGTCGTCGCGCCAGCGTTCAATTCCGTGCGCGCAACTCCAGCTGCTGTTCTCGTGAATCAACGCCTCGTAAGCGGGTTCATGCGCAGCCAGAAACTGCGAGTAGTTTGTCAGCTTTATCGTGTTGGTACGATCGATATTGTCGAGGCAAAACGCGAGGGCCATGTCGCCGTGCTTATGGTGATGGCCGTACGTCTCGCCGTCTGTCGCGATGTGTGCGAGCTGGGGTTCAGTGCTCGCCGGACTTGCACTTTCGACCAGCCGCTCGGCGAACTTTTTGCCGTCGTTAAGAAGGCCATTAAAAGCGACAGCCTGTGAAATATCGCCGTCGTAAAAGAACAAGACGATGGATTTGCCGGACGGCAGCGCAAACCGGTACGGCCGTCTGGAGTCAATGTGCTTTTGGTTGGTGGAGGTCCACGCCGCTTCGCCGATCTTGCGAAACGCCCTGGCCTGACGCGGAGCAAGTATGGTGAATTTGATACCGTGGGTGGCCAGCAATTCCAGTGTCTCCACGTCCACCGCCGTTTCCGCCAGCCACATCCCCTCCGGTTGGCGGTTGAACCGGTATTCAAAATCGCGAATACCCCAAATGATCTGCGTTTCCTTGTCCCGCTGGTTGGCCAGCGGCATGATCATGTGGTTGTACACTTGCGCAACGGCCGAGCCGTGGCCTCCAAAATTCTCCACGCTGTCGCGGTCGGCCTGCAGGATGGCGCCATAGGTCTCCGGATCGTATATTTCCATCCATGAAAGCAAGGTAGCGCCGAAGTTGAAGCTGATACGTGAATAATTGTTGGTGATTTTCTGAATAACGCCCTTTGCGTCGAGGATGCGGGATGCGCTGTTGGGACCATAGCACTCGGCCGTCACGCGTTCATTCCAGTCGTGGTAAGGGTGCGCCGAATCCTGCACTTCAATGACTTCAAGCCAGGCATTTTCCCGCGGGGGCTGGTAAAAATGCCCGTGAATACATATATATTTTTCCAAGCGTGGTTCGCGTTAACGGTTTTCTGGGCGGAGCATCATTACTCCCGGCCCACATGCAAATTGGTTCAACGAATCAGGAGCCTATTTCGTCCAGTTCAAACTCGGTTATTTCCTTTTCGAGCTTGAGTATGGAAAGGGCAAGAGGCGGCAAAGTTAGGGAAACTGAATAATCCCTGCCATGGAATTTTACAGGCGAGGTCATCAGCATGCCCTGGTTGAGGACGCCACTGCCGTGGTATTTCGGATCGTCGGAGTTGAACACTTCTTTCCATTTTCCGCGGAATGGAACGCCGACCCTGTACGGGTTGCGCACCTCGGGGGTGAAGTTACACACCACGATCAACAGGTCCTCCTTGTTGTTGCCTTCCCGCTGATAGGCGATGACACTGCTTTCGCGATCGGCATAGTCGATCCACTGAAAACCACGCTGCTCAAACTGGTGGGCGTAGAGCGCCGGCTCCGACCGGTACAGGTGATTGAGGTCACGCAGAACCGTCGAGATGCCGCGATGCAGGGGATAATCGAGCAGGTGCCAGTCGAGTCCCTTGTCATGATTCCACTCGGAACTTTGGCCGAATTCTCCACCCATAAAGATCAACTTCGTTCCCGGGTGGCTGAACATGTATCCAAAGAGCAAGCGGAGGTTCGCAAATTTCCGCCATTCGTCACCGGGCATGCGGCCAAGCAGGGATCCCTTTCCGTGCACGACCTCATCGTGGGAAAGCGGAAGCATAAAGTTCTCCGTGAACGCATACATGATGCTGAACGTGATCTCATTCTGATGGTATTTCCTGTGGATCGAATCGAGTTTAAAATAGTGCAGGCTGTCATGCATCCAGCCCATCATCCACTTCTGTCCGAAGCCAAGGCCGCCGAGATAGGTCGGCTTCGACACACCCGACCATGAAGTCGACTCTTCCGCGATGGTGATCACATCGGGGAAAGTGCCGTACACCACTTCGTTCATTTCCTTCAGGAAGCTGATGGCTTCGAGGTTTTCGTTGCCGCCGTATTGATTGGGGATCCACTCACCGGCCTGGCGCGAATAGTCGAGGTAGAGCATCGATGCCACCGCATCAACACGCAGTCCGTCCACGTGGTATTGTTCCAGCCAAAACAATGCGTTGCTGATAAGGAAGCTGCGGACCTCATTGCGGCCGTAGTTGAAAATGTAACTCTTCCAGTCCGGGTGGAAGCCCTTTCTGGGGTCGGCGTGCTCGTAGAGAAACGTGCCGTCGAACTTGTAAAGTCCATGGATGTCTCCCGGAAAATGCGAGGGCACCCAATCGAGGATGACACCAATTCCCGCCTGGTGAAAGCAGTCGATCATGTACATCAGGTCCGACGGGCTGCCATACCGGCTTGACGGCGCGAAGTAACCGGTGATCTGGTAACCCCATGAGCCATAGAAGGGGTGCTCCATCAAGGGAAGAAATTCCACATGGGTAAAACCCAGGTCTTGCACGTATTGAACGAGTTCATGCGCGAGCTCCGGATAGGTAAGAAAGCGCCCCCCTTCCTCCAGCTTCTTCCGCCACGAACCAATGTGCACCTCATAGACCGAATATGGAGCGGGTTTGCCCGCGTTGCGTTTGCGTTCGCCGAGCCAGTCGGCATCTTTCCACGTGTACTTGGGTTCCCACACGATTGACGCGGTGCGCGGAGGCGTTTCGCAATAGGTCGCAAACGGATCCGCTTTGTCGAAGGTCTCCCCCGTTTGGGAATGTATGGCGTACTTGTACGCCTCCCCGTGCTGAATATCGGGAAAGAATCCTTCCCATATTCCGGACTGGTCCCACCGCGGGTTCAGCACATGTCTTCCCGACTGCCAATGGTTAAAATTGCCGATCACCGAGATGGCACGCGCGTTCGGTGCCCAAACCGCAAAGTAAGTTCCTTCCTGCCCGAGGTGGCTGACAACGTGCGCGCCCAGTTTCTCGTAGAGTTTGAAGTGCTTGCCACTCTTGAACAGGTGGATGTCGAAATCTGACAGCAGGCTAAAGGCCGTGTCAACGGTGGCTGCGTTGCTTGATCGTTTATCCATGGTTTGTCAGGCGGTTAAAGATGAACACGTCTATGCTTTCCGGGGACGCTTTTGCTCGCGCTCGCGGATATACCGGTTTACCAGGTAGTGAATTCCGCGCAGGGGCACGATCGCCCAGTCCGGACGGCCGTTAAGCTCATACCCAAGTTCATAGATTGCTTTTTCCATCAGGAATGTACGGATTAATATTTCATGGTCTACCGAAAGATTCGTGCCCATGCCGACCCGCTCCATGTACGCGCCGAGGTAAAAACGCCCGATGTAATGCTGCCACTGTTCCGCGGCCTGCTCGAGGAGCGCCATCTCCCGTTCACGATAATTCTCATTGAGCAGGAGTTTACCAAAAGCGGCGTAATGAAACGACCGCATCATGCCCGCAACGTCCTTCAAGGGGCTTTTCTTCAACCGGCGTTCACTAAACGAAAAGCCGGGCTCACCTTCGAAATCGATGATCACAAAATCCTTCCCGGTAAAGAGCACTTGTCCGAGGTGAAAATCGCCGTGGATTCTGGTCCTCACGGCGCTAATCTTAGCTTTATAGATTTCGCTAAATGCCTCCAGGATGGTCTCTTCCTGGCCCAATATTTCACGTGCCAGGTCGTGAATCGACGGCTCAAGTCGCTTCAAGGAGGTTTCCAGCAGCGCAAAACGGTCGCGCAACAGCTTGCGAAGGGATGAATACAACGCGCGCTGATAGTTCGCGGTGAACGGCTCTGGTGCAAAATCCGGGTCAGCGGTGCCGGAAGCCAATGCGAGGTGCATTTCGGCCGTGCGTTGTCCCAGACGCACCACGCGCTCGTAGAATCCCCGCCCGACAAATTCCTGTATCATTTCCGGCGCCTCTTCAAAGGCGATGGCGGCCTTATTGAGCAGTGGCGGAAAGGGGCTGTTCCTTCCCCTGGTGATAACGCGCTCGAAATAGCGGCCCACGGAATCAATGGACATCCCCCACGCCTCGCCCTGGTTTTCTACTTTCTCCTGCAGGAGTCCCAATACCATCACCTTTCCATCGGCATCTTTATAGGCGACGCTGCCGGCATAGCGCGGGGAATTGGCAAACGAAGTGTGTTCGGTCAGGTAGCGAACAATCTCGAGGTCCGGATTGACTTCCTTTTCCAGCTTCCGATAGAATTTGAAAAAATACCGATCATTGAAGATGATCGCCGTGTTGCTTTGATCGGCCTTCAGTATTTTAGATTCAAGGCCGGTCACATCCAGCTTTGCGAAAACCCCGGCATTGAATTCCAATACGCCACCATCGCCCTTCACCCGCAATGCCCTGGCCATCCCCGCGAACAGGAAATCCCTGAAGTTGCGGTCGTAGCTGCTGTCCATCACAAAGCCAGGCCCTCCCTGAATTTCCGCGCGGCAGACCACGCTCTGCGCGGTGTATTCGACGCGTTCGAGAATGGTGTCGGCGGGTACGAAGGTCAGGGGAAGAAAATAAAGTTCCGGAAGTCGTTGCACGTAATGGACCTCAATGATCGTCAGGAAATGCGTGTCCCCGCCCACCTTGAGTTGAATCGTTTTTTGAACCGTGACCTTGCTGATCGTTTTGGCCTTTCCGCCAAACCATCGGCACTTCTTCAGGAACGGCGGAAGCAGGGCACGCTCAAACTGCCGAACTTCGTTGTAGTGGTCGAACAGTCGCTCCCATGAAACGTCCGTGTGCAATAGAGGCAACTCCCCACCGGCGTCGCGCTTGTCGTCGGCGGCGTCGACCTGAAACCAAAAATAACCGTAAGGCCCGAGGGTAATCGGATATTGCCCTTCCCCGACGTTCATGAAGCGATTCTGGCTGAACACCTCGGTGATGTCGGCGTCCCGGAAAGCCTTCAGGTCCAGGGTGGCCGCCTGTGAAAACTGGGAAAGGTTGGCGACGATGATGACGCGCTGGTTCTCCCACGCGCGGGCGTAGCACAACACCTTGGCGTTGGAACTTTCCAGGAAGCTGATGTCGCCGCGGCCGAAGATGTTCAACCGCTTTCGCATAGCCACCACGTGCTTCAACCACCAGAGCAACGATGACGGGTTCTCCTCCTGCGTGGCAACATTCACCGACTCATAGCGGTAGACCGGGTCGGTGATCACGGGAAGATAAAGCCGCTGGGGATTTGCAGGCGAAAAGCCCGCGTTCAGGTTCATGTTCCATTGCATGGGTGTGCGCACGCCGAAGCGATCGCCGAGGTAAACGTTGTCACCCATGCCGATCTCGTCGCCATAGTACAACACCGGCGTTCCCGGCAAGGAAAAAAGTATCGCGTAAAGCAATTCCATCTTCCTGCGGTCATTGTTCAGCAGGGGCGCGAGCCTGCGGCGTATGCCGACATTGAACTTCGTGTGGGGATCGGTGCCATAGGCCTTGAACAGGTAATCCTTTTCTTCCTCCGTTACCATCTCGAGGCCCAGCTCATCGTGATTCCGCAGGAAAAGCGCCCATTGGCTGTTGGACGGCGTCGCGGGCGTTTGCTCCATGATGTCCACAATGGGGAAACTGTCTTCCGTCCGCAAGGCGAGGAAAAGCCGGGGCATCAACGGATAATGGAAGTTCATGTGACACTCGGCGCCATCGCCGAAATAAGCCGCCGCATCCTCCGGCCAAAGGTTCGCTTCCGCGATAAGTATCCGGCTCTTGTACTGTTTGTCGATGTGCCCCCTCAGCTTCCGGAGAAAAGCGTGTGTCTGTGGCAGGTTCTCGCAACTCGTACCCTCCTCCTCATAAAGAAAAGGCACCGACGATAACCTGAAACCGTCAACTCCCAATTTCAACCAGAAGTCAACGATCTTGATTATTTCCAGGTGCACCTCCGGATTGTCATAATTCAACTCCGGCTGGTGGCGGTAATACCGATGCCAGTAGTAGGCCTTTGCCTCCGGGTCGTAGGTCCAGTTTGTGGATCCCTCATCGGCAAAAATTACCCGAGCATCGCCGTACTTCTCGGGACTGTCGCTCCAGACATAGAATTCACGGGCGCGGGAGCCCGGTTTCGATCGTTTAGCCTTCCTGAACCACGGATGCTGGTCCGAGGTGTGGTTGAGGACAAGTTCGGTGATCACGCGTATGCCGCGCCGATGCGCTTCCTTCAAAAATTGTTTGAAGTCTGCGAGCGTGCCGTAGTCGGCATGAACCTCGTAGTAGTCGGTAACGTCGAAACCGTCGTCTTTCAACGGCGACGGGTAGAAGGGCAGCAGCCAGAGGGTGTCGATACCCAGGTCTTCCAGGTAGTCCAGCTTTTGAATCAGACCCTGAAAATCGCCAATACCGTCACCGTTGCTGTCGTGGAAAGCCCGGACGTGCAGTTCGTAAATGATCGCATCTTTAAACCACAAAGCCTCGGTTTTTTTGGACGCAGCGTTCATGGTCACATGTTGGATTCGTGTATTTCGATCCTGAATAAGTGAAAAGGCATTTTAAACGGGTCGATCTCCACATAATTCCACTCCTGCGTCCAGGTGTAATGCTCATCGGTCATGAGATCGTGAACCTTGAGGTTGATGTTTGCGCCGAGCCTCAGGCGGTCCCTGGGGACCTGCACATAGCCCCATTGGCGGTTGTGCGGATCGAGGTTGACCACCACGAGAATGATGTCATCCAGGTCGTCCGTGGCCTTCAAATAGGCGATGAGGCTCCCGTTCTCGATCGGGCAGAACCCGATGTTCCAGGTTGACTGGAGGGCAGGGTGTTCCTTTCGCGCTTTGTTGATGATGGTGATAATATCCGTCAGTCTGTTCGTACGCTTCCAGTCATAGTGCCTGACCTCGTACTTTTCGGAATTGAAATACTCCTCTTTGCCTTCGATCGGGTGATTTTCGCAAAGTTCGTATGGCGGGCCATAGATCCCGAAGTTTGACGACAAGGTTGCGGCAAGCGCAAGCCGGAGTATGAAAACATTCTGGCCCTGGTGCTGCAGATGGTACGGGAGGATGTCCGGCGTATTGGGCCAGAAATTCGGACGGAAGTAGTTGCGCGAATTCGAGTGCACGAGTTCGTTCATGTACTCTGTGATTTCGTCTTTGCTGACGCGCCAGGTGAAATAGGTGTACGATTGGGTAAAGCCTGCCTTTGCCAGGGACGCCATGATCTTCGGCCTTGTAAACGCTTCCGACAGGAAGATGATGTCATCATATTTCCTGTTGATCTCACCGATCACCCATTCCCAGAACCGGATGGGCTTGGTGTGCGGGTTGTCGACGCGAAAGATGCGCACGCCCTGGTCGATCCAGAAAAAGAAAACAGACTTCAACTCCTCCCAGAGGTTTTCCCAGTCATCCGTTTCAAAGTTGAACGGGTAAATGTCCTGGTACTTCTTCGGCGGATTTTCAGCGTACTGTATCGACCCGTCGGGACGCTGCCTGAACCACTGGGGGTGTTCCTTCACATAAGGATGGTCCGGTGCGCACTGAAACGCAATATCCATGGCCACGTCGATGCCATGCCTGGACGCGTCCGTGATAAGGTTTTTGAAATCGTCGAGGGTTCCAAGCTGCGGGTGAATCGCCTTATGGCCGCCTTCGTCACTTCCGATCGCCCATGGCGATCCGGGCTCTCCGGGGGCGGCCCGCACGCTGTTGTTCTTTCCCTTTCGATTAACCTCCCCGATGGGATGAATCGGTGGAAGATACAACACGTCGAACCCCATGGCCGCGATGCGCGGCAGGATCTTGCTCACATCGCGAAACGTGCCGTGCTGGCCTTCCATGGATGTCGATCGCGGAAACAATTCGTACCAGGTGCTGAAGTTTGCTTTCCTGTGCTCAACGACGACCTTCAGTTCTCTCCCTAACTCCGTGGGGTACTCCACCAATGGATGTTCGTGAACGATATCCTGAAATTCCGCGCTGAGGACGAACGCAATGGCCTGACCCTGATTCTTCGTATCTTCGAGTATCGCGATCGCCTTGTCAAGCGATGGATCTCCCAGTTTTTTCAGCAACAAAGCACCCTCCATCAACTCAACGTGCACATCAACAGCGGCAGCGGCCTTTTTCCTGAAGCCATCGTACCAGGAGTCAAGGTGGTCTATCCAGGCCCTTACCGTAAAGGCGTACAAGCCTTTTTCCACAACGGGAAAGCTGGCGTACCAAACATCGTTATGGCCGGGCAGGAGCGGCACCACAGACCATTTTCGGGCGCCTTCCCTGCGATAGCGGACCTCACCACGAAGGTGATCGTGTCCGTCCGCAAAAATGTCGGCGGTGACCACCACATTTTCCCCGGCGGTGCGTTTTGCGGGATGCATGCCACCATCCACCTGAGGTTGCACATTCTCGATAATCACCCTGGCCTGTCCGTCTTTACTCATGCTGAATCTTAGTCTTCGTTAAGTACAATGGTGGTGTAGGCAGGTACCCTTATCGTCCCGTCCGAGGTTGAGACCCGGCCTGCGGTTGAATATTCCACCGCTTCAAAGCGGCGTTCCCCCTCGCCGAGGTTCACGGTCACTTCCACGTCCGATACATTGTGAATTACGAGAACTTCTTCATTTTCATGCCGGCGAATGAAGGCGACGATTTCGTCGGCGGGCACGTCGACAGCTTCGATGTCGCCATACGTCAGCGCGGCGCTACCGTTTCTAAAGCGGACCAGACTCCTGTAGAAATTATACAACGAAGCAGGATCATCCTTTTGCCGGCGGAACGGCACGACGGTTTCGGCGGTACTGTATCGCGGCTGCTGCCACGCCGCCTCCATGGGATCGCTGCCGGTTTCATCCCAGATGAAGGGCTCGCGAACAAAGACATCGGGTCCCAGTTGGACTTCGAACGTCGCCTGCTTGTCGCCGACCATTCCGATCTCCTCGCCATAATAAATGTACGGTGTTCCGGGCATCGTGAGCAGCAGCGCAGCCGTCATCTTCGCTTTGTCGATATTTCCCCCGAGTTCGGTCAGTATACGCGTTTGGTCGTGGTTTTTGACAAAGGTTGCATCGAGGTAATCGGCGGTAACGGACCTGTAGTATTCGCGAATGTCACGGTATTTTTCCACGAGGTGGACGGTGTCTTTTCCGGCTGCGGCCACCTGGATAATGGCATAACCCAGGTCAAAGTTGAATAGCGACGGCAGGCCGCGGAGGTACGGCGCCACCACCGGTGCGGGCGACCATACTTCGCCGACGAGATAAACGTCCGGCTTAATGTTCTCCATTTCCTCCCGGAACCAAATCCAGAACGCGTGATTGTCTTCCGCGCGGCCATCGCGAAAGATATGGCGGGCCGCATCCATGCGGAAGCCGTCCACCTTCACCTCCTCAAGCCAAAAGCGCGCAATATCGACGATTTCCGCCCTCACTTTTGGATTGTCGAGGTTCAGGTCGGGGCAGAGTTCGTTGAAGTATCCGTAGTAGCATTCCGCGGTTGTATCGCCATTGACTGGATGCCAGCGGAACATCCGGTCTGAGTCGTACACGGAGTCCGCCTGCAGCAGGGCGTTGCGCACGGAATCTCTTGTACCCCATACATAGTAGTCGCGGTAGGGATTGTCCTTTCCCTTCTGTGCTTCAAGGAACCAGGGATGCATGTTCCCGGTGTGATTGATCACAAAATCCGTGATGACCCGGATATCGCGCTTGTGAGCCTCAGCGATGAAAGTTTTAAAATCCTCAAGGGTACCGTAGTCGGCGTCGATGTTCTTGTAGTCAATGACATGATATTTGTGGTAGGTGTCGGAGGGCATGATCGGCATCAGCCAGATTCCGTTAACACCGAGTTCGGAAAAGTAACCGAGCTTCGCCGTGAGCCCCTTGAAATCTCCCTTGCCGTCACCGTCGCCATCGGCAAACGACATCACGAATACCTCGTACTTCACCCCCCACGGCCACCGCACGCCGGCTTGCTCCTCTCCGCCGTTACAGGCTGCCAGCAAGAGGCACAACATCACTGCTCCGCTTACCCGGGCATTCCACGTCATAGGCTATTTTATCTTAAAAATGTAACTGCTGTAGGGTTTGAGGGTCATCTCGAACGCGAAATCCTTGTCGAAGCCAATCTCGATCTCTTTCCAGATGACATCACGGCCCATGTAAACCTCCTTTGGATTGAGGCCCATCTCCGACAACGCCTCGGCCGGGATCTGGATCTTTATCGGTTCTTCAGTGACATTGAAGCTATTTACGATTAAAAGCCGTTGTGACTCATGAAAGCGGAGAAAAGCGTGGACCTTGTCCGAAATATTTCCCGCACGGAGGTTGTGCGCGGTCAGATCGATGTACTCGCCACGCGTCAGCGCGGGGTTGCTGGCCGCAAGGTTGAGGAGGTCGATGTAGAATTGCCGAAGTTGTTTTTGTTCAAGACTTAACAACCCGCCATCAAATTTTCCTCCGTTCATCCACTTCTGGTGTTCGGGGACACCCCAATAATCGAAGATCGTTGTCCTACCATCCTCACCCTGGAATCCCTCTACACCCCGGCCAGGCTCTCCGACTTCCTGCCCGAAGTAAATCATTACCGGCCCGCGGTCAATAGTTGCGGAGATCACCATCGCCGGCACGGCCTTCCATGGCCCGCCCGCGAAAGCGGGTGAAGCCATGCGCTGCTCATCGTGATTTTCCAGAAAGTGGAGCATCCGGTGGTTGATGCCTTTCAATCGTTCATGAATAGCAGGTATGTCCGCGGTACTGCGCTGGCCGTTGACGAGGAGACGCAACGTATCATACAAGAGCACCTTGTCATACAGGTAGTCAAACCGACCCTGATCGAGATAGTTGCGATACTGATCCGGATTGTAGATCTCCGCGATGAATACAATCGCCGGGTTTGCTTCCTTCACCTGAGGGATCACCCAGTTCCAGAATTCGACGGGTACCATCTCGCTCATGTCGCACCGGAAGCCGTCAACCCCTTTGCCTGCCCAGAAGAGAAGGATATCCCGCATCTTCAACCACGTGTCGGGAGTTGGATCGAAATGCGACGTCCGGCCGTTCTGAACATCCACGCCGTAGTTGAGCTTGACGGTCTCAAACCAGTCGTGAATTCCCGGCGCCGGAGAAAACACATCGTTGCCAGTCGCTTTTGCCGGCGTCTCGTCAAATCTTCCATCAGCGGAAGGAACCGAGTAGGGTCCGAGCGGATTATAGTCGCGCGGAACGCGAAAAGATTCGCCGGGCAGATAATAGAAGTTGTTTTGAGGACTGAATGAAACCGTGGTGTCGTCGGACGCGCCCAGGTCGTCGACACCGGCAGGCTTCGCGTCCGACTTGTAGGCCCTCGCAACGTGGTTGGGAACAAAGTCGATGATCACCTTAAGCCCTTCAGCATGGGTCCTGGCCACCAGGGAGTCGAACTCACGCATGCGGCCCGGAACGTCTTCCGCGAGATCCGGATCGACGTCGTAGTAGTCCTTGATGGCATACGGTGAACCCGCCCTACCCTTCACGACATCCGCGTCATCCAACGGGATACCGTATGCCGTGTAGTCCGTCAGCACGGCATGCTCAATGACGCCCGTGTACCAAACGTGTGTGACACCGAGTTCCTTTATGCCTCTGAGGGCTTGAGATGTGATGTCATTGAACTTTCCTACGCCATTCTCATCAATTGTTCCATAGGGTTTGTTGACGGCGACCTTGTTGCCAAAAAGCCGTGTCATCATTTGATAGATGATGATCTTACCGTCAGTCTGCTCCATAGACGTTACGGGTGGAATTCGCTCCCTTTGAACGGTGCATCCCGGGAGCAATAGGAAAACCAAAAGGCAGGTGACGACGTGTCTCATAGGCCCTTAATTTAGGAAAAGAATACGCAGGTAAAAATTGACCACCCAAAAACGTTTGCGGTATCATTGTAAGACGCGAACACGGTAGGACCTGATCAGATGCATTAGCAATACCACCATGCAGATCGCGAGTCCGAGGAATTCCCGCGCTTCCTCTACAAACGCATACTGCATCTTCGCGACGTCATCAAACAGCATGGAAGGCTTCTCCTGGCTGAGCCATTCGCCTACGCCGGGCAAGAGCTTAATCGCATAGGCCGCCAGGAACACCGTCAAAACGATCAAGGGAATTCGGAAATACATCCTGAACGCGGCGAGGACGCATGACACCGCGGCCAGCCCGTAAATGACAATCCATAAGACGGGGTCAGGATCATTCACCTGTACAAAGGCAAAGATCAGGAACATCGCGGCAAGCAGGAGGTTAACAACTTTCATAAACTAGAAGTCAATGCGATAGACGAGCACCGGAATAATACCCAACTGTCGTTTGGTAACGACCTGGTTCAGATAGAAATCAAAATACGCGTAAGCCTCATTTTCACGGTTCGTTACATTCTGGATATCGATGGCAAGGGTTCGGGTATAGCCGGGTTTGTCCTTCCTGAAGCTAAGTCGAATGTCGGTCCGGAAATAGTCGTCCATTCTATTGGAAAAGCCGTCGGCGGTGTATATCGTTTCGCTGGCATCGGAAGAGGCCGGGACGTCCACGCGCAGCGCGGGCAATCCGCCCAGCACGAGCGTGCGAAGGTTCAAACCGATCGTTCGGTTCTTTTCGCTGTTGACCCACTCCTTACCATAGACCGCCGTAGTGGTGAAGTTGCCGTTAAATCGCGAGTCGCGCTCAATGTGGTCCGCGGCGACGTACTTTGATTCGTAGTAGCTGCCGCTGATCATGAAGTAATGATTTCCGAAAAATGATTTCTCAAGCGTAACGTCGACCCCGTAGTTTTCACCCCTTCCGTCGCTCACCAACATCCCCGGGGGTTGTTCTTCCAAAAGGTTGAGCGCGGAGAAAGCGCCAAGGTTGCCCGAGCCGGAGGACGCGATGGGGACGTCAAAAAGGTGTTGATAAAACAACCCCGCCCGGGCCTCGAAGCCCTTGCCAAAAAAACGGGCATAGGAAACATCCGTCCGGTGCGCCTTGGTCAGCTCAAGGCCGCCATTGCCCACGGCGGCGTAAAGCTGCGGGCTCTGTACCTGGCTGGTGAGGTTGTACGAAAATTCGAGGGTGGATCGCTCCGAGGTGGCTACACGCGCAAGCAGGCGCGGTTCTACGGATGCGGTGCCGTTAAACGAAAAGTACACGTACCGGAACCCCGCATCCATGGAGAAACGCGGTGTCCATTGTAAGCCCAGATTTGCAAAGGGTTGGTAAAGCCACCCCGAGCTTGTCCCGCCGAAATTGCGCGACATCCGAAACGAACAGGTATAGCACCCGAACGCTTTGTCGGAAGCGACCGAGTTATCCAAATAGTTGGCGACGGCGCCAGCGGTCCATGAAGCTTTTTCACCCAGGGCGTGACGGTAGAGGATCTTCGAAGAAAACAATCCGTTCGTTCGGGAGAAGTTGTCATTGACGACGTACCAGGCCAGGCCGCTTTCCTGCGGGGAGGCTACGGCCGTCCTTTCGTGATCGCCCGCTGACCAGGCGGCCCCCACCACTAATTTTCCACCGCCAAGCGTGGCCTCATAGTTGGCGCCGACCGCGTAGGTCGCGGAGGCATAGTCGATATCGTAACGGTCTTTGTCTTCCGCCCATTCGTCGTTGCGTTTAGCTTCGAAGGTGTTGGCGCCGTTGCCCCAAAATCCAAAAAGAGAAAACTCGCCGCCACCGTCGGTCTCGTGCGTGAGGTTCATGGACAGGTCCTGAAAATAAATGGCCTCGTCGCCGAAATCGATTCCGGCAAGGGAGAGTAGCCCCACCGTGGAATACCGGTAGTTCGCCAAAAACGAGGTACGCCCACCGGCGCCTAACGGCCCTTCCGCGGCGAGGTCAATGCCGATCAGGCTGGCCTGAGCGGTATACTCGAACTCCCGCGCGTTTCCCGCACGAAGCTTCATATCCACGACGCCGGAAAGCACGTTGCCATATTGGGCGGGCAGGGCGCCGAGGTAAAAGTCTGCACGCTCCAGCATTTGCGCACTGAGCATGTTCACGCCGCCGCCATTTGCAGACGGCTTGTCCGTGATCGTCCCCGCGTTAGCCTGATGGTTGGGGTTGACAATATCCAGGCCGTTGAGGCGCCATAGCAATCCGTTCGGCGAATTGCCGCGAACGATGATGGTGTTGTTCTGATCGTTGGTGGCCACGACCCCGGGCCAGGCGGTGGCAACCCTGACCGGATCAAAAAAATTCGCGGGCACCCGCAGCGTCTTCTCGATGGTAAGGGACCGCATTCCGGGTAGTTCAGGCGCGATCAGCGCATCGTTGACTTCCACCGCCTCCAGCACCTCCGCGGCGGGCTGCATCCGGATGTTCAGTGTCGACTCCTTCGCAGCGATGACAAGGAGTTCGTGCTCCGTGGCATGATATCCGGTGTAGGTGACCCGAAGTCTGTAACGGCCAGTTGGTACGTCGATTGAAAAGGCGCCGTCCGCCGCCGACGTCGCCAATCCTACGGATTCACCATGCTTCAGCACATGCACCGATGCGCCTTCCAGGGCGATGCCGTTGGCGGCGTCGCTGACTTCACCCCTTATCGTTTGCGTCATGCGTTGGGCAACGCCCTGAGGGAGCGCAAATACCACACAAAAAACAACGAGGAGTGTTCTCATGGCCGGATGCTATTCCCAGTAAAAATAACAATGTCGGATGATTCCACCCGACATTGAAAATTAATTCGACGTGCTGGCACTAAACTATTTCGCGGAGATTTTCGATGGAGGCCCTGGCACTCTCAATGGGCTCTCCGGGATAGGTTTCCTGCTCGACATAGTAGTGTTCGAGGCCAGCCTGTCCCGCTTTCTCGAAGATCGGCTTCCAGTCGATGCTACCCGTGCCAACGTCGGCATTGCGCGCGGGGTCATTCTTGTCCATGTCCTTGACGTGCCACTGTTCAAACCGGCCGGGGTGTTTATCAAAGTACGCCAGGGGATCATGGTTGGCCCTGACCACCCAATATATGTCCATCTCGATATGCACGAGTTGCGGGTCGAGTTCCGCGAGCATCAGGTCGAAGGGCAACTGGCCGTCCATCATTTCAAATTCGAATGCGTGGTTGTGATAGCCAAAGCGGATGCCGTTCTGGTTGCAGGCCTCTCCCGCCCGGTTCAGGTTTTCGCATACACGTTTGTAGTCGTCGATGTTTTTCCTGTCTTCCTCCATCAGGTAAGGTACCACCATGTAGTCCTGTCCGATAGATTTCGCATCCTCAATGGCTTTCTCCCATGCATCACCCGTTGCCTGGTTAAGGCCGTAGTGTCCGCTGGTTACCTTCATGCCCAAATCCTTCACAAAGGCGCCGAATTCCTTGAAATCCATGCCGAAGATTTTTCCCTGGTTGTACGCGAACGTTTCGACGTTCTCGTATCCGAAGCTTGCCACCTTCTCAAGAACGCCTTTTGGATCCTGCGTGATCGTATCACGCAAGGTGTAGAGTTGGAGGCCAGGGCTCTTGTAGCCTGCCGGCCCGCACCCCTGGAGCAGGAACATTCCGGCGGTGGCGGTCGCCGCAGTCTGAATAAACGCTCTTCTTTTCATACGATTAGGTGTTTAGGTGGTGAAGATTCATTTGTTGAGCAGCCGTGTTTCTCCGAAGTAAAAAAGATTCTTATCGCCCGCATCCGGATTTTTGAACACCAGGTACAAGTCGTGGAGCCCTTCCGTGGGCTTGAGTCGCGTGGTGGCGGCAACCATACCGGGCGTGGAAGCCGACGCCGTTCCCAGCAGGTCGCCATCAGGACTTCCGATGCGGAATTCGACGCTGCCACCGGTCATCTGTCCCGGCATGATGAAAGCGCCGATCGCAGCCCCCCTGATCCCGGTCAGGTCCACATTCCTGAACACCGCCCATGAATTGTGTTTTACGTTCTCAAATCCGACGTTTTCCTGGTATCTGAAAATCCGCACAACGTTGAGTTCGCTGGCTTGTTCGGCCTTCAGCACGGGACTGCGCAAGACAACGGCGGCCGCGGCATTCGCCGACGGCAGATTTTCACCGCCCTTGTCATAGTAACTCGCGGTCAATATGTAGGCGCCGCTGCCTTCCTGCGCCGCAGGCACCACGGTACCGCTGAGGGGAAGTGACTTCGTGGTTACTTTTTTGTCCAGCGACAAAATGTACTCGACCATTTTCCGGGCATCGTCAACACTGATCTGCGGATGCGCCGCCATCCCGGTCTCACCCCATACGCCTGCGCCGCCTTTGATGATCTTCGCCGCCAGTTGGTCGACGCTGCCTTTTTGGCCCGCGTACCTACCGGCAATCTCGCTGTAGCTAGGCCCTGCTGAGCGCTGGTCGACCAGGTGGCAGGATTTGCAATCACTCTGATCGATCAATCCCTTCCCGGGCAACTCGGCCGTCGGCATCTGGTGACCCTGGGCAATGCCCGTCATATCGAAGCCTTCGAGGTAATCAAAGGACACCTTCACCTCGGAAGCGTTGATCTCACCCGATGCCGTGGACCCGTCTTCCGTGTCCGTTACCGCGATGCTGTACGCCACGCTGGCACCCGGGAAGAAGAACGTCTTGTTTCCGGAACGTATCTCCGCCTTTACGACGGGCATCTCATTCCCCGCAACGACCTGTAGTTTCGCCTGATGCGACATTCCCCCTCCGTCGGAAACGGTCAACTCCGGCTGATAAACGCCGGGTTTGTCAAAGGTGACGGAGAACAGCCCGTCTTCGGAGTCGTAAGTTTTGCCATCCACCACCAGGGTATACGCCAACGCGTCGCTATCGGCGTCCGAACTGCCGGCCGCGGAGAAATTTACCGTCAGCGGGACGGCGCCGTAGACCTTGTCGGCGCTCAGGCTGGCTACGGGAGGACGATTCCCCTTGTTGTAGTCGATGCGTACCAACCTCGCGTCGATATTTTGCGCAAACCAACCGGTTCCGTATTCGAGCATGTACAATTTTCCGTCGGGACCGAACGCAAGGTCCATGATATTGTTGAAGGTTGTATTGGGCATGAACGGTTCCATGTCGACGATATCACCTTCCTTATCCATGCTGACGAGGAACATGAAGTTGCGCATCCAATCGTAGAAGATCAATTTGCCGTCGAAGTACGGGGGAAAAGCAGTCTCGACCCCTTCATACTTGTCGCTGTAGTAAACCGGCCCTGCCATGGCGTTGCGGGCGCCTTCCTTCACCATCGGAAAATCGTCGGATTTTCCGTAGGGATACCAGATGAACGCGGGTGAAACCGCGGGGAGCTCGCGCTTGCCGGTATTGTTGGGCGATACGTTCAGCGGAGCATTGGGATCCCAGAATGCACCGGGTTTCTGCGCGGCAAAGTCATAACGCGCATAGGCATAGTTGTTACCCACGAAGTAGGGCCACCCGAAAAACCCGGCTTTCCGCGCCTGGTTGAGTTCATCGTAACCCATCGGTCCGCGGAGCGAGTCGTTCGCGCCGGCGTCGGGTCCAACCTCTCCCCAGTACAGGTAGCCGGTCTTTTCGTCGATGGATATCCTGTACGGATTACGGCATCCCATCACGTAGATCTCCGGGCGAGTGTCCGGTTCGCCTTCAGGAAAAAGATTTCCCTGTGGGATCGTGTAGGTCCCATCCGGTTGCGGGCGAATCCTCAGGATCTTCCCGCGAAGGTCATTGGTGTTCGCTGCAGATTTTTGCGCGTCAAAAGGCGACCTGCCGGGTCGCTCATCGGACGGACTGTAGCCATTGGACTCGAAGGGGCTGGAATTGTCCCCCGTCGAAACGTAGAGGTTTCCATCGGGGCCGAAGGCGAGTGATCCTCCCGTATGACAGCAGGTTTCGCGCTGCGTCGGCACTTCGAGCAATTCCTTCTCCGAAGCGCGGTCGACGCTGTCGCCCCTGAACACAAAACGCGACAAGACATTTGCCGAGCGTTCGGGATGGGCGTAAAAAATGTACAGCCAGTTATTTTCCTCGAAGTTCGGATCGGCGGTGATCCCGATCATCCCGTCCTCGTGACCGTTGAAGACGTTGAAGGTATTGACGGTCTTCACGGCTCCGTCCGAGGGTGTATACAGCTTAACGGCGCCCTTGCGTTCCACGAAGACGATCTTCCCGTCAGGCAGTACCGTCATCTCGGTGGGTTCGTTCAGGTTGAAGTCCAGCACGGTTTTGGTGAACCGGTTTTCCTCGGGCACGCGGGGCGACCGGGCCTTCGTGTAATCAGGCTTTCCCTCTCCCATGGCGTACCGGATTCCTTCCATCAGATGCCGCAGAAAAAGGGAATCGGCATAACTTTCCCGGGTATGCCCCAGCCCGGTGTAAAACGATCTGCCACCGGAAAATTCGTGATACCAGGAGATGGGATGCTTGTCGCCATTCAGTCCACCTTCGTAGGTGGATTCATCGAGGTTGTAAATCACGTTGATGTGGTCGGAGATCTTCTTGTAGTTGTACCATTCATCCTCGCGGGTCCACGAGTCGGGTGTGGCGTTTTCGCCAAAGTCGCCGACGCGTGTTAGCGTGGCCTCCTGAATGTGGGGATGGCTCATGAACCAGGCGCCCACGAGTTTGCCAAACCACGGCCATTCGTATTCGGTGTCGGCGGCAGCGTGGATACCGACAAAACCTCCACCCGCTTCGATGTACCGTTTGAAGTCACCTTGTTGAATGGGGTCGAGCACGTTCATCGTTGTACTCAGGAAGATGACGGCGTTGTATTTCTTAAGATTTTCCTCGTGAAAAAGCGACGCGTCTTCCGTGGTGTCGACTTCAAAACCGTGCTCCTGTCCAAGCCTGATGAGGGCCTGCTTGCCGTCTTCAATAGATTCGTGTCTGAAGCCTGCCGTCTTTGAAAATACAAGGACTTTTTTCTTCTCAGGCGCACACGAGAAGACTAGACAAGCCAACAGGAAAAGCACAACGTTCGCTTTCATGTTATGGGGTTAGGTAATTCGCAAAAAGGTGCCGATCGCGTACCGTGGCGATTTGTTCGCTACTCCGGAACCCGGATCTTAATATTTCTGAACCAGACGCGGTTGCCATGGTCCTGAAGGGCGATGTGGCCCTTCGTGGCTTTTCCAAAATCCGCCCACTGGCTGAACTTGCTGTTTTTCACCATTTCGTCCCATTCCGGGGTGTGCATGGTAAACTCCACGACTTTCTTGTCGTTCAACCAGAATTCATACCGGGCGTTGTCGGAGACGATCCGCACGCGGTTCCATTCCCCGGCAGGCTTCACGGTTTCTTCGCTGCAGGCGATCAGGTCGTAAAGGTCTCCGGCCCGGTGTTTCTGAATTTTCGCGTCAGGATGGCACGTGTTGTCCAGGACCTGCATTTCGGGTCCGGTCTCGTAGGTCGCCGAAAGTCGCGGGTCTTCCACGACGTTGTACATGATCCCGCTATTTCCACAGGAGTCGATCTTCCATTCCAGAGAAAGCTCGAAGTCTTCGTATTCCCCGTGCGTCATGATGTCGCCGCGTTCTTCCTGGTCGGTGACGCTCGTGTCGAGGTACAGCGCCCCATCGGCAACCTTCCAGGCGCTTCCCAGCGTATTGCTGTTGAAGTTTCGCCATCCTGTGGTGGACTTGCCATCGAACAGAAGCTTCCAGCCTTCCTCTTCTTCTTTCTGCGTCAACGTATTCTGTTCCGCTACGGGCGCCGCGCAGGAGGCTAACAACAAAGCGGCAACGACAAAAGATATGGTTTGCGTCATGGTTAGGTGTTGGTGGTTAAAGGTCCTGCGGTTTCTCGCCGTCCAGCGACAATACGTACATCGCCATTTTTTCGGCTTCCGATTGTGATAGGTCGGGATGTGCGGTCATGGGGATCTCACCCCATACACCCTGCCCGCCCTGGATGATCTTGCCCGCGAGATAGGTGACGTTCGCCTGGGTGAAATCGTATTTCTTCGCGACTTCAGTATGTGAAGGACCGACAATCTTGTTGGTCGGATGGTGGCAGGTTTTGCAATCGCTGTTGTCGGTAAGCGCCTTTCCCTGGGCGATCAGATCGTCAGCGGAGGCTTCTTCGGCCGGAGCCGTTTCGTAAGCGCCGTATGGATCCTCCTCGTTTGCTGTTTCTTGCTCCTTTTGGCCACCACCGCACGATAAAAGCGTTGCCGCTACAAAGGCTGCGGCCGCCATAAACATATACACTCGTTTCATGATATTAGTATTAATTCAGTCCCAACACTTTTTTGTTCAAACGCGGATCTTTTCCGGCGCCGGCAAAGTCGTCAAATGCTTTTTCCGTGACGCGAATCATATGATCCCGTATAAATTTTGCGCCCTCGGCTGCACCCTGCTCGGGATGCTTTATACAACACTCCCACTCGAGGACCGCCCATCCGTCGAAATCATATTGCGCAAGCTTTGAAAAGATGGACTTAAAGTCCACCTGGCCATCGCCGAGGGAACGGAAACGGCCGGCGCGGTTGATCCAGTCCTGGTAGCCTCCGTAGACGCCCACCTTACCTGTAGGGTTGAATTCCGCATCCTTCACATGGAACATCCTGATGAACTCGTGATAGAAGTCGATGTATTGCAGGTAGTCCAATTGTTGGAGCACCAAATGGCTCGGGTCGTAGAGAATGTTACAACGGTTGTGTTTACCTGTTGCTTCCCAGAAGCGCTCGAACGTAATCCCGTCGTGCAAGTCCTCCCCGGGGTGGATCTCGTAACAAAGGTCGACACCCGCCTTGTCGAACGCGTTGAGAATGGGAAGCCAGCGCTTTGCGAGTTCCTTGAAACCGTCGTCGACGAGTCCTGCCGGGCGCTGCGGCCACGGGTAGACGGTATGCCACATCAGGGCGCCGGAGAACGTGACGTGCGCTTTAATGCCAAGGTTTTTGCTGGCCTTCGCTGCATACTTCAGTTGATTCACCGCCCATGCCGTTCGTTCTTTCGGCTTTCCGCGAACCGCCTTCGGCGCGAAACCATCGAACAATTCGTTCCACGCGGGGTGCACCGCCACGAGTTGCCCCTGAAGGTGCGTGGAGAGTTCCGTCACCTGCAGCCCGCAGGATTCGATCGTGCCTTTCCATTCATCGCAATAATCCTTGCTTTGGGCAGCTTTCTCAAGGTCGATGCAGCGCGCGTCCCACGTCGGGATCTGTACGCCGATGTAACCCAGTGACGCCGCCCATTTACAAATGGTCTTGAGGTTGTCAAATGGAGGTTGGTCCCCCATGAACTGTGCAAGAAATATCGCCGGACCTTTTATGTTTTTCATTAGCGCTTTGCTCTTTGCTGTTAGCTCTTTGCTGTTAGCTCTTTGCTCTTTGCTCTTTGCTGTTAGCTGTTAGCTCTTTGCTCTTTGCTGTTAGCTGTTAGCTCTTAGCTCCTTTCACCTTCGTCCATTTGCGGGTCGAGTTCGCCGACTTCACCACCGTCTCCACGAAATTCATTCCCCTTACGCCATCTTCGACGTCGGGGAAATCGTACCTGGTGGAATTGATCCGCTTGCCGGGCTTGTATTCGTGCACGGCTTTTGTAAAGGCGCGGTAAATATTTGCGAAGGCCTCGAGGTATCCTTCCGGATGGCCGGCGGGTGTACGGGTAAAGGCTTTTGCCTGATCGGAAAGGTAGGGCTGGCCGGTGCGGAGTATTTCAGCGGGGCGGTCGAGCCATTTTGCGATCATCGTATTGGGCTCCTGCTGTCGCCATTCGAGACCGCCTTTCTCACCGTAAATCCGGATGTTCAGGTTGTTCTCCTCTCCCGCGGCGACCTGCGTTGCCAACAGGACACCGGTAGCACCGTTGTCGAACTTAAGGAGCATGGATGCGTCGTCATCGATCTTCCTGCCTTTGACCACGGCATTCAGCATCGCGCAAACCTCAGCGATGTTTCCGCCCGTAATATACTCGGCCAGGTTTGCCGCATGTGTTCCGATATCGCCGATGGCGCCACCCAACCCAGAACGTTTCGGGTCGGTTCGCCAACTTGCCTGCTCATTGCCCGTTTTCTCCAGCAATGTTGAAAGCCAACCCTGGGGATATTCGACGAATACTTTCCTGATCTTTCCAAGCTGGCCCGTCCTGACCATTTGCCGCGCATGCTTTACCATGGGATACCCGGTATACGTATGCGTTAATGCCAGAATAAGTCCCGACCTGGCGACCAGTTTTCTCAATTCTTTCGCTTCCTGCAAGGAAAATGCAATGGGTTTTTCAACGATGACGTGGAACCCGTTTTCGAGGGCAAGCCGGCAGGGATCAAAGTGGACGTGATTGGGCGTCACGACGGAGACAAAATCAATCCGCTTGTCTGCGGGCATGTCCTTCTCTTTTTTGATCATCTCCTGATAGGTGGCGTACACCCGTTTCGGATCAAGATGAAGGGCCGCGCCCGTCTCCGTGGACTCCTTCGGGAAGATGCTGAAGGCACCGCAGACGAGTTCGATATCTCCATCAATGCCTATGGCTTTTCGGTGTACGGGGCCGATGAAAGAGTTTATGCTCCCGCCAACCATGCCCATGCGAAGTTTTCTTTTCATTTGGGAATTTCGAATTGGTTCAGGTCCGGTCGACAATCGTTCAACGCCCGGTGCCTGCTTGAAAATTATTTAATTGAGTGCAATAAATAGCGAATGCCGTTAAATAATCCAACAAAATCTCCGGAATCGATTGCAGATCGGTTTAAGTGGAAGGTCAGCCCCGACAAAGCGGATCAGATAAATCTGTTGATCAGATTCTCTATGTACTCCTGTCTTCCGCTGATTTGCGCCGGTTCATTGTTCTTATGGGCAAGCGCACCAAGGGATTGCAGGTCGAGTTTTCCCTGTTCGAACTGTTTCCCTTCCCCTGAATCGAAGGAAGCATACCGGTCTTTCCGCAATCGCGCATATTCACCATCGTCCAGGATCGCCTGAGCGATGAGCAGCGCGCGCGCGAACGCGTCCATGCCGCCGACATGCGCATAAAAAATGTCGACAAGGTCGGTCGAGTTCCGGCGTGTCTTCGCGTCGAAATTCACACCACCTCCCTTGAAGCCTCCGGCCTCAAGTATGACCAGCATCGCCTCGGTGAGTTCGTAGAGGTTGTTGGGAAACTGATCGGTGTCCCACCCGTTCTGATAGTCGCCCCGGTTGGCATCCATGCTTCCCAGCAAACCCGCGTCGGCAGCCACCTGAAGTTCGTGCTGGAACGTGTGGTGCGCGAGGGTAGCGTGGTTTACTTCCACGTTGAGCTTGAAATCGTCCATGAGGTCAAATTGCCGCAGGAAAGAGATCACGGTCGCGCAGTCGAAATCGTACTGGTGTTTCGATGGTTCCATGGGCTTCGGTTCGATAAAGAAGGTGCCCTTGAAACCATTGGCCCGCGCGTAGTCCCTGGCCATGTGGAGAAAACGCGCCAGGTGTTCCTGCTCACGTTTCATGTTGGTATTCAGCAAAGACATGTAGCCTTCTCTCCCACCCCAAAACACATAGTTTTCTCCATCCAGCGCGATGGTGGCGTCTAGCGCGTTCTTTACCTGCGCGCCGGCATAGGCAACCACATTGAAGTCGGGGTTCGTGGATGCGCCGTTCATGTACCTCGGGTTCGAGAAGAGGTTGGCCGTTCCCCAAAGCAATTTAACGCCCGAAGCCTTCTGCTTCTCTTTCGCGTACGCCACGATCTTTTGCAACCGCGTTTCCGATTCCTTCAGCGTTGAACCCTCGTCGACGAGGTCGAAATCATGAAAACAATAGAAGGGCGCGCCGATCTTGGTAATAAATTCAAACGCCGCATCGGCCTTGTCATAGGCGCGTTGCATGGGATCGGGCGAGGCGTTCCATGGAAAGTTCTTTGTGCCCGGACCGAACGGATCGCCCCCCGTTCCGCAGAACGTGTGCCAGTAGGCTATGGCGAAACGGAAATGCGCTTCCATTGTTTTCCCGCCTACAACCTGGGATGCGTTGTAATACCTGAACGCCAGGGGATTATCGGAGTCGCTGCCTTCGTATTTGACTTGCCCGATCCCCTTGAAGAATTCCTTGTCACCGAGTGTGAGCTTCATAGATGTGTGGTTGAGTAAATTTTAAACGTGTATGCTAATTTTTAAGCGCTGGTTAAAGGTAGAGGGCCAGCCGCGCCTTCCACCTTTCGTAAGCCTGCAGGTATTCGGCCGTCTTGTTCTCGTCGGGCGCCTCGGACTCGAGCACCTTCAATCCGCGAAAAGCCTCGCCAAAATCTTTGTATACACCCGCGCCGACGCCGGCCCCGAGTGCTGCGCCCTTCGCGCCGTCGGTATTGTAAAGTTCAAGACGCGCGCCGATCGTGTTTACGAATGCTTCCCTGAACAACGGGCTCAGGAACATGTTCGCCTTACCCGCGCGGATCACGTTTGAACGGAGGCCCATAGCCTGAAGGATATCGAAACCATACTTCAACGAAAAGACGATTCCCTCCTGGGCGGCGCGGAACAAGTGCGCCTGTCCGTGGCGGTTCAGGTCGAGTCCATGAAAGGAGGCGTTGATCGCACGACTGCCGAGCATGCGCTCAGCGCCGTTCCCGAAAGGAAGCACGGTCAGCCCCGCCGAACCGATCGGCACCTGGCGGGTCAGTGCATTCATCTCCGTGTAATCGTACAAGTCTCCCTTTGCCCGCATGTTTCGGCGAAGCCAGCTATTGAGGATACCCGTACCGTTAATGCAGAGCAAAACGCCGTTTGAAGGACGCTGGGCTGTATTGTTGACGTGGATGAAGGTATTCACCCGCGACTCCACATCGTAGGCATTCTTTTCCGTGACACCATAGATGACGCCCGACGTTCCCGCCGTGGCGGCAATCTCCCCCGGGTTCAGGACATTCAAGGAAAACGCATTGTTGGGCTGATCGCCGGCGCGATAGCTGACCTTGGTGCCCGCTTTGATGCCGAGGTATTCCGCCGCCGCTTTTGAGACCTCGCCGTGAACCGAGAACACGGGCTTAACGTCAGGCACAAGGCCCGTGTCGAAACCGTAGTGGTCCATCAGCTTCCGCGACACGCCCCCGGCGGCGTAGTCCCAGAAAATCCCCTCGGACAATCCGGTGTCCGTGGTCGTGATCTCTCCCGTGAGCCGCATGGCGATGTAGTCGCCCGGGAGCATGAATTTGTGCGTGCGTGCAAAAATGTCCGGCTCGTTTTCTTTCACCCACCTCAGTTTGGAGGCGGTAAAGTTTCCGGGGGAATTCAACAGACACGGCAGGCAATACTCCGCGCCAAGGTGTTGCATGGCTTTTTCCCCCGTGGCAACGGCGCGGCTGTCACACCAGATGATTGACGGGCGTAACGGCTCCAGGTTTTTGCCGACAATCACCAGCCCGTGCATCTGGTACGAAATTCCGATGGCGGTAACGCGCTCCGGCGCCGCGCCTGACTTCCTGAGGCAATCCCTGACGGCGATGCCTACGTGTTCCCACCAGGTTGACGGATCCTGTTCCGCCCATCCCGCTTCGACAGCGACGATGGCCATCTCCTCAGACGGCGATTGCGCAGCGGCCAGCGATTGACCGGTCTCCGCATCCACCAGCGTTGCTTTGATGGAGGAACTTCCAATGTCGAGTCCGAGAAGCACTTCACTCATGAGTAATACGTTGAGATAACAATAATATTCACAAATAGTCAATTTGACCATATTTTTCGATTCTTTTTTATATCTTTCCTGAACGGCAGCGAAATCCCCATGGCATTAAATTCCTTTTCGGAAGAAATCATCGAAGCGCTTTCCATTGACTGCCTGATCTTTGGATTCAGGAACGGGCAGTTGGACGTACTTTTGATCAAGCACGGTGAAGGCATCAGCAAAGGAAAGTGGGCGCTGCCCGGGGGATGGATCCGCTACAACGAGGGTGTGGACGCCGCCGCCAACCGGTTGCTGCAATCGCTCACGGGTGTTTCCAATATTTATCTGGAGCCCCTGCGGGCGTTTGGCGACGTAGACCGGTATCCAGACAAGAGGGTTGTGACGCTCGCGTATTATGCGCTGGTCAACGCCGGGCACTACCGGCTGAGTCCGGGTTTTACGGCATCGGACGTAAAGTGGTTCAATATTCACGATATTCCGAAGTTGCCCTACGACCACGGTGCGATCCTCGATTTCGGATTTCGACATTTAAAACACCGCGTAAGGCATGAGCCGGTGGGATTCAACCTGTTGCCGAAGAAATTTTCGCTGCACGAGATCCAGCAACTCTACGAAGCGATCCTGGAAACGGAATTGGACAAGCCGAATTTCCGGCGTAAGCTTTTGAAAATGAACCTCCTGGTGCGCTGCAACGAAAAACAGAAGGATGTATCGCACCGTGCGGCCAGGCTTTACAAGTTTGACAAGAAGATTTACAGGAAACTCACCGAGAACGGATTTTCATTCTCGCTGTGAGAAGGATAACCACCGATTTGGACAACCGAAAAAATTGATTCATCTTCAAAACAACTAAACCTAAAACCTGCGATTTCAAATGGAAAAGAATTACAATGCTTCGCGATTATTCGTTGCCAGTTGCCTTGCGCTGTTGGTGACCTCCCTCACCTTCGCCATCCGCGCCAGGATCGAAGGTGTATTTCAATCCGACTACGGACTTACCGCCGAGGCCATAGGGCGGGCATTCGGGCCTGCTTTCTGGGGCTTCACCGTTGCCACCTTTGCAGGCGGTCTCTTCATCGATGTGGTAAAAACGCGCTCAATCATCTGGGTGGCTTTCTTCATGCACCTGATCGGGATTGTCGTTCTACTGCTCGCCAAGGATGGAACGATGCTCTTCATTTCGAACGTCTTCATCGGCCTGGGCAACGGCAGTGTTGAAGCAGCGTGCAATCCACTGGTTGCCACCATTTATCCCGACCGGAAGACGAAGATGCTCAACAGGTTTCACGTTTGGTTCCCCGGTGGCGCCGTGATCGGCGGCATACTGGCTTACCTGCTGATGGATACGTTGCAAATCAGTTGGCAGGTGCTCACGTCGCTGCTGTTCATTCCGCTCGCCATTTATGGATACCTTTTCCTTGGCCAGCGCATTCCCGAGACAGAACGGGTGAGTTCAGGCGTTTCTTACAAAGAAATGCTGCGCAACGTAGGAGCGCCGATCACCATTATTCTCGTCGTCTTTTACATGATCCTGGCGGCAAGCATTCCCAGTCTTGAAATCGACTTCAATTCAACGACTACCTATATCGTGATAGGTGTGATCGTGGTCGCGGTGATTATTGAAGGAGTTGTCATCAATAAGGCAAGTCTGCTATTTCCCTTCATGGTCTTCTGCATGTTCCTCACCGGCTCCACGGAGCTTGGAACAAACCAGTGGACCAATGCCTTGCTGGTCAACAGCGGGATTAATCCCATGATCATCCTGGTCGTGGTGACAGGCATCATGGCTGTTGGTCGCTACTTCGCCGGACCGCTCGTCCACCGGCTCAATCCCACCGGCGTGCTGCTCGGATCGGCTGTGTTGTCTTTTGTTGGGCTGCAACTGTTCAGCGTTGCCGAAGGCGCGGCGTTTACGTTGTTTTCCGCCATCGTTTTTGCGGTCGGCGTGTGCTACTTCTGGCCCACGATGCTGGGCTTTGTCGCGGAATACATTCCAAAGAGCGGCGCGTTAGGACTCTCAGTGATGGGAGGAGCAGGCATGGTGGCCACTTCTTTGGTGCTGCCCCTCATGGGTGAATCCATTGACACGGCCGGGCCGCAAACCACATTGAGCTACATGTCCGTGTTGCCCGGAATTCTCATCGTCTCTTTCCTCGGCCTGGTGGTTTACGCGCGAACGCGCAAACAAAAATCCACGCAGGAGCAGGAGACGGTATCGCATTAGAATTTTTTAAAAACAATCATTGCTGTCCGGGGAAAGTCCTCGCGTGACGTGTCAACTTTATTTGTCATC
>CAZKBK010000034.1:0-50500 GCA_964551035.1 uncultured Roseivirgaceae bacterium | reverse complement strand
TGATGGCAAGATGAACGATGACAAATAAAGTTGACACGTCACGCGAGGACTTTCCACGGGCAGCAATGATTTAAGATCCTGGATTTTTAACCCCGCATCACCTTACGGTCTCATACAACGGCGCATGTATTGCCCGCAGTTTTTCCTCCGGCATTTTTACGACAGCACGGTCATAGGTCATCAACCCGTTGACTTCAACTTCAACATCCGTCGTCTGTGTGTAGACCGCCGCGGAAAGCCCGCGTGCAATGAGCGCCGGCAGCCGCTCTACAAACGACTGATATCGTTTCAGGAGATCGCCGGCGTTACCGAAGCTCTGGTAGCCCCAGTTGTCTTTCGATTGCCAGGTATGACCTTCGACCGGGAGCCCAAGCCCGCCGAATTCCCCCAGCACAATAATCTGTTCGCCATAGAGCTTTGGATCGGGCATGCACGGTTCGGGATAATTGTGCAGGTCGATGATGTGTCCGACGGGCACAAAGTTGCCACCACTCGCCGCGTTGACGAGCCGCGACGGATCATAGGCCATCGTCCACTTTACAATTTCTTCCGTCTTGAATTGACCCCAGGCTTCGTTGAACGGGACCCATACCACGATGCTGGGAAAATTCATCTTCGCGTCCATGATCGCCTTCCATTCGGTGCGGAAGGTCTGCTCAGACTCCGGCGTGCGGTCGCGCTCCGTCGCAATACCGATGACGCCCGGACGCGATTCCCAACGATTGCCCAGGTCGCCGCTGGGCATATCCTGCCATACCAGCATGCCGAGCCTGTCGCAGTGGTAGTACCAGCGGGCAGGTTCCACTTTAACATGCTTGCGGATCATGTTGAAACCCATGCTCTTGGTTTTCTCAATGTCAAACCTCAGCGCTTCGTCGGTGGGCGCGGTGTAGAGTCCGTCGGGCCACCACCCCTGGTCCAGCGGGCCGTATTGAAAAACAAACGCGTTGTTGAGCATCATCCGCTGAATTCCTTTTTCATCCGCCTCCATGGAAATCTTTCGCATCGCGAAATAACTCGTCACCTCGTCAATCACCTTTCTCTTACGCATCACGGCGATCTTCAGGTCGTACAGGAACGGATCCGATGGTGACCAAAGTTTTGGAGAAGGAATCCGGAGCAGCGCCGAATCCGCCGGCACCCGCGCCTCGGCCACGAGCTTGTCGCCGTCGAATGCGGAAACATGCAACTCATCACCCGGAGAGGCGTTGCGGATGGTGGCATGCACGGCCAGCGTAAGGTCATCAATGTCGGTTACATGCCGTGTGCACTCGATGAACGTTTTGGGCACGCCCTCGAGCCACACCGTCTGCCAGATGCCGGTCACGGGGGTGTACCAAATGCCGCTGGGGTCCCGCACTTGTTTGCCGCGCGGCTGTGGCCCCTCATCGGTCGGGTCCCAAACGCGAATGAGTATCTCCTGCTCCCCGCTCTTCAATAAATTCGTGACGTCGAAATAAAACGGGTCGTAGCCGCCCTGATGAGCACCCGCTTTTGTTCCGTTGACGTAAACCTCGCATTGCCAGTCCACGGCGCCGAAGTGCAGGAGTACGGACTTATTCCGAAATCCCGAGGGCACCGTAAAGGTGCGGCGGTACCACAATGCGTTGCCTTTACCTACCGTTCTGCTTACACCCGACAGGGCCGATTCCACCGCGAAGGGCACGAGGATCTTTCCGTCGAACGTTGACGGCGTGGTAAGACCTTCCGGACGAATGGCGTAATCCCATAACCCGTTGAGGTTCATCCACGCGTCCCTGACGAGTTGCGGCCTCGGGTATTCGGCGAGCGTGTTGCCGGGGTCAACCTGCGCGGCCCACCGCGTCGTGATTCTGTCTCCGGCGATCGACCAACGCTGGTCCTGCGCGGACGTATGGGAAACACTTGCAAGTAAAATGAAAGGGATAAAGACACGTAACTTCATATTCGAAAGTTAGACAATTACCATGATACGGGCGCTGGCTGCGTGTCCCGCGTTATTCCGCGGCAAATGAAAAAACCGTGGTGGACTCAAATACTTCCCCCGGATTCAACACCACCGATGGGAAGTCGGGGCGGTTGGGGCTGTCGGGGAAGTGTTGGGTTTCAAGACAAAGGCCATAACGGTACGCATAGACGGTATTGTATTTCCCCGTGAGCGTTCCGTCGAGAAAGTTTCCGGAATAGAACTGGACTCCCGGCTCCGTAGTCTGTACCCGAAGCACCCGGCCCGACGACGGGTCGCGCAGCGTGGCCGCGTGGGTCAACCCGGTGTCGGCGTCGTTGAGCACCCAACAGTGATCGAACCCTCCGCCGCGCTGAACCTGTACGTGGGGATCGTCAATGCCTTTGCCGATCACGGTCGCGCTCCTGAAATCAAACGGGGTTCCTTCCACCGCCGCCAACGCACCGGTGGGGATGAGCGTTTCATCCACGGGAATATAGCGATCGGCGTTGAGCAGGAGTTCATGCTGCAGGATGTCGCGCTTCGTGTTCCCCGTCAGGTTGAAGTAGGTGTGTTGCGTCAGGTTGACGATCGTCTTCGCGTCGGTGGTGGCTTTGTAGTGTACCTTCCACGCGTTGTCATCGGTCAAAACATAGATCACTTCCACATCCAGGTTGCCGGGGTATCCCTCCTCCATGTCCTTACTCTGGTACGTCAGCCTTACCGCCGGCCCGTCGGGCGAATCGTGTTCTTCAATATTCCAGAACATCTTGTCAAACCCGCGAACGCCGCCATGCAGGTGGTTGGCTCCGTTATTTTGCGCGAGGGTGTAATCCCGTCCATCCAGCGAAAACTTTCCTTTTGCGATGCGATTGCCAAACCGGCCGATGAGACATCCGAAGTAGGGGTTGTTTTTCACGTATTGTGACAGCGAATCGAATCCGAGGACAACATCCTCAACCTTTCCGTTCTTGTCCGGTGCCATCAGGGAGGTAACGATGCCGCCGTAGTTGATTACCGTTAGCGCCATGCCGTTCGCGTTGGTCAGCGTGTACGCGTTCACTTCACGCCCGTCGGGAAGAACGCCGTATGGCGCCACCTTGATGCCTTGCATTTCGTTGGCGGATGGTTTTGTCATGGACGATTTATTGGATTGTGTTGAACAACAGGTTAACGACAACGCCACCACGAGGGCGACCGGCACAACTACGCTTGTTTTCATGATGCATGGGAGTTAAAATTTCGTGGGCCCCGCATTTGTCGATCGCGCGGGTCCCGGCAAAGGGATGAAAATACAACACGTTTCCACCAAATTCAAAACGGCGTCACCAGACGGGTGCCATCGCCCACGTTCACCGGATAGGTTTCCAGCGGAAGGGAAAACCTTTCCTCGTAAGCCGTCCGGGTCTCCGCCACAAAGTCATCGAGCCCGGCCTTCCTGATGAGGTTGATCGTACACCCGCCGAATCCGCCGCCCATCATCCGCGCGCCGGGGATATCACCGCAGTTTCGCGCGCGCTCGACGAGAAAATCCAGTTCGGGACAACTGACCTCGTATTGTCGCGACAGCCCCGCATGCGTCTCGAACATTTTTCGCCCGAAAGCCATCAGGTCGCCGCGCTCCAGGTCGCCGCTGGCTTCCACGACGCGTGGGATCTCACGCACGACGTAGTGGCAACGCTGGTAGACCTTTTCCGGAAGGTCGCCGCGGTGGGCCTCGAGCATGGGCGCCGATACGTCGCGAAGACTTGTCACCTGCGGATAATGCCGCTGCAAAAGGGCCACACCCTCTTCACACGCGCTCCGGCGCAGGTTGTATTCCGAGTTTACCAGCGCGTGTTTTACACCGGAGTTACACAGCAGGATGGTATGGTCGCCCAGCACCAGGGGGGCGTACTTGTATTCGAGGGATTTGCAATCAAGCAGGATCGCGTGCCCTTCCTTTCCCATCATGCTGGCGAACTGGTCCATGATCCCGCATTTGACACCTACGAAATTGTGCTCCGCCCATTGCCCGATGCGGACGAGTTCCTGGCGCGGCACCTGCAACTGAAAGAGTTCGTTCAGCGCGAAGGCAAACCCGCATTCAAGGGCAGCAGATGACGACAAGCCCGCGCCCGCGGGGATATCGCCACCAAAGAGACAGCAGAACGGGCGCACCGGCAAGCCGCGCTGAACAAACTGATGCAAGACCCCCAGGAGGTAGTTGGCCCAGCGGGGCTCATCCACCGGCCTGGGCGTAAGCAGGTTGACGGGAAAAAGTTCTTCGTATTGCTGTGAGAAGATGAGACATTGGTCGTCGGGCGACGGCGCGATGGCAAAAGCCACCCCCTTGTCGATTGCCGCGGGCATCACAAACCCGTCGTTGTAGTCGGTGTGTTCGCCAATCAGATTGATTCGCCCCGGTGCGGTGACGATCAGGGGTGCTGCCTTGAAAAGTTCGATAAATCGCGAGCGGATCTGGCGGGTGAAATCATCCATGATCATGCGGTTGCTGCTACGTCTGTTGAGATAGCCGGTACTTCCTGGCCCTCCACAACACCTCGGCCCGAATGGCGGCGTGAACCGACGCGTTGATCTCGTAGCCGATCAAAAGGACAACGGTGACGAGCTGTATCCACACCATGAGCGCGATCAGCACACCGATCGAGCCGTACACTTTGTTATAGGTGCCGAAATGGGTCAGGTAGTACGAGAACCCATACGACACGCCCAGCGTGGCGAGGGTGGCAATGAACGAACCCACGGAAAAGAAACGCCAGTTGTAGTGGATGGCGGGACCGAAGTAATAGATCGTCGAAATGGCCAAAAAGAAGACGATAAAGATCACGAGAAACCGCAACGCAAAAATCAGGTACACGGTAAAAGCGTCGAGGTTGACAAAGTCGCGCAGGTGGGTTTCCACGTACACCAGGGCGAGCTCGCCGACCACCAGCAGGATGATGGCCAGAAACAGCACCGCGGCCATGTTGAACGTCAGACCCGTGGCGATGAGCCGGGTCTTCCACCCCGGCCGGTTTTCCACCGTCTTGTAGCAGGCATTGAAAGCCCGCATCAGCGCCATCATTCCGTTTGTCGACAGCCACAGCGCGAAAACAAATCCAAACGTGAGCAGGCCGCCGCGTTGGTTGCTGACAATATCCATCACGGTGGTGGCGGCGACATCGTACATGGTCGCCGGCATCAACTGGCTGATAAACGACATGATGCTCTCCTGATTGATCTCAGGAAAATAGGTGGATACGTAAGGGATGAGCGTGAAAAGGAAAATGATCGCCGGGAAAGTCGCCAGGATAAAGTTGAACGCAACCCCATTGGCGCGGTCCATGATCTCGTCGTTGTGTAGGTTGCCGATGAAACACTTCACGATCTTGTAGAGCGACACGTCTTCGCGCTTTTTGAAGCGCACGTGTCTCATCCACCCGACGAGCCACCACACGGCCCTCCATTTAAGAACGAATCGTATCTGCTTTTGCTTCATCCTTTCATTTCCGACTGGCCCTGAAAAAACGGCGCAAGCACCTCCTGCATCTTTCGCGGAGGCCGGCAAGGCCGGTTGGTCTTCATATCGATAAAAACGAGGAGCGTCTCGCCGTGATGGAGGAGCGCATTTCCCTCGTTAAAGATCTCGTACTCGAAGCGTATTTTCGCGCCCGGCATCTCGCGCAAGGTAGTAACGATTCGCAATAAATCGTCGTACCGCGCCGGCGCAACGTAGCAGGAATGATTTTCGAGGACCGGCATCATTACGCCCATTTCCTCCAGCTCCTTGTAGGTCATACCCAACTGCCGCAGGCTCTCGACCCGCGCCACTTCGTAGTACATCGCGTAGTTGCCATAGTAGACATAACCCATCTGGTCAGTCTCGCCATACCGAACGCGGATACTCGTTTCTGATACGTACATCCTATTTGTTTTGGGCAGCCCGCGCTTTCCGCATTTCGATGGTGAGGGCACGCTGGTACCGCTTTGCGTTGTTGATATGCTCGCGGTGGCTGTGTGTAAAATTATGACGCCCGGAAAAATCCTCCTTCGCGCACATATACAGGTAGTCGCTCTTGGTGTAATTCAGCACCGCGTCGATGGAGCGGATCTCCGGCATGTTGATCGGCCCCGGCGGGAGGCCACGGTTGCGGTAGGTGTTGTACGGTGAGTCGACCTCCTTGTGCTCGTTCAACACGCGCTTCAGCGTGAAGTCGCCGACCGCAAAAACCAATGTGGGATCCGCCTGCAACGCGATGTCCTGCTTCAGCCGGTTGAGATACAGTCCCGCGATGATGGGCGCCTCATCCGGTTGTATCGACTCCGCCTGCACGATCGAGGCAAGAATGGAAACTTCCACCGGCGTCAGTCCCAGCGCCTGGGCCTTTTCCCTCCGCTCGTCATTCCAGAACTTCTGGTATTCGTCGTACATGCGATCGATAAGGTCCTCGGGCGTGGTATGGAAATAAACCTCGTACGTGTTGGGAATGAACATGCAGAGGACGTTGTCTTTGTTGAAGCCGTACGGATTGTTGGCGGCAAACCCGATCAACGCGGCTTCAAATTCGCCGGGTTCCATCAACAGGTTCCGCGTGATCTTTTCGCCGAGGTCGCCGAGCTGCCGCACGTTGTTGAAGGTTACCTGCACCGGTTCCTGCTGACCGGACCTCAACAAGCGTATGGCCTCAATATTCGTCATGCCGGATTTTAGCAAATACCTTCCCGCTTTGACGTTCTGGTCATAGTCCATCAGCTTTGCAAGAAAACTAAAGGAGATCAGGTCCTGAACAAGGTCGCCTTCGTGGAGCATGGCCTGCACATCCTTAAATGTCGCATCCCTGGGAATCACAATTACCCGCTCCTCCTTGCCAACCAGAATATTGGGAGTATAGCAGATCTGGTAGCCGTAGAAAACGAAGGATATCAGTAATATTGAACCCAGGAGAAAGAAAATCAGTTTTTTTGATGGTATCATTGCCGGTCAAAATAACGCCAAAAGTACAAAAATAGCGAACAGGCGCGGGCGGAAGATCACCGCCAGCCCGTGTTTAGAAAAACACCGATCAGGTGCATTCCGTTTGGCATGGCTGCAGCGTTGTTAAAAATACATCCCCATAATCCTGAAGCCCGAAAAATCGGACACGTTATTGACGCGCTCAAGGCGGGCGATATCATCATTTATCCCACCGACACCATTTATGGCATCGGCTGCGACTTGCTGAACCGCAGGGCGGTGGAGAAATTGTGCTACATCCTGGGAATCAAGCCGCAAAAACTCAACCTGTCCTTCATTTGTTCCGACATCAGCCAGGCATCCGGCTATGTCAGGCGAATTGATACGCCGGTATTCAAACTAATGAAGAAAGCGCTCCCCGGCCCGTTCACGTTTGTGATGGAAGCGGGCAGCAGCGTATCACGGGTGTTGGAAGCAACCCGGAAAACGGTTGGCATACGCGTGCCCGACCATGCCATCACCACCGCGATTGTGACCCAGCTTGGCAATCCGTTGATCACCGCGTCCATAAAGAGTGAAGACGAGGTCAGGGAGTACACGACCGACCCGCTGGAGATCCATGACGACTTCAGGCACCGGGTGTCCCTTGTCATCGACGGCGGCCCGGGAGGAAATATTCCCTCGACAGTGATTGACTGCAGCGGCGACACGATGCGGCTGATCAGGCAAGGCCTCGGCGACGTTTCAAAATTCGGGATCGACGTATGAATACCGTATTGACCGACCTTCCGTATTTGCCGCCCGTGGCCTGGTTCAGCGCGGTGTGCGGGCGCGATGAAATCCGCATTGAAAAGTTCAGCCACTATGAGAAACAGACCTATCGCAACCGGTGTTATATCAACACCTCCGGTGGCAGGCAGGCGCTCATCGTGCCGGTAACCCGGCATGGCAAGCCCGCCATGAGCGAGGTGAAGGTCGACTATTCGCAGAAGTGGCTGAACAACCATTGGCGGACGATGCAGACGGCGTACGGGAAGTCTCCCTTTTTTGAGCACTTCGGGCCGGAATTGCATGATCAGCTTTTCGCGAAGCACGCGCTGTTGTATGACTTGAACATGGCGCTGCTGACATTGTGTCTTAAGTGGCTCGGGTGGAAGGTGGCCGTTACTGAAACAACGGCGTATGATCCAAACGTGCCGGAAGGCGTTACCGACCTCCGTTCCGCCATTACGCCCAAAAAAGGGGAGTCGGTGCAGACTTTTTACCAACCGGCTGTATACTACCAGGTCTTTGGCAGCAAGTTTGTTGAAAACCTTAGCCTTATTGACCTCGTCTTCTGCGAAGGCCCCGGCGCTTCATCCATCGTCAGGGCATCATCCCGGCGGTGAACATTTGAGGGGGCGGATGCGTTTTAAAGGGACGAAAACTTTACGCAGGCCCGTTGGCATGGTAAGGGGGAAAAACTTTACATTTACACTAATCAAATCAGCATTTTTTACATGGAAGCCAAATTTTCCAATCGCGTTAAGGAAGTGATATCATTGAGCAGAGAGGAGGCGTTGCGGCTCGGGCACGATTATATCGGCACCGAACACCTGTTGCTCGGGATGATTCGCGAAGGTGAGGGCGTTGCGGTCGGTGTTTTGAAAAAACTCGGTGTACCCCTTGACGAACTGCGCGGCGAGATAGAGAAAATCTCCAAGGGAACCGCCACGCATGAGATCAAAAACCTCGCTAACATTCCACTGACCAAGGCGTCGGAAAAGGTGCTGAAGATCACCTACCTGGAAGCAAAAATATTTAAGGCCCAACTGATTGGAACGGAGCACCTTCTCCTTTCCATCCTGCGCGACGCGGACAACCTGGCGACCCAGATACTGAATAAATTTGATGTGAACTACGAGACCGTGAAAGAGATGCTTGAATACCAAAACGAAAGTCCGATGGCGTCGTCAGACACTGACGATCCGGATGATGATTCCTCGAAAATTTTCGGAAGCGCCGGCGGAGGTTCAGTCGGAAAGGAGAAGAAGGGCACCGAGAAGTCACGCACGCCCGTGCTCGACAATTTTGGCCGCGATCTCACCCGCCTGGCAGAGGACAATAAACTCGATCCTATCGTCGGTCGTGAAAAGGAGATCGAACGGGTGGCGCAGATCCTGTCCCGCCGGAAAAAGAACAACCCCATACTGATTGGCGAACCAGGCGTTGGAAAGACGGCCATTGCCGAGGGCCTCGCCTTGCGGATCGTCCAGAAGAAGGTATCCCGGGTGCTGTTCGGCAAAAGGGTGGTGACGCTGGACCTCGCTTCGCTGGTGGCGGGCACCAAGTACCGCGGCCAGTTTGAAGAACGCATGAAAGCCGTGATGAACGAGCTGGAAAAATCCCCGGATGTCATCCTGTTCATCGACGAGCTTCATACGATCGTCGGCGCCGGCGGCGCTTCAGGTTCTCTCGACGCGTCGAATATGTTCAAGCCCGCGCTCGCGCGGGGCGAGATCCAGTGCATTGGCGCGACCACACTCGACGAGTACCGGCAATACATCGAAAAAGACGGCGCCCTCGCGCGCAGGTTCCAGATGGTAATGGTCGATTCCACCTCACCCGAAGAAACCATCCAGATCCTGGACAACATCAAGGAAAAATACGAGGATCACCACCATGTGATCTACACCAAGGAAGCGATCGAAGCGTGTGTGAAACTTTCCGACCGCTACATCAGCGACCGCTACCTTCCCGACAAGGCCATCGACGTACTCGATGAAGCGGGTGCACGCGTACACATCAACAATATCCACGTCCCCGACGATATCGTAAAGCTGGAAGAGGCCATCGAGGATGTGAAGAAGGAAAAGAACCGGGTGGTGAAAAGCCAGAAGTACGAAGAAGCGGCGCAACTGCGCGACAGGGAGAAAAAGCTCATCGAACAACTCGACGCCGCCAAGACCCGCTGGGAAGAAAAAACCCGCACGGAGAAATACACGGTCAACGAAGAAAATGTCGCCGATGTTATCGCCATGATGACCGGAATCCCGACCAAGCGGATCGCGCAAAAAGAAAGCAACAAACTGCTCAACATGGGTGAAGAGCTCAGCGGAAAAGTGATCGGCCAGGAAGAGGCCATCCGCAAGCTCGTGAAAGCCATACAGCGCACGCGCGTAGGGTTGAAGGACCCCCGGAAGCCGATCGGTTCATTCATTTTCCTCGGCCCGACCGGGGTCGGAAAAACCGAACTCGCAAAGGTGTTGGCTTCCTACCTGTTCGACAAAGACGACGCACTCATTCGTATCGACATGAGTGAATACATGGAGAAGTTCTCCGTATCGCGACTGGTCGGAGCGCCTCCCGGTTATGTCGGATACGAAGAGGGTGGCCAACTCACGGAGAAGGTCCGGCGCAAGCCGTACTCGGTGGTGTTGCTCGACGAAATTGAAAAGGCGCACCCCGACGTGTTCAACATTCTCCTGCAAGTCCTCGATGACGGAATCCTGACCGATGGCCTCGGCCGCCGGGTGGACTTCCGCAATACGATCATCATCATGACTTCCAACATCGGTGTTCGCGACCTGAAGGATTTCGGATCGGGCATCGGTTTCACGAGCGCCGCGAAGCGCGAGAACGAAGAGGAGGCGATGAAGTCGACCATTCAAAACGCGTTGAAGCGCGCGTTCAGTCCCGAATTCCTCAACCGCCTTGACGATGTGATCGTGTTCAACTCGCTGCAGCGCGAGCACATTCACAAGATCATCGATATCACGCTCTCCAAGTTGTTCGACCGCATCATCCAGCTCGGCTATCACGTCGATCTCACTGCGAAGGCAAAAGACTTCCTCGCGGAAAAAGGGTATGATCACCAGTTCGGCGCCCGGCCGCTGAACCGTGCCATCCAGAAGTACCTGGAAGACCCGGTGGCCGAGGAGATCCTGAAGGGCGAAGTTGAGGAGGGAGGAACCATTCTCGCCGACTACGAAGGATCAGGCGACAGCCTGACGATTAAAGGCGTGAAGAAAACGAAAGCCTCTTCAAAGGAAAAGAAGTCTGAATAGTCGTCAGGAATACCTGACGCAATCAACATAAAAACTAAAAAGGGAAGCCGGCATGAACCGGCTTCTTACTTTTGCAATGGGAACGTGGTAATTTTCGTTTAAAGGATTCTTCATGGATCAGGGACTACTCAAATTCTGAAGAGCTCCGGGAAACAAAGAACCAGGTGCTCGAAACCCGCAGGATGGCAGACGAATTGCAACTTTTCACTCTGGAGACCCGAGAGATGGCCATCAATTCGGAACGCAAAGCCGATGCGGCAGAACGGAAGGCCGATGCAGCCCGGGCGTTCGTTATCATGACCCGAAACAAGATCGAGGAAGAATTGCGGGACCTCAGAATGCCGTGGTGGAAAAAATTGTTTGGCACCGCAGCGCAACCCATTCAATTATTTGGATTCTCTATCGCTCACAACGGCCTGGCGCCCGCCACAGGCGCCGTCTTCACGCTACCCTGATCAAAGACTCATCATATCCTTGAACTTCGCCGCCTGACGACGGCTTACCTCGACTTTGTCACCACCGCGAAGGCGCACCATCAAGCCGCCATTGAACCAAGGCTCGATTCCCTCAACCCAACTGAGGTTTACGATGTGCTTGCGACTGGCGCGAAAGAACGCCCGCTCGTCCAGCTTCTCATCCAGCGCGTTCAGGGACTTGTGGATCATCGGCCGGTTGGTGTCAAAATATACCTTGATATAGTTGCCGTCGGATTCGAACATGCGCACGTTGGAAAGGCTGACGAACCAGCACCGGTCTCCGTCCTTTACAAACACCTGGTCGTTGAGGCCGAGCTTCTTTTCGCCGCCGGCCACGGCCACCGCCTTTGAGCGCTCCTTCTCCGATAGCTTGGCCATCGTCTCCGCGAGCCGGTCGGGTTGAATAGGTTTCAGCAGGTAGTCAAGGGCGTTGACCTCGAAAGCCTTCAGGGCAAACTCATCATAGGCGGTCGTGAACACCACCAGCGGCACGGAATCCAACATTTCCAAAAGTTGAAAACCGGTTTTTCCCGGCATCTGGATGTCGAGGAACAAAAGGTCCGGGTTGAGCTCGTTGATCATCTGGTAGGCTTCGTCGGCATTCACGGCCTCGCCCACTACCTCCACCATGGGGTGATCTTCCAGCAGCTTGATCAGTTCCTTGCGGGCCAGGCGCTCGTCGTCAACGATTAGTGCTCTCATACGTTTTGTTTTGTGGTATCATGATCTCAGTGACGACAAAATTATCGTTTTCGTTCACAATTCGAAACGACGCCGCATCACCATAGATAAGTTTAAGACGCTGTACCGTATTCTTCAATCCTATGCCTTTCTTCGTGCGTTTTGAGCCGTTCAACAAATGTCCGCTGTTGCGGATCTGCACCCTGAGCCTCCCCTTTTCTACAGTAGTTTTCAGTTGGATGACACCCCCTGCGGTGAGCTTGGAAATGCCGTGCTTGATGCCATTCTCCACCAGGGTCTGGATCATCAGCGAGGGCACAAGAAAACTGTACGAGTCGGGGTGGATATCAAATTCGGTCTTCAGGCGTTCCTCGAACCGAATGCTTTCCAGGCCGAGATAATCCTCCACGATCTTCAGCTCCTCGTCAAAACGGGTCAGGCCTTTCTTCTCCGATGCGAGCGAACTTCGCAGGATCGTGGACAACTGATTGATGGCCTGCTTGGACTTGGAGGGATTCTCGTCTACCAGCGCCCTGATGCTGTTCAACGCGTTAAAGATAAAGTGCGGGTTCAGCTGCGACTTCAGGTTGTTGAGCTCGATCTGTACCACGGAGGCTTCATACTTTAAGGCCTTGTTATACTGATCGAAATAATGGTACGTGAAATAAAGTACCGACCAGATAAAGAAAATGACGGCATAGACGAGCGAAAGCCCTCCGATCGATGCGGGATCGAATGCCACCGACGCATCGAAGATTCCCAGTAGAAAACTAACCGGCATCCGCAGGAAGTACGCCAGCAAGCCCATCAGGAAAACGCTGGCCAGCACCCTCGGAAGGAGTTGCGACATGGACAGATCGACCCATTTCCGCTCCCGCGCAAAGATCCGAAAGCCATGGGTGACCACCAGGAAGATCAGCGCCTCATAGAGCAGGAAGATCACGTTGCGCGCGCTGATGGCACTCACGACGATACTGGAAGCGATTTGAATACCGGCATACAAAAGCCAGCCGCCTACCTGCAGGGTCCAGTATAGTCGTCGTTTTACCACGACTCAAAAATAACGAAATGTTGCACGATGGTAACGGACGCCACCTACAGGTATTTGAACTGAAGCATCCAGAGAAACAGGATGCCGGTGCCGATGATCAATATCCAGGACACGATCACAAGGGGTTTCTTGTATTTATAGAGGCCTGGCTCGAAGGTCAACGCGTTAAACGTGAACGCCAGTCCCGCCGCGAAATACAATGAAAATTCAAGTATGTCGCCAATGAAAGCCTGGTAAACACTGAAGGCTACGAAAAGCGCGGCAAAAATGTACTGGCGGTTGAGGTTTTTCATGAGGTTTGATAACTAGGCGTTCACCATGGACCCGCGTGCGGTTTTCTTTTGAATGAGTTCGTGCCTGAGGAACTGTCCCGTGTAGCTCGCCGCGATCTTCGACACCTGTTCCGGCGTGCCCTCCGCAACGATGCGCCCGCCACCAACGCCACCCTCGGGGCCGAGGTCTACAATGTGGTCCGCGCATTTGATGATGTCCATGTTGTGCTCGATCACAAGCACGGTGTTGCCCTTGTCAACCAGCTTTTGCAGCACGTCAAGCAGGTGGGCGATATCCTGGAAGTGCAATCCCGTGGTGGGCTCGTCAAGGATATAAAACGTCTTTCCGGTGTCGCGTTTGGAGAGCTCGGTTGCCAGCTTCACCCGCTGCGCCTCGCCGCCCGAAAGCGTTGTCGCGTGCTGGCCAAGCGAAATGTAGCCGAGACCGACCTCGCTTAACGTCTGAATTTTCCGGAGGATCTTGGGCTGATTCTCGAAGAACGTGACGGCCTCTTCAACCGTCATGTCGAGTACATCCGAAATCGACTTGCCCTTAAACCGCACTTCCAGCGTCTCCCGGTTGTAGCGCTTGCCCTTGCAGGTCTCGCAGGGGATATGGATATCGGGAAGAAACTCCATTTCAATGAGCCGCAGTCCCGCGCCTTCGCAGGTCTCACAACGTCCACCCTTCACGTTGAAGGAAAAACGTCCCGACTTATAACCGCGGATCTTCGCCTCCGGAAGTTGCGAAAAAAGATCGCGGATATCGGTAAACACGCCGGTGTACGTCGCGGGATTGGAACGCGGCGTCCGCCCGATGGGTGACTGGTCCACTTCGATCACTTTGTCGAGGTGCTCAAGCCCGTCAATACTCCGGAACGGCATCGGCTCCGTCCGCGAGCGGTAAAACTGTTTGTTGAGGATGGGATAGAGCGTCTCGTGAATAAGGGTGGACTTGCCGCTGCCCGAAACACCGGTCACACAGGTTAACGTCCCAAGCGGGATTCGCAGGTTAATGTTGTTCAGGTTGTTGCCCGACGCGCCCTTAAGGATGAGGTCTTCACCCTTTCCGCTACGCCGCCGGGAAGGCTGTTCAATCTTCAGTTTTCCACTCAGGTATTTCGACGTCGTCCCATTATCCTTGAGGAAACTCGCCGGATCGCCAGCCGCGACAACATGCCCGCCGTGTCTTCCCGCGCCGGGGCCAATGTCGAGGATGTAGTCGCACGCCAGCATCATGTCCTTGTCGTGTTCGACAACGACGACGGAGTTGCCAAGATCGCGCAGGTCCTGCAGCGCCTTGATGAGCTTCACGTTGTCGCGCGCGTGAAGCCCGATGCTGGGTTCATCCAGAATATAAAGCACGCCTACCAACTGCGTACCGATCTGGGTGGCGAGCCGTATCCGCTGTGATTCGCCACCGCTCAACGTGCGGATGGGACGATGCAGGTGCAGGTAGTCCAACCCGACGTCCAGCAAGAAGCCCACGCGCTTACGGATCTCCTTCAGAATTTCTGTGGCGATGATCTTTTGTTTCTCCCCGAGGCGCGCTTCGAGTCCGTCGAACCAGGCCCAAAGGTCGTTTATCCCCAGCATCGACAATTCGGCAATGTTCTTCCCAGCGATCCTGAAGTGCAGCGATTCCTTTTTCAGTCGCGCGCCATCGCATGCAGGACACGTACGGATGACGGTGAAGTCTTCCACCCAGCGGCGGATCGTGTCCGATCCCTCATCCCGCTGCTTCTCCAGGAAGTTGATGATCCCTTCGAACTTCGTGTTCCACTCCGTGCCGGGATATTTCACCGAGGCCACGCCCACCGGCACATCGTCGCCATAGAGCAACACCTGCATGACATCCTTCGGGATATTCTTGATGGGCGTACTCAACGTACACTTGTAACGCTTGAGAATGGCCTCGACCTTTTTGAAGATCCAGATATCCCTGTACTCGCCCAGCGGAAGAATCCCTCCCCTGCTGATACTCAGGCTGCGGTCGGGGATGACAGACTGCTCCGTGATCTCCTCGATCTGGCCGAGGCCATTGCACTCAGGACACGCTCCATAAGGCGAGTTGAACGAAAAATTGTTGGGCGCCGGTTCATCGTAGGACAGGCCGGTCTTCGGATCCATCAGGAATTTTGAAAAATGATGGACTTTGGCGTTCTCCTCCATCGCCATCATCACGCCCTGGCCTTCCTTCAACGACCGCGTGATGGACTGTCCGATCCGGGGTCTGTCTTTCACGTCCACCACGATCCGGTCGACAACAACCTCGATGTCATGGATCTTGTAGCGGTCAACCTGCATCTTGGCGGTGATGTCCCGCACGTCGCCGTCGATGCGAACTTTTGTGTATCCGGACTTGCGGATCTGTTGGAAAAGTTCGCGATAGTGTCCTTTGCGACCTTTGACCACGGGCGCGAGGAGCACAAGTTTCTTTCCTTTGAAATTCTTCAGGATGCTGTCCAGGATCTGTTCCTCAGACTGCCGCACCATGCGCTCGCCGGTAAGGTATGAGTAGGCTTCGCCGGCGCGGGCGTAAAGCAGGCGCATGAAGTCGTATATCTCCGTGACCGTGCCCACCGTGGAGCGCGGGTTTCTCGACGTCGTCTTTTGTTCAATGGAGATCACCGGACTCAGGCCGTTGATCTTATCGACGTCCGGCCGCTCGAGGTTCCCAATGAAGCTGCGGGCGTAGGCGGAAAAACTCTCCATGTAGCGGCGCTGGCCCTCCGCGTAAATGGTGTCAAAGGCAAGCGACGACTTTCCACTGCCACTGATGCCGGTAATCACCACCAGCTTGTTGCGCGGAAAAGAAACGTTGATGTTCTTCAGATTGTGCTCACGCGCACCGATGACTTCGATGTGCTCATAACCATTAAGATCGGGGACGTTGCGGGCTGCTTTTGACTTGGCCATGGCCGGTAAATATGAAGAATACAAAAATCATAACCATAAGGTTTCCCTGCAATTTGTTTCGTCGTGTCAATGGCTGTCGAACCAGCGGGAATCGGGCCCCAACAGGCTCGGGAGGAGCGACTGCATCCGTCGCACATCACATAAAATTAAAGTCCCTAACCGCCAGTGTGGCTTACGGTATACAACCAGCCGGCGACGGATGCCGTTGCGTGCGTACCAGGGTGGCCGGGCTTGTTGAGGGTACTTGCGGAATCCAGGAATTCTACGGCACGTCATGTCCCACCGCCACTTTCAACATCTCGAACCAATCCTGACGATCCAACTGAAGGCCGACGGCTTTTGCGCTCTCGATGATCCTCTTCGGCTGGGTGGACCCGATGATGGGAAACAATCCCGCCGGATGTCTTAGCAGCCATGCGAGCGCCAGCTGCGTCTCCGTCGCGCCGTATTGCGCTTTCCGGTTCCACAGTTCACTTGACGACGACATCAGTTTTCCTCCACCCATCGGCGACCACGCCATCGGCGACACGCCGTGTCTCATCAGTTGATCCACCGTACCGTCGAACAAGGTGGTCGTACAACTCAGGGATACCTCGATCTGATTCGTCACCAGGGGAAAAGGCAGGTGCGCCTGCAGCATCTCAAACTGGGCAGCGGTAAAATTCGACACGCCGAAGTGCAGCACTTTGCCATTCTGCTTCAACAATCCGAAGACCTCAGACACCTCTTCGGGGTCCATCAGTGGATCGGGTCTGTGGATCAGGAGGAGGTCCACGTAATCCGTTCCCAGCTTCTTCAACGACGAGTCGACCGAACGAAGGATATGCTCCTTCGTGGTGTCGTAGTGTTTGATGCGGGTGTCAGGCCATTGGTCCGATAGCAATCGTATCCCGCACTTGGTGATGAGCTGGAGTTGCGGGCGCAGGGATTTATTCTTTGCCAGGAACTGGCCGAAGCGTTCTTCGTTTGCATAATCCCCGTAGATGTCCGCGTGATCGAAGGTGGTGATGCCTACGTCGAGGGAGGTCTTGATGATACTGTCCGTTGTCTCCGTTGATACTTCGTTCCATCGCCACGCGCCCGTGACGATGCGCGAGAGTTCGGGCCCTTTCAGATGCAAATGTCTACGTTCCATGATTGTATTCTGATGAGATTTTCCGCCGGCCGTTTCTTCATCCCCGGCAAAAGTAGCCGAAAAAACGCTGAGGGGCCATCCGGTTTGAAAATTAAGGATCGGTTTTTCGCGACGACGCGACCATGGAAAACAAGCCGAACAGCGGACCGGGAAGGAGAAGGAGAAAGACCAGCGTGAGGGCCATCTTCTCCTGCGCGTAGTTGAGCAGTTGAATGCTGGCGATCGTGATGGCAAAGCCGATGGAGGTAACGAGCGTGATGGCTGACCCGCGCAACTCCGCCGGCGCGTGGCGGGCGACAAGGGAAGAAAACTGTGGCGAGTCGGCGACCACGAAGAATCCCCATGCGCACATGAACAGGACAAATGGGATTGACCCCATCGACCACATGAGCGGCGAGAAGATGCAACAAAGGCCGGAAACGACAAGCGCCGATGTGGCGACACGTGCGCTTCCGAATTTCAGCGAGGCACGCCCACCCACAACACATCCCAACGCGCCGATGCCGATGATCAGGAATGCCAGCGGGGAGGTCGGCAACCGGACGCCGGCGTCCGCGCCAAAGTGATGTATCGCCCAGGGCACAAAAGCCCACCAGGCATAGAGTTCCCACATGTGGCCGAAGTAACCCAGGGCCGCTCCGCGGAATGCGGGCAAACGAAACGCTTTGCTTACGCCGGCAAAGGAAAATGCTGCCGCCCGGCGGCGGTAGGGTCCGTCGGGCACCGTGAAACGCATAAGGGCGCCTCCGGCAATGCTCAACAGGGATACGCCGAGCAGAAAGCGTTGCGGGTTCGCCGTACCCTGTATTGCGGTAAGACCGTGCGGAAGCGCCGTGCCCAACACCAATGCGCCGACAAGCGCGCCCAGCCAGTTGCCCAATCCTTCCGCGCGCCAGTCGGAGGCGATTTTCATTCCCACCGGATAAATCCCTGCGAGCGTGATACCCGTGAGCAGCCGGCTGGCCAGTGCCAGTTGCCACGATGAAAGATCTACCGTCGTGAGTCCGTTAAAGACAGCACCGCCCAAACTGCAGACAAAAAAGACGTTGCCGGGTGAGAACCTGTCGGAAAGTCCGGTCATGGCAAACGCCAGCGTTCCGGCGATAAAGCCGAGTTGTGTCGCTGACGTCACGTAGCCAACGGCGTTATCGGGCCAGTGATACAGTTGTTGCAAGTCGGGCAAAACCGCATTAGCAGCAAACCAAAGCGATGTTCCACAAAACTGAGCCGTGACAATACTCAACAGGATCGTGTGCTGGCGGCGAGCGCTTCCCGGATTGGCCATCGGGGAAAGTTACAAAACGCCGGTGGATCGCAGCGGCCTTTGGTGCGCTTATTGCGTGTCTCGTGGTACCGTTTTTTGTGCCCCCCTTGGGTCATACACAAACACAGGGAGCGGTCGTTAATAAAGGTTTTTTACTATTTTTACCGATAATATGGAAGGAGAGGTAATCCGCCAGCAGTATTCCGAAAAGGAGAAGCAAAACATTTTCAATCAGGAGTTTATGCCTCACATCAACTCCATGTACAACTTTGCCTACAGGTTAACGCTTGACCAGGATGACTCCAAGGACCTGTTGCAGGATACCTATCTCAAAGCCTTCCGGTTCATAGATTCGTTTCAGCAAGGAACTAATGCCAAAGCGTGGCTGTTCCGAATTTTGAAAAACAGCTTCATCAATGACTACCGGAAGAAGAGCAAGGAGCCTTCCAAGGTAGATTATCAGGAGGTTGAAAGCTATTACAACTCAGAGGACGTTGACCGGCAGATCACGCCCGACCTGCGCGTGGAAGCGCTGGCCGACATGATCGGCGACGAAATTTCGACCGCGCTCAACTCACTGGATGTAGACTTCAGAACGGTAATCATATTGTGTGACCTGGAAGGGTTTAAGTACGAAGAGATGGCGAAAATACTCGATATACCAATTGGAACGGTGAGAAGCCGACTGCACCGCGCCCGCAATCTTCTGAAGGAAAAATTAAGCGAATACGCCAGGAAAATGGGTTATAAAAACGCATAAACCGAACTATGAACTCCCCCGACCCGAGCAAGATGAAGCAAAAGTGCCAAAACCAACGCGAGTGTTTTGAGATGCTTCAACTGATCCTCGATGGTGAAGCCTCCACCCAACAAAAAGAACATTTTCTGAAGGAACACCTCGAGGAGTGCATGCCCTGCTACAGGACCTACAACCTCGAAGTAGCCATTCGTCAACTCCTGAAGACGAAATGCACGCAAAGCGCCCCCGACGACTTGGTGGAATCCATCCGAAAAAAGGTGACTCAAAACCTCGCCCGGTAGAAGGATGCCTGGTAAAGCCATCATCTTTTCAGCGCCGTCCGGCTCGGGAAAGACGACCATCGTAAAACACCTGCTCGACAAAAACCCGGACCTCGGGTTCTCCATATCCGCGTCCACACGCGACCGCCGTGGCAGAACCGAAAAAAACGGTCAGGACTACTACTTCCTCTCCCCCATCGAATTCAAGCAGCGGATCGACAATGATGAGTTCATCGAATGGGAAGAGGTCTATGAAGGCAACTTCTATGGAACACTCAAGACGGAAATTGAAAAGATCTGGAAGGACGGAAAAAACGTGATCTTTGATGTCGACGTGAAAGGCGGTCTGAACCTGAAGAAGTACTTTGGTGAAAAAGCGCTGGCGATCTTTGTGAAGGTCCCTTCCCTGGACGTACTCAAGGAACGGCTGCACGACCGCGGTACCGAATCGGGTGAAAGCCTTTCAAGGCGGTTGTTCAAAGCACAGTTTGAAACGACCTTTCAGGATAAGTTCGACGTGGTGCTGGTGAATGAAAACCTCGACAAATCATTATCGGAAGCACAGCGTCTTTACGATGCGTTCAAGCGCCGGTAAATCCTTGAAATTTCCCTGTTTTTCAATAGCTTTACGTGTACCCTAAATTCATACGTATGAATACAAAGCTTACCTTAAGCATGGATTCAAAAGTTATCGAATCCGCTAAGAAATATGCGGAAAAAAAAGGCTTGAGCCTCTCAAGACTGGTGGAAGAATACTTTGGAAAAATCACCACGCGCAGATTTATCAGTACGGAAAAACACATCGAGGAGCTAAGGGGAATAGCGGGCCCCGTCCCGCCTGGCTTTGATCATAAAAAGGCGGCCAGGGATTATGTCTTTGAAAAACATATGAAAAGATGATCCAGAAGGCTTTCCTTGATACAAACGTAATCATAGACCTGATGGTCAACAGAGAGCCGTTTGCAAGGGAAGCACAGGAAATTTTTCTTCTAAAGGATTCGTTCGATTACGAGGTGATGATTTCCGCCCTGACGGTAGCTAACCTGGCTTATATCATCGATCGGCTCAATAAGCGACCTCATGGCGCTATCGGAAAGCTGCTGCCCTTAGTTCAGGTTGTGGATCTTACATCCGCCAGCATTGAAGAAACGGTCGTCTCGGTCTTTAAGGATTTTGAAGACGGGCTACAGCATTCATTGGCCCTTGCCGTTGGGGCAGATGTAATCGTCACAAGAAATGTTAAAGACTTCAAACCTTCATTGATCCCTGTCAGAACGCCCACCGAGTTCCTGGCCGCCCTGAAGTCAGGGTCTAACAACTGATCCTTACCTTGGAAAAGAATTCATTCTGGCGCATGCTAATGATTTAATAATAACCCAACCATCGATTTGAAAATCGGCCTATTCTTCGGATCGTTTAACCCGATACACACGGGGCACCTGATCATCGCCAACCTGATGGTCGAATCCGCAGACCTGGACAAAGTCTGGTTTGTGGTGTCCCCGCAGAATCCTTTCAAGTCCGGCAAGGGCCTGTTGCATGAGTTCGATCGCTACGACATGGTAAGGGCTGCCGTCTACGACAACTATAAGCTCGAGGTCTCCGACATCGAGTTTCACCTCCCCAAACCGAGCTACACGATCCACACGCTGGTTCATCTCAGCGAGCGCCACCCTGAGAAAAAGTTCAGCGTTATCATGGGAGAAGACAACCTCGGGAGTTTCACCAAATGGAAAAACCACGAGGTTATCCTGCGAGATTACGGGCTCTATGTATATCCCCGCCCGAGTACGACCGACTCATCCCTGCGGGCCCATCCCAACGTGCGGATCGTCGATGCCCCGTTGCTTGACATTTCCGCGACGTTCATTAGAAACTGTATCAGGCAGGGACGATCCATCCGGTACCTCGTGCCCGATCCGGTGGAAGAGATGATCAGAACCCGGGGTTTTTATCTTAACTGACCATTCCATGTCGTTTAGTTTAGAAAGATTGTTGGATCCCGGTTGTCCGTGCCTGCACTTTCTGACCCTGAAACCGGATCGCAAGCAACTTAATCGCCGTACAGCGCATCCTTAACACCAGGAGTATCTTTTCTGTACCAAAACCGCCACCGATTACGTTATCTTCCCAACAAATCCTCATATCCGCCAAAACCCTTGACCTGCACATCCCTGAAGCTCTATTCCGTCGGACTTTTCCTGCTGCCCCTGCTGATGGCCACCAACGCCATGGGCCAGTCGCAGGGTGTCCATGGCACCATCAAAGCCGACGACGGCAGCGCGCTCTCGTTCGCCAGTATTTACGTTAAACAGCTCCGCACCGGCACGACGGCAAATGAAAACGGCTATTACGAGATCACACTCCCTCCGGGGCGGTACGAGCTGGTTTTTCAGCACGTCGGCAAGAAAACGGAGGTCAGGGTCGTCGACGTCGCTGAAGGGTTCACGGAACTTGATGTCCTGCTAACGGAAGAGGAGATCCTGCTACAGACCATCACCATCGACGCCGGCGCGGAAGACCCCGCCTACAGCATCATGCGCAAGGCCATCGCGAAAGCCAACTATCACCGCAACCTCCTCGACAGCTACACGGCAAAAGTCTATATCAAAGGCGCAGGTAAACTGAAAGACTACCCGTGGCTGGCAAAGCGGCAACTCGAGAAGGAAGGCGTGGAGAAAGGACGTGTCTACATCTCTGAATCCGTGAGCGAGATCAAATTCACGCGGCCGAACAAGTTCGAGGAGAAAGTGATCTCCATCCGCAGCGACGGAAAAGACAACAACACGTCTCCAAATCCCTATATCTTCGGAAGTTTCTACGAACCCGAGGTCGCGGAAACCGTGTCTCCCCTCTCGCCGAAGGCGTTCTCATACTACCGCTTCGAATACGAGGGAACGTTCAAGGACCGGGACTACGAGATCAGCCGCATTCGCGTGATCCCGCGGTCGCCGGGCGAAAACGTGATTGACGGTGTCATCTATATTGTCGAAGACGCATGGAGTATTCACAGCCTCGACATCCACACCGTCAAGCTTGGCATTCATGTGTACATGAAGGTGGTGTGCGCGCCTATTGAAGACAAGGCCTGGCTACCCGTTTCCCACTCCTTCAAGATCGACGGAAAGGTGTTCGGCTTCGAATTCGAATACAACTACCTCGCGAGCGTCAGCGACTACCAGATCAAGGTGAACCCCGACCTCTACGTAGAAAAAATGGAAGTCGTGGACGAAAAGAAGGAACCCGGCCGCGCGAAGGAGGTACAAAAGGAACACGCGGAAAGGCGCCGTGAGAAAAAGGACGACGACACGGAACAACTCAAGGAGCGCCTGGCCGCGGGCGAGGAGATCACCCGAAAGGAACTCAAGCACATCATCAAAGAATATGAAAAGGAAGAACGCCGGATGACGCCGGAGCCCGAGGTGATCTCCGTGAATGTGTTCGAGGTCGACAGCGGCGCCTACAAGAAGGATTCGGCGTACTGGGCCACCGTGAGGCCTATCCCGCTCACGCATGAAGAAGTCCGCGGCTACGAGAAAGCCGATAGCATCGCCGCCGTGGAGCGCGCGGAAGCGGAAGGCGACACCCTGAAAGCGTCGAAACACAAGGGCTTCCAGCCTTGGGACGTGCTCGTCGGCGACAGCTATCGCATCGGGGAACATTCCAACTTCAGGATCTACGCGCCGGACGGGAACTTCAACACGGTTGAAGGAACCAATCTCATCTACCGCGTCGCTGTGGGAACGGTGCTACAGGACACGAACCGCACGCGCGTGAGCTTGTCGCCCGTGTTCCGCTACGCCTTTGCGCGCAAGACCGCGTCCGGGTACGCGCGCTTCCAGATCCGCAACAGGAAACAACGCCTCGAGATCGAAGGCGGCCGGTATGTCGACCAGTACAATGCCGACGACCCCATCCTTCCTTTGGTGAACTCATTCACCACCCTCCTCCTGGAACAGAACCTGATGAAATTGTACGAACGCGACTTTGGCGAACTTCGCTACCGCCGCGTGATCAACCCGTTTCTCGCCTTGCAAACCACGTGGTCGCTTGCCGACCGGAGGGAACTGGTCAACCATTCCGACTACAAACTGGTCAACCGGAAAGAGATAGAGGATTACACGCCGAACAAGCCCGTCAACCTTGAACTTGACGACACCGGCTTCGATGAACACCGTGCGCTGGTAGGCTCCATTCGCGTCGACGCGCGGCCGTGGCTGAAGTACCGGATACGGAATGGCAGGAAGTATCCCATCAGGAATTCGTCGCCGTCCCTTAGCCTGAGCTACCGCAAAGGCTTCAACGACGTCTTCGGCAGCGCCGTCGACTTCGACCACCTCGAAGCCGGCGTACGCCACGAGGTGGAAGTCGGCGCGCGCGGCACCATCGACTTCAGCGTGCGCGCGGGAACATTCCTGAACAGGGACAGCATGACGTTTGTCGACTTCAAACATTTCCAGGGCAACCGAACGCCGTTCATGACCAGCGATCCCGTCGGCAGCTTCCGGTTCCTCGATTACTATCGCTACAGCACAAACGACAAATACGTGACGGCCAACGTCCACTACCAGTTCAGGAAGTTCCTCCTCACCACCATCCCGCAGGTAAGGTTGATGGGCATACGCGAGAACATTTTCGCGAGCTTCCTGGCAACGCCCACGGCCGGTCACTACACGGAGCTGGGCTACTCCATCGACGGCATCCTGCGCTTCTTCCGCATCGAAGGCGGCGCCTGGTTCAAGGATGGCCGCTACCAGGATTTCGGCTTCCGGATCGGGATCGCTACTTCACTGACGGTGGAGTTTGCCGACTAGATCGCGGATGTTTGGATCACGGATTGGACGGATTTGGGGATTACACGGATGAAGGGCGGGGCGAAGCCGAATTCTGAGCGTAGGGAGCCAAGCACTCACCGCACATCGGAAGCGCATCCACCCCATTGTCGGGATCACGGATTGGACGGATTACGGGATTACACGGATGAAGCGCGGGGCGAAAGCGGAATTCTGAGCACAGGGAGCCAAGCACTCACCGCACATCGGAAGCGCATCCACCCCATTGTCGGGATCACGGATTAGACGGATCACGGGATTACACGGATGAAGGTGTTTGAAGTTTCCGTTGTGCCTGTTGCGTTCAGCAGAACGGAGGCGCACAAGGGTTCCGAACGGGTAACCCCGGTAAACCGCTGCCAGGCAGCCGTCAATCCGGTACCAATTCCTGTAACCTTCTCTCCAAACCGAAGTACTACCTAATTATTCCTCCTCCCATGATCAGAAACTACCTCAAAATCGCGTTGCGAACGCTGTGGAAGCACAAGAAGCTTACCGCCATCAACGTCTTCGGACTTGCGACGGGCATTTCGGCGAGCTTGCTCATAGCCCTGTACGTCCAGGATGAACGCTCCTACGACAACCACCACCGCGACGCGGACCGCATCCACCGTGTGGTCAAGGACTTCATCAACGACGACGGCACCCATATCCCCGATGCCACGACACCCGGCCCGCTCGCCGGCGCCATGCAGCGCGAGATCCCCGAGGTAGAGGTAGTCACCCGTGTTCATCCCGAGTGGGGCGGCACGATCCGCTTCCAGTATGAGGACACCGAGATCTCGGAACCGCGGGTCTGGCGTGTCGACAGCAGCTTCTTCGATGTGTTCACCGTACCCTTCCTCAGGGGCGACACAAAGACCGCCCTCGCCGACATAAACTCCGTTGTGCTCACGGAAAGCGCCGCGAAGCGATACTTCGGCGACGCGGATCCTATAGGCAAGACGTTGCGCATGAACAGGAATGACGATGTCACCGTCACCGCCGTGATCGCCGATGTACCGCCGCAATCGCACTTCCACTACGATATCCTGCTCTCGTACCGTCGCCTGCCGCCAAACGCGCATACCAACTGGTACAGCTACAATTACTACACGTACGTGAAGGTCCGGCCCGGTACCGACATGGCGGTGTTCGACAGCAAGATCCAGGACCTCTACGAACGACATATCGACGACTTCGACGCCGACTTTTACACGCAACCGGTTACCGACATTCACCTGACCTCGAAACTCAAATGGGAACTCGAGCCCAACGGTGATCGCCTCTACGTGACGGTATTCACGCTCATCGGCGTCTTCATCATCATTATCGCGGGTATCAACTACGTCAACCTCGCGACGGCCAGGTCGGCGCTGCGTGCAAAAGAGATCGGCATACGCAAAGTTTCGGGCGCGGAGCGCCGGACGCTGGTGATGCAGCTGCTGATGGAGTCGCTGGTCCTCTGCGCGTTCAGCACCATCCTTGCCGTAATCATCGCCTGGCTCGTGCTGCCCTTCGTCAACAGTGTCACTCAAAAACAACTCGTGCTCGACGGCAGCCCCGTCGTCATCCTCGTCATCGTCGCAGCGGCGCTCCTGATCGGACTGGTGGCCGGCCTGTTCCCCGCGCTCTACCTCTCCTCCTTCCGGCCCGTTGCCGTGCTCAAAGGATTCAAGCTCAACGACCAGGGCGCGCTGAACCTGCGCAAGTCGCTCGTCGTGGTACAGTTTACCATCTCGGTGGCATTGATCACCGGCGCACTCGTGATCATGAAACAGGTGAAGTATATCCGGTCGGCAGACCTGGGTTTCGACAAGGCGCAGGTGCTCGTCATCAACAACGCGCGCAGTCTTTCACAGGCCGACCGCAGCGCGTTTCTCAATACGATCAACACGTTTCCCGGCGTCGGGAAAGCCGCAACGTCGGGGACGGTGCTGGGTCGCGGCTTCAACACCACGTTCCTGAACGCGAAAGGGTCTGACCAGGAGCAGCAACTCAACTTCACCTACACCGGCTACGACTACCTCGACGTGGTAGGCATCGATATCATCGAAGGACGCGGGTTCTCCCGCGACTTCCCCGCCGACACGCTAAACAACGGTATCCCTGGCGGTCCTCTCGACCAACGCCTCGGCGGCATCATCCTCAACGAGCGCGCGGTAAAAGCATTCGGCCTCGGCGATCCCGCCGTAGGCAAACAACTCGTGTGGTCAAACGACGGCGATACGGCCTACCACGTCGAAGTGGTGGGCGTCGCGAAAGACTTTCATTTCACCTCGCTACGGAACGAGATCAAACCCTACGGGTTCGTTCTCTTGCCCCGCGCGGAGAACAATTTCACCATCAAGCTGTCTGGAGACATCGCCGGCACGCTACAGCAACTCGAGACCGCGTGGAGATCGTCCTTCCCGGAAATTCCATTCGAATACTTTTTCCTCGATGAAACCTTCGACCGCATGTACGCGGCGGAGGCAAGGTTCCAACAGGTATTCGTCACACTCGTGGTCCTGGGCATCATCATCGCCTGTCTCGGATTGTTCGCGCTGGCCACCTTCTCCGCCGAGCAGCGCATACGCGAAATCGGTATCCGTAAGGTCCTCGGCGCCACCGTGACGGAGCTCGTGATGCTGTTGTCGAAGGATTTTCTCAAGCTCGTGATCATCTCCATCGTCATCGCGGTCCCGCTCGCGTGGTACCTGATGGGTACGTGGCTCGACAACTTCGCCTACCACATCACGCCGGGCTGGACGATCTTCGCGGGCGCAGCGCTCATGGCCGTGGTCATCGCATGGCTGACCATCAGCTCCCAGGCGATCAGGGCGGCGATGACAAATCCCGTGAAAAACCTGAGGAGTGAGTAAGCGGCTGACATCCTATTGAATTTTTACCCGCTTGAGACCTTCGCGGCCGGTGAGCACGGGAAAATACATGCACGATGCAACGGCGGGATTGAGCGTATAGCTCCCGGTAAAACGGGGGAGCAGCGGAATGCGGTAAGTGTAGGTCCCCTTCTCCAGGTGCTCGCAATAGATGTTCACCTTGTGGTGGTGATATTCTCTGTGGACCTCGCCGGCCGCGTTGCTCTGTGGCCTGGATGCATATGAACAACCCGCAGGAATTGGGACTTCAATCATCACATATTCGGAACTACCGTGCACGTTGACCGTCACCATCAGGTCGACCGGTTTTGCCGACGTCATAACCCTTGCGCTGTCTTCCAGGAAGGTCGTAACGGCAAAGTCCTTGTCCACCGGCGTGGGCGTTGTATTCCATGTTTCCTGGTAGGCGGTGAGGTATACCGGTTCTGTTCCGCGTTTTGTGACGGTAATCGTCTCCCCGTGCCCGAACGTGTATTCAAACGGAAACTCATTTACGATTTGTGACTCCGGTGCAGCGAACTCCAGTTGTGGTTTTTTTCCCGTTGTTTCGCCCGCCATGATTCCCGGCAGGATGGTTTCAAGAATCAACGAAGATTCATAGGTGTTTCTCCAACTGTTTCTCCTTTTCTCAAGAAAATAGTTGCGGATCTTTATGAGTTCATTGCTGTTAGGGCGCTCCCGCTCAATGATCTTGTAAGCCAGCAAGGTGTTGTGAACGGAATTGTCTTTCATGTCGAAAGATTCGTCACCCCAATAAGAATTGCCTTTGACGGATGTCGATTTTTGCGACATGATCCAGCCGAGATCGGGGCTGCCGCCCGAGAGCTGCAGAAGGCGTTGTGCCTGTAGCTTATCGTGAAGTGAAGTCTTATCTGAGGCGATGACGCTGTCCACCAATTCCCCGGTGTATAGCTTTTCGCCTCGTTCGAGCAGGTAAGCCTGTAGGGCGAGCCGGTCGTCGGACCGCACATTGGCGATATTCAGCTCCAGGTATGTGATCAGGGCGTCGTGATCGACCGGGATGGCAAACCCCTCCTTATCCGCCATATTGAGACTTCGCGCCACATGCAGGGTAATCCAGGGCCGACTTTGCCCCGTGCCCCACCACGCCCAGCCCCCATCCCCGTTTTGGTGACCAACGAGTTTGCGGATGGCTTTGTTGAGCTCGCGTTCGCCTGTGAATTTCTCATTCCTCCACGTGCGAATTCTCTTCTCCAGCAACAAGGCAATAATTCGCGACGCGAGCTGTTCATTGCAGTCGAACGCGTAATTCCTGAGAAATTGGATCTCGTTATACACAACCTCGACAAGGTCGGCCTGCGCATAAACTTTCACCGGCGTGTCACCCGCGAAGGTGAGGCGAATGGTAGTGTCACGGTCGAGCGCGAAAAACCCGCCCTTCGCTTCGCTCACGCCGACCGCGTAGATGGGCATCGTGCGAAGCTCGCCATCATTGTATTTTCCCATCCCGATGGTGTAGCGCACGGAAAGGGAGTCACGCTGAAATCCCGCAAGGCGGATCGTGTCGAGGTGGGAATCTTTAAACGACAGGGAATCCCGCGTCACTACCGCATCGTTGACGGCGATGAGGCGCGAAATATTCACCGTGTCGGCACCGTAGTTGGTGATCTTCCCGATGGCGGTCGAGGTGTCACCCTTTATCAGGAAATGAGGTTGTGCGATCTGCGCAACGAGTGGCTTGTACGAACGTATCGTCGTCGAAGTTTGTCCCGTGCGTTTCCCGGCCATCGCGAGTATATGCGCACGCCACCCGGTAATGTCGTCGGGGAACGTTGCCTCAAACCGCGCTTTCCCGTCCTGACCGGTGATGAGCCGGGGCTGCCAGAAGGCATAATCGCGGAAGTGGGTACGCAGGGCGTTGCCGGGCGTGTCTTCGAAGGCGGCTACAGTTGCCTGCGGAATGCTCATCCTGATAAGTTCATCACGCGTTATACCAGGTTGTGTCGAGAGCAGTACCACACCGTTGGCGGCACGCGAACCATAGAGCGCCGTGGCTTCCTCTCCTGCTATTACCTCCATCGCAAAGATGTTACCGGCGTTGATCTTGTCGGCGGAGACAACTACGCCATCCAGCAAATAGATCGGCGCTAAACCTGGGTCCCTGTCATCACCGCGGATCATGGCCTCCACTTCGTTTGCATACCTGGGGCCGCGCACTGCAACTCCGGGAGCCCTGCCCTGCACCGCCATCGCAGCAGCAGTCAAATTTCTCCGCTTGGTTGATGCATAACCCACAACAACCACTTCGCTAAGCTGTGTTACATCCTCACCCAAACCGGCGTCGATGTTTCCTCGTGAACCGATCGCTTTTTCTGTCGTCTGGTACCCAATGAAGGAAAACACCAGCGTGCCATTGGGAGGACAGTTGAGCGTATAGCTTCCATCAACGCCTGTGACCGTACCCAACGCTGTGCCTTTAACGATCACATTCACACCTGGCACGGGGTTGCCTTCTCCATCGCGTACAACACCGGAGACGGTGTGGTCAAAGATGTAGTCGGACGACGCTTGCTGCGCGACTTGCCCCCGGATCTGCATCAGCTCCCTGAGTCGATCGGTTGAAAGGTAAATCTTTTCGTTCGACCACTTCGCCACCATCTTCATCATCCAGGCGCTGAGGCTGTCCGGTTCAAACACGGGCTCAGACTCCAGCGAATGATAGTTGGTACCGTACGGCTTAACGACGATCGAGTCGACCTTGAGGTAATGCTCATTCCCCAGGATAACCACCGCCTCGTAATTTCCCGGGAGGAATGGCTCCCGTTCAACCTTTTTCAGGATAATCGTGTGGATATCCGGGTTCTCTAAATTCATGAGAAACACAGCCTTTATCGGAATTTCCTGCACGTCCTCAGGCAATCCATCAAGCGTCAGCCGACCGGCATGGCGTGGATCGAAGTTGATGTCGGGGATACGCGTTTCAAAGGGCACTTCCTTGACGTCAAGGGCTTTCCAGTACCGTTGAATTGAATCCCGGGTGAGGGCGTGCTGTTTGAAAGAGGGAATCGACCAGTTCCAATAGGGACTCCATCCAATGCGTTCAGCGATATCGGTACGCACCATCTTTACGGCACCGCGGCGAAACTCGTAAGTTGATAAAGGCTCATAATCGAACGCGATCTGAAAGGAGTCTTTCAGGGCGAAGGTCGCCTTCCCGGGGTAAAACGGTCCGGCGAGCAGGTGCTGCACGCTATACCCCCGGTAGTAGGAGCGTTCGGGTTCGGCAAACAACCGGTACGTGTCACCCTGTTGAATGTAGGCATCCGGCGTACCATGGTTTGATCTCACCACCATAAAATAGCGGCTCAGTCTGGCGACTTCTTCGTCGGTAAGCCGCACGGGTGCTTCAGTTTCCGTAGCATTAGGCGGAAGGTTGGCGCGGTCGACGGAAAAGATAAGCTTCTCCTTCTCACGGATTACTACATCCCGGATCGTTACCACTCCGGTGCTGAGGCGGATGTCAACGGTATGCCTGCCCGGCGAGATATGAAAGGCGTACGGTTCCCGCGTATCCACGTCGTGATAGTACACGGGCTGCCCATCGACATAGATCACCTGCGCGGCAGCGACGGATCCCCTTCGCACGACAAATGGCGAGAACTGTGACGTTTCAACCGGCATCCGGTATTCAAAATAGCCCGTGTCGGGAAAGATGAATTTGTAAAAGGCGATGCTGTCGAGCCCCAGCGTTTTTCGCCAGAACGTTCCGTCGATATACCGCGTAATGACATGCTCCGTGTCGGTTTGCCGAAACTGGTTGAACACAAGCCGCGTGCGCTGTCTTTCGGGAAACGAAGGAACCTCGGGCGCGTTTATGAGGGAAAATTTCTTTGTGATGGCGTATGCCGTCACGTCCGCATTTGCCACGGGCCGATTAGACGCATCGCGGACGTTTACCGTGAACGCGGTTTTTTCGCCTGGATAAATTACCGGCGCGTGGTCGAGGCTGACGTCAAGCACGCGACGTTCGAATGGAGCGTTATACTCGTTGTTTTGCGGGATGCCCGCCCATACATACTGGACGGAGAGGGAAAAATGATCCGAAGAATGCGCCTTGCGTTTGAGGTCAAGGGTGTCCCCTTCGCCGCGTTCCAGCAAAGTCCGGTTTCTGAACAAAAAGTACCGGAACGGAATCCGGCGGGGATTGCTCGTAGTGATGCGCAGCGAATCCTTCGTTCGCGTAGTGATAACCTCAAGTTGATCGGCAACGTCGTTCATGGTTAGTGCTGCCTTCACCGTGTGTTTCCCGTCCTGGTAAACCGCCTCATAGCCGGTGGCAAAGTAGTCCAGCCTTTCCACATGAGGCAGCATCACCACCTTTTCAGCCCTTAAATCACCGGCGAGGCGAATGAGTGTTGCCTCGCGCACCTTTTCTTCCTCGCTGGCAAAGACGTGAACGCTATCGTTCACTACTTCCAGGGTGACCCGCGGCGACTTATGGTCGAATTTCAAGGAAGCTTCTTTTACGATGCGCTCATTGCTCGCATCGTAAAACGCTACGTTCACATGGTAGGTGAGACTCGCCGGAGGCATGACCGAATCGGGGATGGTGACGATCGTTTCGCCGACAGCCTCCAGGCGGGTTTCATGGAACCAAAGCGTGTCCGGCACAAAAGCGATATCGACATACCGGTTCTGAACCGACGTCGGTTTCAAAAGGATCGCTGCGCGGGTATTGAACAGCGGCAGTCCATTGGTGTCCTCGCCCCTGAGAAACAGTTTCGACGGGGCCTTTCCTTTGCTCTGTTCTGTCCGCAGATAAAACACGTTGTTCTTCAGCTCATAATCTTCATACCTGAACGACCCGGATTGCAGTCGATTGCCCTTTCGATCTCTCAGTTCAACCGCGTAGCTGTTGTCCAGCCGCAGACCGAGGGTGTCCTCCAACCGGAACGCAAATTCGTACGCTCCCTTGCGAAACGGTTCGACGCTACCAATCCCCTTATCATAAGGATCACCGGAGAAGTAGTGTCTGAGGAAAACCTCCGCCTTCCTGTTTATCGGCCGCCCTTTTCTTGTTGTGATCATTGCCTTGAAGCGCACGGTGTCACCAGGACGGAATGTCGGCTGATTAAATGCCATATATCCAACCGTGGCTTTCGGGCGAAATACCCGCGCAAGCCGGTGGTAGATACCCGGCGGCTCCACCTGTCCCCACTTAATGAGACTTCGTACATTGTTTTTTATGTAGATGAGGGGAGACACGATGTGGTTTACAGGAAACGTATTCAGCAGTTTTCTTCCTGTACGCACGAAAAAGGTGTTGTTGCGTGACCGGTCGATCTCAAAGTAGGAAACATGGCCGTGGTGTTCAACGCTGACAATTCCCCTGCGGTTGGTTTTTGGAAGGCGGTAAGCATGAATTTTCTCGTCATACGGGATAATGCGCTTGCGCACACGAACCTCCGCGTGAGCGGGCACATTGCCGGCGGAGTCACTGAACACCATGATAAGATCGCGGAAGTTGTCGAGCAGGTGGAGCTGCAGGTTGTTGACCGAGCGCAGCTCGATATTGAGGTCATCATTGACGGCCTTTACAAAAACGTAATGCCCAAGTGGAAGATTCTTTTTATAGATCGAATCGGTAGGATAAAAGTCATACAGGTCGGTCAGAAATGTGGTGTCGAGGTTCCAAACAGACCTGAAAAGCCGTCCAGCCTCTTCGTTGCTGACGCGGTAGATAAATGTGTAGTAACTGCTTCGCCTGCTGTTGGCCAGGTCGGCTTCCTGTGCCGACGCGGTTCCCGGCAACATGCATTGTGTAACCACCGACACAACAATAGCTGCCGCAAGGGTAATGCGATTTCTCATAGCCAGGGTTCTAAGGTAGTAAGAAGATGCAGAAAGGTGGAGAAATCCATAAGGCTCACTATCGGAATCACGGATTACACGGATTACACGGATTACACGGATCACGGATTACACGGATTACGGGATTGCACGGATGAAGAGCATGGCCTTGCGCAAGAGAGCAGCGGCAGGGAAAATACATGCACGATGCAACGGCGGGATTGAGCGTATAGCTTCCGGTAAAACGGGATGTAGCCCAATGTTCACGTCTCCGGCACCAACGTTGTTTAGACTCTTGATAAATAACCACAAAAAGATCTTCACGCTTGCCTGGAGCCGCAACGCCACCGTACATTTGCATCATGCTAAGGCTAAAAGAATATTTCATGCAGCATCGGAGTGGAAACATCCGCAATTTCTTCCGGCGTTTCAGTTGATATCGTCCTGATCTCACTGCAAACCCGGGCCGTCCGGGTTTTTTTATTTCTCTCGGACATTGAATAGAAACAGAACCAGCAGAAGTGTTGGCCGGAATCGCTTTGCGTTTCCCGACGAGCGCTGCTGAATTTTAACAATAAGAAAATGGAAGCGATTGTACGTATCGATCACTACCTGAACCGGATTGAAGAGATGATCTTCAACGACGAGGTAGAGGAAGCGCTGAACATCCTGAACAACCTGTTGTTCGAAGAACCGGGCTATGCACCGTTGCACAACTTCATCGGCTGGGCGTACATGTACTATGGCCATGACCAGGCACGGGCAGCGTTGCACTTCCAAACCGCAATCCGGTTCGCGCCAACCTTTGCGCCGCCTTACCTGCACCTGGGTGATTTGTGTAACAAGGCCGCGCGTTTCGAGGAAGCGATCGAACACTTCCGCGCGGGCCTGGATGCGCGCGATGCGCAGAAGCATTCACTGCTGGAAGGTATCGCATATGCCCACGAGATGCGGAAAGAATACCGCCTCGCCATCCGCGCTTACCGCGACGCAGCCGCCGCGTCGATGGTCGACTTCGAGTTCGACCGGATGCGCATGGCGATGAAGCGATGCCGGCGGAAAAGGCTGGCGTTGATGTTTGCGTTTTGATGCTTCACCCCCTTGCCCCTCTCCAATAGGAAAGGGGTCAGGGGTGAGGTTTACTCCCATTCCTTCGAAGCCACATAGAAATTCAGAATCGGTATGTCGACACAAAGCGAAAGGCTGAACCGCGAGTAACTTTCGCTGTAGTCGTTTTGATCCTTTGTAACGGTTCGCAGTAACGGCCCTGCCTGCCAGCCGATATTGATAGACAAGGGCGATTTGGGTATGCCCAGGCTGTAGAACACACCCGGAGAAATGATGTTCTTTAGCTCGATATCGGGCACGCTACCGGTGGAGTCGTCGACCGCGCGGAAGGCGGCCAACGCCCCGATGTCGATCACCGAAAGGAAAAGCGAGGACGACCATCCCCTCTTTCCCTCGCGCCAATTCGTCTTTCCGGTACCGAGAAACAGAATCGAATGCCCCCTGCTGATGGCAATTCCAACCGGGGCCGTGACACCATATGCGTTGACCTCGAACGCGTCGTCAATGCCTTCGATCTTTTCATAACCAGCAAACAAACCCGCATAACTGTTCAACGACACGTTGAACGCACTCTCCCGCTTGATCCGGGAACTGCCCGACGGTAACGCGATATTTTCTATCGCCTGGGCTACCTGTTCGGAAGAGTCGGCCTGGGCGACCGCTGCCATGAAGGATCCATATCTGACGATGAATTGCGACACCGCTCCGGTGGCCTCGTTCTTAAGAAAAAAGGTGAACACACGGTTAAGTTTCATGACCGCGGAGGCGTACTGCCGGCGGCTGATGTCCATAGCGATCGTGGCACCGGAGCGCGCCGTGAATATCTGCTCCAATAACGCTTCAGAAGGCTTCACCCCCTCAAAGCCCGGAACCGTGTGCAATGCCGATGCGTGTTCAAGCAGGTTGATGGAAGCGTTGAACACGTCGTAATAGTCTATAAACCGACGGTCTGCCTGGTCGGTTGCGGCCAGTTTCCGGACAACCTGCATCACGGAGGTAGCGTGGGAAGCAAACTCCTTTATATATATTTCGGTGGCGCCGAGAAACCGGGCGGTGTTGTTGGCATCTGTGTACATTTCACGCATCGCGGTTTGAAGGCTCTTGTCCTGCGTGCTGCCGTTCTTTTTAAGGCGGAAGGTGATGTTCTCAGCCTGGTGATACAACAACCCGAGATAGATCCTCAGCGCAATCTTGTTGTGGCTGTTAAACATCAACCGCATACTGTCGGCATCGACCCAGTAACGGTCGCTGCTTTTGGAACGGAGAGAAGTTGAAACAAGCTGAAGCGTTTTTGCTGCCCCGTTCACATTCCGGAACGGTTCGTAAGCAGGATCAAACAAGGCGTCCACCGGAAAATCCGCCAGGATAACCCCAGCGTGGACACCCTTCTGAAGCTGCTTTCCAACGTAGATCGAACTCAGGCAGATTGCTTTCAGTTCGCGGTGCGCGTCGAAGAATTCCTTGTACCGATCACTTTGAACAAGGCGCTCGAGATTAATCATCATTCCGTTGAGATCCATCTCGAACGCTTCGCGCAACGAGGTGAGGTACAACTCGTAGTTGTAGATCTGGTTGCCGATAGAAAGCAGGGTGAGGTAGGTTTGTGGAAACAACGTCTGCGCATCCTGATACTCCGGTTTTTTGATGAGGTCGGCAAATTTTTGGAAGAAGGCCGCGTTGAGCTCCTGCTTCGTTCGCCTGACAATGAACCGTGCCATACCGTCGGCAATGACTCCCACGTTGAAGCCGGCTATCGAACCAAGAACATCCCCCGCTGCTGTGGTCGGAACCGACGCTGCCGCTGCAACTTCCGGCAAACCGATGAATGGGTTCTTGTCGAACTCGTCCTGCAACGCTCCGTACGTCGAAGTCTTCGAATACTTCTGTAGAATCTTCGCCGCCTGGTCTTTAGCCGCAATCGGAAAAAAACATTTCCCTTTGTCATCGAGCACGGGATTGAGTTTTGCCAATTCCAGCGCGTCGTAAAACGGAAGCTGAGCCCGAAGCGTCGGGGTCGACAGCATCAACAGCAGGAGGGGCAGCAACATTTTTCTTGTCATAAAGAAACGGGGTTAATGATCTTTCCAAACGGCGTTGTCTTTGCCTTTGAGAGGACGTGGTCTTTTATCTGTAACGCTCCGTACGCGCCATCCTTCCGCTTCTCCTCCAACAGCAAACAACACACGCCCGTCACAAAAGGAGTGGCCTGACTGCTCCCGGTGAGCGTAACATACGGAGGGTCCGTGAAAGTCGACATCACCTTTTCCCCCGGAGCAAACAGGTCTGTTTCCGACACGTTGATGGTGTCGCTCAGCGGCTCCATGGCGGCAGTAAGCCCGCCAACGGTCAGCATGTTCGCTTTCCTGTACCTGGCCGGGAACAGAATGTCGGTGTGCGAGGTGCTTTCGCGGTTCCCGGCGGCACAGACAATGAGTATCCTCTCTGCAGCAGCATATTCGACCGCGTTCAACAGTGCCGGATAATCTTCCTTGAATCCTGCGCTGATCGAAATGATATCAACGCCGAGTTCCACCGCCCAACGGATGGCATCAGCCATGTATGCGGCCCGGTCGCCCCACACATCGTTGGTGATCTTGGCTGCATACACTTCGGCGCCATCGGCGATACCGCGTATACCCGCACCGTTATTTCGGGCGTTGAGAATGCCGGTAACATGGGTCCCATGGCCGGTGTGGTCTTTCGCACCCGTAGCACTCCCGGAAAAATCACGAACACGGTCGGCCGGGACTGAAAGATCTTCATGCGCTGCGATGCCCGAATCCACTACCGCTACTTTAATATGCTTACCCGTGAGTCCCTTCTTCCATAGTTCCCCAATTCCGAAGTTCCTGATCCACCAGAACTCCTCCACATGAAAAAGAAAGGGATTGGTGATTTTCGCGAGGTCATCATTCTGCTCGACACCACCGCTCCAGTAATAATTATCCAGCGGGTCTTTCAACCACCGGTTGTTGCCCTCGTACACGTCACCCAGGTGAAACGTTTCTTCAACCTCGACCACACTTCCCGGTGCGAGGTACTGGTAACACGGCGCGTTGACATCAGGCTTGCCGACGCGCACATTCAGAAAATCCTTAACCGTTACCTTCATGCTCATCCCTTTCGCAATACAGGGTCAACAGTGGTTCCAAGCGATCCTTCGGTGGTGGGAACAGTTCGCACCGGTTGTCTTACGGAACTTCGTATCTGCACGAGCCGGCTTAACAAATCGAACCAGAAAGGGGATCCCAGCGAGATCGCGATGGCGGTGAGGAGATATCCCCAGAAATTCTTCCGCAGCGTTTCAAAGAAATACGGCCACCAGAGGAGATCGGCCCGGGTAAGCGTTTGGTTCACCCCCGTCAGAAACATTCCTTCCCCGCCATAGCACAGCAGTTTGCCGATCGATTCGGGCGCAAATCCCGCGGGTACGAGCAGCAAGCGGTCTTCATTTTTCGCTATGCGCACCGTCAGGAAAGATTGTTTGATTTTTCGAAGCGAATCGGCCATCGTTGTGAGCACCAAAGTGGCGGAATCGGGCACATTCCAGCCCATGCCCATGACGTTGTGCGCCAAAGCGATATCCTCCTGAAGCCGTTCCTTTACGGCAAGCAACGAATCCAACGCCGCCTGGTTCGACGCTGTCGTATCTGCCTTCGCCGGCTCGCGTGCGACATAGGCTGTGGCCAGCTTCACCATCTCCTCGCGGCTCTTGTCGTCCTTTGAGAGCACATGCACGATCCTGATGGTGCTGGCATTAAAGATGATCGCAATCGACAAACCGACCAGCAACAACACCACCTGGATCTTTTGTTTATACCATCCAATGGCGCGTTCCATGGTGTCGTCGTACCACCGCTCCAGTAGTATCCTGAACTTTGTAAGATCGTTCCGGGCATCCCTCAGCAGTGATTTTATGTGTTGTCTTGTTTCGAGCGGGATCCATGTTTGATTTTCCAGCACCTCGCGGATGCATTGAAGGTCGGTTTCATTCTCCGGTCTGGTGCCTTCCTTTCTCAGGATCTCGAGCAACGCCTTCGAGAAATTGGCGGGACTGATGTAGGAGGGACTGCTGTAGAAATCGTTCTTGGCCAGGTGGCGTATGGTGGGCTCCTTATAAAATTTCTTAACCACCTCTCCACCGGGCCGGGAGAAAAGGTCCTTGATGGAAAAGATAGTGTGTTGAAGGAACGCAATGAACTTCGCTCTGGGCTCGTCGTCGCCATCTTCCAACAACCTGATGAGCGCCTCGCGCAGGTTCCGTGCGCGCAGGCCAAGGTAGTTGGCGATGATCTCGCAGATCACAGAGGCCAGCAGGCTGTAAAGCAAATAGACGAAGATGAGCCCGATAGCCACGTCGAGGGCAACAGATCCGGTCATAGGCTTGGTTCGGTTATAGCGTGTGTTGTGCGCGTTGTAAATCAAAAAAAGCCCATCACTTACCTTTCTTTCGGAAAGAATAATGCGATGGGCTCGTAAGGCAAATTAAGAAATAAAGGAATGGAAAACAAGAGGCCTCCGCGCCGTCGCTGGGGACTGGCCAAAGGAAAGGGGTGGTCTGTAAACCAGCGCACCGCCTCATCGTGAAGAGCCGATCCAGGCATGGCCTTACCTGAGGTAACGAAGGAAGCGAAGTCGTAGGGCGCTACAAGCGCAGCGACGGGGATCACAACTCATCATATTCTTCGCACTACCTTTCGATCGCTCCACCGGAATACTTCTCCGCATTCACCCTCAGCGTCGCCGAAAGGATTTCGTCCACATCCAGTTGATATTTGTCCACCAGCAGGAACGCGGAGTGAGGTTTTCTATTTGGGGCGGTCCCCGCGAGGCGCGGGGCCGGGCTGTCCGGGGCTACGCTTCGCTTCGGCCGCTCGTGCCTCGCGGCTAAACCCCTCCCATCCCTCCGCCAGAGCGGGTTGGTGGGAGGAGGGTTCTGTGGATGGAGAGGACTCGAAGCTGAGCCAGAGGCCCAGGTCTTTGGCGTTGTGGAATTGAGCCCAGTCACGTTCGTTGCGGAAGGCGATGGCTTTTGTCGATGACAGCACGGACGGACGTGTCGTTGTTCATGATCGGTAAATGTTTTCGTTGTGCCACGAGAGGTATTTTTCATTGGGGAGATCCGTTGCCCTGTTGGGGAGGTAGGCGAGTGATTTCCCGTGGTATTGATAGTACTCGCGACCATTCTCGAACTCAGTCTTGATGCGCGAGCTGACTTCAACCTTCAATTCTTTCGTGACGGTAATGTATCCGGTGTCGAATAGCTTGTGAATGTCGAACCGCACCAGCAATCCGTTGGAAATGAAGTGCGGACCGGAATGCGCGTATGGCTTGATGTGCGCGGCTTCCAGTACGGGCAGCGTCTTTTCGCCGGTGATCGTGCATCGTCTGTTGTACGCGTCCGTCACCAACACTCGGAATGCGCCCTGACCCAGCCGGACTTTCGTGAGTACGGAATTGCCATAGGCGGGAGACTGTGGTTCCTCCAGCAACAGCTGACTCTTGCCTTCCTCTGCCGGCGCGATAGACAGATACAGTGTCTTGTATCCCATGCCACGGAGAATTCCGGCCACGAGCTCCTGGAGGTCTTCCCAGGACATTCCAGCATTTTGTCTTTGATAAACTCGTGCGCTTTCTCTTCAAAGTCTTCCTTGATCGAATCCAGTGTCTCTTGTTCTTCCTGTAGCGCTTCCGGCACCGACGTGGCCACGGGTTTTCCGTTCAACTCGGCGACGGTCTCCTCATCAATAAGGAATAGCGTCATGGCTGATCCCAAAGTATTCTTCGTTTTTGTCGAAAGACCGTCGCGGTCGATCTTGCGGAACCATTTCACCCGCCGCCGGTGCGGAAAATTGACGTCCTCGGAATGGTATTTGTAATCTGACTCGATTGTCCCGACCGAATACGTCCGGTCGTTGGCGTTGTACGTCATCACATGGTCACCGATTGCAAACTCATTCCTGAACCGATGAAGCTGACCCGAACAGAGAATCATCTTTCCTTGCTTGTGCTGGGGATAAGCGGCCTTGTATTTTTCGCGGACGGCATCGAGTGTCGTTGCCGTCGACAAGTCGCCGATATGGTGCCAACTTATGGCAACAATGTTTTTGCTTAAGAAAGTCTTCAGCGAGGTAGGCGCCTTTCCCAGCGCGGACCATCCAGGTGTTTTCGAGAAGGTGCTCATTCTCAAGCTGGGTGGTAGCTACCTTCTCGGGTTTGTTCTTGGGTGATATTTTCCGAAAGCTCATAGACGGAGGGGTTTGCCTGATGGAGAATGGGCTTCGAATATAGGGTTTTGAAGGATGGGGGGGCAAGCTCGAAAATCTGTATCGGCATTTGAAAGGCCATGATTGACGACTTCTTCGGAATGCGCGAGCGGCATTTGGGAAACTTATGGTAATCCTTGGGAAAGATTACGGTCCGTTTTCGTTTGGGAGCAATAAATTCATTTCATCATTTGAAAATCAACAAGAAAATTATGGCAAAGTACAGGCTAAACAAAATTCCAAAGTCACCGACCTTCGATCACGAAGTACACAAAGAGGGGTGCCCATGGTGGCCGACGGAAAATTACATCGACTTGGGCGACCACGCATCATGCTACACCGCTGTTGCTGAGGCTAAGAAGGAGTATGCTGATGCGAACGGCTGCAAGACGTGTTCGCCGGAGTGTAATAAGGGCTAGGACCCGTTATGACTAATGCGCTTATGTCGTGGTCACACTGTAGTGTCTTATGAATGAGCTCCGATAGTACGGTAAGGGCGACGATCATGGGTGAACCGGCCTCTGAACAGGGGATTCAACAGGCCAGACTGCGGAAGAGTTATTGCGCGGCTGTCCGCTCCGTCTCTGCAGCCTCGTTCTGAAATGCGGCAACCATGGCCTCAAGCTGGATCTTTCTGGCTGCGATCATCGCTTTTTGCATGCGGGCGGCGAAGTCTTTCTTCTTGGTTTTGCTGAACCGGACGTTCTTCGGTATGGGGAGTAGAAGAAACATAGTATTAATAACGGTTATTTTCGAAGAATGTTCAAGTACATCTCGTAAATTTTTATTCCGAGAGCGAGTAGGTGGTGGGTCACGGACTGGGAAACCTGATCTTTCTTTATTCCAAGATTTTCGACGGAATCCACCGAAACGATCGCCAGAATCTGATCCTTCTCATTGATTACGGGTATCGTCATGACAAACCGGTGATTTCTTGCCACAGTCTGCTGAAAGGTAGTCATCCGTCCGTAGTACTCGCGGTACTGCTCAGGCATATGATCATTGTCTCGTATTGGGATTGCCCTGTGAACATAGGAAATGCCAATTAGTCCCTGGCTGTGTTCCTCCGGAAAGACGGTAAATTGCAGGGGCTTGATATCGTCGCGGTAGAGTCCCTTCAAGGGTCTATACTCCATCACAACGCGCTTGCCCAACCCTTCGGGCAGGAAGTAACGCAATCCCCGCTTCGGAAGAAACAGTCTGTAGCTTGCCTTGTCAAAACTAACTTTCAGAAGTCCTGATAGTAGGTGATCAAAGGTTATTTTCAGTTCATCCAGCCTTCCATCGTAAAAGTTTTCCAATTTGCGGATTCTTCTCTTGAGCAAATAGTTTTCGATAGGAAGGACAGCCCCCGTGAAAAGAAGCCCGATGATGAGCGCAAGGATTTTCTTCTGATGAAGAGACATCCCCTCAATATTAACAACGTTGAACCAATCATCGAACTCATTGGCACCCGCTATGATGAGAAAGAATGACGGGACAATCGATATCAGCAACATTCGCCCCAGAAGAAGCAGGGTATTCATCAGGACCAGGTCTAGTTTTCAGAAAGATACGTAATTAGGCATTTGATTCAAGCTGCCTGGCGCGAGGCAACCCATCACCTGGCCGCATCCGACGCAAGCGTTGGGTAATGCCAGCCATGCACGGTTCTCGCTGATAGGGTTTCGCTTGCCCTGGAATCACCCCTCCCGCAACATCCGCTCGATGAACAGGTTTTCCAGCATCCGCTCGAAGAAATACAATGATGAAAGTTGCGAGCAGGAAGGTGGGGCAGGATGTTTGGGAGAAGTGGAAGGCAATGAAGAGATCTTCACAAAGCTGATGAATGATGAAAAGAATAAAGTTTTCGAGGTTGTTGGCTTTGGCGGCTTCCCTTACTTTCTCCTTCCCCACCGCGCTCCGGACGATCTGGTCGAAAAACGACTGACCAGCGTCGAGAGCTGGACTTTATCATCTTTAATCCTGCCGGTGCCGACCTCAGCGTCGGCGAGTCAGAATCCATTTACGGCCAGATGGAAGTCGGCAGTTTGGTGTTCAGAAACCGCAGGTATGGGTACAACTTCTCCAACTCCGAATCCTGGGACGGTATGATCTGCGACAGGAATGCATATAGGTTCCGGAAGCTCACCAGGTGACTCTTGAACTCCTCCTGCCTGTTCTTCGGCAAGGGCACAAAATCGCTCAACAGCCTTGTCGATAATTGAATTCATACGCTTTTGATCGCCCTGACTCGGCTCCGTGGTGTTGCTGAACCAGATTTCGCAGTACGCGTTGATCTCTTCGTAAACACGCGGTACTCCTGCAGTTGATGCTGGAGCCGGTACAATTGATGCGGATCGGGATCAGGACCTTTCTCCGTCCGCACGTAGTAAGGCTTGATCTTCAGGAGTTACATGTGGTCCGTCAATTATACGTTTTCAAGCCGTGTGACCTCCTCATCAAAGTTGAAGTTTTCGAAAATATCCCGGACATTAGGTGAAAATCCTTTGATGTAGGCGGCCAGGTTTCTGGAGATATTCTCGCTGTCGCCCAGGAGTTTCTTAAAGTTGTACTTGCTAAGGTTGTATAAGGGTTGTTTTCGTCCGCCACAGCGGTCTTCTAGAGCACCTTACCAAGGGCTTCCTCATTGAGTTTCTTATTTTCCTCAAATCCTGATATTTGGCCAGCACCTTGTCGCGGGTGGGTTTTAGCACGCAGTCGAGGCGCCGGAGCACGATCATAGGAAGCATCACGCGCCGGTACTGCGGTGGGCCCGTAGGGGCCGCGTAGTTTGTTGGCAATATTCCAGATAAATTGGACGAGTTCGCTGTGGGTTTGGTGGGTCATGGGGGTTTAGGAAGCAACGTATTACGCAAAACTGCGAAAGAAACAAAAATATTTGCGAATATCTTATTGCTCCGCCAAAAGGGCGATGCGTTTAAACTGCAGATCCATTTGCTTTTCAAGAGCTCGATCATAATCGTTCTCCCTTTCGGTAAATTTAACAGTGAGCACGAAGGACTCAAGCACGAGGATGATAAAACACCAAAGAATCCATACAATACGGGCAGACGTTGATCCCCGGAGTATGTCAAGGAGTATATCAAATTCTTCCAAGAACCCAACATTAGATTTTAACTCATGCTCCACTTCTCGTCTTAGGCCCAGGTACACGCTGTCCATTCGTACCTTCTCCAACCGAACCTGATCAATTTGGCCTTGCAAGATTGAAAGAAGTTTGTCGTTGGGATTCACAATATTAGTGCGCGTTGTCTCAAGCGTTTCATTCTTTAAGCTGTCAACGCCTCCAGGCACGTTTACTGTCTTTTTAGTCGAAGTAACTCTGAGCAAAGGGCTTTTCATGAGCTCGCTTCGCAATGCCAGCATTTCCTCCTCTTTCGTCTTAAGCGTGCTGTCAATTGCCCTTCTTTGGATTTTCAAGAGATTGGACTTGTTTTGAAACACCGTTTCAATTTTCCCTTGCAGCGAAAAATTCTTCTGTTTTTCGATGTCTTTGCTAAGGATCATCTGGTCAATTACCAATGCACCCAAAATCGCCATACAAATCGCCAGTGCACCCCTGAACCATAAAGCGGCCTTGCTTTTCCTGGGCGAAAGAATGATCGTCCGCTCAATCTGAACTATGATGAACATCGCTACTAATGCTCCAAAATAGGGGGCGGTTTCATCTGCGCCGACGTATCTCAGCGTAAACAGATAACCGATGAATGCCCAAAGCAGCATGGTAATCAGGATGGCTGATGTATAGACTGCAACTCTTTTTCTTGCCAATTCACTACATGTGCGTATTACCCGGAACCGATAACCCGTGAGAAAACAGCCAATGCGCAACCAAATATCTTTCATACGTCATTTTGTTTGCGTGCTAGCACCGTGTTATAGGTAATTGCCGCTAACCCGTTTTGAAATCCCTTCTTATAGCTCAAAAACAAGTTTTCAGTTAAGCCATTCCCTGCTTTTGAGTGTCCTTCGATCAGGCTTACGGTGGAAAGTTCATCCTCTAGTGTTGCTTTTTCGCTCAGTAACTCATCAACGAGTTCAATCATTCCACCGCGCTTCCTGGTTTCGATATGCAGGTCATGTGTACGCAAGGTTCCTGCATAGTAAGTCTTGACCTTTGATATCATCAAGTCGAGTTCATTGTGAATAAAGCGAATGTGTTCATCCCGATAGCTGGTATCCGGGTTCATTAATGCATCTTCGTAGCCTTTCTTTTCAAGGTTTTGCTCCAAGTACTGATACAGTTTACTTAAGTTGTTCACTTCATGGATAGTTTCCTGCGGTTCCATAAGAGGTTTTCGGTTTGGTGCTTTATATTCAACAAATATCTCTTCCGGTATTTCTGGAGGATTTGGGTAGTCAATTTGTTGCACTTCACGTTCGGGGTGGACTTCAATAGCGGGAGTATCCGCCGGCTGGTCCGTCCCTGGCGCTGGGGAATCCGTTGAACCGGGGTCAGGTTCAATCGAATCATTAGTAGATAGTACCGTGCTGGTCTCTCGTCGTTTCAAAAAGTCGAATATTCCCATGTTTCATAAATACACGTTTGGCACTTTGTATTTGCTGTGTCCTCTTGAATGACACTTTTCACATAGGGTCACGAGAAGGTAATCTTCGTAATCCCACGGAGCTTTGAATTGCTGCGTTGCTTTAATAAAATGATACTGGCGATGATGAACTTGCAGGCTCTCTTCGCTGTGGCAAATGACACAAGAATGATTGTCCCTGTCTATTATTTGCGCCCGTCTCATCCTCCATCGCTCATCAAACAACAATGCACCGTAAGTCCCGTGAGCTTTGTTGTCTGGAATTTCCAGCAGGGGTTTACTAAAACTTTCCCTACCATAGGTGAAGTTCTTATATCGTGATGTTACCAGGGCGCCGTACCGTCCCTTGCCAATAAAGAATCTTCCTTTCATCCGTACAAATAGCTTTTTGTGGCCGTAAGCAGGAATTTCCCATATGCATTCTTGAAAATGATTCCCAATAGGCTTGCAATCTCTTGGATCAGGCGAGACGGGGATCGAACTCTAAGTACAATTCTTCTCTTTTCATTTCATCGCTCAGCCGACGCTTTATGGACGTAAGTTGTCCGCGTTCCATAGTTTTACATTTGCTGTTTTGATGACTCAATCAGGGTTAATAACTGATCAAAGTCGGCGATTGAAAGGAATGCCATGGAGTCCGCATCATTTCTTTCAAGCTTCAAATAGGTCTCCCACCGTTGTCGTTCTTCGTTGTAAAAAGCGCCCGCCTCAAAGCCAGTCTTACTTCTAAACTTCACTTCTGTGTATATCCGTGGCGTGATCGGAAAGACATGTTTCCTGAGGTTACGGATTGCGAGGATAAAATCGTCGATCTCCTCAACATCAAGCGATGCTGTTTTCGTTGAAGTCGTATACCTGCCCTGAACCGACATTTGAAGCTGGAGGGCACTCATCGAACTTCCCGAGTGAAGGTCCGTAATCTTCAGAACGCGCATCTCTATATCCTTTACCGATCCGATGTCAAAAAACTCGGCCTTGATCAGCGTCCCGGATTTGAGCCCCAACTCTTCAGCCTCTGTCATCACCCTGTCGGTTTCCTGGCCTTGACAGAAGATACAGGAACTAACGAGCAGTACAAATAAAACAGACTGTTTCATCAGTATCCGATTTAGTTTGTTTCGTTCTCATCTATCCCCTTCATTCATTTTTCTTCGAATCGTTTGAGACTTTTCTCCATCTCTGCCACCTCGCTCACCGCGTTACAAAATGCGTCCATAGCCCCTTTCCCTGACGTGGTGATTACCTCGTGGATACCGGTGTCAGATTCAAAGGTGTAATCCGTGTAGATGCAGACGGGGATTCTCGGGTTGTGACCGAAGCGGCCATCTGGACCACCGCGCTTGTTGGTGTATTTCCAGGTATAATACGCGATAAACGCGTCGCGTGGCACCGCACCTTTCTCGATAAACTGAGTATCCTCACCGCTGACACGGAGGTTCTTGTAGAAACATCCGCCAAATCGATTACCTCGCTTGAGGATAAGGCGCTCGGGAAAGAAGTAGAGTTCTGTGTTTCTCAGCCCGATGAATGGGACATGCACATTGGTCTTTATGAACCGAGAGGGAAGTCTGTGAGACCTTAGCACACGCACGACAACGCGGTTAACAAGTTGTGATGCGCCAGCGTGATACTTGGCGTCTTTCACACCCTGTTCATGCAGCTTTTGCCATACCTTTCCGGATGCAGTGAATTCCCGGAAGCTGTCAGTAAACCGCTCATGTAGTGCACGTGTCTTTTCATCGAAAGTATAGAAGACGTTTAAACCCTTCCGGTGCATGTCCACCCGGTAGAGCATGAAGCACCAGGCGAGTAGACTCACTGTAGTAACAAGAAGGCCATTGGCAAAGTGGGGCGACGTATGGGCGTGCCCGGATTGCCCGATGACCAGTTCGGAAATGCTTCCCAAATCGCGTCGCACATATGCGGTCTTCGATGGCCCGATCTGGTAAATGATTTTCACCCAACCGTCTGACGAGCCGGACACCTCATATGATTCGCCGTACCGTGCGGTCGCAACAATGCGATCGTGGACCGAAGGTCCGGAATGAACATTGACAACATCCCTTTCTATTGTAAACATTTTCTTTCGCTGTCCCGGAAAAGCTTCAAGGTCAAGTAGTGCCGCAATGTATAGCGACAGGACAAGTAATGACGGCATAAGCCCCAGCCATCGGAAGAAGCTGACCCGTTTATGTTTCGTCTCCAACTCATCAATGAACGCCTCGGAGCCTACGTCCGTAACTTGTTCAACGTCCTCAGTGGTAATGGAATGAGTAAGTTCAGTCGGCGTTGGTGTGTAGGGGACAGGCCCGCGGCCCCGAGGGCGCCGTCCACCTTTGTCAACACGTTGACGGTAGTAAATTCCACTTGAGCCCAGATTTACATAGGTGCCACGGCTATTCACGCTGAGCCGTGCCCCCTTAACACCAAATGAAAACCCAACTCCCGATTTTGAGAAGTTAAGTCGAAAGGGTCCGAAAGATTTTGACTTGCGGAAGAACCATCCCATACGTACTCATTTTTAGGACCTGCCTGTCCAACGCTTCACGTAATCCGCGCACTCCGCGATCACGCTTTGTGCGTAAGCTTGCAAAGCAACGTGGTATCAGGTAAGCCCCCGACAATCCGTTTATGCCCCTTTCTTCGGCTAAAACAGAAACGATTGAACGAACTTTTGCTCCTGACCGGAATATGAAGCTATTCTACAAAAGGATGGCTTTACGAGGATTTGAACTTTCCCGGTGACAATGTCGGGTTTCCGAAAGGGGACTATCCGTGTCCGGCAGCCCGCAAAAAATATTCCTCTGGCTAGGCGCAATCGCCAAGGTCATCTGCGCCAAACGTGTAGACCCGGTTCAACGCCAGGTTATTATCGTCGTACTTTTCAAAGTATTGCCCCAGACGCCTTTCCAGCAACTCGGAAGACCCTTTAAGGTCAGACACTTTCAACTCAGCGTTTTCAAGGGCATCGTCATCCTTGTCGACCCTGACGAGGACCGCTCTTCCAGCAATGGGCTCGAAACTGTTCGACACACCGGAAAACATCCCCTGTAATACCTTCGGCGACAAGCTTTCACCAATCCGGTATACATGGTGAAACTGTTTATCCATTTCGGAATCCAGGCTGGCAAAAAGGCACCCCTTCCTGAGTTGCAACGCACCACCATAGGCAAGGCGTTTTCCCTTGAGTTCCATCATTGGTCTTGCCACGTCGAGATAGATCCGCGCGGGCGAACGATAGACCGTGGCTGTCGCTCCGGCAATGTTTCGTCTCACGTAACTGTAGTACTGCCCCACACACGAGTACATCTGCGAAGGAACGGGGTGATCGAGCAAAAGTTCGAAATGGGAATAGTCACTATAGCCGAGATAGATCGCGATAATATCGAGGTTCGATCGTCGCGAGGGAACACTTTGCACGGGGCCCGCCTTTTGTGTCGCCAAAAAACATGTATAAAGGTAGTTGCTAGCCAGGCCGAGTTTCTCCGAGACGGTCTGAAACTCGGTTTTTGACCTCGACCTCCTTTCCCTCTCCATCAGTGCGTCCAGCAACGCGCGTAAATGTCCCGCCTTGACTGCCATAGTACGAAGGTACCGAATCAAGACAAAATCAGAACAAAAAAGAACTTTTCCCGCACGACAACGAACGGATTCGTGCCTTCCGTTGGCGGTCACTCATCGCACCTTTGAACGTCAATTGACAATCGATCGATCTCCATTTCATCGCCGTCCCGAACGCACACTCAACATGGGCAACGTGTGCGGCGGGCAGCCTTGAAGTGGCCTGCCCAACAAGTCAAGTCATGCGCGAGTCGGGGAAATGCAAGCGCAGCATCCCACCCGCCGGCACGGCAAAGTCACACTAAAACTTTGAACAAATGAAAACAATTCGATTATTGACCGTTCTATTTGTGGGACTGATCGCCCTCAGCTGCGCCGAGGAGCCGATCTTTAAAAACGGAGGAAGTGGTGAGGACGACGACGATCCCATCGTTACACCTCCGCCGACACCGTCCGAAGATCCACAGACTGTTCCCCTGGACTCCCTGGGATGAGTTTGTGAAGGTGAAGGCCCTGGCCTTCACCTTTTTTCCTCAATTTTTACTAACTTCCGGTGGTATCACGCCCTTTGCCCGGATGAAACCAACCCTGACGGTACTGGTATGTCTGAACCTTAGTGTAGCCTGCTGTGCACAGGCGCCTATTGACAGTCTACGCAGCGAATTGCGGGAAGCGATCGCGAGGCGCGACTCAGCCCAGATCGGCTATTGTGCATGGTACCTGGGTTATCTTCACCACCGTCACAAAAACTACGATAGTGCCATCAGTTATTACCGCGTCGCATACGATGTAATTCCAAGACCGTCTTCTTCGTTTGCCGCCGTCCTTAATGGTTTGGGGGCTTCTTTCAGTGAAATCGGATATCCCGACAGCGCACTGCAACACTACCATGACGCGCATGCTTTGGCCATACAGTTCAATGACTCCACCCTTGCGACGTCGATTGAGGCCAACCTCATCATTACCTACAAAGATCTCGGCCTCTATGAAGACGCTCTTGAAAGTGGCCTTAATCTGGTAAGAAAACTGGAGGGCGGCGACGCGGCCAGAGCCCTCGCATCGTGTTACAGTTCAATTGCCTTTGTTTACGAAAAAACCGGCGACATCGACAAAGCCATGGAATACCACGTTCAATCGCTAAACGTTCGGAAGCGCGCGGGATTGAAACGTGCTGAAGCCTTGTCATACACCAACATTGGCGAAATCTATCTCGCGCTCAATAAATACGACAGCGCCCTGGCAAATCTGTTGCGGGCGCTCTCTATCAAACAGTCTACTGGTGACCGAAACGGGTCATCGAGCACGCTAAACATCATCGGCGAGGTTTTGATGAAGGGCGGGGACCTGGCACTTGCAGCGCACTATCTGAATGAATCTTTGCTGATCAAGCGGCAGTTCAATGACCGTGCCGATCTTGCCGTTACCTTGGCTAACCTCGCCGAACTGAAACTTAGAACGAATCGGATACGAGAGGCTGAGCGGTACGTACGGGAAGCCGAAATATTGGCCCGCACGACCGGTGCGCTGGACAACCTTCGCCGCGTGCTCGAAATAGGGATTCAGATCCATCAGGCAAAAGGAGATGCTCAGGCAGCACTGGCCATGAGCCAGGAATTACTCACGGTAAGGAACCGACTTCTTGACGAAGAAAAAGATAAGACGATCCGATCGTTGTCTGCAAAATTCGAGACAGAAAAAAAAGAACAACAGATCGCGCTACTGGAACAGCGGAACCGGATAAGCCAGGCCGAACTGGAAGCGCGACGAATCACCGTACTCGCCCTCAGTATCGGTCTTACGCTGCTTTCTATCATTGCCAGACTCATT
>CAZKBK010000033.1:0-58198 GCA_964551035.1 uncultured Roseivirgaceae bacterium | reverse complement strand
CGCGGCTCTCTAAGCGGGGGGTCCGCTATCAATTATCATCCATTCAAAGAACGTGTGATGGAAACCTGAAACCACAGGGTTTTGGTTCCGATCCGTGTGAGCTTCATCTTGAAATGAACCTCAAAACCATTCAATCTCGCCCACTTCCTTCCAAAATGGAGTGCAAAGGTATGTGACGAACCTAGATAATGCAAGAGTTGTAAAAAAAAACTATACAGAAATTCTCTGCCGGTAGACGGTTTGGGTCCGGTCGGGACCTGTTGAGATGAGGGTAATCGGCACGCCAAGGCCGCGCTCCAGAAAATCGATATAGCCGGCAAGCGCCGGCGGCATCTCTTGCGCGGTGATGTCTGAGAGGCTTGTGTTCCAGCCTTCCAACTCCGCATAAACCGGGGTTACTTTCTCATAAACAAACTCGTACGGTAGCATATCGGTCTCCGTCCCGTTCTTCAACCGGTAGCCGGTGCAAACTTTGATTACCGGGAAAATACTCAGAACGTCCGCCTTCATCATCAGGAGTTGTGTCACACCGTTGATCATGATGGAGTACCGCAGGGAAGGAAGGTCTATCCATCCGCAACGACGCGGCCGCCCGGTCGTGGAGCCAAATTCATTGCCCTGCCGCCGCATCCGGTCTCCCTCTTCATCCAGGAGTTCGGTGGGAAACGGCCCGCTGCCGACCCGCGTGCTATATGCTTTGAAAATCCCGTAGACTTCGCCGATGTGGTGGGGCGCTACGCCCAGGCCCGTGCAGGCTCCCGCCGTCACCGTATTGGAACTCGTGACGAACGGGTAACTTCCAAAATCGATATCCAACAATGAACCCTGAGCCCCTTCCGCCAGAATAGTTGCACCACTTTTCAATTCATTGTTGAGAAAATATTCACTTTCAATGAGGTTGAAGGTTTTTAAAAATGCCACCGCATCCAAAAACTGCCGCTCCAATTCAGCCCAATCGCAGGCAACACCGTGCCGGCGGAGAATTTCAAAATGCGCGTTCGTCAGCTTGTTAAGCCGGTCCATGAAATTGGACGAAAGAATATCGCCAACGCGCAGGCCCTGACGACCGATCTTATCCTGGTAGGTGGGCCCGATGCCCTTCAGGGTTGAACCGATCTTGTCATCGCCCTTTTCTTTTTCGTAAGCCTGGTCCAATAACCTGTGCGTGGGCAATATGAGGGTTGCCTTTTTTGAGATAAAAAGATTTGATCTCACATCGAGGTTGTACTTCGACAACTTTTCAATCTCCGCCTTGAAAACCACCGGATCCAATACGACGCCATTCCCTATGACATTCTTCGTCGCGGCCCGGAAAATCCCCGAAGGGATCTGATGAAGCACATGCTTGATCCCGTCAAATTCAAGGGTGTGTCCGGCGTTGGGGCCGCCCTGAAACCGAGCCACAACGTCGTACCTGGGTGCGAAAACATCCACAATCTTACCCTTGCCCTCGTCTCCCCACTGAAGGCCCAACAAGACATCTACTTTTGACATGTTAACTGTTTGAACCGTTTAGTACTTCAGACTCGGATTGAATAATCTGAAAAATGGCGTTGAGCTTCGTAATAACCAACAGCTTTTGCACGTTCTCGGAAGGCTTCATCAGGTATACTTCTCCTCCCTTATTCCGAAATTTGGTCAGAATGGTGATCAGCACGCCAATGCCGCTGCTGTTAATATAACGCAGACCGGAAATGTCGACAATGCAGGTGTGCGCACCTTCCTGGATGGAATCGTTCACGGCATTGAGAAGGTTTGCGCCGGAATCCTCACCGATCAGGTCGCCGGAGAGCCTGATTATCAAATTGTCGGCGTTAACTTCTTTTTCGAAGGTCATAGAATAGGGGGTTGAGATGTTATGAGTCTGCTAGCTTCCTGTTCTCGCAGTTCTCCTTCGTGCAGGTGGCATACAAGATCAGGGAGTGGTGAAGCACATTAAAGTGAAGGATCTCCTCGACGGTGCTTTGGATGTTCTGGATGCGCGGATCACAAAATTCCACCACCCGATGACATTCCGTGCAGATCAGGTGGTCGTGCTGTTTATAGCCGTACGACTTCTCGTACTGTGCCAGGTTCTTGCCGAACTGGTGCTTACTCACCAGGTCACACTCGACCAGCAGGTCCAGGGTATTGTAGACCGTTGCGCGGCTTACCCGGTAATTCTTGTTTTTCATGCTGATATACAGGGATTCAACGTCAAAATGACCGTCCCGCGAGTATATCTCTTCCAGGATCGCGTACCGCTCGGGCGTCTTTCGCAGCTCCTTATTTTCAAGGTAGGCTGTAAAAATCTTTCTCACTTCTTCGTAAACCGTCGGATTTAAGACCATAACCTCATTAACCGGGCAAAGATAGCATTCAAAAGCCCCATTCAAAACTGATTTATTCCTTTGCGTCGAACCGGCTCACTTTCACCACGCCCTCGACTTTTTCAAGTTTGCCTATTAGCTGTTCCAGATGCCTTGTGTCGTTCACATAGAGCATTATTTCTCCTTCGAAAATCCCGGAATCGGTGTGGATCGACATCGAACTCATGTTCACCTTCAATTCTTCCGAAATAACCTTCGATACATCGTTTATCAGGCCCACCCTGTCGGTTCCCTTGATGTTGAGTCCCGTCAGGAATGCCACCTCATGCTGCGAGGTCCATTTTGCCTTCACCACCCGGTTACCGTGATGGGACAACAACTCCGGCGCGTTCGGGCAGTTCGTCCTGTGTATCTTGATGCCCTCGCTGACCGTGACAAAACCAAATACATCGTCGCCCGGGATGGGCGTACAGCACTTTGCGAGTTTGTAATCGACCACATCCATATCCTCACCAACCAGGAGAATGTCGTCATAGCGCCCTTTGGTTCTTGCGATTTCCTGCTCAATAAGTTGGGCGTCGGCAACCGGCAGGTTTGGTTTCGACCGGATAGGCGATGACGGCTTGTTTTCAACGAACCGCTTGATGTCGGCCGTGTTGATAAAGCCGCTTCCGATCCGGAAATAGAGATCGAAATGCGTGGGCACCTTGAAATGCTCCAGCATCTGCTCCAGCAACTGCTGCGTGGGGTCCTCCTTCAACTGCCTGAGTTTACGCTGAAGGATCTCCTTTCCGTCTTCCGCGGATTTCTTCTTATCCTCCTTCAGTTCCTCCTTGATGCGCGACTTCGCCTTGGAGGTGACGACAAATCGCAGCCAATCCTCGTGGGGTTTTTGTTTTTGTGAGGTCAGGATCTCGATCTGGTCGCCGTTTTTCAGAACGTAATTGATCGGCACCAGTTTGTTGTTCACCTTTGCCCCTATGCATTTGGATCCGACCTGGGTATGGATTTCAAATGCAAAATCCAGGGCCGTGGCGCCGTAGGGCAAGGTCTTCAATTCTCCCCGCGGTGTGAAAACAAAGACCTCCTCGCTAAAAAGATTGCCGCGGAAGTCGTCGACAAAGTCCAGCGCCGAGTGGTTATTCTGCTCCAGCAGGTCGCGCACACGCGCCAGCCACTTCTCAAGGTTCGATTCGGCCGTCGACGAATTGTCTTTGTATTTCCAGTGCGCAGCGTATCCCTTCTCGGCGATCTCGTCCATTCGCCGGGTGCGGATCTGCACTTCTACCCATTGGCCATTCTTCGCCATCACCGTCGTATGAAGCGACTCATAGCCATTTGCCTTCGGCGTGCTTATCCAGTCGCGTAACCGGTCCGGGTTTGGCGTGTAGTGATCCGTAACGATTGAGTAAACCTGCCAGCAGAGCGCCTTTTCCTGTTCAAACGCCGCATCAATGATGATCCGAATAGCAAAAAGATCAAAAACTTCCTCGAACGGGATGTTCTGTTTGCGCATCTTGTTCCAAATAGAATGGACAGATTTTGGACGGCCTTTGATCTGGTAGCCGATGTTCAGTTTGTCGAGTTCTTCAACGATCGGCTGGGTGAAGTGACGGATGAATTTATTGCGGACGGCCTTCGTGATGTCGATTTTTTGAACAATCGATTCATAAATCGGGCGATCGGTGAAGCGGAGGTAGAGATCTTCGAGTTCTGTCTTGATGGCATTGAGACCAAGGCGGTGCGCCAGGGGTGCATAAAGGTATATCGTTTCCGAGGCGACTTTGAGTTGTTTGTTTCGCGGCATGCTTTCGAGTGTGCGCATGTTGTGCAGGCGATCGGCGAGTTTGATGAGGATCACGCGCACATCTTCAGACAGCGTGAAGAGCATCTTTCGAAAATTCTCGGCTTGCTGCGAGGTGCCGTATTCGAACACGCCCCGGATCTTCGTCAGCCCATCGATGATCCGCGAAATCTTCTTGCCAAACAATCGGTCGATATCCGGTAACTCGATGTCCGTATCCTCCACGACGTCGTGCATAAGTGCGGCGATGATGGAGGTGGTTCCAAGACCGATTTCCTCTGTACAAATTTCCGCTACGGCAAGAGGGTGAAAGATGAAGGGTTCCCCCGATTTTCGGCGCATGTCCTTGTGTGCCTCCAGGGAAATTGTGAACGCCTTTTTGATCAGCTTGGCATCGCCGTCCTTGAGAATTGGTTTTGCCTTTCGTAGTAGTCTGCGGTAACGCCTGATTATCTCCTTTTTCTCCTGCTCGGTATCTATTACCATCATCGTGAAAAACGAACTTATTTGGGCCTAAAGCTGCTGATCCTGTTTGGGTTTTAAGTTAGTCACTTTAAGATATTCGTGGCCAATTATCTTAACAAATAGAAACCCTGCTTTATTCCCGATTTATCTCTAAATTTGCGCTCCTTTTTGCCTGCCTCCGGCATGGAAGCCGCCTGATGGCAGTCTTTTTTTCCAGGCAGGCAAGGGGTCGCAATGGTTTGCGGCGGCGTTCCTTCAACCGGGTACAGGAATTTCGGGCATTCCGATATCCATCGGATGGGTAGACCCGCCGACACCAAAGGGTACGCGGATGTGGCGTAATTGGTAGCCGCGCCAGACTTAGGATCTGGTGCCGCAAGGCGTGGGGGTTCGAGTCCCTCCATCCGCACAAAAAGAACTCGCAGTACTTTTGGAATTGTTCCAAGTATGCGATTTGTTGAAAACGAGCAAACAAACAATTTAGCTTTGGAAATCACACTCGACAAGAAAACCACCACCGAGGGTTTGATCAAGATTCGTTTAACCGAGGGCGACTATCAACCCCATGTGGAAAAAACTGTAAAGGACTATGCCCGAAAGGCCAACATCAAGGGCTTCAGGCAGGGAAAAGTACCGAGTGGTGTCATCCGAAAAATGTTCGGAAAATCCATCCTGGTGGATGAGATCAACCACATTTTGAGCGACAGGCTTTCCGGCTATATCCGGGAAAATAATCTGAAAATCATCGGCGAGCCCCTTCCCAACCAGGAAAAGGCTTTTTCTATCGACTGGGACGCCCAGAAGGATTTTGAATTTGAATACCAGATCGGGCTGGTAGAGGATTTTGCCCTTGAACTCTCCAAGAAGGTCAAAGTTAAGGGATATGCGATCGACGTGAACGACACGGTAATAGAGGAAACGGTAGGTGATTTGAAGAAACGTTTTGGTAACGTGAGCTATCCAGAAACGAGCGGGGCGTCTGACAACCTCTTTGGGGAGCTGCGGCAAAAAGAAGGCTCGTATGTTAACGAAAATGCAGTTATCGCCCTTGAAAAGACCGGCAAGGAGCAGAAGAAACTGACCGGCCTTAAAAAAGGCGATGAGGTGGAACTTGATATCCGGCAGTTATACAAGGAAGATCGCCTCCTGGCCGACACCCTAAACCAAACAGAGGAGGAAGCGGGGAAAGCCAGCGGAATCTATATTTTCAGGGTTAACAACATTACCCGGACGGAACCCGCGGAGATGGGCCAGGAACTTTTTGATCGCGTTTTTGGTCGGGAGGTGGTCACGTCGGAGGCTGAATTTGTCGCCAAGGTGCGCGAGACGATTGGTGAGAACTACAAGCGGGAAACCGATCATTTTCTCGAGCACAACATCGAAGATAAACTCCTGGAGCGCACCCGGATCAATCTGCCGGACGAGTTCCTGAAAAGCTGGCTGAAGACCACCGGCAAAGGTGAAGTGACCGACGATGTCCTGATCAAGGAGTATGACCACTATGCGCGCGGCCTCAAGTGGGACCTGATCAAAAACAAAATCGCGGACGACAACGGCATTAAGGTAGAGGCTGACGAGATCAGGGACCGGGCGAAAGAAATGATCATCTCGCAGTTCGGCGGCCAGTCCTTCGCAGATCAGTTCAAGGACCAGATCGACACCATCGCCAATAACTATCTCACAAACGAGAACGGGCAGAACTTTACGCGCCTGCACAACCAGTTGAAGAACGAGAAGATCCTGAAATACATCCGGGAAAACATTTCCGTTGAAGATCAAACGGTATCGCTGGACGATTTTCAGAAGATCGTACAGGAACACAAGCACTAGGCCGCCGTCCGATACGGCTGATTACAATAAAGGGGGTAGTTTTCCGACCCTCACATTGGAGCATTGGATTTTCCGACGCAGATGGCTACAATTGTCTGTTTATGGAACTTTACCGCCGTTAAACTTTGAAAATTATACGGGAACGGGACTATCATAAATTTTGCACTATGGATCATAACAACGAATTCAGAAAGTACGCTGTTCAACACCTGGGCATGAGCGGCAATACAATCGACGGTTACGCCCAACAGGTTCAAAATATGACACAGTACGTCATCGAAGAACGCCCGGGCAATTTCAGGGCTATCGACGTATTCACACGCCTGATCTCCGACCGGATCATTTTCCTCGGCATGGGCATCGATGACCAGATTGCAAACCTGATCACCGCTCAACTTCTTTTTCTTGAGTCTGCAGACCCGAAGAAAGACATTATCATGTATATCAACAGTCCCGGCGGTTCGGTTTACGCGGGACTGGGAATTTACGACACCATGCAATATGTGAATCCCGATGTGGCTACGATCTGTACCGGACTGGCCGCCTCGATGGGCGCTGTGCTGTTAGCAGCCGGAGCCGCCAAGAAACGGTCGGGCCTCCCGCACTCCCGTATCATGATCCACCAGCCGATGAGCGGCATGCAGGGGCAGGCGTCCGACATGGAAATCTCGCTGCGGCAAACGCTTGAAGTCAAGAAAGACCTGTACAACATTCTCAGCAAACACAGCGGGCAGAAATTCGAAAAAATCGAAAAGGATTCCGACCGGGATTACTGGATGAGAGCGGTCGAGGCGAAGGATTATGGCCTCATTGATGAGGTTCTTGAACGCAAAAAGGCCTAAGCGGCCCCGGAAAATTAGTTAACCCGATGTGCCAAATATTCAGTACCTTTGTGGGCTGGGCACACCGGGGTCTTCCCCAAACCGTCAATCAATATGGCCGAAGTAACATGTTCATTTTGCGGGCGTAGCAAGAAAGATGTTGACCTGATGATCTCGGGGATACACGCCCATATTTGTGATAAATGCGTTACCCAGGCCAGCCAGATCCTGCAGGAAGAAAAGCGAAGCAAGAATGAGGCGGGGTTTGCGCCCAATTTCAAGCTGATTAAGCCCCGGGAGATCAAAAAATTCCTCGATGAGTATGTAATCGGCCAGGACGAGGCCAAAAAGGTCATTTCCGTAGCCGTCTACAATCATTACAAGCGACTGATGCAGCGCAAGCTGGAAAGCGATGTGACGATCGAAAAATCGAATATCATCATGGTAGGCGAAACGGGTACGGGAAAAACGTACCTGGCCCGCACGCTCGCCAAGATCCTCCAGGTTCCATTCTGCATCGCCGACGCCACGGTACTTACCGAGGCAGGTTATGTCGGCGAAGACGTTGAAAGCATTCTAACCCGCCTGCTACAGGCCGCGGACTACAACGTGGAGGCGGCCGAGCGCGGGATCGTCTATATCGACGAAATCGACAAAATTGCCCGGAAGTCCGACAATCCCTCCATCACCCGCGACGTGAGCGGCGAAGGCGTTCAGCAGGCATTGTTGAAGTTGCTCGAAGGCACCGCAGTAAATGTACCCCCGCAGGGCGGCCGCAAACATCCGGACCAAAAGATGATCACGGTGAACACGGAGAACATTCTCTTTATTTGCGGTGGTGCATTTGAGGGCATTTCGCGGTTCATCGGAAACCGGCTCAACACACGTCCCCTGGGTTTTTCGTCGGGCCATGATGTCGTTGCCGGAGATATCGACAAGGACAACCTCCTTCAGTTCGTCACGGCGCAGGACCTCAAGAGCTTCGGACTGATTCCCGAGTTGATCGGCCGCCTGCCGGTGGTGTCCTATCTGAATCCCCTGGACCGCGAAGCGCTGAGGCGGATTCTCACTGAGCCGAAAAACGCGCTCATCAAGCAGTATAAGAAACTGTTTGAAATGGAGAATATTGAGCTTGACGTCAAAGACGGCGCGATCGCCTTCATTGTGGAAAAGGCCATGGAGTACAAGCTGGGGGCACGCGGATTGCGAAGCATTTGCGAGGCGATCATCAATGACGCGATGTTTGAACTCCCGTCGGAAAAGGCCCAGGAAAAACTTGCCATCACACGCGCCTACGCGGAAGAGAAATTCTCAAAGTCTCAATACAGCAAATTGAAAGTCGCTTAGGACGAAGGCTTGCGACAGGGTCATTTGAAAAAGTGTGGTATATGCAAGGCGTGTTTATATCCCGGCCGAAAACGATCATGGAACTCTACCAATCCCTCCCGGAAGGGACATTGGCCGAAGTTATCGACGGAGCCTTACATATGTCACCAGGGCCTCTTGAAAAGCACCAAACTACTTCGATGAACCTATCGATAGAGATCGGTAGTTTTTTGAAGCGTCAGGGGAAAGGCAGATTGTTTGCGGCTCCATTTGACGTCTACCTCGATGAGCAGAACAATGCTGTTCAGCCTGATCTGGTTGTCGTTCTGAAAGAGAACGAATCGATCATACGGGGCCACATTCACGGCGTCCCGGATATGCTGATTGAAATTCTTTCCCCTGGAAGCCTGCAGCACGACACGGTCCGGAAAAAGGGGTTATACGAGCGGTTTGGCGTCAGGGAGTACTGGATTGTTGATCCTGACACGAGGGAAGCGGTTGGTTACGAACTAAAAGAGGATACGTATGCCGAACTGGGGCGCGCCACCGGTGAGATAAAGTCACGTCTCCTGAACGGGACGTTCAACTTTTGAACGGAAAACCATGTTTGGCGCCCCTGGTCAGCCCTTCAGATAGTGAACCATCAACTTTGCCGCATTTTCCGAAGCGGAACCCTTATCCAGCAGCGCAATCATTTCGTCGTAATCGGCATGGATACGCGCCCGGTACGCTTCATCGTGGAGAAGCCGGCTAAGCTCACGCCCGAGGTGATCCGCGTTTGCCTTATCCTGAATAAGTTCACGGATCACTTCCCTGCCCGCGATGAGGTTGACCAGTGAAATGAAAGGCACCTGGATGAGCCATTTCACGACCCGATAGGTGCTGGCTGCCGCCCGGTAGACGACCACCTGGGGCACCCTGAAAAGCGCCGTCTCCAGGGTCGCCGTTCCCGACGTGACAATGGCCGCCCGTGAATTCATTAACAGGTTATAAGTGTCTTCCTTTACCAGCGCAACGTTCTCCGGGGCCGCGAGGGCCTCGTACACCGCCGGATCAAGGTCGTTCACCACGGCCACGGCAAACTGGACGTCCGGGAGTTTTGCGACGACTTCCGCCATGAGCGGCGCCATCCGCAACACCTCCTGTTTCCGGCTTCCCGGTAATAGCGCCACCGTGGGTGTGTCGGAATGTAGGTTGTGTTTTTGCCGAAAATCCCCGTCCGGAACGTGCGCCTTTACAGCATCCATCACGGGGTTGCCCACGTAGTCGACATTACATTCATATCGCAGGAAAAAATCCTTTTCAAAGGGCAGGATTACGAACATGCGGTCCACCGTTTTCTTGAGCCGAAGCGCCCTGCGCTGATACCAGGCCCAAACCTTTGGCGTAATGTAGTAGAAGACCCTGATGGCCTTTTTCTTCGCAAAGGCCGCCATCAGCATGTTAAAGCCGCCGTAGTCAATGAGGATCAGGACGTCGGGGCGATATTTCAGGATATCGTCTTTGCACTTCCTTCGGTAGTTGGAAATGGTGCGAAAATTCCGGACGACCTCCGCGAAACCCATGAACGCCAGTGCCCCGTAGTGCACGGCGAGCGCCACTCCCGCATTGCGCATATACTCCCCGCCAACACCACGGAACTCCGCCGAAAGATCATGCTTCCTGATCGCCTTCACGAGGTTCCCCGCGTGGAGGTCGCCGGAGCGTTCGCCTGCTATAAGATAGTACCGCATTGGAATTGAGCCGGGTCTGTACTTGGAAGTACGGTCATTGGGTTCTTATTCTCCAAAGTACTCAACATAATTGCGGGGCGTTTCCCATAAGCGCACACAGTGAAGTCGCGCGTTATTACTGATGCCGGGGAGGTTTGCCTCCAGGATCTTCCAAACCTCAACAACCAGGTTTTCGCAGCTGGCCAGCTTACCCTTCATAAACCCGACATCGAGGTTAAGATTCTTGTGGTCCAGCTTGTCGACCACCTCCTGGCGGATCATGGTGCTTAGTTTTTTCAGGTCTACGACAAAGCCGGTATCGGGGTCCGGCATGCCCTTGACGGTAACGATGAGGTCGAAGTTATGGCCGTGCCAGTTCTCATTGGCGCACGGTCCAAAGACCTCCACATTCTTCTCCCTGCTCCAGGCGGGATTGTAAAGCTTATGGGCCGCGTTGAAATGCTCTTTTCGGGAGACGTAGATCATCGTTGCAAAAGTAATACTTAAAACGGAAGCCGCGGAGTGAAGCGACCGTTGCAATTTTTCGGTTGGGCACGAAAAAAGGCTGCTCCCGGGGAGCAGCCTTTCTAAGACAAGGGACCGGATGTTTAGTTCACATCCCAGAACACCTGGGTATCCAGCTCATCACCGCCGATTGAGCTGCGTGCGGCATTCACATTCACTTCATTCAACGAATACTCCGTCACCGGATAGGTGTAACGAGTCGGTGTTGGCAATTCAGAGAGTACCGCGATCGGCATGTCAGGATGGTCATAGAAGCGCACGGTGCTCCATGCTTCGAAACCCTGGTCATAGAGGGAAATCCACTTCTGCATGGCGATCCGCTCAAACGGAGTTCCGGCAGCAGTGGCAAACGCCACCTCGGGCTGAGCGATATATGCGTCAGCTTCCTCCTGTGTTCCACCCCAATAGAGGATGGACGCTTCGATTCCGTTGGCATAGTGCTCTTCCGTCGTGCCACCCACGCTATAGCCGCGTTCTGCGGCATCCGCCAACAGGAATTCTACTTCCCAATAGCTCATGATGATACCCGGGAAGGTCGGTGTTTCCTGTAACGTACCAGGATGAGAGAAGGCGTTGTAGGCATTGTTATCACCATAGACGCCTCCATAAAACAATCGAGGGTTCTTCAGCGAATCGGAGGCCGAAATCGTGACGTTGCCGCTCACGAAAACCACGGAATCTTCGCCATCAACGTTCTCCCAGTACAGCGGGAAACCAGCCGTTGTAAAGGTTGAGTCTTGCTTTGTTCCTGCATCATTCAGGGGATATCCAAATGGTACCAGATCGCCAAAATAAAAGGGCAACCGTGGATCATTCAGTGCATTCATCGGGTCGACCAGCGTGCTTGCTGCAACGTAGTCAGATCGGCCACTTTGAATCAGGGAAACCCACAGCGGGTTCGTATTCGGTGTAGATCCCTGGTACTCAAGGAGGAAGTTGTCCTCGTTACTGGTGAAGACCCCTGCGGCTACGGCTTCTTCCGCCAAATTTTGTGATTCGGTCGGGTTGACGTCCGCCAGCCTAATGGCCATCCGAAGCTTCAGAGAATTTCCAAAACGCTCCCATTTTTCCAGGTCACCGTCGTAAACAAGGTCATAGGACCCCAGGCCGGCGTCACCTTCCAGTGCAGCCAAAGCGGCATCGAGCCGAACAAACAGGTCAGCGTATACTGCTGCGTCGTCGTCATACGCGGGTGTCACATCATCAGTCAAGGCCTCAGTATAGGGGATATCTCCAAAGATGTCAACCAGAACATGGTAGGCAAAAACCTGCATAATCTCAGCCAATGCGTTTTGATTGCGCGCATGCTCCTCGGTAATGAATTCATCGGCGGCCACCGTAATCTTCATTTCCTCCAGGTCGCGGATAACCTGGGAGTAAAGAATATTCCATGCATTACCGTTGACATTCCTGGTTATCAGGTCATAGTTCGACTCATCGGCATAGGTGGTTTGTGCCCATTGCTGAGCCCAGAGCCGAAAATTGTTAATATTTACGTTTGGCTCCGTCAAAAAGTCGAACAAATCCTTCGTGGCATTGGAGAAAAGGGCACCTGCGGGAACCTCCGCCGGATTCTTGGTGTCCTTGTTGAACTCCGTAAGGTCTTCGCAGGACATTACTGTCAACAGCGCCAGACCGGCTATTATTGTTTTATTGATTGCTTTCATGTGCTAAGTTCTTTTAAAGTCTCACACCGATATTGAATCCATACTCCTTAACAGCAGGATAAGCACCCGATTGATAACCCTGGTTGTTACCCGCGCTAAGCGCAGACTCAGGATCGGAGTAAGTCGAATTTTTGTGGATGATCCACAAGTTTCGACCAATCAAAGAGATATCAATGCCCTGGAATGGCGTCCGTCCAACGATGGAACTCGGCAAAGAATACGTGAGCGAAACCTCACGAAGCTTAACAAAAGATGCATCCCATACGTGCAACGCATTGGGCGCCACCGCATAGCCAAGTGAATTTGCGTAATCACCTGCCCAGAAGCCGGTGGTATTTGCCGTCCCGTCAGAAACGGGCACACCATCTTCGTTAACACCTGTCTGTACGACCCCATTCATGTGGGCGTCGTCACCGCTCCAAAAGTATCCACCGCCATCAGACGGGTTGGCGCGAACGGGCTGTCCATTTTTATTCGTCCCGGCCGTGAGGTCATAAACTCCGGTCGCATAACCATACCACGTGTCGAGCGAAAAGAAATCGCCGCCGCGCTGCATGTCGATCAGGAAGCTAAGAGATACCCCCTTATAATTGAAAATATTCTGAATACCGGCAAGCCAATCCGGGTTAATGTTACCAATCACCTCAGGCGTCGCGCTTACCCTGTACCGCATACCATCCCGGGTTGAAAACGGGTACACGATAGGCGTTTCGCCATCGGTGTGATACACAAAGTTGGTACCCCGCAAAGTCCCGAACGGCTCACCCTTAGTTGCATTGAGGGTAATGCCACCCTGGACGCTGTTAAGCTGCAGGTTAGTCTGATCGCCAAAGAGCGAAACCACCTCGTTACGGTTCCGCGTCCAGTTGAGGTTAACCGACCATGTGAGATCGCCGGAAACAACCGGTTGCGCACGCACAGTTACTTCAATGCCTCTATTCTGGATTTCGCCAGCGTTCACCACATCGGTCCTTCGGCCGGTGGCGGCGGTTACGTCGGCAAGAAATATCTGGTTGAAGCTGTTCGCGTTGTAATAGGTTACATCAAGGCCCAGTCGATTCTTGAAGAATCCGAGTTCGAGGCCAGCCTCATAGCTTCGCGTATCCTCACTCACAAGGTCAGCGTTTCTCCTGATTGAACTTGCTGTTGCCAGTGGCACGCCACCGAATGGAGCGTTCAGCGAGTAGACATCGTTCACGAGCAGTGGATCGGCGAGGTTACCGGCCACGGCATAGTTAACACGTAACTTTCCAAGATCCAGGAACGACAAATTGGTTAGCTCAGAGAATACAAACGCAAGGGAAGCCGAAGGGTAGAAGAACGACTTGTTCTCTTCCGGCAGCGTTGATGCGATATCGTAACGACCTGCGAGATCGAGATACAGCATCTGGTTGAACCCGAGGTTTACCTGAGCAAAATATCCATTGACACCGACTTTCGTTGCACTTTCAGCCGGCGCCAGCGGCGGGCTTATACTATTTGACAGCGAATAGATGCGGGGCGTGACCAGGCCCCCGTTTGTCGCCGCGGTAACAACGTCAAGTTTGGTCCTGCGGAAGTTAGAGCCTACCAGGGCGCCCACACTGAAGCTATTGCTAAACGCCTTGTCAATGCGCAGGAACAGATCCAGGTTGTTTTCAGAGAATGTGCGATTAGAACGCTGATAACGCGACACATCCACCGAACCTACGGCAATCCGCTCTTCGCGAATTTCCGAATAACGGTCCGTTGACATCCGTCCCGTAAAAGTCAACCAATCGAGCAACTCGTAATCCAGAACGAAATTACCAAAGACGCGATTGCGTTCATCGGTATTGTAGTTCTCGAAACGATTGAAATAGGGGTTGTCAAAATAGTGTGGTACCGTCGAACGGGCGGGATCCAACGCCCCATAGGGGTTCCAGGATAAGTTCAGCCCAGTCTGCTCATAGGCAGCCCGCTGTTCCTCCATATCGGTCGTTGCCTGGTACCACTGCCGGAAAGATTGATTCGGGTTTCTGTTGTCATACCCGGTACCAAAGCGTCCGAGACCTTCGGTGAGCGTGAAATTCACGGTGGAGGAGACCTTAATCCTTTCGGTCACATCGTATCCACCTGCAAATGAAACGGTGTTTCTCTTGAACTCACTGTTGGGCAGTACACCGGTCTGATCGACGTTGGTGTAGCTGAGCCGGTAGTTGGCAACATCCGAGCCACCGGAAACCGCGACGTTGGTGTTTAGCGTCTTGGATGTTTCATAGAAAGTCGACCCATCATTGGCTGATGCGCGTTGAGGGAACAGTTGCCCGTAGGTATCCAACTCGGGATAGAGGGAACGCCAGTCGTAGGCCATTGTCCCATCCAGGGGACCACCGTAAGACGCGTCTTCATAAGTCGGCGTGATCAACTGAGGCCCGTCTCCAAAATCGAAAAAGTCATAGTAACCATCGGCCGACGCATAATACGGTCCATAGCCTGCGCCGTAATCCTTTTGATACCTGATGAAGGTGCTCTTGTCAATCTGGCCAAAAGTGCTTCCAAACGAAGCGCTCACGCCGAGTCCCTTCCGTTTCGAACCCTTTTTGGTCGTGATCACGATGGCACCATTGGCAGCGCGCGATCCGTACAACATCGTAGCCGCAGCGCCTTTCAGGACGTTGATGCTTTCGATATCGTTGGGATTGATGTCCATGGCCGCGTTGCCGTAGTCATAACCGCCCCGACCGGTCTGTTGGTTGGTCGAGTTGGCAATTTCGTTGCTGATGATGATACCATCCACAACGAACAAGGCCTGGTTATTACCCGTTAGCGACTTGTAACCACGGATCACCACGTTGGTCGAGCCACCAATGGCGTTGCTGCGCCGGATCTGAACACCGGCTACCTTACCGGAAAGCGAGTTCATGAAGTTCACATCCTTCACGGCGCTTACCTGCTCACCGGATATCTCCTGCGTTGCATAACCCAGGGAGGCCTTTTCCCGGTCAACACCGAGGGCCGTCACCACCACTTCGCTAAGCTGGGTGATGTCCTGGCTCATCTGGACATCGATCGTGGAACGATTTCCGATCTCAACTTCCTGGGAAGCAAGTCCGATAAAGGTAAAGACCAGCGTCCCACCATCAGCGGGAACCTGAATAGCATACTGACCATCGGCATCCGTAACAACGCCCTGCGCTGTACCTTTCAGCACCACATTGACTCCGGGGAGTGAGGTCCCGTCTTCAATAGAGGTTACCTTTCCGGAGACCGTTCGCTCCTGTGCCCACAACTCGCTACCGGCGAGCATGAACACCGCTGTCAAGCAGAATAGTAAAATTCTCTTCATACGAAAAATTTTGGTTAATAAAAGTTTGAAGTGACGGCCAAACTTATAATAAAATTCGGTAGAAGGGAATGGTTGTACCCCATTTTTATGTATAAATGGGTGCTATTTATGCCGTTTTTTGGGGTATAGCGGCAGGTTTGTCACCGTTAGAGCGGAAGCCTTTGCCGAAACGGACCAGGGAGCCAAAATAGCAGTGTGCGCATGCGCCGAACTGGGTTGTCGTTTATCGTAATTGACAGCATTTCATCGTGTCACGGCCAGCGCAATTCAAAAAAAAATAAATGTTTAGACGTGTAATTTCCTTGTCAATCCAAAGGCCGCTTTAAACGAGCGCTGGTTGACAAGATTGCCTTCCACCTCATCCTTAACGATGCCGTTTACGACCCGCCCCTCGCTCGATTCCCTGAGGTATAATCGAAATGCGCCTCCTTTCAGCGTGCGTGCGTATGGCTTGGTTGCATTCGAACCGGTCCTGTCAAAAAAAACCGCCCTCCAGGGAGGGCGGTTTTTTGAAATGTTCCGTTCAACAGCAATCCTAACGGTCAATATTCACCGTTTCATCGATCTTGTCGTTAGCATCAATTTCATCTTGGGGAACTTTCAGGAAGAACTTTTTATCGTTTGCTGCAAGGTTGGCTTGTGAGCCCACGCGGTGATTTCCCGTCCTTGTAATGGCGCGCTGCAAGCGTTTTGCATCAAACCACTCGACACCCATTTCAGCGTAAAGTTCTTTTCTGCGTTCTACCAGGATTTCTTCCAGCAACGCATTTCCCGTATTGGCAGACTGGACCGCATTGGGATCGCGATTGACCTGGAGCTCGTAAAGCAGGTCGTGTGCGCCCGGCTCATCGCCTTGGCGAAACTTCGCTTCCGCTTCGATAAGAATCATCTCCGCCGTGCGGATGACGGGAATATCAGCATCAAAGGTAAAACTGAACTTCCGGGTGATCCAATGATACCAGTTTGCAGGCGTTGAACCGTAAGCACCACCAACAAAAATGTTCCTTACATCAGTCGCGGTAAACAGTGCCACGAACTCGTCGTTGAAGTACGTGCCCTGATAGGACAAGACATAGTGGTCGGCCTGTGCATGGGGAGCGCTGTAATAGTATGCCGACTGATCATCGTATTGAGGCAATCCCCATATCCATTCATCGCTATCCAGCGAATTAAATCCATCATCATAGGAGGCTGCATCAAGCGCTGCGGCAACGTCGCCACCATAGGCTGCGATAGCGGCAGCTTCTGCTTCAGCCCAATTACCCATTACCTGGTGAACCTGTGCCAGGATGGCGTTAGCCACATTCACGTTCACGAAGGACTTGTCCAGGCGTGAAGCATCGAGGTTTGCCACCGCATAGGCGAGGTCATCAAGAATGAGGTCATACATTTGCTGGGTGGTCGACATCGGATTACCCTCAGTCGTGGCGCCAAGGTAAATCGGCGGCGCCGGATAGTTCGGATCTACTGAGTACGCCGGGCAAAACTCCAGCACCAGTTGGTGGTAGTAAAACGCGCGCAATGCCCGCGCCTGGCCCAACAATACCTGCTTGTCGACATCAGCGATTGCTTCACTTGTTTCCACGCCAGAAATAAACTGGTTCAACTGAGCAATTTCATAATAAGAGAAATCCCAGCTAAAATTGGTCCGGCGGTATGTAGGTTCCCGGTTGTCGTTTGCGTAGTCGAAATTGAACCATGTGTTAGCCTGGACAATATCGTTGCCCTTCACAGAGCGGGCGTAAAGCATGGAATTCAATCCACCAGCATCGTGTCCGCCTGTAAACTGGCCACGCATGCGCCTGAGTATGCCTGCCATGTGGGCCTCAGCACCGGCACGAGAGCCATAGATCACGTTTGATGAGACCTGGTCGGTTGGTTCGGGTTCATTGAGGAATTCCTCAGTACAACCGAAGGTCAATGCCACCGCTATCAGGATGGCCTTGGTTCTAAAAGTTTTTATGATAATTCTTTTCATAATTTCTCTGATTTAAAAGGTCAGATTAATACCCATCGACGCAATTTTCTGGTTGAACGACCTATTATTGGTTGTACCGGCCAGACTCTGTTCTGGATCCAGTCCTTTATGACTGGCGAATGTTAACAGGTTATCGCCCTGAAAGAATACACGCAGGCCGTTGAGTCCCACTCTTTCGAGCACTTGATTGGGCACGTTGTATCCGACATTGATAGCCCTCAGCCTGACATAATCGTTCTTGAAAAGGAACCGCGTAGACTGCGCATTGAAGTCGTGGTTATCGGCGATCAGCAGCGGCACATCGGTCACGTCGCCGGGCTGTTGCCAACGGTCAAGCATATCAACGGACGCGGCTCCATCACCAGGGCTCTCAAATCCGTGCATAAGCCGGGCATACTGCGAGTCATAGATGTAGGAACCAAAGCTGAAATTAAACAGCAGGTTGAGGTCGAAGTTGGATACGCGAAGGTAGCTGCTAAATCCACCGATGACATCGGGAAGAGAAGACTTGCCCGCGTAGTAACGCGTGGCCTCCGAATAGGTCTCGGTCGTCTCCCGCTCGCCGGTGGGATTACCGTCGGGATCAAGCACATCTGCATACCACATGCCGTATCCATTTTCCGGATTCACACCTGCCCACTCCTGGATATAGAAATCGTAGAGGGAACGTCCAACTTCCCAACGCTTGGTCCCGGAAATGAAACTCTCCTGAGTGAGTTCAGTGATTTCGTTCTCATTGCTGGAGAAATTGAGTGTCGTCGTCCAGGTGATGTTCGCAGTCTGGATATTGTTTGACGTGAGCGTCACTTCAAGACCTGAGTTGCGCACAGCACCCACGTTGGTTGTGATCGAACTGTTACCTGTGGAAGGCGGAAGCGGCTTGTCATAGATCAGGTCAACCGATTCCCGTGAGTAGTATTCCACGTTCGTGGTAAGCCGGTTATTCAACAACCGGAACTCGATACCAAAGTTCGAGGCAGCTGTCTTCTCCCATCCCAACAACGGGTCAGTAACTCCGCCGAGCAACACACCGGGAAACGCCCCTTGATTCCAACCGGTTACAAACAACTGGAGGTAAGGAAATGCGCCGATACCCCGGTTGTTACCCAATTCGCCGTAAGATGCCTTTAGTTTTACAAAATCGAACAATGCAATGTTCTGCATGAAAGACTCGTCTGAAAGAACCCAGGCACCCCCGATCGACCAGAAACTTCCCCAACGGGTGTCTGACGAGAACTGAGAAGAGCCATCGCGACGGAACGACCCCTCGATGTAATACTTTTCGCCAAAATTGTAGGACGCGCGGCCCAGGTAACTATTGAGCCTTTGCTCAGTAGTGTATCCGCCGACGCCTTCCGGTGTGGTGCTGCCGTTGAGCACTTTTACGTTCGGAAGAAAGCCGGTTCCCTGTGCACTCAATCCGGCAATCTTGTCGGTATACGCCTCCTGAACAAACGTCACATCAATATTGTGCTGGTCGAAAGACTTCGTGAAGTTCAACACATTGTTAATATTGAACGTCGTCGTAATATCCCGGCTTTGCGAAACGCGACCGCTGACGTTTGCCGCGTATCCGAACTCATTGTGCGCGTATGTAAATCCGTCGTACAGGTATTTTTCATACCCTATATTGGTTCGCAACGACAGGTATTCTGTAAAATCCACCTGGCCATAAGCCCTCAAAACCGTGTTATCACGGTTGTTTTCCACGTCGTAGTTGTACAGGGCGCCAACCGCATTTTCACCAGATAACACTGAGCGGGAACCATTGATCAACTGACCTACCGTGTTTCCATAGTCATAGATCGGTTTACCAAAATTGTCAAGCACCAGTGCGCCATCGACGTCCCTGCGATAGACGGGATAGAAAGAAGGCACGGTGTATATCCACTGGATAGCACTTTGGTAAGCATTGCCCGATTGTTCAGGATAGTTTTGTGTCTGGGTTGAGTACATCGTATTTATTCCCGCCCGGAACCAATCATTGATCCGGCTATCGATATTCATCCGGCCACTGAAGCGGTTAAAGTCAGAAGTCTTAACGGATCCTTCCTGTGTGAGGTAGTTGGCCGAAAAGAAATAGGTGGTTTTTTCGCTGCCGCCGGAGACATTCATCGAATACTCCTGCCTTTTTGCGCGGTTATTTTGGATCAGCGAGCGCCAGTCGGTATCCCACAATTTCTGTGTGGTGACCAGTCGTCCGTCGGTACCCACCGGATTGGGCTGGTCTGGACCATAGGGGTTGTAGAGCAACCAGCTTCCAATTAATTCATCCGTGGCCATTTGGGCAGCATCTGCAGCAGTTTCGCCATCGACGTACTGATGGAGATTCTTTACCCCTTCCCAAGCCAACTCCGTATACTGGTCAGTAGTTGCCAACTCGTGCATATCAACAGCCTGGCCGGCCACGCCTGCCGTTGCGCTAAAGGAAACGCTAGCAGGTGAATTGATTTTACCTTTTTTCGTGGTAATCATCAGCACGCCGTTTGCGCCGCGCGACCCATACAACGCCGTTGCCGAAGCATCCTTCAACACGTTGATTGACTCGATCTGATCAGCACTGATGGTGTTGATGTTTCCGTTGAACTGGACACCGTCGACAACAATCAACGGTTCGGCCGAGGCATTGATTGAACCGATACCACGGATTCTGATCGTCGGATTGTCTCCTGGCTGGCCGCCGGCAGCAATAATGTTTACACCGGGAACGGAACCCTGAATGGCGGTAAGCGGACTCGTTAGCTGTTGTTTTCCGATGATGTCGGAATCAACGCTTGCTACGGAACCTACGATCTGCCGTCTGGTCTGCTCGCCATACGCTACAACAACGACCTCGCTCAACTCGGCGACGTCGAGCGCCATCGTCACATCAACGATTGTCCTGTCGCCAACCGGCACCTCGACAGTCTTGAGACCGATAAAGGAAAAAACCAATACCGCATCTCCTGACGGGACCTCGATCGAAAACTGGCCATTCGCATCCGTCGGCACCCCATTGGTAGTGCCCTTAAGCAACACGTTTACACCCGGAATAGGCGACCCATCCTCATCGGATGTCACCTTGCCGGTAACCGTTTTCTCCTGGGCTTGGGCGCCTGCAGCCAAGCACAGGGCCAGCACCATTGTCAGACTTAGTTGTAAAAATCTCCTCATAACTATTGGTTAGGTTAATTGGCTTAAACATAACCATTTCTCCCAATATTCAAGCTTCCTGATACCGCACATTTTGGTAGACATTTTTACTGTCAAATACCCCAAAATGGGGCATAAAGGGGTAGTCCGCGGTGATCAGTGGTTGTGATTGTGGAATGGCGGTACTTTCTTTCTTTGTTTGGGCCCTTTCTGACCACCCTCCTCACCCCGGTCAAGCGGGTTGCTGATGCCGATGGCTCCCTCCTTTAGAAATAAAAAGGCTACCCGAGGGGTAGCCTTTTTGCAAAGAGCAAATGAAACTCGTTCTATCGGTCGATATTCACCGTCTCGTCAATCTTGTCGTTGGCATCAATTTCATCCTGCGGAACCTTAAGGAAAAACTTCTTATCGTTGGCCGTCAAATTAGCCTGAGCTCCCACCCGGTGATTTCCTGTCCTGGTAATGGCGCGGCCTAATCGCTTTGCATCAAACCATTCGACACCCATTTCAGCGTAAAGTTCCTTTCTGCGCTCAACAAGTATCTCTTCCAGCAACGCATTCCCGGTGTTGGTCGACTGAACGGCATTTGGGTCACGTTCAACCTGAAGCGCATAGAGGAGTGCATGGGCACCAGGCTCATCGCCCTGGCGAAACTTGGCTTCCGCCTCAAGGAGGATCATTTCAGCTGTCCGAATAACCGGAATATCGGCGTCAAACGTGAAAGAGAACTTAGTCGTAATCCAATGGTACCAGTTGGCAGGAGTAGAGCCATATGCACCGCCCACAAAGATGTTGCGCGCGTCGGACGCCGAAAACAGCGCGACGAAGTCATTGTTGAAGTAGGTGCCCTGGTAAGAGAGCACATAGTGGTCTGCCTGGGCGTGTGGTGCGCTGAAGTAATACGCCGACTGGTCGTCGTACTGAGGCAAGCCCCAGATCCATTCAACACTAGATAAGGAGTTAAAACCATCATTGTAGTTGTCAGCATCGAGTGCCATATCGACATCGCCACCATAGGCCGCAAAAGCGGCCTGCTCTGCCTCGGCCCAGTTGCCCATGACTTGATGGACCTGAGCCAGAAACGCATTGGCAACATTGATATTCACGAACGACTTGTCGAGTCGCGACGCGCCAAGGTGGTCAACGGCGTATGAGAGGTCCTCGAGAATTAAGTCATAAACCTCCTGTGTGGTCGACATCGGGTTACCCTCCGTGGTTGCACCGACGTAAATCGGCGGCGCGGGATAGCCTGGATCTACCGAATACGCGGGGCAAAATTCCAACACCAACTGGTGATAATAGAATGCCCTCAGGGCCCGGGCCTGGCCAAGCAGCTCCTGCTTGTCAACATCGGCAATACCCTCGCTCGTTTCCACACCGTTAATGAACTGGTTCAACTGCGCGATCTCGTAATAAGAAAAATCCCAGCTAAAGTTAGTCCGGCGGTATGTCGGTTCCCGGTTGTCGTTTGCGTAGTCGAAATTGAACCACGTGTTCGCCTGAACAATATCGTTGCCTTTCACGGAACGGGCATAAAGCATGGAATTTAATCCACCCGCATCGTGTCCGGTCGTAAACTGGCCACGCATTCTTCTTAGAATTCCGGCCATATGTGCTTCCGCGCCTGCCCTTGAGCCATAGATCACGTTAGACGAAACCTGGTCGGTTGGCTGTGGTTCATTGAGGAATTCTTCACTACAACCGAACGCAAATGCCAACGAGAGGATGATGGCCTTGGCGCCAATAGCTTTTATCAATATTCGTTTCATAGTGTCTAAAATTTAGAAGGTCAAATTGATGCCCATTGAAGCGATTCGCTGGTTGAATGACCTGTTGTTTGTAGTGCCGGCAATGCTCTGTTCCGGATCGAGGCCTTTGTGGCTCGCGAAAGTCAAAAGATTATCCCCCTGGAAATAGATGCGAAGCCCACTCAAGCCAACCCGCTCAAGCATTTGGTCTGGAAGGTTGTATCCTATATTGATCGCACGCAGCCGCAAATAGTCATTCTTAAAAAGGAATCTGGTAGACTGGGCATTGAAGTCGTGATTATCTGCGATCAACAACGGCACGTCCGTTACATCGCCAGGTTGTTTCCAGCGTTTAAGCGCGTCAACCGAAAGAGAACCATCGCCCGGGCTTTCGAGCCCGTTCATCAACCTTGCATACTGGCTATCATAGATGTAGGAGCCAAAGCTATAATTCAAGAGTACGTTAAGGTCGAAGTTGCCCACACGGAGATAGCTGCTGAATCCCCCAATCAAATCGGGTAGCGAAGATTTGCCAGCGTAGTAGCGAGTCGCGTCCGAGTAAGTCTCGGTGGTCTCGCGCTCCCCGGTCGGATTACCATCAGAATCAAGCACATCGGCATACCACATTCCATACCCGTTATCGGGATTTACGCCGGCCCATTCCTGAATGTAGAAGTCGTAAAGTGACCGGCCCACCTCCCAGCGCTTGGTCCCGGAAATAAATCCATCCTGCGTCAGCTCGGTGATCTCATTCTTGTCTCTGGAGAAGTTAAGCGTGGTTGTCCACGTGATGTTCGCCGTTTCAATGTTGGTTGAAGTCAACGTTACTTCAAGCCCATAATTGCGCACTGCGCCCACGTTCGTTCGAATCGAGCTATTACCCGTAGAAGGCGGGAGCGGCTTATCGTAGATCAGATCAACCGATTCGCGGTCATAGTATTCCACATTTGCGCCAAGCCTGTTGTTTAACAGCTTGAACTCGATTCCCAAATTCGACGAAGCCGTTTTCTCCCAGGTGAGCATGGGATCGGTTACACCGCCGAGCAGCACGCCAGGGAATGTCCCCTGATTCCATCCGGTTTCGAAGAGTTGGAGATATGGAAAGGCACCGATGCCACGGTTGTTGCCCAATTCGCCGTAAGATGCCTTCAATTTCACAAAGTCGAAAAGTCCAATGTTTTGCATGAACGATTCGTCAGAAAGAACCCATGCACCGCCAACGGACCAGAAACTTCCCCACCGGGTGTCCTGCGAAAACTGTGAAGCCCCATCCCGTCGGAATGAACCTTCGATGTAGTACTTTTCAAGGAAGTTGTATGACGCGCGCCCAAGGTAACTGTTGAATCTGGTTTCAGTAGTATATCCACCTACCCCTTCAGGCGTCGTGCTACCATTGAGTACTTTGACATTTGGCAGGAAGCCAGTACCCTGAGCGCTCAATCCGGCGATCTTGTCCTGATAAGCCTCCTGCACCAAAGTCACGTCCAGGTTGTGGTCGCCAAAAGACTTCGTAAAATTCAGAACGTTGTTGAAGTTCATGGTTGTTGTCAGGTCCCTGCTCTGGGAAACGCGACCACTCACATTTGCGGCGTAGCCGAATTCATTGTGAGCGTAAGTGAACCCGTCAAAAACGTATTTCTCATAGCCCACATTTGTCCTTAACGACAAGTAATCAGTAATATCTACTTGCGCGTAGGCCCTCAGGGTGGTGTTGTCACGGTTGTTTTCAACAGCATAGTTGTACAACGCACCAACTGCATTTTCACCTGATAAGGTGCTACGCGACCCGTTAATCAGTTGACCTACCGTATTTCCATAGTCGTATATGGGCCTCCCGAAATTGTCAAGCACCAATTCGCCATTCACGTTCCTGCGGTAAACAGGATATATCGACGGTACGGAATAAATCCACTGAATCGCGCTCTGGTACGAAGTTCCGGACTGATTCGGAAAGTTCTGTGTCTGCGTAGAATACATCGTATTCAAACCCACGCTGAACCAATCATTGATATGGCTATCAATATTCATACGGCCGCTAAAGCGGTTGAAATCTGATGTCTTCACGGATCCTTCCTGTGTAAGGTAGTTAGCGGAGAAGAAATAAGTCGTTTTTTCGCTACCACCGGAAACGTTCATTGAATATTCTTGTCTCTTGGCACTGTTGTTTTGGATTAACGACTGCCAGTTGGTATCCCACAACTTATTCGTTGTCAGCAGTTTTCCGTCGGTCCCTACCGGACTCGGGTAGTCCGGGCCATAAGGGTTATAGAGGAGCCAGTTTCCAACCAGTTCGTCTGTGGCCAATTGTGCTGCATCAGCAGCTGTCTCCCCGTCAATGTATTGATATTTGTTCCTGACCGCTTCCCAGGAAAGCTCCGTATACTGGTCGGTGCTGGCCAACCCGTGTATGTCGACGGCCTGACCGGCCACACCCGCGCTCGCGTTAAAAGAGACCCTGGCGGGCGTATTGAACTTTCCTTTCTTTGTGGTAATCATCAACACGCCGTTTGCAGCACGTGACCCGTAAAGCACCGTGGCCGACGCATCTTTCAACACGTTGATAGATTCAATCTGGTCGGAACTGATCGTATTGATGTTGCCGTTGAAGGGCACGCCGTCAACAACGATCAACGGATCGGCGGATGCGTTGATCGAACCGATTCCGCGTACACGAATGGTGGGATTCTCGCCCGGCTGGCCGCCAGCCGAGATGATGTTGACTCCGGGAACCGACCCCTGAATAGCCGTAAGGGGACTGGAAAGTTGTTGCTTCCCGATCAGCTCTGAATCAACACTGGCCACCGAACCGACGATCGCCCGCCGTGTTTGTTCTCCGTATGCCACCACTACCACTTCGCTTAGTTCGGCAACATCGAGCGACATCGTCACATCAATGATCGACCTGTCACCCACCGGGATCTCCTCGGTCTTGAGTCCGATAAATGAAAACACCAACACAGCATCGTCAGACGCAACCGAAATGGAATACTCACCGTTCGCATCCGTCGGCACGCCGTTGGTCGTACCTTTTAACAACACGTTGACACCCGGTACCGGCAAGCCATCCTCCGCGGAAGTCACTTTGCCGCTCACCGTCTTGTCCTGTGCCCACCCTGCGCCGTGCGCAAGGGTTAACATCATTGCCAAGCAGGCTAGTAGAACTCGTCTCATAAAATAGATTAGATTAATGAAATGTTTAGTGGCCAAACATATCACCAAACCAGGACCGAAAAAAAATTTCGCGATCGGCGCGAGGTACCCGTTGAAAATTCCTGTAACCCCGAATGTGGTACCACAAAAATCTGTCGGCACCCGATAAAACTTGTAGTCCAACTTGAATCGCAAACGATTTTTGAATTCAGCGACAATTCATCCCGAACTTGTCGGGGTGTCGATGAAACAAATTGAATCACCCGTAATGGAGTACCACGTGTGCTGTAAAATGGCGAAGAAAGTGGTATGAAATATTTTAAGGCAGGATTCGAAACTCGATCCTCCGGTTTCGCTGGCGGCCTTTGTCGGTACCGTTGTCGGCAATCGGATGACTGGCGCCGTAACCCTTCATCGTGAGCCTTCCGGGTTCAACGCCTCTTCCGACAAGATAATCGTGCACCGCAGCAGCGCGTTTCCGGGAAAGCGCTTCGTTATATGCCGATGAGCCCGAGTTGTCGGTATGTCCGCCGATCTCGATCCTGATGGCCGGATTGTCAGACAGAAACCGGATCAGCTTTTGCAACTCGGTCATTGACTTTTCCTTCAATTCATACTTGTCAACATCAAAAAAAATATTCTCGAGGATGGAAATACTACCCGGCTTTACGCGCTCAAGCGCCACATCGAGGATAATGGGCTGGAAATCCTCAACTTCCGAGTAGTTGAAGTAGAGGCTCTGGAACAGGTATCCCGGCTTACTGACGTAGAGCGCATACTCTGCCCCCTGACTTAGGACGATGAGATATTTGCCGGTTAGGGAATCGGATTCTACAAGCGATTCCACATTTTCCGTTTCAAGATCAACCAACTCGATACTCGCCAACAGCGGCTCCGTTGTATCCTTGTCCCTCACGACACCTTTCACGTAATTACTCTTTACGCGAATCTGGTCTTCCGGCGGAATCCCGACTTCATAGATATAACTGACCGAATATCCTCCGTCGCGCGGCTCTTCGTGCGCGTAATATCCTTTCCGCCCATCGGCAGTGATATACAGGGAAAACTGATCCTGGTGCGTGTTGATCGGTGCGCCGAGGTTCTCCGGCACGCTCCACCTATCCGCCGAATCGCGTTCTGTGAAAAAAATGTCATACCCGCCAAAGCCAATGAGCCCGTTTGACGCGAAGTACAACGTCCGGTTGTTGGCGTGAATGAATGGGGAAATCTCGTCGTACGGCGTATTCACTTCCCTGCCCAGGTTTCGCGCACGGTTCCATCCCCCCTTCTCATTCATCGTGGTCACCCAAATGTCCCTTCTGCCGTATCCCCCGCGCCGGTCGGAGACAAAGTATAACGTCCTCCCATCCGCCGACAGTGCCGGCTGCGACTCCCAGTCGCCACTGTTGACGAGCATCCCGAGATTCCGGGGTTTACTCCATGCCTCGCCAACTTTCCGGCTTTCGTACAGGTCGCAACTCCCATAGCCTTCCCTACCAAGACACGACGTAAAGATCAATTTGCGTCCGTCCGCAGAGATCGTACACGTTCCTTCATTGGATTCGCTGTTTATATTCTCTGAAATACTCTCGGGAGGACCCCATTCACCGTTGTCGTCCTTATGCGAAACCACGAGGTCCTCGTCCTCGTTCGGTCCACCTCCGATCCGCCTTGTAAAGATCAATTGCTGCTGATCGGCTGTCAACACAGGAAAGTATTGCATCACAAAGCTGTTGACGACATTGCTGAGTTTCCTGACCTTGTAGGACGAAGCGTTTCCCTGATTCGCTTCCACGAACTGTATGCTTTCCATCAGCACCTTCGCCCGCGCAATCTTCTGGCCGTTGGCCTTTTCCCCCGCCAGGAAGCGCTCCAAAAAATCCCCCGCCTTTTCATAATTTCCAATCGCGAAATAGCAACCGCCCAGATCAAACCAGAACAGGTGCTGCTTTCGGGGATCGTCCGTGAGCGCAAGCCCCGCTTCGAAATTGCGGATAGCGGCCTCGTAATCCTTTAACATGACATACACCAGCCCCAGCCGGTACCAGGCCTCCACAAATTTCTTGTCTTTATCGAGAGCCTGGTTCAGCAACTGAATGGCTCTCCCAAATTCGCCCCGCACGCGATAGTTGTCGGCTTCGACGTAGTATTCGATCGCCTTTTTTGAACGCGTGCTGAGTTGGTTCTGGCTAAAGGCCGGAACACAGGCGACGACAAGAAAAAACAACAGGTAGCGAACCATAGGCGAAACTAAAAAACAATGTCAGATACTTCAATTTCGGGCGCGTCAAATCCAAGCATTGCGTTGACCGGTTTCCAGGTTTCGAACGATCCCAGGTCTTCAACGCGAATATCGGCTTCCACGACGCGCTCGTGGTCTAGTAATTTTCGCCGCATGGTTCCGTGGAGCAACGGATCTGCCGGGGTAAACCAGGTTTCTCCCCGCCGGAACGCGATATTCGCAAAGGAACAATCGGTCACCGCACCCTGTCTGATGATCAGCACGTCATCGCAGGCCCCCTTCTGGCGCCATAGGAAGTCAAAGCGGTTACGGTTCGTAAACTTGTGGCGGTATTCAATTTCATCATCGGTGACCACCTTAAGCGACCGGAGACGCGGGTACGGATAGGGCAGAAATTCAACCGCATGCACCAGCCTGTTTGCATGTACTTCGTAGCATATGCGGCACTTGTACACGCCGGCTTGGGGAATGTTTTCACCGTCAAGGACGGCTTCCAATGAAAGTTTCCCCGCGTATCCGAACAACTCCTTCAGGGAACGCACCATCCGCGCCTGATGATAACCCAGGTTGTGAAACTGCCCGTCCTTCAGCCTGATCGATTCAACCAACAGGAACATAGACTTTGTCAATTACCTCTTCATACTCCATTTCCACAATGCTTTGGGTGGTGATTCCCCCGCCACTCCGGTAAAACAATTTCCCGTTGTCGGATTCTATGTAACGGATCAACACGCAGGTATCAAGGTTGGCACCATCAAAAATTCCGGCTATTCCCGTATAGAATCCGCGCTTTCTTTGCTCGGCAGATCTCAGGATGGCTACCGTTTTCTCTTTCGGAGCCCCGCTCACCGAACCTGCCGGCAAGAGCCTTACAAGGAGGTCACCGAGTCTGCCCCGGTAGTCCGAAGGGAGCGCGCCTGCAATTTCGGAACTCACCTGCAAGAGTCTTTTCTCATTGGTAGCCAGTTCCTCGATGTACCGAAATCGGTTTACGCGAACATTCGTCGCGACCCTGCTCAGGTCGTTCCGGATAAGGTCCACGATGGTCACATGCTCCGCCATCTCCTTTGCGTCGGAGAGAATCCGCTGCCGCGCGTCCGGAACAGACGCATCAATCGTTCCTTTCATCGGAAACGCGTATACCGTTCCGTCTTTTATCTGCAGAAACGTTTCCGGAGAGAACACCACAAACTCATCCCTGAACCAAAGGTTGTACCTGGCGCGTGTGTTCATAAAGATGTCCTTCAGGGTGGCGTCACAACGCACTTCCGTCGGGACGGTTAGGTTGGCAAGGAACGAATCACCATACTTCAAGGCCGCCTGTACTTTATCAAACATGGCCTGGTAGGCCGCCAGTGACATGGGTGAACGCTTGAGTTTCACCCCACGCCGCATGCGCGCTTGCTGCCGGGGTACATTGCTGATGCCATTGAAATTGTAGAGAACGTCCGATGGGTCGACCTCCGACAACGGCATCGCTACCGGCTTCTCCATCTCGAAGTCGATCAAAAAGAAAAAAGGAACCGACCGGCTGCCCCAGTCGTTCAGCCTGGCAACGAAATCATCCAAAACATCGGGCGGGTTCAATCTTCCTGGCTTCATGTTTCGCATTCACCATTTCTCATTCCAACTCGAAATTCGTCTTTCGTTGCTTGCTCTTTCTACCGACATTTCGCCCCGATAGGGCGATGCAACCCCGCCCTTCCCATTCGTCATTCGTCATTCGTAATTCGTAACTCGTAACTCGCAATTCCCCTTCACGGAATCCCCATATACTTATGCGTTTGCAGCGAGACTTTCCACCGCGGGTTGGCTTTGACAAAATCAATGATACGCGGCAGCATTTCCCTTTCCCGTGACCATTCCGGCTGAAGGAATACTTCACAGCCAGGTCGCAGGCCGGACAGGAACCGTGCTGCCCACGCGAAGTCACTTTCGTGATAAATAACAGCCTTGAGCTCGTTGGCGAGTGAAAAAACCGACGGATGCGGCGCCTTGAATTTTTTCGGTGAAAAGCAGATCCAATCCCAATGTCCGGTGACGGGGTAGGCGCCGGATGTTTCCAGGTGTGTTCGCAGGCCCAGTGCCCGAAACGCAGCAGTGAGGCTTTCGAGATTGTACATCAGTGGCTCCCCGCCCGTTACCACGACGATCTCAGCGCCGCTGGCCTTTGCGCGGCTGGCGATGGCATCAACAGCGACCGTCGGATGAGACGACGCGTCCCACGATTCCTTGACGTCACACCAAACACACCCGACGTCGCAACCGCCAAGGCGGACAAAATAAGCGGCGGTTCCCTGGAAGGCGCCTTCTCCCTGGATCGTATAGAAGTCTTCCATCAGAGGAAGAACAGCGGGTGATATGGTCTCAGCCAGTTGCACTTGTATTAAGTACGCTCGTGTCAGCATAACCCGAGCCCCAAAGGATTAAGTTCAGGGGTGACGTGCTTCCGTTGCCTTCAGCGTGTTCAGCAGCAGGGAAGCGATGGTCATAGGGCCGACGCCACCGGGCACGGGCGTGATAAACGACGCTTTCCTGGCGACGCCCTTGAAGTCGACATCGCCGCGGATTGCCCATCCCCTGGGATATTCGGGGCCTTCAACCCGTGTAGTCCCGATGTCGATCACGACGGCACCCTCCTTAACCATGTCGGCGGTAATCAGGCCCGGCTTGCCAACCGCAACGATGAGGATATCCGCTGAACGGGTAAAGGCTGCAATGTCCCGTGTGTACTTGTGACAAATCGTCACCGTCGCGCGCCCCTGTTCCGCCAGCATCATGCTCAGCGGTGCACCGGCAATCCGGCTTGCGCCGACGACCACGGCGTGCCGCCCTTCGGTCTCTATATTATAACGGCGAAGCAACTCCAGCACGCCGAAAGGGGTGGCGGGCATCAGCAGCGGATTCTTTGAGATAATGCTTCCAAAGTTGTGGTTGGTGAACCCATCGACGTCCTTGTCAGAGCGAATTTTTTCCGTAATCTTCTCAACGGAAATGTGGGGCGGGAGCGGAAGCTGAACAATAAATCCGTCGACATCATCATCGTTGTTGACATGGTCGATGTGGCTCATCAACCGCTCCTCGCTGATGGTGTCGGCAAAGCGCATCATCGTATAGTGGAAGCCGACCGCTTTGCAGGCCTTGACCTTGTTGTCGACGTAAGTCTGGCTGGCGCCGTCGTCGCCGACGAGGATGATGGCCAGATGCGGGATCTTCTTGTTCTGTTGCTTTCGTTCAGCCACCTTCGCGGAGATCTCGGTCTTGATGTCCGTTGAAATTTTCTTTCCGTCAATAAGCGTGTATGTAGGGGTATCGGTCATCGGGGTAGGTTAATCAATCTTGAGAACGGCCATGAAGGCTTCCTGCGGAACCTCGACGGTACCTATTTGTCGCATGCGCTTCTTTCCTTTCTTTTGTTTCTCGAGCAGTTTTCGCTTCCGTGAAATGTCACCGCCATAACATTTTGCAATCACGTTCTTGCGCATGGCGCTGATCGTTTCGCGCGCGACGATTTTCTGGCCGATCGCCGCCTGGATCGCCACTTCAAACATGTGGCGCGGTATCAACTCCTTCAGTTTTTCGCAAAGCTTTCGTCCCCATTCCTGCGCTTTGCCACGATGTACAATCGCACTCAGGGCATCCACGCGATCGCCGTTGAGCATCACATCCAGTTTTACCATATCGGATTCGCGATAGCCGACGAGGTGGTAATCCAGGGATGCGTAACCGCGTGATATCGTTTTCAGCTTATCGAAAAAATCAAACACGATTTCCGCCAGCGGCATTTCAAAGGTCAGCTCCACGCGGTCGGTGGTAAGGTAATTTTGATTCTTGATCACCCCGCGCTTATCGATGCACAGGCTGATGATCGGGCCAATGTATTCCGACTTGGTGATAATCTGTGCACTGATGTAAGGTTCTTCAATGTGATCGGTCTTGGTCACATCCGGCATCTCCGAAGGCGCATTGATGTCTTTCACTTCATCGCTCGTAAGGAAAGCTTTGAATTGTACGGAAGGAACCGTTGTGATCACGGTCATATCGAACTCACGTTCCAGCCGTTCCTGCACGATTTCCATGTGCAGCATGCCGAGGAACCCGCAGCGGAAGCCGAAGCCCAGGGCGGCCGATGTTTCGGGTTCCCAGACCAGCGACGCGTCGTTCAACTGCAGTTTTTCCATGGAGGCGCGAAGCTCCTCAAACTCCGAGGTCTCGACCGGGTAGATACCCGCGAATACCATCGGCTTAACATTCTCAAAGCCCTTGATCGCTTCGCCCGCCCGCGAGGGGTGCGTGATCGTATCACCGACCTTCACCTCCTTCGCCACCTTGATTCCCGAGATGAGATAGCCGACGTTGCCGGCGTTTATTTCCTGGCGCGGCTGCTTGGTCAACTTCAGCACGCCGATCTCCTCCGCAAAGTACTCCTGGCCGGTGCCGATAAATTTCACGCGATCCCCCTTCCTGATGGTACCGTTAAAAACGCGAAAGTAAACCTCGATGCCCCGAAAGGAATTGAACACCGAGTCGAAGATCATCGCCTGCAGGGGTTTCGTAGCGTCACCCGTCGGCGGCTTGATCCGCTCGACAACGGCGTGAAGGATCTCTTCAATGCCGACTCCCTCTTTGGCGCTTGCCCGGATCACATCCTCGCGCTTGCAGCCGATCATGTCCACGATCTCGTCGGTGACCTCTTCCGGCATCGCGTGGGGAAGGTCGATCTTATTCATGACGGGAATTATCTCCAGATCGTGTTCAAGGGCAAGGTAAAGGTTGGAAATGGTTTGGGCTTCAATGCCCTGACTGGCATCGACGACGAGAAGCGCTCCCTCGCAGGCCGCAATTGAACGGGAGACCTCGTAAGAGAAATCCACGTGGCCGGGTGTATCAATAAGGTTGAGGATATAGTCCCGGCCCTGGTAATGATAGTTCATCTGGATGGCATGCGCCTTGATGGTGATGCCTTTTTCACGTTCCAGGTCCATGTTGTCGAGCACCTGGGCCTGCATTTGGCGGTTACTCAAGGTACCGGTAAACTCAAGCAGCCTGTCGGCGAGGGTGCTCTTTCCATGGTCAATGTGGGCAATGATGCAAAAGTTGCGGATGTTTTCCATACCCGTCGCGATCCTCGAATTTTTTGGACAGCAAAAGTATGAATTTCCCGGCGGATTAAGCGGAAAACCTTGGACCGGCACCAAAATTAGCGCCCGTCAGGGAAGGCTATTCCTTGTATACGACACCGTCCTTCATCACAAAGGTGACGGTCTCCATCGTCCGGATGTTTGTGAGCGGATTTTCGTCCACAGCGACGATATCGGCCAGCTTGCCGTTTTCAATGGTGCCGATGCGATCGGCCATCCCGAGAATCGTGGCATTGACGAGCGTGGCGGACTTGATGGCTTCCATGGCGGGCATCCCGGCTTCAACCATATACATGAATTCCTTTCCGTTTTCCCCATGGGGAAAGACGCCGGCGTCGGTGCCAAACGCGATTTTTACGCCCCGTTTGTACGCCTTTCTGAACGTTTCCTGAATCTGGGGTCCAATCTCAAGTGCCTTGGGCACAACGAGGGGGTGATAATATCCGTCCACGGCCGCTTTTTCCGCAACGAATTTGCCTGCGCTGATGGTGGGTACGTAGTAAGTCCCTTTCTCCTTCATCAGGTCCATGATCTCCTCGGTCATTTTTGTTCCGTGTTCGATGGTCGTAATGCCGGCGAGTACCGCCCGCTTCATGCCTTCGGCGCCGTGGGCGTGGGCGGCGGTATGCATTCCATAATCACGTGCCGTTTCAACGACGGCCTTAAGCTCTTCGTCCGTGAACTGGGGCCCCGACCCGTCCTTGGCGACACTCAGTACGCCCCCGGTGGCCGTTATTTTGATCAGGTCAGCGCCGTCCTTGTACCGCTGGCGAACCGCCTGGCGCGCGTCTTCAGGTGAATTGATCACACCTTCCCGGGGACCGGGATTCCCCATGAGGTCCTTGCGGTACCCATTGGTCGGATCGGCGTGCCCGCCTGTGGTTGCCAGCGATTTCCCGGCCGTGAATATCCTCGGACCCACTACCAGTCCCTGGTTGATCGCATTCCTCAAGGCGATGTTAACACCGGTGCCGCCCAGGTCCCGCACCGTGGTAAATCCCGCCAGCAGGGTCTTGCGGGCGTATCCCGTAGCACGGAAAGCAATGTCCGCGGGATTCAGCGTGAACTTCTGCAGGACCTGGTCCTTGTTGGTTTCCCCCTCCAGGTGTACGTGCATGTCAATGAGTCCGGGCATGACGGTCTTCCCGCTGAGATCGATGAGCCGATCCCCAGTCGAGGCTTTCTCAAAACCCTTCCGTACGCTCACGATGTGGTTACCTTCCACGACGATCGTCATCTCCGTCTGGAGCGCATTTGATTTTCCGTCGATGAGGTTGCCGCAATGGATTAACGTGCGCTGTCCATGCGCCTGCAACGCGGCGGCAAAGATCAGGAACGCGAAGAGATGTTTCACGAACTTCAATGCTTTAGGTGGTTTTGGATGATTGCTTTTAGCGAGGCGATTTCCTCCTGTGTCATGGTGGGCGTTTTAACCTGGAGCATCAGGTCGAACATAACCTGATGGTCATACCCGAGTTTTTCGGCAATCCCGGAGCAGAAAACGATCTCTTCCTTGTACAACCGCTCGTCGACCTTCATCAGTTGGATCATACTGAATACAAAGTCGAACTTTTCATCGGGGGAGAGATCGGCAGGCACCCCGGCCAACTGGTCTGCTTCTAACCAGGACGCCACCTCTTCCGGGCCCACACCGTTCGCCCTGGCGATATTCATGATGTAGTTCTTTTCCCGGTCGGCAACGCTGCCGTCAGCGCGAGCAAGATTGACGAGCAGTTTCATGTGGTCAAGTGAAGGCATAACACGCAGGCTCAAATTCCGATCAACCTACTAAATCAGTGACAAATAACCAATACCTTTAGGGCGCATGAACTTCCTTGCGCACCTCTACTTGTCGGGAACGAGTGAGAAGATCATGGTGGGCAACTTCATCGGCGACTTCGTGAAGGGTAGAAATACGCTGAAAACGTTCGATCCGGAGATCGCCCGGGGTATTGAACTGCACCGCGCCATCGATCTCTATACCGACACGCATCCGATCGTTGCCGTGAGCAAGCAACGACTGCGGCCAAGGTACCGCCACTACGCCGGGGTGATCGTCGATGTCTTTTACGACCATTTCCTGGCGAGAAACTGGTCAACCTATCATCCTGATGCCCTGCCCGACTTCGCGCAGCGCGCCTACCAGGTCATTAAAACCTACAGCCCCGTCCTGCCCGACCGCGTGCGCTACATGCTTCCTTATATGGTACGGGATAATTGGTTGGTGAGCTACGCAAGAAAAGAGGGCATCGGCCAGGCGTTGAGTGGAATGGCCCGGAGGACGCGTTTCGATTCAAAACTCGATGAGGCCACCGCCGAACTGTACGCTTACGACGAGGCGTTTGCGAGTGAGTTCGCGCAGTTCTTTCCTGACTTGAGAAAGCATTGCGCGCCCTGGACGGATCCGTGAGCAAATACCCGGAAAAAAACTTCAGTCGAGCACCTTCCTGATCAATCCGGCATAGACCTCAAAGCGGTAAAGGCCTTCAACCTTGCGGTCGTTAATGATCACAGTAGGTGTAGACCGGATGTTATGCCACGCAAACCGACCTTGTGCATTGAGGACGTACTGGCGCATCTTGTGAAATTCCATACAACCATCCAGGGCGGTGGAGTCCATGCCGGCTACCTGCGTCCATTGGCGATAGTGCTTCCATACATCGCCGCCCTGGTGTTCGAACAACACCTGAGACATCTCCCAGAATCGACCCTGGGTTCCCGCACAGGCCGCAACTTCGGCAGCTAAAATCGGGTAGCCGGTGATGTCCGGGCTGGCCGGAAAAATACGGGCAACCAACCGAACCTTCCCGCGGTCGACAAAGTCGGTTTTCAGACGTGGTACGACGTCATCAAAGAATTCAGCACAAAAAGCACAGCTGAAATTGAAGTAAACGACCATCGTGACCGGCGCATCCACATCGCCGATCACGAACTCGTTTGAAGCAATCCGGAAGACATCCGCATTCAGGGGGCGTCCGGCTATGTGCGACCGGTCAGACGACCCCATGCAAAGGCACGCCATGCACACAAGAAATGCGATGAGATACCCTCTCCGATTATACGTCACTGTCAAATCGCATTAGCAATTGCGGATGGTGAGTAAGAAAACACCGGATGGATCAGTCACAATACGGGCACGAGGGAATGTCCGGGTTATCCTGCTTCCATTGCGCATAGATTGCACAAGCGGCCGCTACTCCCTGCGAGTTGCCGATACATTCATAGTAATAGGCTGCTTTACACTGGCTGTCCACCTGGATATCGAATTCCGGCCCGTCATAGCCGGAGGCATCGCACGAACCTGTTCCGCCACCACCCCCAGAGCCACCCGTTCCGGTACCGTCACCCCAGGCGCCGTGGTCGCCGGGAATGCCGTTATTTCCCGAATTATATTGCCAGTTCTCGTTGTCGGGATTGTAATGAGAATAGCCCAGGTCGTTGCAGCTTGAGCCTTCCCACATATGGTCGCCACTGCCTTCGCAAAGGTACTCTTCAACATTCTCCTCGCAGGTGTACAGCGTATAGCCCTGCCAGTTCTCATAGGTGGACTCGCACGTGCCGGTTTTTTCAACGCAGGCACCCAGCGTGATCGCAAAGAACAGTCCTGCGAGCGCCGTGCGCGTGATTACATTCAACTTCTTTTGAATCATGACGTGGGGATTGGTAAGAAATACATTTGATTCAAAAGTATCACCATGTAGTTTTCGCCGACATACCAAGTTGTTGGTATTTTTCACACCGTAGCTCGCTCGCCGTCGCCGAAAAGGCACATCAACCAATGCGTCGGCAGGCACTCGCGGAAATAGTAAGCGAGAGATAGCGCCTACAATCGGTCGTAGAAAGGTATCCGCGTCGCCGTTGCACCAGCGTCCTTCAGAAAAGCTACGACTTCATCCGATCCACCCTTCATCGCATGGTGCAAAAGCGTGAATCCATGCGGTCCTTTGGCATGGAGAAGGCCGCCGTTGAAATCGAGCGCACCCTTCACCACATCCAGGTGACCCAGCATGCAGGCTAGAAAGATGTTATAGCGGGCTCCTTTTGAGATCAGGTAGTTGGCGATCTCCTTGTTACCGACATGGCCGGCAGCCTCAATGCCGGATTCAAAGTCGCCGCCACCCCAGTCGTGAGAAGTGTGCAACAGGAGGTGATCCGCTTCCAGCATCTCTTTCACCCTGGGCAGGTTGCTATGACTGGCGATGACAAACTCTTTTACCACCTCAAGCGGCATCGGCGCAGGCCGTTCCTGATCTTTAATCCCGGTGGTAGCTACCGCCAGCGGGGAGAAAAGCGCGGCAGTCGCCGTCAGGGAACACTTCAGGAAAGCGTTTCGGCTAATGATTGACATGTTTTGCATTGGAAGAGAATTTAGTTTGTGAATAACCACGCGATGATTGAGTCCTACCAGCTGACGCCAAGCCAGGAACGACGACCAGACGTTTCGAAGCCCTCGCATCCGGCAATCTCGCTCCAAGGGAGGGACGCCGGCCACGCGTTGAGGACCCCCAATTGCCAGACACCCCGGCAACGCCACCTACCGGATCTCCAACACGGTTTCGCTGCTTTCCTCCCCGTTCACAAATTTAATCCGGTATTTTCCCTTGGGCGCAAATGCGGCTTTCGCTGCCGACTCCTCCTGTTTGCGCTTTTTCTTTCCCGCCGAAGGCATCTCCACTTTCAAGTCCCACTTCACCACATGAAAGCCCCGCCCTCCGGGGGCATTCAATTGCGCAACTTTGTTGTTCTTGTCGTCGAAGATCTCGACCGCAACACTGCCGGACGGGCGGCCGACGTAGTAAAGCACTTCGACAGACGGTAAGAACGGCTTTGACCAGAGATAGGATTGGTCACCCCAGCGGCTGCTGTGGCGTAGACTCTCCACGTCAAAAGCCAGAATTGTTTTTTCTGAACCGACAACCGCAAGCTCCTGCAAGGGTTTAACGTCAGCTACAAAAACGCTCCGGCCATGCGTGCCCACCACGAGTTCGTTGTCGCGCGGATGGACCATCATGTCATAGGCAGGCACGTTCAGCATATCCGGCATCAGGTGCCAGCTTCCGCCCTGGTCCAGGGATACAAACGTTCCCACGTCAAGGCCGCAGTACAGGAGATTCTTTTGCACGGGATCCTGGATCACGACGTTTGCCACTGATTCCGGAAGGTTGCCTTTGATGCTTCGCCAGGTTTTGCCATAGTCGTCACTCATGAAGAGCCAGGTCCTGAAATCGTCGTCGCGATAGCCGTTCAGCGACACGAAGACCGTAGACTCACTATGAGGGGAGGCACTAACGCTGCTGACCCATTTATCTTTTGGCAGCCCCTCGTTAATGAGCGTCCATGATCCACCCCCGTTGCGGCTCACCCATACATTTCCGTCATCCGTTCCGACATAGAGCACGCCAAATTTGAGTTTTGACTCGTCAATGCATGAGATGGTGGAGAATGGCACATTACCCTGCGGTGCGTAGTTCCGGGTGAGATCGTCGCTAATGGGTGCCCAGTGCTCGCCCCGGTCGAAACTCCGGTACAACCGATTGGCGGCCATGTAGACGATGTCGGCATTATGGGGACTGAGCATGAGGGGCGATAGCCAGTTCCATCTTAGCGGCGCTTCCCCGATGTCGTGTTGCGGCGTGATGCGGGCACGGCGGCCGTTATCCGTATCAATGCGATAATAATTGCCAAACTGAAATCCGGCGTAAACGATGTTGCTGTTCCGGGGGTCCGGCGCAACATACATGCCGTCACCGCCCAGAATCTCTTCCCAATGCCTTGTCCGGTTCGGCACCGACCGCGATGACCCCTTTAACACACCGTTGTCCTGAAGTCCGCCATAAACATGATATGGTTTTTCCATGTCCACATTCACCGTGTAGAACTGTCCCACCGGCATGTTGTTGATATGAAGCCACTCGGCGCCCTCATCGTAACTCTGATACAGTCCGCCGTCGTTGCCGAGCAGCAGGTGCTTCGGGTCGTTAGGGTTGATCCACAGTGCGTGGTGGTCCACATGAATATTCCTTACACCCCTGAGGGTATCGAGCCGGTGCCAGGTTACGCCTCCATCGCGCGATTTCAACAGGGGCACACCGAACAGATAAAGCAAGTCCGGGTTGTCAGGCGCCACCCGCATTTCCCCGAAATAATATCCATACGTATTGAACACGCCGTCGAGATCATACTGGTTCATTTTCTTCCAGGTTACACCGGCATCGTCTGAACGGTACATCTCCGCACCAATTACCTTGGTGTTGAAAAGGTCTTCGTTGGCATCGTCGCCGAAGTATGTGGCGATGGCCTTAGGCCCATATTTCCCGTCGCGAATTTCCTGCTTCACGCGCGCGGCGTCATATTTCTCCGGAAACCCGTTGTCATCAAGGAATTCGTCCAGTTTTTTGTCATCAAGCTTCAGCACGTCTTCGCGGGTATACTTAAAAAAGTCCGTGATCTTCAGCTTGGACGCATCGGGCGTCTCGTCGTCTTTGTCTTCGACCTCACCCTGGTTGTCGAGTATCGCATAGAGAATATTAGGGTCGCTGGGGCTGATTTCGAGGCCAATTCTTCCCACCTGCTTTCCTTGCGGGAAACCCTCCACTGATTTCTCCCAGGTTTCCCCACCATCGAGCGACCGGTATATGGCTGAGCCCGGCCCGTTGCCCTTAAAATTCCTGGCAGACCGCTGGCGCTCCCACGCCGATGCCCATACCTGACTTGGGTCTTTTGGATTGACCACGAGGTCGATCACCCCGGTGCTGTCGTTGATAAAAAGCGTCTTCTTCCACGTGCGCCCGCCATCTGTAGTCTTGAAAACGCCCCGGTCCTCATTCTTCGAGTAGAGTGATCCCGCGGCTGCGACCCAGACCACATCGTTGTTGGCGGGATGAATGACGATCCGGCTGATGTGCTGGGTGCCCGTCAATCCGAGATGCGTCCACGTTTGCCCTCCATCTGTCGTCTTGTAAACACCAGACCCCGCATAGCTCGAGCGGCTGCTGTTCTTTTCACCCGTTCCAGCATAGAGAACGTTCGGGTCCGCCTGGGAAAGCGCAATATCGCCGAGGCCAAGGGCCCCCACGTTGTCGAATACAGGCGTAAAAGAAATGCCGTTGTTTACGGTTTTAAAGATCCCGCCCGAGGCGAATGCAATGTAAAATTCCCGGGGTTTTTTGGTGTTCACATCGATGTCGACAATGCGGCCGCCCTGAACGGTCGGGCCAATGTTGCGCACCGGATAATTCCGCAACAAGGTAGCCGCAGCCAGTTCGTTGCGGGCCTCATAGGTGCGGGCGATTTGCTCGGGTGTCGTGGGCTGCGCAAACACGCCTGAAGTCCCCAGGGATACGGCGAGGGCAAGTGAAAAGAATCTGGTCATGTGGAGTTGTTTATTTTCGGTAAATAATAACAATCCTCTAAAATAGGGAATAAGCGGCAGGATGGCCGGTCTCCTGATGATTGCGGCGGTTCCCGTCCCGTGCAGCATGGCCGGCACGCCGTAATTTTCTTTTATTTGTATCCGATCACCAATATACGGTTATGCATAACGATCCCGAACTAAGCGGAAAGTACCTGGGCACCATTTCCCAGGACTTTGTGAAGGTTTCCGATGCCGTTCGCGAGGCCTCCTATCAAATTCGGAAGCGGGGCTTTTCCGCGTATCCCATTTTTCCCGTTTGCAAAGAACCGCAGCCGGTCGGCCAATTGTTGATCGACGCCGCTCAGGCCGATACCGTTTGGAACTACTACGCTACATACATCGATGAGTTCATACAACGGGGGCTGATTGACAAGGCGGACGATTTCAAATCGGCCTACAAGGATCCGGATGAATACTGTTGCCTTTTTGTCGTGGACAAGGAATTCACGAACTTTGTCTTTATCCCCTATCCCGAAGACTAGCTATGCAGAAGGGCGCCGGCGCATTTGTCCTCACGTGGTTTCTTTTTCTTCTCGTTGCGGGTACCTCCCGGAGTGTTTACGGGCAGAAGACGCCCGATCCCATCGCCTTTGAGCGAATCACTATTCCGGGGACTATTCGCTCGTCGCAGGTTTCGCATATCGTGCAGGATCACATGGGCGTGTTGTGGTTCGCCGGACACGGGCTTTTCCGGTATGACGGTTACGGTTTCAAGCAATACCGTTCGCTGGGAAAAAATGGTGGCACCCTCAACCCGTATGATATCAATGCGCTCATTTACGATTCCGTTTCTAACCGGATTTTCGTGGGTGCCCATCGGTTCGGCGTGCTGGTGTATGAATATGAGACCGATCAACTCGTGCGCCTGGCGTGCGGCGATGATCCGCCCATCATCAACCAGTTGGCGCAAACCTCAGACGGCAGGATTTGGGCTTCTTCCTTTAATGAAGGAATTTTCTACATCGACAACGATTCGCTCAAGAAGCTGCCTGACCCGCACGGAATCTATACCCATCCCACGGCGCTGCTGGCAAAAGGCAACCGGGTATTCATCGGCGGACCTGCCAAAGTTGTCGTCCTTGAAAACAGCGAGCCGGTCGACGAGATCATGCTTTCCTTTAAGGGAAATGATTTTCCCGCCCATGCGGATGTCACCGCTTTGCACTTTGACCGGAATGAAAACCTTTGGATCGGTACCCACAAAATGGGCGTGGTTGTCTATGACATCAGGAAGAGAACGTTCACCCGCCATTTTGAACCGTCGACGGCGCCCTTTTTCAGCCGCATCACTGCGATCCATGAGGATCGCGACGGTTTGTTCTGGATCCTGACGAAAGCCAACGGGCTCGTCGTTTTTAATCCGGCAGAAAACCGCATGGTCCATGTGCTGAAGGATCCATTTTCCGCCAAATCAATTTCCACCGACAACTGCTTTTCCATTCTCGAGGACCACAGCGGAATCATTTGGGTCGGCGGAACCGGTGACCTCAACAAATTCGACAAACATCAGCTCAAATTCAGGCACATTTATCACAATCCGCTCAAACCCATGGTCCTTACGGATAACATGGTGCGGGCCGTCTACGAGGATACCGATGGAAAAATTTGGGTGGGTACCGACGCCGGATATGTCAACATCATCGATCTTGACCGGGCTTCCGTTGAACACCGAAAGGTTTCCGTTGCCGGGTCAGATCGGAGTTTCATCCCGGTATATTTCCATCCGCTAAATGCGGAAACCACACTCGTGGGCTGTTATGGCGGGTTGCTTCAGTGGAACAAACGAACAAACACATTTTCGCCCTTTGAACCCCTGTGGGATTTTACCCAAGGCAAAGTCGTGAGGCAAGTGATAAGGCAAGGACACGAATTGTATTTTATTTCGAGTGGTCAATTGTACATCTACAACCTGGATACCGGGCACCTGAAAAACATACATGCCGCCGGCGATAGTGGTGCCACAAACCTGACCATGGTCTATCCCGACAAGCAACAACGGCTCTGGGTGGGTTCCGCGCGGGGTGTTTCGCTGTACAACAAGAAAACGGGAACATTCCGGTTCTTCGCCTTCGAAGGCCTCCCCCGCAACTCCGATGGCGCATTCCTCCTGGTACTTTCTATCCAACAGGTTGGCGACTACCTGTATGTGGGTACGTTCAACGCAGGTCTCTGGCGGATCGACCTGCGAACCCTGTCGACCGGGCCGGAGATCGTCAATTTTACCGTGCGCGACGGGCTTCCAAGCAATACAATTTATGCATCCCTCCCGGATAAAAACGGCGCCCTCTGGTTGAGCACCAACGGAGGGATCGTCAAATTTCAACCCGCGGCCGCGAAGTTCATAAGCTTCTCGGTAAGTGAGGGCATGCAAGAGGAGGAATTCAACCGGCTGGCATACGCGGCAACCCGCGACGGAACGATCATTTTCGGCGGCATCAACGGCATTAACATTTTCCATCCCGACGATATTCATCTCAGCAGCGGGAGCTACGTGCCCAACATCCTCTCCCTGCGCGTTTACAATCCCATCACTGGGGAGGAAAAGGTAACGACCAATCCTTCTTCGCTGGAAAACCTTGAGTTGGACTACAACGAGAATTTCCTTGACATCCAGTTCTTTGTCCCGCATTTCAGCAATCCCAGGCGCTATTCATTGTATTACATGCTGGAAAACTTTGAGAACGACTGGAAAGAGGTCACAAGCGACAACAAAGCAAGCTTCACCAACATCGACCCCGGCCAGTACAAGTTCCTCCTGAAGACCGTCGCCCTGAGCGGCGAGGAAAAAGTCACCGAAATGTCGATCTCGATTTCCCCCCCTTATTGGAAGACCTGGTGGTTCATTCTGCTTTCCTTCTTCGTCGTAGCCTTTCTGGTGATGACCATCATCCGGAGTTATATCCGGAAAGGCGAGCATGACCGGCAACGTCTGCAGGAGTTGCTTCAAATCCGGACTTTCGAAATTGAACGGTCACGGGAAGAACTGCAGGTGCTGAACCAGAAAAAGGATCTCATTTTTTCGATCTTGTCCCACGATCTACGCTCACCGCTCACCACGTTGAAGGGATTCCTCGGCTACCTCATCGACCATGCGCATGAACTCTCCCACGATGAACTCAAGCGCCATGCGGTCAACATCAAGAACTCCGTGACGAACTCCCTCGACCTGATCGATAACACGTTGTTTTGGTCGCTTTCCCAGATGGGGAACATTCAATACACGCCCACCAGTTTTTCGCTGTATTACCTCATTGAAAAACTGCGCGGTCTCTATCAACTTACGGCGGACAAAAAACGGATCGCCTTCAGCATCCAATGTCCGCACGACATGTTCATCCATGCCGATGAAAATATGGTATACGTCACGCTGAGAAACCTCGTGTCAAACGCCTTGAAGTTCACGGGGGAAGGCAAGCGCGTGACGGTCACCTGCTCGCCAAATGAAAAATACGCTTACATCAATGTCTCAGATGAAGGTATCGGCATGAGCGAAGCCTATCTGAAAAAAATCCGATCTTCCGACCAGCCCATGCTTAAGAAAGGAACGTCCAACGAGAAAGGCACGGGCCTGGGCCTGCTACTCTGCATGCAGTTCATTGAAATGAACAAGGGGGAACTCGAAATTCGCAGTGTTGAAGACCAGGGAACCACTTTCACCGTCAAACTGCCCCTGGCGGCGCAAGAATTAGTCTCTCATCAAACTGAAAAATGATTCCAACCCTGCGCTTTGAGCGGAACGACGGTTCCTTGTTTACTGATCATGACCAGTTCAGAGCGCCGCTCGTGCATGTATCCGATCATGTGGATGTCCGGATGTTTCTTTAGCTTCTCCTGGTCGGCCTGATCAACGGTGAACAACAACTCGTAATCCTCGCCTCCATTTAGCACACAGGTGACCGGATCGAGCTTGAACTCGATGGCCGTATCGAAGGTGTGGTTGTCGATCGGCAGGTTCTCTTCGTAGATGCGAAGTCCCAACTTTGATTGCCCGGCCAGATGGAAGAGTTCCGACGCGAGTCCGTCCGAGACATCGATCATCGATGTCGGCTTAACACCCGCCTCCTCAAGGTCAAAGATGATGTCCGTACGCGCTTCGGGTTTGAGGAACCTTCCTACGATGTAGTCGTACTTTTCGAGCGCGGGTTGCATTTCGGGGTTGGCAAGGAAGACCTGTTTTTCACGTTCCAGCACTTGTAAACCCATCAATGCCGCGCCAAGGTCACCCGTCACGCAAATGATGTCATTGGGTTTTGCGCCATCGCGGTAGCTGACTTTGTCAGCTTCGGCCCAACCGATCACGGTTACTGATATGACTAAGCCTGACCGCGATGAACTCGTATCCCCGCCGACAAGGTCGATCTGGTAATTTTCGCACGCGGCCTTAATTCCGCTGTACAGGGAGTCAAGGGCTTCAACCGAAAACCGGTTGCTGAGCGCGATACTCACCGTCACCTGAGCGGCTTTGCCGTTCATGGCGGCGATGTCCGATACGTTGACCGCTACAGACTTGTAGCCGAGGTGTTGGAGTGGAACGTACGCGAGGTCGAAGTGGATTCCTTCCACGAGCATGTCGGTGGAAACCAGTACGCACCTGCCGTCGCCAGCGTCCATCACGGCGGCGTCATCGCCGACCCCTTTCAGGGACGTTTTATGTTTAAGGGTAATATCGCGGGTGAGGTGGTCGATAAGTCCAAATTCACCCAACTGGCCGATTTCAAGGCGTTTTTCTGACATTTTTCGTGGTTTTGCTTTTTAGCGGTGAAAGCGGCAATTCAACGGCAAAAGCTGCTTCCGACGCAAAAATAGCATTCACACCGGGCGTAATCGCCGTATATATGCATAATCAAAACAAAAAGAATATGAAAAAGGTCGTAGGATTGTGTTTTGTGGCAGCTATTCTCCTCAGCTCCTGCGCCGGCCCCAGACCGTATTACAAGACGGCGGAAGGCAAACGCAAGCAGAAATACTACAACGAAATCCAGTTTGGCGGCAAGAGCGCCGGCACTACGAAGAAGAAGTTTTGATCTCTTCACACAACTCCACCAGGACACCCTGAGTACTTTTCGGATGCAGAAAACAGATCAGCTTGTTGTCTGCGCCCTGCTTTGGTTCCGGGTTGATCGTTTCAAATCCCCTTTCCCTGTATTCGGGCAGGCTTGTGCGAACATCGGCAACTTCAAACGCGAGGTGGTGAATCCCTTCTCCCCTTTTCTCGATGAATCGGGCAATGGGGGACTCCGGCGTGGTGGCTTCCAGCAACTCGATCTTCACACCGCCGAGCTCAAAAAAGGATGTCCGGACCCCTTCGGACGGCACCTCTTCAACCTTGTAATGCGCGCGTCCCAGCAGCCGGCCAAATAATTCGTTGGCGGCCTCCAGGTTTTTTACCGCAATGCCGATGTGTTCCAATTTTTCCATAATTGGGTTAACTTTACAGTCCAAAGAAGAAACTTTTTGCCGAAAACGAAAGTTTTAGGCATTGAAACTTCCCATCATGATCGAAACGATGAGTGAAATGCACGTGGAAGCGGCGAGGATACAGCAGGAGATAAAAGACTATCTCGCCCTGCGCACAGCGGACATTGTGTTTGAGTACAGCATTGTCGACGGGAGAACCCGGTTAGACCTGATCACCGTGAACCCGCGCCACAACCAGGCATTCCTCTTCCATAGCGAAACCGGTTTCGACAAGGTCGATGTGCTGAAAAAGATGTACGCCTACGTCCAGAATTACAAGGAGAAGGAAAACTCCTACACGATCCAATGGGTCGTAAAGGGGGGTACGGAATTGCACACTTCCTATTTCCGCGCGGGCAACGTGATGGATGCCCTGCAAAAGTTGTACTACGGAAGGGATATGAACACGATCACTGTTTTTAGTGTTGTAATGAATCCAATCTCATAAAAGAACACCCATGATCAGCGTTACCGACAAGGCCAAAGAAAGGATTATCGAACTCCGCAAGGAGGAAGGCAAGACCGGCGACCACAACATCCGCGTCTCGGTGAAGGGCGGTGGCTGCTCCGGCCTGATGTACGATCTCGGGTTCGATGACAAGGTTCACCCGGCCGACCAGGTGTTTGAGGATAAGGGTGTCAAGATCCTTGTTGACAAAAAAAGCCTTTTGTACCTGTTGGGAACCACCCTGGATTTTTCAGATGGCCTTAACGGAAAGGGATTCCAGTTTATCAACCCGAATGCTTCACGCACGTGCGGTTGTGGGGAAAGTTTTTCTGTTTAGGAAGGAACGAAAATCCAAAGTGTGTTTCAGGCTTTCAGCCGGGAAACATCAAGATTGAAACCATTGGCCATGCCCTCGGCGCTCAATTTGACATCTGCCCCCTCGACGGTCTTCATGTTCCGTCCGGATAGAAAGAGATAGTATCGTTTGTCGCGCGGGTCCAGTAACCAGCCTTCGGATGCGCCATTTTGAATCCACACGCGCATCTTATTCATTAAAGTTTCAAGAGAATCACTCTTTGACCGAATCTCAATTACAAAATCCGGACAAATGGGGGCGAACCGTTCCTTTTGTTCAAGGGACAAACGATCCCATTTTTCACGAAGCAGCCACGAGGCATCCGGCGAGAGGATGGAGCGGTCGGGAAGGGTAAAACCGGTCGATGCATCAAATGCTAATCCCCGGCCATCCGAAACACTCCAATTGGAAAGCTGTCTGATCACTTCTGTGCTGTAAAAACCGGACAATGTGCTTACGGGCGACATAATAACGATCTGCAGGTCGCTGTTTCGCTCCATCCGAACATCAGGGTTGTCTTCACAAAACCTGTAAAATTCCTCATCGGTGAGCCGCTCCGTCAAATCCCCTTTCAAAACAAGCGAGTCCATTGTCACAAAGTTTTATACTTAAAAATACAAAAATCAATCCGGAAATCCTGATGATTTTAACGTACACGGCCGGCTAGCGCAGCGTCGCAATGCACTTTAACTCGATGGCGATCGGCGTGGGTAACGCATTGACTTCGACGGTCGTGCGGGTGGGCTGGTTGTCTTTGAAATATTCGGCGTAGATCTTATTGAAGGTCGCAAAGTCTTCCTTCATGTTCGTGAGGAACACTGTGACGTCGACCAGGTTTTCCCATTGCGCCCCGGAAGATTCGAGAATCACCTTCACATTGCGGAACACGCTGTGACACTGCTCGGCAATATCATAGCTGACGATGTTTCCCCCGGCGTCAAGGGTGACGCCCGGAATTTCCTTTGATCCCTTTCTCCGCGGCCCGACACCCGACAAGAACAGGAGGTCTCCCACCCTTCGTGCGTGCGGGTAAAGGCCCACGGGCTCAGGCGCCTGGTCTGCGTTGATCGTATCCATTGGCTTCATTTGGTCCCAAACGTCAAGGTCCCCCAAAAACTTTCCCAATCGGTGCTGCCATCCGTGACAGGAACCATGTGGACGACACTCACCATCCAGGTGCCGCCCTGGCTCAACGTGGTCTCTATGGTTCCGTCCTGCTGGCTATAGATGTTCTGAACGGAAGTTTGCCGGTTGTGCTGGTTCCACACTTTCGCCTTCGCGCCAAAGAGGGGCTTTCCCTTGAACAACAACCTGAATCTCATCCGGTCGCCGACCTTCAGCGCATACGGGTTCCGCAACGGCACAATTTCCAGGGGGAGGCCCGTGACCTTCCGATAGGTGTCGTCTGTTTTTGTGCCGGCCTGCAACAAAAGCTTCGCATAGCGCGCATACTTTTCGCGCGCCTTTTGGTCAAGGGCGTGGGTTCGCTTGCGCAAGGAATAAATGTCATCCAGACCATCTTCCTGCAGGTATGCATTGAATTCCGCCGCCTCCATCTCCACAAAAGCATGGGTCGACTGCAACACCACGAGATGGGTACCCGCATCCGGCACGGCAAGTCTTACCAACCCGTTTTCTCCAGGAGCCAGGGACGCTACAAGGTCCTCCTTCCTTGCGCCGCTATGCAGTTCCAGCCGCGCAAAGCGTGTTGCAGGCGCCTTCCATGCCTCGCCCAGGAAATTCTGACCCACTTTGAAATTGACGGTCAAAGAATCACCCGGCGCAATGACAAACCTTTCAGGTTGCAGCCAGAACTCATGCGACATCAACACCAGGCACGCGCACGCACCGGTAACCCACATCATGCCGCTTCTCATCCATGGTCTCATTTTGCGTTCATCAGCGTTTCAATCTCCTCCGCTTCCACGGGAATGTTCTTCATCAGATCGAGTACGCCGTTCTTTTTAATCATCACATTGTTTTCGATCCGCACACCGATGCCTTCCTCGCGGATATAAATGCCGGGTTCCACGGTCCACACCTGGCCCTCCTGCATCTCATGGTACATGCTGCCCACATCGTGAACATCGAGACCCAGTTGATGGCTGGTCCCATGCATGAAATATTTTAGGAACAGGGGTTTGTCCTTATCCTGATGCTTTACGTCCTTTTTGTCAATAAGCTTCAGGCGGATCAGTTCGCTTTCGACGATCTTCTGCACTTCCTTGTGGTAGGCATAGTACAATACGCCCGGGCGGAGGAGGTCCATCGCCGCACGCTGCACACGCAAGACGGCGTCGTACACCTCCCGTTGTCTTTTCGTGAACTTTCCGTTCACTGGAATGGTACGCGTAAGATCAGCATTGTAGTTGGCATACTCGGCCCCGACATCCAACAAGAGTACGTCACCATCCTGGCAAACCTTGTCGTTATCAAGATAATGAAGCACGCATGAATCGGCGCCCGACGCAATAATGGGCTCATACGCAAATCCCCGCGATCCGTTCCTCACGAACTCGTGCACCAGCTCCGCCTCGATCTCGTACTCCCGCACACCGGGCCTCACAAAGCCGAGGATTCGCCGGAAACCTTGTTCCGTGATATCGCACGCCCGCTGCATCTGCGCGATCTCCTGTTTCGATTTTACCGAGCGGAGCTTGTGCATGATCGGCGCCAGCCGTTCATAGTCGTGCAAGGGGTACCTTTCGCGGCACCAGTCGATGAACCGGCGATCCCGGCTGTTGATGCTGACTTCCGCCCGATAATGGTCGTTGGTGTTGAGGTACACGTGCCGCACATCGCCCATCACCATCATGGTGTTAAAAAGGCGCGGAAACTCGGATGTCCACAAGACCGTGTCAATGCCCGTCATTTCACGAGCCTGTTCCTTGGTCAGCTTGTGGCCCTCCCAGGTTGCGATAAGGTCACTGGTTTCGCGCAGAAACAACACCTCCTGATACCGCTTTTCGGGAAAATCGGGACAGAGAACCAGGATCGTTTCTTCCTGATCAACCCCGGTCATGTAGAAGAGGTCGCTGTTTTGGCGAAAGCGCATCGTCCCATCCGCATTCGTCGGCATAATGTCGTTGGCGTTGAACACGGCGACCGCATCGGGCTTGAGTTGTTTTCTCAGTCTTTTACGATTCTCAATAAAAAGCTGCTTGTCAAGTTTTTCGTAACGCATAAGGCTTAAAAACCCTAAATTAACGCATTCATGGCAATCGCCCCTCTTTTTAGGATACGTTTTCGCCGTCCTTACCGCGAAGGCGCCATGCGCAAAGAAGCGCAAAGGTCTTTAAAGGAAGTCGGACGCGCATGCTTTTTCTGCAGGGGTCATAGGCGCTCGCCGACAAGGAAGACAATATGCCTTAACGAAACGGCAAATGGATCGTATTTTTCAACCATCCGATTCCAAAAGCAGGAATGGCTGATTAACTTTAACGTCAACGCATAACCGACACCAGCGACATGAACAAACTCCTCCACCTGCTCCTCCTTGCATTCGTTTCTTTTTCAACACAGGCACAATACAAACCCACACCAGAAAACCTTAGCAACCGCGAATGGTTTCAGGATGCACGCTTCGGGCTCTTTATCCATTGGGGGGTCTATAGCGTCCTCGGAGATGGCGAATGGGTAATGAACAACCAGCAAATACCGGTGAGCGCCTACGAGAAACTTCCCACCTTCTTCAACCCCACGCAGTTCGACCCGAAGGAGTGGGTTCAGCTCGCCAAAGACGCGGGCATGAAGTACATTACCATCACCAGTAAACATCACGATGGCTTTGCCATGTGGGACAGCAAAGTTTCGGACTACAACGTCGTTAAACGCACGCCCTACGGCAAGGATATCCTCAAAATGCTCGCCGACGAATGTCAGCGGCAGGGTATGAAGCTCTTCTTTTATCATTCCCAACTGGACTGGCACCACCCGGACTACTTCCCGCGCGGCAACACAGGACGCGATTACACGGGCCGCCCGGAAAACGGCGACTGGTTTAAGTACCTCGATTACATGGATGCCCAGCTTGCGGAATTGCTGACCAACTACGGCGATATCGCCGGGATCTGGTTCGACGGCATGTGGGACAAAAAAGACGCCGACTGGCGCCTGGAGAAAACCTACAAGCTGATCCATGGCCTGCAGCCCGGCGCATTGGTGGGAAGCAATCACCACCGGACGCCGTACCCCGGCGAGGACTTCCAGATGTTCGAAAAGGATCTGCCCGGCCACAATACGACGGGCTTTGCGCCGGAACAAACCGTTGGCAGCCTTCCGAAGGAAACCTGTGAGACGATCAATAACTCGTGGGGCTTTCACCTCAAAGACAATCGCCATAAATCGCGAAAGGACCTGATCCAATACCTGGTGAAGGCAGCGGGGTACGACGCGAATTTCCTCCTCAACGTAGGGCCGATGCCGAACGGAAAGATCCAACCCGAGCACGCCGATCTTCTCCGACAAGTCGGCGCATGGTTGAAGAAAAACGGCGAAACGATCTATGGCACCCGGGGTGGCCCGTTGACCCCGCGTGACTGGGGCGTCACGACACATGCCGGCAACAAGGTCTACGTACACATCCTCAAATGGTACGATGAATCACTCGTTATTCCCTCGTGGGGAAAAAAGGTCCGCAGCGCGCGCTTGTTCTCCGACAAGACCCCGTTGAAGTTTGTTGAAAACGAATTCGGCATCACGCTCAGGATACCGAAGGACCGGTTCGACCAGGTGGACACGATTGTGGAACTTGAAATGAAGTAGCATGAACGATATGAAAGTGGCCACGGCGCAGTTCGAGAACCGCAGCGGCGACAAGCAATATAACCTCTCGGTGATCGACCAGTTGGCGGGAAAGGCTGCCGGGGAAGGTGCCACCGCTATCGCGTTCCATGAATGTGCTATTACGGGCTACAGTTTCGCCCGCAACCTGTCACGGGAACAATTGCTGGCAATAGCTGAACCGTTGCCGGAGGGGGAGAGCATCCGGGCGTTGCAGGAAATCGCGGGCCGACACCACATCACACTGCTGGCGGGCCTTTTCGAAAGAGATGAGCAGGGGAGAATATTCAAGGCCTATGTGTGCGTGAATGAAACCGGAATGCTGGCGAAGCACCGCAAACTCCATCCGTTCATCAACCCCGCCATTCTTCCCGGCGACCAATACACCGTCTTTGACCTGCATGGCTGGCGATGCGCGATCCTCATCTGCTACGACAACAACGTGATTGAGAACGTAAGGGCAACGGTACTGCTGGGCGCTGACGTGATCTTTATGCCGCACGTAACCATGTGCACGCCGTCCACGCGGCCAGGCGCGGGCTTTGTGGATCCCGCCCTGTGGTATAACCGTGAAAAAGACCCGACGTCCCTGCGGGCGGAGTTTGACGGGCTCAAGGGCCGCGCCTGGCTCATGAAGTGGTTGCCGGCACGGGCATTCGACAACGGCGTTTATGTGGTCTTCTCCAACCCCATTGGCATGGACGACGACCAGTTAAAGAACGGGTGTTCCATGATCCTCGACCCCTTCGGAGACATTCTCTCGGAGTGCCGCCGCCTCGGCGACGATTATGTTTGCGCGACGCTTACCGCTGAAAAACTCGCCCTCGCCGGCGGATACCGCTATCGAAACGCGCGCAGGCCCGCACTCTATGCAAACGTCCTGGGCCGGGAGCATGCCTCCCGGCAGACCGTGTCATGGATGAAGAAAAAGGATTGATCAGCCGGCCGGACTGGCAACATTATCCGTCTCAAGCCAGTTGAGGAGTATATAGGTAACCGCCAGCACCGAAAAGATGCCCTCGCTCATGATGACGACCGCGGCCGTGTACTCGTTGATATACTGGCCCATGGGGGCGTACTCTATAATGGTGGCCATCAGGCCCTGATCGATCTTCAGATAAAAGACCATAAAGGCGGCAAATATCGACACCCCAATGCTGCCCGCCGAAACGCCGACCGCCAGCCCCCGAAAGTAATTCAGGTGCCCGTCGTGCGTACGCTTGTATTGTCTAAGTGCCAGGCGTATGCCCGCGATCATAAACGCGATATTTAAGAATCGCAACTCGACGTGATGCACCAGCCCGACGGCGTACATGATAAAAAAGTAAGTAACCAGGGCCAGCGCGATCAACGCCCCGTAGGTCTCGGGTATCCGGTCGGCGCGATGCCAAAGATTCCACTTCCTGATGTTCATACCGCTTTTTTCAGGAGGCATTCAAAAAAAGTATGCCGCCCAGCCAAATGACCGGGCGGCAACAGGTTTAGGTAAATGGAAATCAATGTCGTTTCCCTATAGACATAACTGGTCCTGCTTCCCCGCGCCGGGAAGGACTAAAGTGAACTCAATCGCGTTCCTTCAACCGGCGGGCTCATTCACTTCATCGGTGGCTACCCAATTGAGTAGAACGAACGTGACCAGCAGGCCGGAGAAAACGCCCTCCAGCGCCACGATAAACGCCGCCATAAAGGGATTAAGGAAACGTCCCATGGGCTCATGGTCGATGATCCATTGCATGAACGACGCGTCGAAAAACATATAGCCGAACATGAACAATGCGAACGTGCACGACCCGATGGCGGCTGTCGAAACGCCGATGACAAGGGCCCTGAAATAATGCAGTTGATCGCGATGCTGCTCCCTGAATCTCTTCAGGGCGAGGTACACACCGGTCACCAGGATCAGCAAATTCAACAACCGCAATTCCACGTGATGGGCGTACCCCAACAAGTGCATGACCATAAAATAAACGATCAGGCCGATGGCAATACGAAGGCCGTAGCTTTCAGGAATACGCTTTGGATTGGTAAAAAAACTCATGGCGATTGGATTTGGTGGCTATGTGAAGTTTCGACAAATACGTCCGAATGTCAACGTTTACATTTACATAAGTTTTTGCTATATTTATTTACCCCACGGCAGAAAACCTGTTCAACCTCCAAACCGTACTCCCATGCTAAAGAAAATTCTTATCGGTTTGCTTTGCGCCGTCGTTTTGCTTGTCATCGTCGGCTTTCTTTTGCCCGCAAAAATTGAACTGACGAAGAGTATCGTCGTGAATGCACCTCCCGAGTACGTCTTCGAGGAAGTGAACTCCCTGGAGCAGTGGGGCAAATGGTCCTACTGGTTTAGCCTCGACAGCACGATGCAGGTCACGTATGGCGACAAGCGCGAAGGGGCTGGCGCCACCTATGCCTGGACGAGCGAAAACCTCGGCAACGGAAAGGCCGCCATCGCCGAGAGTATCCCCTACTCCACGATCAAGGCGAACCTCAATTTCATGGAGGAAGACACCTCCCGCGCGTGGTACAACTTCGACCCCGAGGGCGACGGCACCCGCGTGACCATGGGCTTCTCCAGCGACTTCGGCGCCAACCCCATCGGTCGATGGATCGGCACGCTGTTCATTAAACCCGAAATCGAGAAGTCGTTTGACCACGGGTTGAACAAGCTCAAGGAACTCGCCGAAGCAAAGCCGAAGTTCGCCGTCCCCATCTCGCTCGAAGAATCCGCTCCGTTCTATTACACTGGCCTCTCGCACACGATGCGTCCGGACGATCCCGCCGCCGTGGTTGCGCAGTTCGACAAAATGTACACAGAATTGAGCGGCGCGCTCGCAAAAGCCGGCGTTGAACACCTGGGATCGCATCTGGCATTCTTCGCTTCCTACACGGAAGCGTCGATGGAATTTACCGCCGCCCTCGCTGTCCCGGAAGGATTGAAACTTCCATCGAAATACCCCGTTGTCATGAACCCCGGCACCCGTGTCGTGAAGGCGATCAGCATGGGCGATTATGCCAATCTTGGGGTTACCCATGCCGAGGTGGACAAGTTCATGGCCCACAAAAAACTGGAAGTATCCGGCATGCCCTGGGAAGTGTATGTCGCCGGCCCCGGCAACGAACCCGACACCGCCAAATGGATCACGGAGGTTTACTACCCGGTGGAGTAAGGCCGCGAACTACTTCTTCGATTTTGTTTTCTTTGCAGGATGACCATCGAAGATTTCAAAGCCTCCCTTAAGATGTCCGAACCGCCCGGCAGCCTCGACGGGCGCTTGCGTGCGCTGTGGCATGATGCCAACGGCGACTGGCATGCCGCCCACGACATCGCGCAGGAAATCCATTCCAAGGACGGCTCATGGATACACGCCTACCTTCACCGGAAAGAAGGGGACACGGGCAATGCCGGGTACTGGTACGCCCGCGCCGGGAAGCCGTTTCCGGGTTATGGGCTGGAGGAAGAGTGGGAGGTGTTGGTGAAGAATTTTCTGACTATGGCATGAGCGTCCAATCATTTCAACTCAAACTCCGCCGCCTTCACGTCCCGCGAATTTCCTCCCACGAAAACCTTAAACCTACCGGGCTCAAAGCCATAGCTCATGTCCGCGCGGTAGAATTTCAGGTCCTCCGTTGTGATCGTGAACGTTACATCTTTTGACGCGCCAGCCTTCAACATGATCTTTTGGAATCCCTTCAGTTCTTTCACCGGGCGCGTCACGCTTCCCACAAGGTCCTGGACGTAGAGCTGCACCACCTCCTCACCGTCCATGGTTCCATTGTTGGTGACGCGGCAGGTGACTGTAATGGTCTCGCCCTCGGAAATTTCCTTCTTGCTCAATGCCACGTCGCCGTAGGCGAACGTCGTGTAGCTCAACCCAAACCCGAACGGATACAACGGCTCATTCGGCACGTCGAGGTAACGAGACTTGTACTTATCGAGCGGTTGGTTGTTGAACGGACGGCCCGTAGTCTTGGCGTTGTAGTAGATCGGCACCTGTCCAACGTGCGCCGGAAAAGTCGCCGGCAACTTGCCGGAAGGATTGTACGCCCCGAACAACACGTCGGCGATGGCGTTTCCGGCCTCCGTTCCCGCGAACCACGTCACGAGCATGGCGTCGGCATGCTCCGTCTCCCACGGCAGCGTCATCGGCCTTCCGTTCATCAAGACGACCACAAGTGGTTTCCCCGTTTCCTTCAGGGCTTTCAACAGGTCGAGCTGCCTCCCCGGAAGGGATATATCGGCACGGCTCGCAGCCTCTCCGGACATGCCCTGGGATTCGCCCACAACGGCGACGACCACGTCGGAGCTATTGGCCGCGGCGACGGCCTCTTCGATCATCGCTTCCGCGGAACGGCTATCGATATCGAGATTGCCACCGTGCGCGTTCAGGCGTTGGATAAGTTGGGGATCATCCGTGATGTTGGCGCCTTTCGCATAATGGATCTTCACATCGGGATAGGCCTTGCGGATGCCCTGCTCGACGGTCACAGCCTTGCGCCAGTCGCCCGCGCCGCTCCAGTTGCCGATCAGGTCCCGCTGCCGCGTCGCCAGCGGCCCGACCAGCGCAATGGATGCGTTGTCTTTCAGCGGAAGCGCGTTGTTATCATTTTTCAACAGCACCATGCTCTTGCGCGCGGCATCCCGCGCGGCTTCGCGATATGCGTCTTTAAACAAAGTCCGGGTGGCGCGTTCTTCATCCACGTACCGGTACGGATCATCGAACAGGCCGAGCTTGTACTTTGCTTCCAGCACGCGCCGGCATGCCGCGTCGATGTCGGATTCCTTTACTTCGCCATCCTTTACGAGCTGTTCCAGGTTGTTCACAAAGATCTCCGACACCATGTCCATGTCATTGCCGGCAAGCAGGGCATCCCTGGCGGCCTCGTATGCGTTGGCGCTGGTGCCGTGCGGAATCAGTTCGTAGATGCCCGTGTAGTCGGAGGTGACCAGGCCGTCGAAGCCCCACTCTTCCCGGAGCAGGTCCGTGAGCAGCCAGCGGTTGGCGGCGGCGGGAATGCCGTTGATGTCGTTGAACGAAGACATGACGCTCGCCACGCCGGCGTCGATCGCCGCTTTGTAGGGTGGAAGAAAATCCTCGCGCATCGAGCGTTCGCTCATGTCCACGGGGTTGTAGTCGCGCCCGGCGATGGCCCCACCGTAAAGGGCAAAATGCTTCACACAGGCCATCACGGTATTTTTCGCGGAGAGGTCGCTGCCCTGGTAGCCCCTCACCATCGCTTCGGCGATGCGCGAGCCGAGATAGGTATCCTCGCCCGCGCCTTCGGCAATCCGGCCCCAGCGTGGGTCGCGCGACAGGTCGACCATGGGAGAAAACACCCAGTTCAGGCCGTCGGCACTGGCCTCGTCGCCGGCGATGCGCGCGGTCCGTTCAATCAGTTCAAGGTCCCAAGAAGCGGATAGCCCAAGCGGTATCGGAAAGATCGTCCGGTGGCCGTGAATCACGTCAAATCCGAACAACAACGGGATCTTCAGCCGCGTGTTCTCCACCGCCATCTCCTGCAATTTCCTTACGGCGATGGGCGTGTAGGTGTTGAACACCCCGCCGACCATCCCCTGCTTCACTTTTTCCCCGACGTTCTCGCTAACCACGGGACCGGTCACATCAAAACCGATAGACACCAGGTTGAGCTGGCCGATCTTTTCCCGAAGCGTCATCTTTTCCATAAGGCCGTCGACAAAGGCCTCCATGTTTTGCGATGACTTCTCCTTGCCCTTCTTTTTCTGTGGTAATGCCGGCGCGCTGATGAGCAGGCAGCAGGCGAGCGCGATAATTTGTTTCATCATGAACGTTTGATATCCTCAATATTTGAATCCGAGTTTGTCGAGACCGGCTTTCACCTCCGGCGCGGACATAAAAAGTTTCCAGAGCAGTTGCGAGCGGTGGTTTTCGATCATCACGGGAATCGGTCCCTGGTCGATGGCCAGGTAGCGAGGCAGCATCCAGTCGTGTTCGAAACTGAAGGCATCATACGGGCCGTATTCGCCGATGAGGCTGTCGCGCTCAGGCGCGTAAAGGAATTTCAGGAACTTCATGCTCTCCCCCGGCGTGTAGGGAAATGACGACAATGCCGCCGTGGGTGAGATCACGCCGAGGTCCCGGCTCGGGTTGTGGCCGGCGTAACCCTTCATCGAGTAACTTGAAGTGAGCCCCCAGCAGTTTTCACCGTAACCTTCATACCCCTCGGGGTTGTCGATGCAGTAGCGATAGTGCACCAGCGCGTGGTTCTTGTTGAGTTTCCAGTAATCGCCATAGCGGTCGGAAAGGTTTCGCGGATCCAGGCCGAGATAGGAGTAGTGTGCCCAGAAAAGCGGCCCTACCGGATCATCGCTATGCTCGTAGTGGTCGAGGACAAGCTCGAGGTCATAGAATTTCCGGTCGGTGCGGATACTGTCGTCGCGCGCCCAACCCTTGTGGTAGACGTCCGGTTCGATCGGATGCGTGGGCGACGCCGCCGCCAGCACGTACATGATCAGGCACTCGTTGTACCCGCCCACCGGAAAGTTCATTTGCCACGCATATTCCGGCGACCAGTGCCAGTACAGCACGTCTTCTCCCTTTGTGT